>CAZVTR010000078.1:0-2546 GCA_964630305.1 uncultured Treponemataceae bacterium | reverse complement strand
TATAAAAAAAGAGGATATTCCAAAAGCCTTTGATGAGTTTTTACAGCTTAATGGAGAACTTTCGCGCGAGGCTGGCGGCACAGGGCTTGGTTTACCAATTAGCAAAAAATTTGTAGAACTTCAGGGCGGTACCATATGGATTGACTCAGAAGTTGGAGTAGGAACAGAAATTTGTTTTACAAGTAAACTTTCAACCACTCACCCAGGGACTCAAAATAGAGAAGATATTCATGAAGACTCGAGAAATATTCTTGTAGTTGATGATGATCCTAATTTTACCACTATTGCATCATGGGAGCTGCAATCATCATGGGAAGTAATTGCGACAACCCATCCAGAAGAAACACTTGAACTGGCAAAAAAACACAAACCGCGAGTTATTTTTTTGGATATTTTTATGCCCAAACTTTCTGGCTGGCAGGTTATTGAAACCTTGAGCAGCAATAGCGAAACATCAACGATTCCAATTGTGATTTGTTCAGTCAAGCATGATGAACCCCACACAAAAGCTATGCAGATTTATAAATATCTGGAAAAACCCATCGATGCCAATACAATTCAATCCATACTGCAGGACATTGCTCCAACAGGAGGTACCGCACTTATCGTAGACGATGATCCATCTGCAATAGATATTTTAAAGCATTTTATCATTGACGGTAAATTTATTATTGACACAGCAAGTACCGGCAACGAAGGTCTTAAAAAAATCAGCGCACTAAAGCCAAATTGTGTTGTCCTTTTGGATATTATGCTTCCTGATATCGACGGATTTACTGTCATTAATCGAATACTCGAAAACAAAAAAGAACATCCGCTCATTATTTTGACCAGCTGCAGAGATCTGACACAGGAAGAACATGCATTTATTGCAAAAAATAACATTTCCTACTTGCCAAAATCGCAATTTTCACGCAATGATATAATAAGGGTCATTAAAATGGCAAAAGCTAAACATGGGGGTATGAATGAATCAAAAACTTGATGCTGCAAATGCTACTATACTAGTTGTAGAAGATGACCCTAATAATCTCCTTGTAATTACAAGGCTTCTAAAACTAGCTGGTATCAATCCCGATCATGTTTATACCTGTAGCTCTGATCCTGCTGATTTTCTGAGAGAAAGTCCCACCGTTCCTGATCTCATTTTTCTTGATATTCAGTTGCCTAAAAAAGACGGCTATGCAATTCTTGATGAATTGCGAAACAATCCAAAAACAAAAGATACATGTATTATTGCACTCACCGCAAATGTAATGAAACAGGATATAGAAAAAGCAAAAAATGCCGGCTTTGACGGCTTTATAGGGAAACCAATAGACGGCAGACGTTTTGCCGAAAATCTCAATAAGCTTATGGCTGGCGAGTCGGTATGGATGGTTCAGTAGAAAAGCTTTTTGCTCAGTTTCTAGATTCATTGAGTGATATTCTTGGAATAAATGATGCAAACAAGCCATTGCCTGAACGATTCAGGCATATTACTGAAAAAATACAATTAATTGTTAACAGAGAACGCAATTTTCGTCAAACTGCGGAAATCCTTCGAATTGCCAGCAATGAGGTAACCAAAAAGCTGGAAACTGCTGTAATTCTTGAATCGATGCTTGACTATCTTGCATGGCTTATTCCATATGATTGCGCACATGTTATACTTGATATCAGCGATAGAATTCATCCTGTCATATCACGTGATTACCGTTCTGATGAACAGAAAAACTCATGCACCGATGCAATACTTTATAAAGATATTTCAGAATCGGTAGATATCTCAAAAACTATTCAATCAATTACAAATTCAGCATCTGGCAAGTTTGTAACACTTACGATACCCATGAGATGGGAAGAAGAACCGCTCGGGGTTATTGTCGCAGAGCGCCAGGGCGAACCATTTACAGAAGAACAAATTCATTTTAGCGAGGCATTGGTTAGCCAATCAGCTGTTGCTATTCATAACGCGCAATTATTCTTTAAGCTTAGAGAAACCGATAGAGAATTGCTTAACTCATATGATGCCACGATAGAAGGCTGGTCGAAAGCTCTGGAAATGCGGGATCATGAAACAGAAGGTCATACATTGAGAGTAACTGATATGACTATTGCTCTAGCACGGCGCGTAGGCCTTCCCGAAGAGGATATTGTGCACATACGTCGCGGCGCACTCTTGCATGATATTGGGAAAGTAGCAATACCCGATTCTATTTTGCTTAAAACTGAACCGCTCACTCAAGAAGAACGGTTAATCATGAACAAGCATCCAGAATATGCAAAACGAATGCTTAGTGATATAATATTTTTATTACCAGCGCTTGATATTCCCTACTGTCATCATGAAAAATGGGACGGTACCGGCTATCCCCGCGGATTAAAAGGAGAAAAA
Source organism: uncultured Treponemataceae bacterium (assembly GCA_964630305.1). GTDB lineage: Bacteria > Spirochaetota > Spirochaetia > Treponematales > UBA12059 > JAKPPT01. The sequence continues at coordinate 169 of CAZVTR010000078.1, read as the reverse complement.
ATACCCATTGCAGCTCGTATATTCTCAATTATTGATGTCTGGGATGCGCTCATTCATGACCGGCCATATCACAAAGCATGGAAACATAAAGAAGCATATGAATATATCAAATCACTTTCGGGTACTCATTTTGATCCTGAAATTGTCAAAGAATTTCTTGAAATGCTTA
>CAZVTR010000077.1:0-2597 GCA_964630305.1 uncultured Treponemataceae bacterium | reverse complement strand
ATGTAATAGGTTATGTTGCTGTCAAACTATTTCATCAAACATCACCAGAAAAATTCATTGCGCTTAACTATATCCTTTTTTCAATGATTCCTGTAATTATCATTTTAATCTTTCTTGATATGTCACAATCGACAGGCATTCGCCCCAAAATATTTAATAGAATTTATTTATCGCTCTGTCTTGTACCTCTTATATTTATATATATTCCCGGAACTTTTACCTTCAATAATGAAAAATATATACTTGGAAAAGGGTATTTTGCATATGCAATAGCATGTTCAATACTTTCACTCATGCCTCTAATTTTATTCTTTATTAAGATTTTTAGAAAAGACAAACGACAAAAACCCGATATACTTTTATGGCTGTTTGCCATCTGTTATTTAATTCTCATGCTCTCTACAATTGCAGACAGCATCGATTATCCGCTTGCACATGGAAAGTCTCCGCGAGCTGTTTTTTCTATTATCCTGCTGTCGCTCTTTGGTGTTGTCAGCAATGCCATTAGGTACAAACAAATTATTCGCAGCTTGGAATACTTCGAAGTTTTTGATGAACTTACTGATACTATTAAACGAAAAGCTGGCATGGAGCAACTTGAAAAAAAATTAGATACTACATCATTATCAAAAACACCTTTTACATTAATCTTATTTGATATTAATAACTTCAAACAGCTAAACGACTATTATGGCTACAATGCTGGCAATGTATGTCTTTCGCACATTGCAAAACAAATAAAACGATTTCTGTCTCCGCAAGATATAATCTGCCGAACAGAAGGCGATGAATTCTTAATTGTAACCGATGGAAAACACTCGCTGGATTCTAAGCTCGTTAAAAACCTGATTAACAACATTGATACTGTATGGAAATACGAAAACCATCTCCTGTTATTAAAATACCGCATGGGCATCAGCATTTTTCCCGATCATGGTAAAACTGTATCTGAACTCATGAAATGCGCCGATGAATCGCTCGTAGAAGCTAAGAAAATCAATGCTCCGCAGGTTATTCTTTATAACGAAAACCTCGCGGAGCGAAAACGTGCTACCGAAAAAATTACCGCTCAGCTTAAAGAAACACTATCAGGAAAATCGTCATCTAATCGATTTGTGCTTCATTACCAGCCTAAGGTGGACCGTCATGGTGTTGTAAAAAGTGCCGAATGTCTCTTGCGATGGCTCTATGAAGATAAACTATACTATCCAGGAACGTTTATTGAAATTGCCGAAAAGACCGGTCTCATCTATGAAATTGGAGATATTGTGCTCGAAACTGGTTGTAAAGAACTGGCACTCATTGCACAAAAAAACCCAACAGTTAATATTGCATTAAATATTTCTCCGCAACAGCTCAACAACACTAAACTGTTTGAATCAATTCAAGATAAGATCACTAAATACGATGTTTGTCCAGAACAGCTTGAACTTGAAATCACCGAATCTACGATCATGGACTCATGGAACTCCAGCGAAGTTGAATCCTTTATTAAACAAGTACGCACTGCGGGCATTAAAGTTTCAATTGATGATTTTGGAACAGGCTTATCGTCACTTTCACGCCTGCTTGAAATGCCTGCAGATATTTTAAAAATTGACCGCTCGTTTGTTCTCCACTTGCCAGACAATAAAAAATCACAGCATATGTGTAAATCGATTACCAGTCTTGCTCATGAGCTTGGCATGTCAGTCGTTGCTGAAGGTGTAGAACAAACCAGCCAGGCCGTCTTCTTATACTCTATCAACTGTGATTACATTCAGGGGTTCTGTTTTTACAAGCCCATGCCCTTTGATGATTTTGTAACCCTGCTCGCAAATCAATAATTGTTTTTTTCCCTTTTTGTGATATTGTTATACATATAAGGAGGTAAGTATGAAACCAATAAGAATAATAAGTATTGTATTCATTATTGCTATTGTGTCCGCATGTACATTGGATTATAAAGTAACCTGTAAAGATATAAGCTGGACATATAATGATCCCTATTTAACTGTAACTGCTACTGTTGAAAACACCGGTAACAAAACCACGTACAATACTCAGATTGATATTACTGTACAATACACGGGTAATAGTACACCTAGCACTGAGCAAGGTACAATAAATGCAGACACACTTGCACCCTTTAGCAGCAAATCGGTCAGCACAACTATTTACGTAGGTTCTTATGGATCTTTTACTGTAGAGGATATAGACATAACAAGTATCGGTTTTGACGAATCCAATTCATCATTTCAGTAATACCAGAGAATCTTTATAATGCTATAAGAGGCTCATCCATGAGCCTCTTGGTATTTAACATCTGCAAAACAGCTATCATACAGCACACAACTATTCTTTTTATTGAATAACTCACATGAGAAAGTAATTAGTTAAAACTCGTATTTTTTATATTATACCCGGAATAAAAATTTCTCTTTGCCTCATTGGAACATCGAAAAGCATTTCAAGGTTACTGGCAGTAAAACACCGAACCGATGCATCACATAAAACCTGAACACCATTTTTTATTCCTACAATATAGTCAGCAAAATTCTGTACAATAAATAAATCGTGAGTAGCCATAAGCACTATTGAACCTTTTTGTTTTTCTT
>CAZVTR010000076.1:0-2600 GCA_964630305.1 uncultured Treponemataceae bacterium | reverse complement strand
ATCCTCAAGGTAACAATGGTAAGAGTTCAGGAACTCATTATCACATTGATGTAACTTGTGAAGTTCAGGATTTGAAATCACCCGAGAATACAATACGAGTATTTGTTGATCCGCAAACATTAAAAGTTGATGAAAGGTATTCCTATTATACTTTTTATTACCGGCTGGGAAATCAAGTTGAGGACTATGTTATGGTTGCCTATGACACAAAAACGATACTCACAGATATTGATGGTACACCAATATATCCAGGAGATCCATTCTTGTATAAACAGCAAAAAACAGGGACCTATCATTATGAGTGGTATGTGAATTTGAGTAACGAAAAACAAACGATAACAAATGCTGAAGGCTGGATTCAATATAATACATATTGATTAAGGGGAGAGAAATGAAACTAGCAAAATATTTTTTTATATTAATTGTTTTAATTTTGTTAAGTAGTTGTAATGGCGTTTCAAAAAATAAAAACATGCAAACTTCATTATCAGAGGCAAGTAGTAATAAACAAACAAATCAAACTAATGTTAAAAAAAAATATAATGAAGCTTGGAATATTAATATAACTGGAATTAGAGAATGTAATAATGATTATGAAGGTTTTTGGCGATCATATAAAAAATTTCAGTATGATTATGATATAAATTATCAATATTTTGAAATATTTTATAATATAAAAGATAACTACTTTTTTAATTGCTTTTTAATGAATGGTTTTGAAAAAAATAAAAATAAATATGTTTGGAGCCTTAAATTCTATTTTTTAGTAAAAAGAGAAGCGAGTTTTACTGAAATTTCTGAGAACGAGGCATCTATAATAGAAGCTGGATTACCTAAAAATTATAATTTAACATATAAACCGCTTTTAGTAAAAGACAATGATTCTTATTTACAGCTTTATATAAATGCTATTATTGATGGTAGTGTTTGTGGTTATGATCTTTTAATTGAGTCAATAAAGATATTCCCAGTTAAAGAGTTAAAAGTCTCACCTGATGAAATATTTGTTAAGCAGAATCCATATTCTGACTATAACACCCTCATCCGAGTAGATCCCCTTGAAGGTCTCTGGTATATACCGACAGCGCAGGGAGAAGCAAACGAAGCTGATTTTGTAAACACAAAAGCAATCCTCATCATTGGAAAAGATGAAGATCTAAACCCGGGGTGGTACCATGTTGTTATTTACTACGATTTAGGTGACCCGGAGCGAGGCTGGATATGCGAATGGGGCGCTGCAGAAATTGCAGAGAGGGAAATAGAAGTGCAGTTGTCACCTATATCAGAAGGGAAACCTTATACCATTACCCTTAAAGAAGAAAATGGCAGGCGCTGGATAGAAACTACAAACCAGGCAGCAACGGTTAAAGGCAAGCAGTTTATCAGGATACTGCCCTTAAAGTAATTCCAGTTTCAGGGCTGCCCATGTCAAAGCATAGGGCAGCCCTTTACAACCCGCCAAACTCATGGTAGAACAAAATAAAATGGAACAAGTTAAAGAACGTACAAACAGTAAACAAAAGATGCCAATCCCTGCAGAGCTCATCGTACTCTACATCGAACAGCCCAAGGCAAAGCGCAAGCGCAGAGATGATGATGATACAGATAATGATGAGAGCCTTACTGCTACTGATGACACTGAGAACACCCTGAAGGGTCAAGCGCTGGTGCAAGCACGAGGAGGAGCTTGGAAGCCGATAGCAGAAGAGCCAGGGGTGGAGTTTGCAGGCATGATCAAAGACGATGGTTTTGTAAACGATGCCTTTGCGGAAGGGAAACAATCAGATGCAAACGAGAAAAAGGCAGTCGAACCCAAAAAAGAAAACGAAGAAAAAGAGCAGCCAGAAAAGAAAACCCGCGGAAGCGGAAATGGTGCGATGCTCATCGACGGAACTGATACAAAAGAAAGCATTAAGCAGGAAGCGAAAAACGTGAGCGAGGCAGTGGTAAAAGAAGCAAAGGATACAGAAATTAAAAAGGAGAAAGAAACAAAGACTCTAACGACACCGGATGCACCCAGTTCACAACAAGCAACAACATCAGGAACAGCACAACCTGCACCAGCAAATGCCCCGCAGCCGCAACAGCCAGCAGCACCTCAAGCACAAACAAGTCAGATAGGATTTACACTGACTAATAATGGATTTACTCTCAATACAGGAACTATCAATGTATCTCAGACACCGCCGCAACAGACAGGAGCAGGAACTGCAAATACTGCACAACAACAGCAACAACAGACAACACAGAATCCCGTGCAATCTATTATTAGCACAGTACAAAGTGGTATCAATGTTGTACAAACAGCGGTAAACAATGTCATTGACACAACAGCTCAGGCAGCTAACAACGTACTGAATGCAGTAAGCAATGCAGCGGTAAATGTAGCAAATGGGATTGCCTCTGGCGCTCAGGCATTCGTGAACAGTATGGAAACAGCGATAGCAATTAATCAAAATGCAACAGTGCAGGCAATCGAAACCTTTGTTAACGGATTTCAAGCTGCCGCTCAGAATCAGGCACAAACACAAAATCAGCAACAAGTGTCTGCTGGAAATACATTTACGGTTACAACAAGTTCTGGGAATCAAGTAACATTA
>CAZVTR010000075.1:0-3531 GCA_964630305.1 uncultured Treponemataceae bacterium | reverse complement strand
AACCGGAGTGATGTATGAAATTTAAGATTAAATTTGCTGATCAGATAGTTGGGTTATTTATTATTCTTTCTCTAGTTTTTCTTGGCGTTATTGTAATCTTGTTGGGACTAAACCAGCGCTGGTTTGCAAAAAATTATTACTTTAAAACTGTTTTTGCTTCTGCTGGTAATATTGCAGAAGGAACGCCAATTCTCATGAAGGGTTTTCAAGTTGGAAAAATAAACAAAATTAAGCTAAATGAAACAAACACGGTTGACGTGGAATTTTATATATTTGATACCTATTATGATAAAGTAAAGGAATATTCACTTTTAGAGTTATCTGTTTCCCCTATTGGTTTGGGTACTCAGCTTTTATTTTTGCCAGGGAAGGGTGAGAAATTACTTGAAGAAGGATCTTTTATCTATCTTGCAGACTCTCCTGAGGGACAGGCATATATTGAGCAGGGATTGGTCGATGTGCCAATTAAAGATGATACAATAACCAGGCTGTTGTCAAATATTAACCCTTTACTTGAAAATGTAAATAAAACTGTTGTTACCATAAATAGAACACTTACAGAAATAAACAGAGCACTAGCAGGTCAAAGTACAGGACCACTTGGCAATATTGTAACTGACATTCAAAACACTACACATCAGTTTCCTGTGATGATGGACAATGTAAATGGCATTATCGCTGATGTACAAGCAAGAACCAGCACGCTCATTGATCAAGTAAACACATTAGTTGCATCTCTTAATGTTATTACAGGTAATTTTGAAGCTACGAGTGAAGCTCTACGAGATCCTACTGGTCTTATTCCAAAGCTACTTGGAGATAAAAACAATACACTATTAACAAAAATCAATAGTATAACAACTGAAATCGAAAAGAGTGTTAAGAATTTGCAATATATAATTTCCAGTCTCAATGCAGAAGTTCCTAAAATTGCTGCAGTACTCAATGAAACCAGGATAGCAATACAAAAAGCTCAGGATGTTCTTGAAGGTATAAAGAATAATCCTCTCATAAAAGGCGGTATTCCAGAACGACAGGAACAGCAATCTCTTTATCAGAGCATGAGGGAGGGAAATATAGAATGAAAAAACTATGCATGAGTGCACTCATTGTTGTAGTGCTGTATTCCTGTTCCTCGCTTGGAAAATCTGAGAATATTATTTATGCACAAAAAAACGAAGCTGCGGGATATTTAAAACTTGCTGACGAATTCACCAGTAAGGGACAGTACGCATCAGCCTTGCAATACTATAACCAGGCACTGGAAACAAACCTCGTGGTTGATAATCAAGAAGGAGCAATAAAAGCACGGAGTTCTTTAGGGAGGGTCTACCTCCTAATCCAGGAGTATTCAGAAGCTTATAAAGAATTACAGCATGCTTATGAAGATGCAAAATTTTATGGGGACAAAGATCTTATAGCTTTGTGTTTATGCAACCTGGGCGAATACTATTATACTCAAAACAACTTGGAACAAGCTCTTTCTGTATTGCAGGAAGCAAAAAGCCTGCTGTCAAAAAATAATAATCGTTTGCTTGCCGTTATTTTACATAACACTGCAGTGGTGTATGTTAAGCAGACACGTTATGATGATGCGAAAACCCTTTTAGAAACAGCTAGTAGTATTAATCTTAAAGAAAAAAAGTGGAGCGAATATGCAGCAAATTGCTACACATTAGGAATTATTGCAAATAAAACAGGTAGTAATACGCTTGCAGAACAATGGATGCAAAAGGCGCTTGACGGCGATAAAAAAGCAGAAAATTCCCGCGGTATACTGCTGGATCTTGAAGCGCTTGGAAAGCTTGCTCAGAAGGCAGGTGCTTACGAAAAGTCTTTTGACTATTACCGCCGTGCATTCTATGTTGCACTGCTCTTAAATGATGTCGGAGCTGCAAAACGCTGTATCACTGAGCTCATTACGTTATCCGAAAAGCTAAGCAGAGCCGATGATGTGAAGCGGTATACAGAAATGCTCAGTAAGCTTCCCTAAAAACACTAGTCTATTTTTTGTGGAGATAATCAGTCTGGACCGATGACAGATCCTACAAAGGGCTTGCCATCGAGAATATTGAGCAGGTTTTCAATATTTCTGCCACCGGCGCAAATGACTTTCAGGTGCATAGCTTCTGCGCCTTTTGCAGCAATAGGATCAAATGGAGTATTTTTTCCTGGCTCCCACGTGTCGCCAACCATGATGCGGTAATCTTTCCATAATATAGTATCGATGGGTTTTGCAGAGTGATCTTTTTTAGGATCCGCAGTATATACTTTTTCAATATTAGAGAGATTGATGACGCAGTCGGCAGAAAATCGGCCTGCTAGCACAACAGCATCATAGTCGGTGGAGAAACCAGGTTTCCATCCAGCTGCAACCAGAATTCTTCCAGCAAAAATGGTAACAGCTTCCGGATTGGTAACAACTTCTTGCGGGCACAAGTCTGAAAAAATTGATTTAATTAACTGCGCATTGAGCCGTGTGGCCATGATACCTATCCAATCCTGGAGTTCGCTGTCATTATTATTGCTGACAGCTCGGTACGCCTCCTGCCATGCTCGAGCTGGGGCACCACCTCCTACAATAAAAATTATTCTATGGTCTGCACTCTTATCGAGCCAGGAAATTATTGCTGTACGGAATTGTTTAAGAAATTCAATATCAGGAGTAGATGGAGCAACAATCGATCCGCCAAGTGATATTACTTTAGTCATAGTTCCTCCAAATATAAAATGGATAGATAAAGCATAGCATATTCCCTTTGAATATGGAATTGCATTTAGAGCAAAAGTAGCGCATACTCATACCATATGTTTAAGCCCGATGAGATTATTTTTGCCCTCACCGATGCCTGTAACTTAGCATGTGCGCACTGCAATGTTTCTAGAACCAATAAGGTACTGGATATCAATTTAGTAAAACGGCTTCTCGACATGTGTAAAGAGTTTGAAATTGAACGTATTGGTTTTTCCGGGGGTGAACCGTTTTTAGTACCAGATGTTTTAGCAGAAGCAGTTAAATATGTGCGAGATAATGATCTTTTTTTTGATAGAATAATGACGAACGGTGTTTGGTTTAGAGATAAGATCGAGCTAGAAAATACCTTGCAAAAGCTATATGAAGCTGGCTTTGATGGAACAATATGTGTAAGTTTTGATACGTATCATCAGCAAACTAGTAGTGAGCTAGCTCTATTTATTAAAACAGTGTATACCATATCGGAAAATAAAGAAAGCATCGAACTTGCGTGTGTATATGATGAAGATCCATCTGAAAACAAACAGCTGTTAGAAAATCTTGCAAACAGCATAAACGGTATGCTTGAGTACGATACTATACCGTACAGAATTGTGGATATACAGCGGTTACATCAAGAAGCTGAGGGCGTTTTTGATAGCTCAGGAATGTACATACCAATTACACACATCAAGCGATCACATAGTGCGGATGCACTCACCTGGAATGATGCAGACTGGTTTACTGATGATTTTTGCGAGGGTCCTGGTAATGTGCTCTATGTTCATGCAGATGGC
>CAZVTR010000074.1:0-3965 GCA_964630305.1 uncultured Treponemataceae bacterium | reverse complement strand
ACGCGATCTGCCATTTCCTTTGCGGCTTTGTTGGTAAAGGTTAGCGCAAGAATCTGCGATTGTGGAATGCCTTTTTCAAGCATATAAGCAATTCGGTACGTTATTACTCTGGTTTTACCTGAACCGGCGCCTGCAATGATCAATACAGGCCCTTCAATAGAGGTTACCCCATCGTACTGTTCCGGGTTGAGTTCGCTTTTGTAATCAATCATAGCTTATATTTTCTTAATAAAAAAACTTAAACTCTTTATGCCAAGCAGCAATACTAAAGAAACTATAACACCTGCGACTGCAACGCCCGCTATAATCATAAGAGCAGATTTTTTTCGGTTCATTGCCAAAAGCCACGCTCCAAGCGCTCCCGTCCAGGCCCCAGTAATCGGAAGCGGAATTGCAACAAACACAAGAAGGCCAGCGTATCCGTATTTTTCAACCTTAGCATGTATTTTGTTGACAGCTCGAACGCTGAGCGCCGAAAAAAATTTTTCATACCATTTTAGTTTTAATAAAATTTTATGTACAGTATCGAGAAATAGAAATGCCACAAAAGGAACGAGTGCGTTTATAACAACTGCGAGGGGTGCAATCCACCAAATTTCACCGCCAACAGCAAGTCCATAGGGAATAGCACCGCGCAATTCGGAGATAGGGAGCAGAGACAGTGCAGTAAAAACAAGAAACTGATTAAGCGTCATGTGCCTCAGTATACTCAAAGAGTATGTCAGGAGCAAGGGCAGCATTTATGGCTTGTTTTATTGCAAGTATATTATCCGGATCTATCCACTTTACTTGCGGAAGCGAACGCATAAACGTCATTTGCCGCTTTGCATATTGCCTTGTATGCAAAATAATCTCATCTCGTATTCGGGCAAGTACAGTTGCATCATTAAGACACTCGGGACCAAACTCCTGAACTGCTTCCATAAACTCGGCATAACCAATACCCTTTAGCCCCGGTGTGTTTCGAGAATATCCCTGTGCTAGCAACGCTTTAATCTCTTCGACAAGTCCGTCTTGAAACATTGCATCGACTCTGCGTGCAATGCGTTCAAGCAGCTCCTCCCGGGGACGATTGAGTGCAAATGCTTGCACATTCCATCGCGATCGGGGTTCTTCAGGAACGGTAAAGGAAGAGAGCGGCCTCCCTGTAGCCCGGAAGACTTCCAGAGCCCGTGTGAGCCTGTATGTGTCATTGTAATGAATACGAGCATAGCTCGCTGGATCATAGAGCTTAAGTTCCTCACGGAGCTTATCGATGCCGCACTGGCTTAAATCCTGCTGTACCCGCACGCGAACTTCGGGGCTTACCTGCGGTGTATCAGGAATCCCCATTATAAATCCCTTAATGTAGTATGCAGTCCCGCCAGAAATCACCGGCAGTTTTCCCACATTGATACAGTCGGTACAGGCTTCATCGGCAAGCCGAATAAAATCCCCAATGGAAAAATCTCTATCGGGTTCCATAATATCGATGAGTTTATGGGAAAGCTGCGCAAGAAATTCTGGATCAGGCTTTGCCGAACCTATGGTCAGCCCGCGAAAAACCTGGATACTATCGGCAGAAATAATTTGGACACGGTCCTGTAATCCCGTGTCTACGAATAAACGCTTGAGAAGATCGGTTTTTCCGCTGGCAGTCGGCCCAAAAATGGCCAGAACATTATTCTTCGATTTGGTAAACAATCTCTTTTGAAAAAATCTGATTCATTGCTAATCCGACAACTTTTCCATCGCTGTCGACTACATCGGGAGTCTTGAGTACTGCAAGCTGATAGGCGCGCTTAGAAATTGCAACTGCCAATTCATAGGCATTGCCATTATAATCAAGCAGACTATTCAAAGGAATTCCCATACTTATTACTCCACTTTATCAAGGTTTTCAGTTTCGTTGAGAGCGCTGTCAATGGTAAGCAATATCCGTTCAGTAGCATCTGCAATGTATTCCATATCGGCAGTTTGCGATGTTTGCTGAACTTGCTTTTGCGCTGTAAAAAGCTCATCAACGATGTATATATTTGAAAGTATTGCAAGTTTCAACGGATCCGTAACCAGTGTTGCGTTACGAATCATAGCAACCTTTTTTTTAATGTAAGAAACTATCGATTCTATATACTCCGCCTGCTCATCGGTCTCTATTGTGAGCGAAGTATCCAAAATATCAATACGGAGTTTTTCTACCGCCATGCTATTCTAAAAAAGCTGATCCGGAGCTTTTGTTTCGGATTCTGCTTCAGGAAGCTCGTCTGGCTCTTGTTCCGATGCTCGCACTTCAGGTTGCGCAGGCTTAAGAGGAGCAGCATCGTATCCCTGAACACTATCCTGGGCAGAAGCACTCTGCACAGCAGCACTGCTCTGCGATTTTCCTGCTCCCTGAGCATCTGCTGGTTTTGATGAAGCTCCCGTATACAAACTGTCTTCAAGCTCATCGAGTTTTCGTAATGCCTGCTTGAAGCCTTCCTCGATTCTTCCCTGCTCCTGTTCAACGGTATGCAGGAGACCCTCAAGCTCGGCTATTCTGCGGTTTGCAGACTGCAAACTGGTTTTAAGCTGTTTATTTTCTGAGCGCAGCGCATTGATGACTTGAACAGCGCGCTCAACTTTTGACTCCAGTGTTTTAACTTGCTCGAGGGTCAGCATACTTATGCCTTTAATGCTTGTTTTGCCTGATCGACAATGGTTTTAAATGCAGCAGGATCCCGCACTGCGATATCTGCAAGCATTTTTCTATCGATAGTTATTTGTGCTTTATTCAGACCTTCGATAAACCTGCTGTATGAAAGCCCTTCTGCACGGCAGGCTGCATTGATACGAACAATCCACAGCCTTCTGAACTGCCCTTTTCTGTCACGGCGATCACGATAGGCATACATCAGTGATTTAGCCAGTGCATCTTTGGCAGCTTTAACATTGGTTGACCGGCGGCCACGATAGCCTTTTGTAAGTTTTAAAATCTTCTTACGCCGATCTTTTCTTCTTGTACCATCAACCGCTCTTGGCATGGTTTACTCCTCGTTTTCTGTGTTGTGTGTTTGGTGCCTATACAAGAACGGGGTATCTCGTATCGACACAGAAACTTACTACTTATGCATAAGGAAGCAGACGCTTCTTTATTTCGTATACCGGACCAGTTGCTACATATCCTGGTCTTCTCAGTTTGCGCTTGCGTTTTGATGCTTTTTTGGTAAGAATATGGCGCAAATTCATTTTCTTGTACTTAATCTTTCCGCTTGCAGTCATAGAAAAACGCTTTGCAGCGGCGCTCTTAGTCTTCATTTTAGGCATAGCAATCCACCTTATTGATTAGTATCTTCTGCAACAAGATCATCTTTTGACCGAGTTGTCTTTTTCACGTTTCCTGTTTTCGGAGCAATAATCATGGTAACCGAACGTCCCTCATACACGGCATCTTTTTCCACCACATAGGCACCTTCGATTTTTTCCAGCATCTTTTTAAAGACTTCCATGGCAAGTTCAGGATGAGCCATTTCCCGTCCCTTAAACCTAATAGATAGCTTAACTTTGTTGCCCTCTTCCAGAAAGCCCAAAATATGCTTGGATTTAAAACTCAGCGCATTTTCATCGGTTTTAACATGCAGCTGAACTTCTTTAAGTTTTATAACCTTCTGATTCTTTCGATTATCCTTGAGTTTGCGTTCTTGATCAAACTTAAATTTGCCATAATCCATTATTTTGCAAACAGGAGGCTCAGAATTTGGAGCAATTTCAACAAGATCTAACCCTGCTGCATACGCCATCTGCAAGGCGTCGGTCAGTGCAACAACGCCTTTCTGTTCACCGTTTTCATCAATCAACCGAACTTCTTTTGCCTTAATCTGATCATTCAGACGAACATTTTTTTTGTCTGCCAATATGCCTCCCTGCATAACGCTTCATATAATCGAAATTTAGTACCACACTATACCATAGATGCATAAAATGAGTCAAATACCTATAAAGCTCTTATA
>CAZVTR010000073.1:2630-4408 GCA_964630305.1 uncultured Treponemataceae bacterium | reverse complement strand
CGTTTTGTCATTCCGGGTGTTGTATTAAGTTTTTTATTAAAAAATATTAAAACCAGAAAATGGAACAGCGCACGAATTATAAGTACAATCATTGCATGTTTGCTTTTTATCATATTTCCATCCTGGTCTATACCTATTATCTTTTGCAGCATTGCTATTTTCTATTTACTTGAAGCTAGAAAAACATTATGAATACTATAATTTCAATAATAAAACTTGCTCTCATTTTTTTTAAAATTGGGTTAGTCGGGTTTGGCGGTGGCTGGACAATTATTGGTATTATGCAGAATGAACTTGTACCCAATTGGCTTTCCCTAGCCGATTTTCAGCGGCTTATTCCTGTCGCACAAGCAACGCCAGGTCCTATTGCATTAAATGCAGCAACCCTCATTGGACTTAAATATGGTGGAGTTCCCGGAGCACTGTTAATGAGCATTTCCGTGCTGCTTCCGCCGGTACTGCTAATACTCATTATGTCAAAAATCAGTAAAAAAATTAATTTAAAAAAAACTGCACTTGATGAGGCATTACGAACTACGGGTATTGCTCTGCTTGTTTTTACGGTATGGAGCCTGCTGCCAGCAACATTATCTGTGATTCCTCTGATTTTTTTTGCTGCAGCAACAGTGCTTACTCTTTTTACTGCTATTAACCCTGCATGGATTATTATTGGAGCAGGCCTACTCTATGCACTGCTCCCGCTATAGACCGTATAGTACAATGCCAGGTTCAATGACCTTTTGCGCGATAATTTTTTATTTTTTCTTCACTTGTACCAATATTGCCGCTCCATAGCTTCATATAGGTGGCACATGTGGCAACACCTGCCTTAAGCATAGCCTTATGAGCATTTTCTGCAACTTCAAGTAATTTAGAAAGCGGCCCTTCAATAACGGTTTCAAAAGGGCCTACGGTATACGAAAGTCCTGAAGCATCAATAGCCATAATCGCTTCATGCACAATATCATAGATTTTTTCCTTTTCTATAACTCCAAATGGAAGACATTGAATAGCCAATGCTGATCTAATTTCGTCAATATTCTCCATGATTAGTCTCCTTTTTCGTTTTATTTACCCAAGTTCAAACTTGAACCATCCTGCTCGTATGCTTATATAAAACAGTACTAACACACAAACTACGACTCCGATACAAAGAATTGTATCTTTTATATTCCAATATATTTTTTTAACACTGCTTCTTTGATAATATTTCCTGCAGCCAATTGTTGTAACAGCAATTGAATCGATTCCACGCACTGCCATTGAAAGCGAAGCACGTTCTCCATGACGCACAGCCTGGCTTAGTAATATAATTGCTCCGAACATTCGAGTACGAAACGGTATTTTTTTTCTTCCATACCTAAAAGACATTGCTGCTTTTAAAGTATTCATATCACGGATAAACAATGGTACAGTATTCCAGCCGGCAAAAAGCGAAAAACCTATTCGAGGCGATAATCCCGCATTGTGCATTAATGCATAGACTGCGTCATAAGGACTTATTACATAAAAATAACCGATAGAAACCATGATAAGTCCTAAACTTCTAACATAGATTGCAAGGCTCCGTTCAATCAAATTATGTCGAGCTGCAGGAGCAATAATATTTATAACAACAAGCGAAAGAGCAAATAGTGATAATGCGAATACAGTTTTAATATATTGCAGAGGATTTTGCAGCCCAACAATACTATATACAATTACTGTTAAACCAATATAGAGAACTGGCGTAATAGGATCAAACGCAAGCAATAGAGGAATAAGCATTGTAAAACTGC
>CAZVTR010000073.1:0-2530 GCA_964630305.1 uncultured Treponemataceae bacterium | reverse complement strand
AGATTCAAACGCCGTTTTTCACCTTCACTCAATGAAAACGGATGCCGCTGTTCCATACCAGCTAGTCCAAATTGATTAAGGTATTCAGTTGCTTTGTCGCTGTTTACAGCAAGCTCGTTTAACACGGTATCTGCAATAAACATATGTTCTGGGTTTTGCGGAACAATAAAACAATTTTCTCGCAAATATTGCAAAGAATATTTTGTTTTACCGTTTAAGACTACTTCATGCGGAGCAACAGGCAGTATATGAGCTATTTTTTTTAATATGGTGGTTTTGCCAGAACCGCTCGCTCCCATAATCACAGCAATAGTTCCTGGATACACATCGAAAGACACATTTTTAAAGAGTACTGTTTTATTATCGTTGCTATAGGAATGACTCATATTGACTACTGATAATACAGGCAGTGCAGTGGTAGTATTTATAATTGCTTCACTTTGTTTACAATCAATGCGTTCTCTATTATTGTTATCAATATCATATTTTTGAGAAAACCACTGAGCAGAAAAAATACAATGATTTTTTATTAACTCATTAAATGCACACTCTTCTATTCGTTCGTTATTTACTTTAAAAAATCTGTTGCAGTAATCTTTAAAAAGTTCGAGCCGGTGCTCGACGATAACAGCGGTATCATAACGCATTTCTTTTTCTAGCAAGGCAACGAGTGAAGATGAGGATGCTTTATCCAGGTAAGAAAGCGGTTCATCCATAAAAAGCACATCAGCTTCCTGTGCCATAGCTGCAGCTAATGATACACGCTGACATTCCCCTCCCGATAATGAGAGAGGATGTCTGTCTTTTTTATCAAATAGTCCAGCTCGCTTAAGGATTGCTTCAACTTTTTTAGATATTAGTGCTTCTGGAATATTTTTATTTTCAAGCGCAAATGCAAGTTCTTCAAAAACTGATGGAGTAATAATTTGCGCTTCTGGATTCTGCATCACTAATGCACGAGATGTATATGCTATTGTCACAGTGCCCGCTATTCTCGCTGGAATGTAGTCAGGAATAAGCCCGGCAAGCAAAGCCAGAAGCGTTGACTTTCCCGTGCCGGAGGCTCCTCCAATGAGGACACGATCCCCTTTTAAGAGTGAAAAATTTATATTACTTAATGTTGGGCTTTTGCTCGTACGGTATGTGCAGGTACAATTCTTAAGCCCCACAAGTTCATGCAAGATCTTCTCCCGAAAGGAGATTCGCAGCTGCTCCTGTTTTTATTATTCCTTTAGCAAGAGCATATCCGACAATACCTGCCCATAGGATACCGCCCAGCACTGCACAAGCAAACTGCACTGCAATTACCCATGCCTTGAGCGTCCAGTATTGACTATAAAAAAAATCAAGCATGTAGGAAAAAATTCCAGATACAGCACCGGCTGCAATCATCGTTTTGAGATTCCACTTTTTGTAACCGGTCGCAAGGAAAACAGCTTCTGCACCTATACCCTGCACTAGTCCCCAGATACCTGCAGTAATACCCCAATGAGTGATAAAACCCTCAATAATAGCAGCAAGAACTTCTCCGGCAACTGCAGATCCAGGTTTACGAATTAAAAATGGAATTAATGTACCACCAATAAACCATACTCCTGCTAAAAGATAATTAAAACCAAACTGTTTAAGTGGTGCAGAGAAAAGAGCATCAACAAACGTCCAGCCCCAAAACAAAACACCGACTGCAACAGAAAGTACAACAAGTACAACAATTTCATTAAGTTTCCAGGATTGTTTCCCAGCCATAGCAACTCCTTATAAGCCTTAGAAGGCCAGATTGGTTCTGCATTAGCAGAACTATCCGCATGACGCTTCCATGCAGAGAAAATGGCTGTGGGGAATGAGTACGTCAGAATCCCTTCGCCGGCATTATCCGGATCAGGTTCAACGGGTATAATCTCAGGCTCACTTAAGAACCACCCCACGACATTTTTATAATAATGCAAAAATGCTTATATGGCAAGTACATGTGAAGTCTTGACAGTGCCAAAGTATTTATTTACCATAATGAACACAAAATGAAAGTAAAACGCATTAAAAAGAAAACAATAGTCATCCAGATTATTTTTTGCACTATTCTATTTGTTTCCTTTGTTGTACTAAATTCCATGCTCTGGATTAAAAAGAATTTTCCTTCAGCTACTGCGAGAGAAATTTTTTTCCAAATCTTCAGCCCAATGAAAGGTGTGGGAAAAGAAATTTTATTCAATTATCTTTTTAATTGCATAATTTTGCCTTTATTGTATACATTTATTTTTATTGTTATTGGATATAACATTTTTAAAGTTACGATCAGACTGGAATTTTTTACAAAGTTTAAGAGAAAAGACATCCCGATCTATCCATTAAAAGCAATTAACACAATATCGCTCGTAATCAGTTTGCTGTGCATATCATCAGCTGTTGTATTTGCACAAAAGAATTTTGGAATTATTGATTTTCTTGCCTATTCGTTTAAAACGTCTACCTT
Organism: uncultured Treponemataceae bacterium; assembly: GCA_964630305.1. GTDB lineage: Bacteria > Spirochaetota > Spirochaetia > Treponematales > UBA12059 > JAKPPT01. Next base: position 60 of record CAZVTR010000073.1, on the reverse strand, counting down.
TTATGAAGATAATTATATACATCCCGATAGTATTACATACAAATTTCCTGAAAAGAAAAG
>CAZVTR010000072.1:0-4580 GCA_964630305.1 uncultured Treponemataceae bacterium | reverse complement strand
CTTGCTCGCATAAAACAAATACGGCAGGCGCGAGCCTGCCGTATTGTCATGGTAGTAATGTGTGCATAGTGTACATATCAGACTTTTCTGGGTGTGTAGTGCGTATGGAGGAGTTCATGGCTCAGATGCCCGAGCGGTTTTTCAAGGAATACTTTATAGAGTTCCTGTACTGCTGGATTTTCATGGCTTTTTCGCAGAGGAAGTCTTTTGTCTTCTGTATAAATAGCTTCCTGCCGTACTTTTCGTGACGTCCAATCAGTTCTGAGCGGCTGTCCTCCTCCGCCGACGCATCCTCCCGGGCAGGACATGATTTCGATAAACGTATAGGGGCTTTTTCCTGCTTTAATTTCATCGAGTACAACCCGCGCATTTTTGAGGCTATGTGCAACTGCAACTTCAACTTTTTGCTTGTTAAGCTCTAATGCAGCAGTTTTTATGCCTTCAAGTCCGCGGAGATCCTGGAGTTCCAGTTTAGGAAGCGGTGTTTTAGTTACAATTTCATAGACAGTACGGAGCGCTGCCTCCATCACACCACCTGTGCTTGCAAAAATAGTAGCTGCACCTGTTGAGATTCCAAGCGGCTTGTCAAAATCTTCTTCTGGAAGTGCTGCAAAATCAATGCCAGCTCTCCTGATAATACGAGCAAGCTCGCGCGTTGTTAAAGCATAATCAACATCATAGAACGGAGTGCCGCTATAACCGTGTTTTTGCCACCACGCATAAGCATCTTTCATTTCCTCGCGGTGAGCTTCATGTTTTTTAGCAGTACAGGGCATGATTGATACGACTACGAGCTTAGCGGGATCAATGTTTTCTTTTTGAGCCCACCAGGATTTTGCCAGTGCACCAAACATCTGCTGAGGACTTTTACAGGTAGAGAGATGCGGCAGCAATTCCGGATAGAATGTTTCAATAAAATTAATCCATCCAGGAGAACAGCTGGTAATCATTGGAAGTGCGCCGCCCTTTGTAATTCGTTCGAGGAGTTCGCTTCCTTCTTCCATGATCGTAAGGTCAGCAGTAAACTGCGTATCAAACACATACCGGAAACCCAGCCGCCTGAGTGCTGCTGCCATCGTTCCTGTGACGAGGCTCCCTGGTTTCATGCCGAGTGCTTCACCAAGACTGGCTCGAATTGCGGGTGCGGTCTGCACTATCACAACTTTATCCGGATCCTGCAGTGCTGACAGAACTGCATCGCTCTCATCGCGTTCGGTAAGTGCGCCGGTTGGGCACACGAGCGTACACTGTCCGCAGGAAACGCATACAGAGTTTTGCAACGAACGATCCATAAACGTACCGATATGAGTTCCAATGCCTCTTCCGGTAAAATCTATGGCGCTGACCCCTTGTATCTCACGGCAGGCAGCAACACAGCGTCCGCAGAGAATGCATTTAGCGTTATCACGCATGATTGCATCGCTTGTATTGTCGGGTGTTTTATGCCGCTTTGTCGTTTTATATGGTTTTGTGCGCACACCAACGAGCTCTGCAAGTGCCTGGAGTTCACAGGTTTGATTCCTCAGGCAGGAAAGACAATCATCAGGATGGTTGGCGAGGAGCAGTTCTACAACAGTTTTACGTGCTTCCTGCACTCGTTTTGAATTGGTGGTTATTTTCATGCCGGGGCTGACCATCTGTACACAGGAACGTATCAGGCTTTTTGCACCTTCTACTTCAACTACGCAGACACCGCAGGAAGCGTTACTGCAAAGGCCGCTCATGTGGCAGAGTGTCGGAACTGCAAATCCTGCACTTTTACAAGCATCAACGATGAGCGTATTATTCGGTACTGATACCTGTCGTTTATTTATTTCTATTTGAATGACTTGTGATTCCATAGTTTACCTCCAGGGACTTCGAGCGTTTGGACGTACATCACAGCGCAGACAGCGTAGAGCTTCGTTGATGGCCTGATCTCCGTCATAGCCTTGATTGATTTCGACAAAGGACATGAGCCGCTGGTCGGGCGGGACATGCCGCGGCCTATTTTTTCGTTTGCCTTCAGGCGTGAGCGGTATTTCCTTTTTGTAGACAAACTCTTTGAACAATCCTGCAAAGCGCTCTTTGCCAGTCAATGCTCTGTCGATTTCGCGTGCAAGATGCTTGGCCATACCCATAGCTTCTGCTGCAGTGCTCGGACCAGAAACAACATCGCCTGCTGCCCACACTTTATCCATGTTGGTTTTGCCGGTTAGGTGATCTACAACTACCGTTTTCCACGGAGTCGTTGCAAGCCCTTCACTCTGGAGCAGCTTGGCATCGGCCTGTTCTCCCGTTGCAATAATTATAGTATCAGCCTCGATATGCTCGAATTTGCCGGTGCCAACGGGTTTAGGCCGGCCGCTTGTATCGATGGGACCTGCAGACATGATTTCGCAGGTTAACACCAGTCCTGATCCCTGCGGTTTTTGATTGATTTCTACGGGTGCCCGCATGTAGCTAAATTTGATTCCTTCTTCTTCTGCGCCTTCCAGCTCTTGTGCATTTGCAGTCATATCTTCCTTGAGCCGCCTGTATACGACGTGGACTTGCTTGCCAAGCCGGAAGAGTGTTCGTGCAGCATCGATTGCAACATTACCGCCGCCAACAATGAGCACACGCTGTCCGACTTTTGGTGCTTTGTGCTGAGCATATGCTTCAAGGAAATCGTAACCAGGGTACACGCCTGGAAGATCTTCACCCTTAATATTAAGCGGGCGATCTTTTGGTGCACCGATGCAGAGCAGCACAGCATCGAAGCGGCTCTGCAGATCTTTGAGTGCTAAGTTCATACCGAGCACTTTGCCGCCTTCAAAGCGGATGCCGAGCTTCAGCAAAAGCTTTAGTTCGTGGTCGAGCACATCCTTTGGGAGGCGGTATGCTGGTATACCGTAACGTAAAATTCCTCCTGGTGCTTGATGTGCATCGTATATGGTTATCTGATGCCCCAGCCGTGCCAGATAAAAGGCCGATGTAAGTCCGGCAGGACCAGCGCCTATTATTGCTATCTGTTTCCCGGTATCGGGTGCCTTTTCTTTAATGAGCTTTTGCCAGATCGCTGCATCCTGACCTGTTTTGCGCATGGTATCGGCTAAATACCGGTGGATTTCTCCCTGCTGTACTGGATCATCAAGCATTTCCCGTCTGCAACGTGTTGAGCAGTGGAAGTGGCATACGCGTCCAATGCTGCCGGGGAGCGGATTATCTCGGACTGTACACTCATACGCTTCTTCAAGCCTGCCTTCCTGAACGAGAGCAAGGTAGCCAGGAATATGCATATGGAGCGGACAGGAGTTCTCACACAGTGCCAAGAAGAGATCTTCGCAGGTGCCAGCACGGCATCGTTTGTCGCGAATGTGTTCTTCGTATTCATCCCGGAAATACTGCAGTGTCGTGAGCACCGGATTTGGAGCAGTCTGCCCAAGTCCGCAGAGCGCAGTATCTTTTATGGTTTTTGCGAGCCGCTCGAGTTCTGTGAGGTCTTCTTCTGTTGCGTCCCCCTTGCTGATTGCACTGAGAATGCGCTCCATTTGTGAAAGTCCTTCACGGCATGGGGTACATTTACCGCATGATTCTCCAGCGGTAAAGCTCACGAAATAGCGTGCGAGATCGACCATGCAGTTATCCTGATCCATCACCACCATACCGCCAGATCCCATAATAGAACCAAGTTCCGCAAGTGATTCGTAATCGATAGTTGCGCTAAACCGATCAGAGGGAATACAGCCTCCCGATGGTCCGCCTGATTGGATTGCCTTAACGCGTTTTTTGCTTCCAACTCCTCCGCCCATTTCATAAATCATGCGTTCAAGCGGCGTGCCGAGTGTGAGCTCTACAAGACCGGTATTTTGGACTTTGCCTACGAGTGAGAATACTTTTGTTCCTTTGCTTTTTTCTGTTCCGAATTGGCTATACCATTCGCCGCCTTTTGCAAGGATCGCAGGAATTGTACACCAGGTTTCGACGTTGTTGATGTTTGTCGGATGACCTAAATATCCTTTTTGAGCGGGGAAGGGAGGGCGGGGAACTGCACGGCCAGCTTTCCCTTCTGCGCTGGAGATGAGAGCTGTTTCTTCGCCGCATACAAACGCGCCGGCGCCTTTAACGATTTCAAGGTCAAAGGAGAACGAAGTCCCGAGAATATTACTGCCAAGAAGCCCTGCTTCGCGAGCTTGCTGTAAGGCCGATTGCAAACGCTCAACCGCAAGCGGATATTCTGCACGTATATAGACAAAACCTTTTGTGGCTCCGGTAGCATATGCTCCGATGGTCATACCCTCGATGAGTGCAAAGGGATCGCTTTCAATTTCATTGCGGTTCATGTATGCGCCAGGATCACCTTCATCAGCATTGCAGATAAGGTATTTAATGGGGTCTTTTTGTTCTGCAAGCAGTTTCCATTTTCTTGCGGTAGGAAAGCCTGCGCCGCCGCGGCCTCTAAGTCCTGCGCGTTCTACTTCTGCAATAACAGCTTCCTGCTTCATGCTCAGCGCTTTACTGAGCGGGGTATATCCGCCAATGGAAATATAATCTTCAAGCTTTTCCGGATTGATAAGCCCAGCATCGCGCAGCACGAGCTTTGTCTGTCCTTTAAAAAA
>CAZVTR010000071.1:0-5219 GCA_964630305.1 uncultured Treponemataceae bacterium | reverse complement strand
GGCGGTGGCGCCCTCCAGTTCACCGGCCTCAGCGGCATGACCACCGCCGGCGTCTCCAGCATTGCTTACACCTACATTGATGTTTCCAACCCGGCCGGCACCCTCACCTTGAACGGCGCCATTACCGCCAACGAGATTTTCTACAAGTACGGCGCGGGCACGCTGGTCTTCAGCAACAACAGCATCGCCATTACCGCCGGCGGCCTGCGCGTCAACAACGGCACACTGATCCTCCGTGATGCCCAAGTGACGAACACCGCCAATGTCGTTGACTATGTGGGTACCTGGACGGGCAACTCCGGTACCCTGGTCCTCGAAGGGGCCACCATCTACCAACGCAACGCCAACCAACTGATCCTCGGCAACCAGGTCAACAGCAAAGGCGTGATGATCATTACCAACAACGCCCTGCTCATCCAGAACGCCTGGATCCAGGTCGGTAACGGCGGCACCGGCATCCTCTACATGGCCGGCGGCTCCATCAGCAACCAGGCCGGCGGTGGCGGCATCCTGATGGGCGACAACCTGCAATCCAGCGTCGGCGCCATCTATCAAACCGCCGGTTCGATCTGGAACAACGCCGAATTCGACCTTGCCTACCAGGGCACCGGTGGCGCGTACGGTTTCTACCAGTTGATGGGCGGATCGCTCTCCAACGTCCAGTGGCATCAGGTCGGTCGCAGCGGTATCGGCGTCGAATACCAATACGGCGGCACCAATGTCGTCTCCAACACCGGTTACGGTTTTGTCGTAGCCAACAACAGCGGCGGCATTAGCAGCACCGGCGTCATGTACTTCGCGGGCGGCTATACCGAAGCCAATCGCATCGGCATCGGCTGGCGCGGTATGACCGTTGACAACCCCAGCCGCGGCGAGGTCACCATCGCCGGCGATGCCGTCGTCAACATCGGCTCCACGGGCGTGATGCTTGCGCAAGACACCAACGCCATCGGTATTCTGAACCTCAACGGCGGCACGCTCCTGGCCTCCAAGGTTTACAAGAACAACACCAACGGCACCGTTGCCATCCTCAACTTCAACGGCGGCACCTTCCAAGCGAACGCCGCGGTCAGCGGCATCGGCATGGGCGGCGGCGTCAGCGCGTTGGATGCTGCCTACGTGTACAGCGGTGGCGCGACCTTTAACACCTCCACCAACCGGATCAACGTCATCCAATCGTTGCTCGCTCCGAGCGGCAACGGCGTCACCAACATCGCTTGGAGCGGCAGCCTCACCGGCTTTGTCGGAGCCCCCTACGTCGCCATCTCCGGTGGCGGCGGCAGCAACGCGACGGCCATCGCCCTGTTCGATTACACCACCGGCAGTGTCACCGGCATCCTTGTCACCAGCGCCGGCGAAGGCTACACCAGCGCGCCGACCGTCTCCTTGGTTGCCGGTAACGGCGGCAGCCAGAGCATCACCAACCTCGGCTCGATTGCCCAGATCGGTCCCAACATCAGCGGCGGCCTCACCAAGGTCGGCTCCGGCATCTTGACGTTGGCCAAGACCAACACCTTTACCGGTGCCACCATGATCAACGAGGGAACCCTTGCCCTCGAAGAATCCACCCTCATGGGGCCGGTCAATATCGCCGCCGGTGCCACCTTGTCTCTGCCCGGCAGCCTGCGCGGCGAATACTACACGGGCAGTCTGAACAACATTCTCCCCACCAACAGTCTTGCGGAATTCAATGCCGCCTTTGACTCCTATGTGCCGGCCCTGTTGTACCGCAGCAGCTACAACACCACCAACAACATGTATTTCGGCACCACCGTGGGCGGTCTCTATCCCACGTTCCCCGAACCGTACGGCACCACCACCCGAACCGCCTCGAACTTCCGCATCCGATGGTCCGGACAGTTCATGGCCACCACCAACGGCACCTACACATTCTACACATGGAGCGATGACGCCAGCTTGTTGTGGATTGACGGCGTGCTGGTGGTCAACAACAACGGCGGACACGGCATGACGACCAGCTACGGCACCATCCAACTCACGCCGGGTATGCACGAAATCGTCATCGGATTCACCCAGGGCAGCGGCGATTACGGCATAGACGCCGGCGTGATTGTCCCCGGCGGCACGCAACGCTCCCTGTTGCAATCGGAATTGTACGGAAAAGGTTCCAGCATCGGCTCTCTCAACGGCGCGTTCGGCAGCACCATCAACCTCGGCTACGACACCTTGACCGTCAGCCAGACCGTCAACGGAACCTATGCCGGCGGCTTCACCGGCGGCGGCATCATGGACAAAACCGGCAATGCCACCCTCAGCATCATCGGCACCAACCCCACCGCTTTCACCGGCACCATCAAAGTCAGCGGTGGCACCCTCGCCCTCAATAACGTCAGCGGTTCGCCCTTCAGCGGCGGCACCCTCAGCGCCAACGCCGGCGGCACCATCGTCGGCACCGGCACCGTGTACGGCACTCTCGCCCTCAACGGCGGCATCATCGCCCCCGGCAACAGCATCGGCACCCTCACCAGCAGCAACCTCTACCTCAACGGCGGTCTCCTCAACTTTGAATTCAACTTCGCTCACCCGCAAACCAACGACCAGATCATCGTCACCGGCGTCAACGGCGTCCAAATCAACAGCGCCGCCTTCAACCTCTACTACGAAGGCACCACCGATACCTGGACCAACAAAGGCACCTATGCCCTCATCAGCTACAACGGCACCATCGGCGGAGACCTCGGCATCGCCGGCCTGACCGTCAGCAACGCCGTCCCCACCGCCGGCTACGGATTCAGCACCAGCAACGGTTGGATCATCCTCACCATCGCCAGCGCCCGCGCCTGGACCGGCGGCGCCGGCGCCCCCGATGCCTCTTGGACCAACGCCGCCAACTGGGGCGGCGCACTCCCCGAAGCGGGCGACCTGTTGAGCTTCGCCGCCGTCAACGACCAACTCAGTAACACCAACACCTTTGCCGCCAACACCCAGTTCAGCGGCATCACCTTTACCCCGAACGCCAGCGGGTTCATCCTCAACGGCAATGCCATCAACCTCACCGGCAACATCGTTAACAACAGCCCCAGCAACCAGACCATTAACCTCCCGCTCGTCCTCGACGGCGGCGACCGCGCCTTCAACACCGCCGCCGGCGACATCACGGTCAACGGCAGCATCACCGACACCAACGGCTCTTGGGGCATCATCAAGACCGGCGCGGCCACCCTCCTGCTCAACGGCACCAACCTCTACGGCGGCAAGACACTGCTCACTGCCGGCACATTGACCTTGGGAACCGACGGCCTCATCGTCTCGGCGGGCGGCCTCTCCGTTTCCAATGCCACCGTCAATCTGCTCGGCATCTACAGCAACACCGCCGCCGGCATCATCTCCGTCCTCAACAACGGCACCTTGAACCTGGCCACCTCCGGCTCCATCACTTCCGTCGGCGCCTTGACGATTGACCGCGGCACAGTCAACCTGCAGGGCGCCTACCTCAACAACGGCACCGGCGCCGTCACCGTCCTCAACGGCGGCACCCTCAACTTCAGCGGCACCGGCACCGTCAACGGCAGCGCCCCGTTCTTTGTCGGCACCACCGGCACCGGCACAATGAACATGACCGCCGGCTCCCTGGTCATTGACTACAACAGCGGCACCGCCGCCTCCACCAGCAACGGACTGGTCATTGGCCGCGGCGCCGGTGGCGTCGGCTACCTCAACCTGACCGGCGGCACCCTCAGCACCACCAACGGCGCCGCCTTCCTCGTCGGCTACAACCGCGGCACCGGCACCGTCGTCGTCAGCGGCACTGGCATCCTCAACATCGGTACCGGCGACGGACGCGTCTTCATCGGCGGCGGCGACGGCGGCGGCACCAACGGTTACGGCAGCGGTACGCTGACCGTTCAAAACGGCGGCTTGGTCAACATCGCCGCCGCTGGCTCCTTCCCGAACGATGTGGTGTATCTGGCCGGCTACGGCGGCTCCGGTACCATCAACCTCCTCACCAACGGCACCATCATCACCGCCCGCAGTATCCAACTCGGCAGCGGCGGCCCGGCCACTATCAACTTCGACGGCGGCACCCTCCGTGCCGCCGCCAACAACATCCAACTCAACGCCAACCTGACCGCGGTGAACCTCCTCGCCGGCGGCGCGTTCCTCGACTCCAGTAACTACACATTCGTCGTCAACGAACCGTTGCTCGGCATCGGCGGTGTCACCAAACTCGGCAGTGGTACCCTGACGCTGGCCGGCGCCAACACCTTCACCGGCGGTATCATCGTCAGCAACGGCGTCCTCAAGGTCGGCAACACTGCGGCGTTGGGCGGCACGCCCACCACTGGGACCCAGGTTGTGGTCGCCGCAGGCGCGGCCATTGACCTCGCCGGCATCAACAGCACCGCCTACAACGCCCCCATCGTGATCTACGGTTCCGGCGTCGCCACCAACTTCGGTGCCATCGGCAACAGCGGCGGCGCTCTGACCTGGACTGGCGTCAAATACGTCACCCTCGGCAGCGATGCCGCCATCGGCAACGACGGCAATCGGTTCGACTTCATCGGCACCGGTATGCTCGACGGCGGCGGCTTCACCCTCACCAAGGTCGGCACCAATTACATCGCCATCCAACACGCCACCAACCTCCTGGCCCTCGTCATCAGCAACGGCACATGGTCCCTCGAAAACAACGATGCCCTCGGCGGCGCCAGTGTCACCACGACACCACAAGGCACCCTTCGCGTCTGGGCGAACGTGACCTTCACCAATGCCCTCACCATGAACGGCGGCACCCTCGACAGCGGCGGAAATGCCGCCCCCACCACCAACTACTGGCTGGGTACCATTGCCCTGAACGGTGCCACCAACATCATCAACCTCACCGGCTACGACTTTGTCATCGGCGGCCAGATTTCCGGCACCGGAATGCTGGTCAAAGCCGGTGGCGGTAACCTCTACCTCACCAACCTCAATACCTACACCGGCAACACCATGATCAATGCCGGTACCCTCAACGTCGCCAGCGTCAACGAAACCGGCCCCAACAACCTTGGCTACGGCGCGTTGATCTTCAACGGTGGCGCCCTCCAGTTCACCGGTGCCGACGACATCACCGCCCGCAGCATTACCAATCTCGGCGCAGCCACCATCAGCGTTACCAATGTGGCCACCACCTTGACCCTCGCCGGCAACATCACCGGCGCGGGTGCGGTGACCAAGACCGGTGCGGGCACGTTGCGGTTGACGGGCACCAACAG
>CAZVTR010000070.1:0-5281 GCA_964630305.1 uncultured Treponemataceae bacterium | reverse complement strand
GCCCGGCTCTCTCGAAGACGTCTTCCTGGAAATCACCCGGGAAGACGAGGTCTGAAAAGCCGATTAACGCGCCGCTCGCGTGCGTGCTGGCTTCAGTGCGCCTTTAGGCATCCAGCCCACCTTGTCGCGAAATCCCCGTGTGCTCCGGGATGCTTGAAACCCGCATTAAATGCTTGACATTTATCTGAAAAATCGCTAAGATAAGATCTCCCGGAAACCTGTGACGTATATTGAAACACGAGATCATGGGGGATACCGTGATGAATGAGAAGAATGTCGAAAAAATCCTCGGACTGGATCTGGGAGCCAACTCGGTGGGCTGGGCGCTTATCGAATACGTGGATGGAACGCCCCAGCGGATCGTCGGCATGGGCAGCCGGATCTTTGACGCGGCTGTCGAGGGAGACCTGGAAAAGGGACAGGAAGAATCCAGGGCCGTGGAACGTCGCATGGCCCGGCAACTCCGCCGCCAGCACAAGCGACGGGTCATGCGCATGATCCGGGTAGGAGAACTGCTTCAGCAGGCAGGCTGGCTGCCTGCCGGTAACTTGCGGGATAGCGTCGAACGGGACCGCCTTTTCAAGGAACTGGACAAGGCCCTTCGGGAGCAATACGCGATCCGGGGATTCAAACCTTCGGATACTGACGCCATCCGGGGCATTGCCTATTTTCTGAGAGCCCGCGCCCTCGACGAGCCCCTTCAGCCATACGCCCTGGGCAGGGCCCTCTACCATCTGGCCGCGCGCCGTGGTTTCCTGAGCAACCGGAAGGCCACGGCAAAAAAGGACGAAGATCTGGGTGAGGTCAAAAAGGGGATTACTGAACTGAAGAAACAAATTGAGGAAAAAGGGGCCCGGACACTGGGCGAATACTTCTACCACCATGTCGACCCCGTCAAGGAAAAAAGGATTCGCAAGCGCTGGACCGCCCGCGAGATGTACCAGGACGAGTTTGACCAGATCCTCGCGCGGCAGGTTGAACTCGGCGCGATCCAGGATAACCCCAAGTTTTTCCGCAAGTTGCGCAAGGCTATTTTCCGTCAGCGGCCACTGAAAAGCCAGCGTGGACTGATCGGGCCATGCCAGTTCGAGGAAAAAGAAAAACGCGCCCCGTGGCATTCCCTGCTCGCTCAGGAGTTCCGCCTGCTTCAGAAAATCAACGATCTGAAATTGATTTCTCCAAATTATGAGGAACGTTCCCTGACCGATGAAGAGCGGAAAGTGCTCTATGACCTCCTGATGGAAGAAGAGAGTGTATCTTTCGCTGACCTTGGGAAACGGCTCGGTTTCAAGCCTAAAGACGGTTGGAGATTCAACCTGGAGGCGGGTAAAGAGACTAAGTTGAAGGGCAACGAAGTCGCGGCCCGCCTTATCAAGGTGTTCGGTCGCGACCGCTGGCTGATCATGAGCGATCGGGAAAAATACCAACTCATCAGCGAACTCAACTCGGATATAACAGACAAAACTCTGCGACGTCGCGCCGTCGAGGTGTGGGGGCTGAATGATCCGGAAAAAGTAGATGTACTGGTCAAAATGAGCCTTCCTGCTGGATATTGCGCCCTCTCCCGGAAGGCCCTCAAAAAACTGGTGCCCCTCATGCGCGCGGGCATGCCCTATGAGACGGCTGTCCGGGAGACGTATGGGGACCTCCGGTTCAAGAAACAGACCTTCGACCGACTGCCTCCATTCCTCAAGATAGACCATACCCTGCGCAGTCCCGTTGTCATCCGCACCCTGTCCGAAACGCGTAAAGTGGTCAACGAGATTATCCGGGTTTTCGGCCGGCCCGACCGGATTCACCTTGAACTCGCCCGGGAAATGAAGCAAAGCAAGGATCGCAGGAAAAAGCGCGCCTCTGAAATGCGGGACCGGCAAAAACAGCGGGAAATGGCAATTGATGGGATTCAGAAGTGCACTGGTATCGACAGGCACCGCATCAGTCGCCGGGATGTCGATAAATGGCTGCTGGCCGAAGAATGCGGCTGGGTCTGTCCCTATTCGGGCAGGCCAATTAATTACCTCAACTTGTTTAGCTCGACCCCTGAGTTTGACATCGAGCATATCATTCCTTATTCCAAGAGCCTGGACGATTCCTTCGCCAATAAAACGCTGTGTCACCGAGAGTGGAACCAGAGAAAAGGCAACCGAACGCCCGCCCAGGCGTTTAAAGATACCCCGGAATGGGAAGCCATGCTGCAACGGGTCAGGTCTTTCAAGCCCCTCCATGCCGTGAACCGGCCCGGCTCTTCCAGGGGCGGACAAAACAGGGTGGACCCCTATGTCCAGTCAAAACTGCGCCTGTTCCAGATGGAGGAAATTCCTAGGGATTTCGTGGATCAGAAACTCAATGACACCCGCCACGCCGCCAAGGTCGCCAAGGAGTACCTGGAGTTGCTTTACCCCCCGGAAGATCGCTCGAAGCGGGTCAAGGCCTTTTCTGGCGCTGTCACCGCGGAGTTACGCAAATGCTGGAAACTCAATAGCATACTCGGGGATCCCGAGTCCCCTGATCCCATTAAGAACCGGTCCGATCACCGGCATCACGCGATCGACGCGCTGGTGCTCGCCCTTGCCACCCAGGGCATGGTGCAGTACCTCAGTAACGCGGTGGAAAAACAACAGCAGTGTCAGCGTAGCATCCGGGGCTACCAGAAATGGGTGGATGAACCCTGGCCGGATTTTCTGAATGATGTCCGTAATGCCGTCGCAGCCATTGTGGTTTCCCACCGGGTGGATCATCGCATTCAGGGACGGCTGCATAATGAAACCTTCTACTCCCCGCCCCGGCAGGACGAAAATGGAAAAACCTACCACCTGGTCCGCAAGCCACTGAATGGCTCCTTCGATGCTGGAAAGGTCGAAAAAATCGAGGACCGCGCTGTTCGCGAAATCGTGAGGAAACACCTCGAGGCTCACGGTAACGACCCGAAAAAGGCCTTCAATGAACCGGCAAATCACCCCAGGATTAACAACATACCGATTCACTCGGTCCGAATCCGGGACTATGTCAGTCCGATTCCCGTGGGCAAGGAATTCTGCCCGCGGTACGTCCTCACCGATTCCAATCATCACATGGAAATCATCGAGGAGCAGGACAGGAAGGGAAATCCCGTCTGGAGAGCCGTGGTGGTGAGCCGCTACGAGGCCATGCGACGAAAGGCCAGCGGGCAGCCGGTCGTCCAGCGGGACCATGGCGAAGGAAAACGGTTCGTCTGTTCCATCGCTTCAGGCGACACCTTCTCTTTTCAGGAAAACGGTGGGACCGTCTTGGCCATAGCGCGTAGCATTTCTGACCAGAATATTGAGTTTGTAACCATTAATGACGCGCGCCTGAAAGCAGATATCAAGAAGGCTGGTGATTGGAAAAAGCGATCTGTCAACGCATTTAGGACAATGTGTTTCCAGAAGGTAATGATTTCTCCCGTCGGTGAGGTGTACCCCGCGCATGACTGACCGGATTATCGACTTGTCCCAGACCGCTTCGCGGGTTTCCCTGCGGAATGGCCTGTTGCATGTTGAGCGTCCAGACCTGCCCGACGCGGACGTGCCTTTCGAAGAAATCGGCATGGTCGTGGCGGGTAACCGGCAGTTGACGGTAACCGTGGGCGCGCTGGCCGCCCTGATGGAATGTGGGGCCGCCGTGGTAGTGTGTGATAGCCGCGGCATGCCCTGCGGTCTGATGACGCCCCTCGCGGGACATCACCTCTCTGCCGCGCGGCACCGGGCCCAGGCGGCCGCGGGAGAACCCCTGAAAAAGCGGCAATGGCAGGCCCTCGTTCGGGCAAAGATCCTGGCCCAGGCTGGCGCGCTGGAAAGGCTGCGGGGCAGTGACAGGGGTTTGCGTTTACTCGCCAGGAAAATCACCTCGGGAGATCGAGAAAACATGGAAGGGACCGCCGCGAGGCGATACTGGCAGCACCTTTTCGAGGATGATCCGGGGTTTGTGCGGGACCGGGACAAGCCTGGCCGCAATGTCCTGCTCAACTATGGCTACGCGGTGTTGCGTTCCGCCGCTGCCCGCGCGGTGTGCGCGGCGGGACTGCATCCCGCCTTCGCGCTGCACCACCATAATCGCTACGACCCCTTCGCCCTTGCGGACGACCTGATGGAACCCCTGCGCCCCGTCATTGACCTCGCTGTCGTGGAACTGACCCGGCCTCCGCTGGCTGCCCGGCCCCTGGATCCGGAAGTCAAGCAGCACCTTGCCCGGGCCTTGTTCACGAGGGTGATGATGGATGGAGAGGAACGCACGGTTTGTGATGTGCTGGGGCGCATGGCGGCTTCTCTCGCCCAGGTATTCGAGGGTACCCGCTCCCTCCTTACCGTGCCCGATCCACCCCCTCTTTCCCGCGAGGATATCCAGAACCAGGATGAAGATGAAGCCCGTGATGCCTGAAATTATGTCGGGCGTTGAAACCGGCCATGGTGGACTGCCACCCCGCGTCAGAATACAAGGGTATGTGGTTGCTGGTCATGTTTGACCTGCCCGTCGGGGAAACCGAGCAACGCCGCAATTACGCGCGGTTCCGGAGCGAATTGTTGAAAGATGGGTTTACGGCCCTGCAGTACAGCGTCTATGCCCGCTACTGTCCTTCCGAAGAAGCATCCGAAATACATAAAAAACGCGTCCGCCTGATGATTCCGCCCGATGGCCGAGTCCGCCTGCTGAGCATTACCGACCGCCAGTTCGGAAAAATGGAAAGTTACTACGGAAAAAACGCGCTCCCCAACGAGGAACCCCCAGAGCAACTGCTCCTTTTTTAGAAACACTCCATCCCCTAACCCCCTGAAATCGTTCCCCTTCCGGGGAACAGAGTATACCAGAGCGGACATTCCCCCCTGACTACAGCAAATCGCGCGCCGTGGGCGCGCGGCAAGGGAGTATACCAGAGCGGACATTCCCCCCTGACTACAGCGGCGCCCGTCAGGGCGCCCAACGGCGCCCCAGTATACCAGAGCGGACATTCCCCCCTGACTACAGCTGAACGCGTATGTCGCGCGAGACATCCTGCAGTATACCAGAGCGGACATTCCCCCCTGACTACAGCTGGACGAGACGCGCGTCCTCAGCGGGCCAGAGTATACCAGAGCGGACATTCCCCCCTGACTACAGCGTCCGGCGGTTACTAAGTTTCGGAATTTTTAGTATACCAGAGCGGACATTCCCCCCTGACTACAGCAATCGCCGCAGCGAAGTCAGAAACCAAACCAGTATACCAGAGCGGACATTCCCCCCTGACTACAGCTGGCCGTGTCGGTCCCGGCGCGTCGTCGCGAGTATA
>CAZVTR010000069.1:0-6080 GCA_964630305.1 uncultured Treponemataceae bacterium | reverse complement strand
GTAGATGAAAAACAAAATAATAATCAAAATGTAATGGGAGTGGATTTAGGTTTAAAAGTACCTGCTGTAGCAGTAACTAAAAATGGTAAAACAAAATTTTTGGGAAATGGCAGGCAGAATAAGTATATTAGGCGTAAATACAAAGTATTGCGTCAAAAGTTAGGCAAAGCTAAAAAACTAAAAAAGATTAAACAAATAAGTGATAAAGAGCAACGATGGATGAAAGACCAAGACCATAAGATAAGTAGGCAAATAGTAAACTTTGCAGTAGAAAATAATGTTTCTGTAATTCGTATGGAGAATTTAACGAATATCAGAAACACGGCAAGAACAAGCCGTAAAAACGAAAAAAATTTGCATACATGGTCTTTTTATCGTCTTGCTAAATATATAGAATATAAAGCAAACCTGGAAGGTATAAAAGTTGACTATGTGAATCCACAATATACAAGTCAAAGATGTCCATGTTGTGGAGAACTGAATAAAGCAAGAGATAGAAAATATGTATGCAAGAAGTGTGAATTTAGCACACATCGAGATAGATTAGGTGCAATAAACATAATATTAGCACCTGTGGCAGATGGTGTAGCAAATAGCGATAGTCTGCCAGCCTAAGATGCTATATGCACTGTCTTAGGAGGGGTGATGGCACACCCTAAACTTTGGGGAACTACGGATACCAAAAATGGACTTCCGACTACCACCAAAGAATCCCCTGACTTTAGTCACGGGGAGTGTCAAGTAGTGGCAGGTATTTTTTTTAAAAAAAAGAATAATAAAAGGATATAATAATAGTGTAGTGAAATAAGTTTTTTTATTAAGGAAGGGAATAGAGTATGGCAAAAAAGTACATGGACATGAGTGAGAGGGAGAAGTTATTATTTTTGAGCAGGATATTAGACATGTTATTAGCGAAGGACAAGGCGACATTGAAGAAGGTGATAGGGGACATGGGGCTTCGGGTGGACATACATGAAGGCGATGAGGGGATGGGCGAATTTGACGAATTGGAAGAATCTACGTTCAAGGAGGTCAACGAGTTCATGTACTATGGCCAATTCAACAAAGGGAAGGCAATGGAATTGCGCGAGAAGGTAAACAAGAGGATGTTGGAAAGAATAGACGCCCAGGCGGCCGAAGAGGTTGAGGGCGGCGCGTTGGGGAGGCTCCGCGAAGCGGTCGACTGGCTTGCGGCGGGGAATTGGGTTCGCGCAAAGGGATTGGCCGAGGGGCTCAACGCCAAGGACCTGACCGACGAAGTCACGTCGTTCGAAGGCGAGGACGAGGCATACAAGGCAGTCCTTGAAAAGAACAGGGATTCCATCTTCAAGGGGTTTGAAGGCATTCTCAAGGTCATCCTGGAAGGCGAAGGCGGGTCCGCAACCAAGGTCCTCGAGGTCAACAAGAAGCTGTTTGACACAATCGAACGCATCCAAGAACAGGCGGACGAAGAAGGACTTGCCTCGACAACCGTCCCAAGGGAGGGCCTAGACGACGAGGGAGGGAAGGCGGACGAAGGGGGAAGGGCCCCCTCGCACTGGAGCATCGAAGAATCCGGCGAGCCGGGCGTCCTCGAATCCGACTTCGACGAATCCGTCGCGCGCGAGGAGGCAATCGAACTCGGACTCGACTCCAAGTCCTCCGAAGGGGCACAAGACGTCGAACGACAGCTCGAAGCCGCCGTCCGAAAGGTCGAAGAGGCAACAGAACTGCTCGAAGGAGAGGGCCCGGGCAAATGAAGAAGGACAAGGGCAAGGACAAGAAGAAAGGCTTCCCACACCACAACTTCCTGCCCCCAAGGCCGTCCAACCTCAAGAAGCTCCTCGACGAGAAGAAGAAGGGCGCCAAAGGATGGAAGAAGTACGAACAGGAGGACCAAGAATGAACGAAGGAGAAGAATTTAAACGGGACGAAGAACTCGTCTACATCATTTTCCCATTTCTAAGGAAGCAACCAATGACACAACAAGAAAAACAATTTCTCAAGGCATTCCTCGAAACCCAGGTCAAACGCGATTGGGTCGCAGGCGAACTCGCGGCCGGGGCTGACCTCGACATCATGGCACTGCTGCTCGCCGAAATCTTCATCAAGGTCTACCTCCCGTCCGCAATGCCAATGGAACAAGAGCGGGAAGACGGGCTGCGTACACCGTCAAGGCAGCTCATACGCCAATGGCTCGAAGAGGTCGCACAGGCACTCAAAAGGCCAAAGGAAGCCGAAAAGATCAAGTTCCTCAGCCAATTCAAAACCATCCCGCCGGACAAGGTCGAACAGCTCAAGGACGACTTCGTCCGCCAATTCAAGAATGCCAAGTCGGCAAGGGAACGCGCCATCATCCGCCTTAAATTCAAGGAAGTCGTCGGCAGGGACATGACACATGCCGACCTACGCCCAAACAAAGGAAGAAAGGACAAATGAACGCAGAAGAACTCGCCAAAACACTCCGCGAACTCGTCGGCGAATCCGGCAAGGCATTCGGCAACATCAAGCAAGAACGATTCTCCCCGCAAGAGGGAGATTCTCCACAGACAATCGCAGACAAGTTCGTCGCACTTTACGACCACATCAAAAGGAACGCGTACAACCAACTCGCCTCGCTGGAAGTCTTGCAAAAGTTTGAGGACGCGTACAAAAGGATCAAGCAAGAGCTCTTCCCCAAACATCAGCCGACAATTCAGGACAGACACGTGTTCCCGCAGGCCATTGTCGACATTCTCAACGGCAAGGAGCCAAAATCTCCAAAATACAAATGGACCGCCAGGGCGGCAATCGACGCCAACGCAGCCGAAATCATCAGAATCGTCGACTCGGACGCCATATACGACCAATTTAAAAAATATGCGAAAGACTACCCTCAGGCCGTCAAAGACCCTTCAACCCGCGAAGCATTCGCCAAGGAGGCGGTACGGGTCGCCGCAATTCACATGGGCCTACACAAGTACCTCGCCATGAACGACAATGCCCTGGCAGAAAAATTGCTGGCCTACAACAACAACCAACTGCTCAACGAAGCAAAGTCCGTCGTTGAAAAGTTCTACGCCAAACTTCTAGACAAAACAGAAGAACAAACCATGGGCAATTCAAGCACATTAAAAACATCTTCAAGCAAAGAGGAAAACATGACAGACCTTAAAAAAATCAAAAAAATCTTTATAGACATGGACGGAGTCCTCTGCGACTTCTGGAAGGCAGTCCAAGAAAAAATGGGGATCGACCTCGCCAAACTATCCGACGAAGACAAGGAAGAACTCGCCAAAGGCAAGGACTTTGTCGAAAAAATAAAAGACTCGTTTGGCATATCCGAATTCAAGATCAAAGACACCTTTTCCGACCCAGACTTCTGGGCGGACATGCAATGGCTCCCGCAAGGGAAAAAACTTATAGAGCATCTCATGTCAAAAGGCGACTACGACATATACGTACTCACGGCACCGTCCAAATTCGCGCCAGAAGAATGCAAAAGAGGGAAAAGAATATGGCTCGAAAAAAACCTGCCAGAACTCGCGGCAAAGGTTATATTTGAATACAACAAATACGAACACGCAGAGCCAGACGCGCTCCTTATCGACGACAATGAAATACATACCGACTCATTCAAAACTCACGGCGGAGAGTCGATCAAGGTCCCATCTCAATTTGAAGACAACAGGGATGAAAAATATGACAAACTGCTAGACAAATATATAGAGAAAAGGACCCATCCAAAATCAAAAGAAGAAATAAAAAAACAGGTAGAAGCGTCCCTGGAAGAACAAATTTTAAAAAGACATTCTATCAAAGAATTCCAAATGGAATATGAACCGATAGACAGAAGGGTGGAAGACATAGACGAAAAAGAATTATATTACCAACAGACGTTGAAAGACTATAAATTCTTAGATAGGCACATTGGCGACGAACAGAAAATAAACAATTACCAATCAAAATACCATTCGGGCGAAACACCCATCCCTTCGGGATTGTTGGAAATATTTGAAATGAAAATAGACAAAAACAAACATGCCGAAATACTGTCCAACATAAATGAAATATATGACGATTCAAATCTGTTTAGACAATCATTCGTCGAAGTTGTCGGAATAGAACCGCAAAAGTATTTATCATCCTTATTGGCCGGGAAAGAGGACTGGGATGAGTTTTTCAAAGATCAATTATTACTAAATACTCTTGGCATAGACTCCAACATGACACACGGGAAAATATCGCTTATATTTAAATATTTACCAAAAGATCGAGAAACACTTGAAATATCACAATCAATCAAAAACATTATAACCAAGGCACAAACAGCTCAAGGCTTATTTGAACTTAAAGAAGACGTAAAAAAAATAAATAAAAATATATTTATAATGATTAGAAAAGTATACGATTTATTAACCTCGTCTGCCTATTTAAAAAAGAAAGAAAAAACAAAGACAAATCAAATTGGCGAGCAACTTCAGGGCAAAGTTGAGGAATATATGGAAAAAATAAAGGACAAGCTGTCCGTATTTCTCAGCAAAAATACAATAAAATTTATAGCAAAATTTATAAAAAACTACGGGGTAACTAAGCTTATCGAAATTGAGGAAGCCCTAAACAACAGCCTAGAAGAAGGGCTTTCGATAATATTCTCATCTTCGATACACGACCCTGAGGGAATGCTTGTAAATACAATAAAGATTTTAGACGACTCAAAAGAAATGGAGATATTTTTAAACAATCCCAAAAACATGAATAATATAAAAGACTTTTTCTCAAAAGAAATAATGTTATTTGGAACCAACGAAGCATTAAAGGCAATAGAAAATATCTCTACCAAAATAAATGAATTTAGAGAAAAATTTAAACAGCAAATAGAAACTCAAGAAAAAATTCATGACGTAAAAAAAGAAATAAATTTAAATAAAGAAATTGATAAAAAAGACATAAAAGAAAAAATTTTCACAAAAGAAGAATTTGACAGAATGTTCGACGGAACCAACAAGTTGCTGTACCAATTTATATATGATAAAATAGCAATTTATCTAATTGAAAACAAGCATTTCTTGTCGGAAGCAAAAACCAAGGAAGAAATAAGAAAATTTGTTGCCGATACGGCGGAACTAATATTAAGCGATAAAGACAAAATTGCCAAAGAATTTGCAAGTAGAATAAAAGTTAATTATGATTTTCAGTTTGAAAAATTTATAGACAAAATACAATCGACTGAAATCTTTAACAATACCCCGTCAAACATCGTTCGGGATGAGGCAAGCAAAATAATCCTAGATAAAATTATAGAGACCGTATTAAACGAAATGTCTGGAAAAGAGTTTAAGGCAAATATAAAGCATATAGTAGATAACGTTTCTGAAAGGATTTTCTTAAGAAACAAATAAATAAAAAAATATGCTTGACATGTTTTTGAAAAATTTGTAAAATTTTTTAAAGTTGGATTGTTCTCTAAATTTGAAATGAAGGTCGGTGCATCTTGAGTGCATAGCCGTGTGCCAATTTGAAATGCCGCTATTTTAGGCAGAGTTCGAATGATTGAAGAAAGCGAATCCAACCGCAGCAGTACCTTTGGTCATTCATGGGACAAAAATTAAACGCATAGAAATGGCCCTAGGATTCGATTCTAGGGGAGTTTCTATCGCTGGGCATACTGGAAACCCAGTCCCTACCAGCCGTGCCTTTAAAGGCAACGAAATAGGCTTAAAACAATGCGAAGGGCCCAAAAAAGCTCTTCGGAAGCTTCCTGCCAGCCACCAGACGGTGGCGGTATACAGGGGGCCGGTGCCTACCGGTCTGGAAGCCCTGGCTCACTCCGTCCGCCGACTCGATCGGCCGGGCAAGGGGTTGCAGCGGTTTTGCGAAACCGAGAACGACCGGAAGTCGTATCGCATAAGGATACTGTACTCCTTCAAGCCGGAGATGCAACAGCTCTAAATAGCAAAGAACTTCTCCCTGCGAATAAGTACAGAGTGACACGGAGTTAAAAAGTCACATAATATTATAAATAAAATAAAATTATAAATAATAATAATATTATAAATAAAATAATATTATAAATAATAATAATATTATAAATAAAATAATATTATAAATAATAATAATAT
>CAZVTR010000068.1:0-6538 GCA_964630305.1 uncultured Treponemataceae bacterium | reverse complement strand
GGAAGCGGAACAGTTCCTCTTACAGTTTCAGTAGTGCGGCCTGACAAACAAGTCATAGAGCTCTTTACTACATCGCTGCAAAATCTCTCAGAAAATGAGCCTATACGTATTTCTGTGCTTAACAGTGCTCGTGATGCTGCACTTTCTTTTGTACGAGAGTTTGAATCGGAAGAAAACCTTGGAAATATTCAGACCATGAGCGCTGGCGTCTCGGAAGTGATTTTCTCAGAAGCAAAACCAGGTTTTGTGCAAAAGCAAGTACCGCTTAAAGGTGACTATATTTTTGAAATTAAAGTATCTCAGCCTGTGGCGCAGGAAGGCGAAGAAGTACAGAAGGTTCAATTTGAAGAACCGCATATTTCAGTTGTCGGAAGAGTATCAGGACTGCTTGGAACCGATAACTCCAAGCGCGACATTTTTTCTGGTATCATTGCCGGCTTAAAATGGGCGCTCCTCATCGGTTTCTTTACCAGCATTATTTCGGTATTCGTTGGTGTATTCTATGGTATTATCACGGCGTACTTTGGCGGTAAAGTTGACTCTGCGATGATGTTTTTCTGGGACTACTTTATTTCACTTCCGGTATTACCCATTCTCATTGTTGCTGCAGCAATCTTTAAACCCAGCATCTGGACACTCGTAGGAGTACTCATCGTATTCTCTTGGGCTGGCTCTGTTAAAACAGTTCGGTCTATTGCCCTCCAGATTAAGGAGGAAACCTTTGTTGAGGCCGCACGCGCTTTAGGCGCAAGCCACGGAAGAATCATTTTCCGGCATATGGCACCCATTCTTATCCCCTATTCATTTGCATCAATGGCACTCGCTGTTCCTGGTGCTATTATTTACGAATCAACAGTGAGTCTTCTTGGTCTCGGTGATACTACCGTTGTTACCTGGGGACAAATCCTCAATGATGCATATCAGGGACAGGCAATGCTAACCGGTCTCTGGTGGTGGATTATTCCTCCTGGACTCGCCATTGCTATAATCGGAATGACCTTTGCGTTCCTTGGCTTTGCCCTGGATAGAATCTTACATCCCAAACTGCAAACGAGGTAAGCCATGGAAAATTTACTTGAAGTCAAGAATTTACGACTCTACTATCACACATCAAAGGGTGCAGTTAAAGCACTGGACGATGTTTCTTTTTCTATCAAAGAAGGAGAAACCCTTGGTCTTGTCGGTGAATCCGGATGCGGAAAAACCACTACCGGTGTCGCACTTCTCAAAATGCCAAGCCCTCCCGGACGTATCGAGCAAGGTTCACAGATTATTATCGATGGAACCGATATTGTTCCTCTTTCCGATAAAGAAATTCGCAAGAATATCCGCTGGGAAAAAATTTCTATGGTGTTCCAGGGAGCTATGAACTGTCTTACACCCGTCTATACCATCGGAAAACAGATGCTGGAAACGCTCAAAGAACACCGTATGATGGAAGAAAAGCAGGCTGTTGAGCTCATCAAAGAATACCTCGGGCATGTCGGCCTACCTCCTGAGGTAATGAACCGATATCCTCACGAGCTTTCAGGCGGTATGAAACAGCGCGTTGTTATTGCATCAGCATTGTTCTTAAAGCCACGCCTCATTATCCTCGATGAACCAACAACTGCACTTGACGTTATCGTACAAGCACAAATCATCAACCTGCTCAAAGAGCTCAAGAAAACATTCAATCTTTCGTTTATCTTTATCACGCATGACCTGGCGCTTGAGGCAGAAGTGAGCGACAGAATTTGTGTTATGTATGCTGGAAAAATTGCAGAGCTTGGCACCAATGCACAGATTTATGGCAAAGAGCCGCTCCATCCGTATACGCAAAAATTACTACAGGCAACACCACTCTTGCATAAAAAAGTTGATACGTTAGCTTTTATCCCCGGTACGCCTCCCGATCTTATCAATCCGCCAACCGGATGTCGCTTTAATCCGCGCTGTCACTGTACCATGGAAAAATGCTTTACAGAGGAGCCGCCTCTCATAGAGGTTGAACCTGGCCATCAAGTAGCCTGCTGGAGGTGTGTAAAATGAGTGAAGTATTACTCGAGGTTAAAAACTTAAAGAAGCATTTTGTTCCCCACTTAACGCTTGCTCAGTCATTAGCCGGCGGGAAAAAACGCGTTATCAAAGCTGTTGATGGCGTAAACTTTTCTATTATGAAAGGTGAAATCTTTGGCTTAATTGGTGAATCCGGCTCCGGAAAAACAACTACCGGTAAGCTCATCATGAAGCTCCTCGAACCAACAAGCGGTACAATCATGTTTGACGGCGAAGATGTAACCTTTACCAATAAGGCAAAAACTCAGGAGTACCGGCGCAAAGTGCAGATGATTTTCCAGGATCCGTATGCATCAATGAATCCCCGATTTAAGATTCGTGATGTTCTTTTGGAACCACTCATCATTCATAAAATGCATGGAAGCCGCTCGGAACAGATTCAGCGTGTTCTCAAAGCGCTCATGGAAGTAAAACTAACACCGCCTGAGGAATTCCTTGTACGGTACCCTCACATGCTTTCCGGCGGTCAGCGCCAGCGCACAGCAACAGCACGAACACTCATTCTTAATCCTAAAATGCTTGTTGCAGACGAACCTGTATCAATGATCGACCTTTCTACCCGCGCAGAAATTCTCCATATGATGAAAGAAGTCCAGCGCGATCTCGGGCTGACCTATCTGTACATCACCCATGATCTTTCTACAGCACGTTACTTTACTGATCGGATTGCGGTTATGTATCTGGGAAGAATCGTTGAAATGGGACCAGCCGATGAGATTATCGATAATCCGATCCATCCATATACGCAAGCGCTCATCGCAGCCGTTCCAGAGCCGCAAGCAGGTAAAGTTGATATTATTAAAAAGCTCCCGATTTCGGGAGAAATACCTTCTCCTGCTAACATACCCTCTGGATGCCGTTTCCATACCCGTTGTCCCTATGCTACAGAATCCTGCGCAAAGGATGCCGAACCAGAACTCATGGATGTCGGAAATGGACATTTCCACGCATGTGCTCGCTGGAAAGAAATCCCTAAAACAAAATAATTTGATTGCAAGCACATATTGTAGTATTTTTACAAGAGGCTGTTTCCGAACAGCCTCTTGTTTCATTATAAGCTCTCATGCTTGTATATAACGCGATACGTTAGATTACTACACTTGCAGATACACAAGTACTGACGTATAGTTATTATATCTATGAGCATTGGCAAACAGTTTATGTCAGATACAATAAATAATAGAGAATTGGGAGGTTTACCATGATTATTAAAAAATATAACAAAGCTGGAACAAAATGCTCCGTAACATTTGTAGTGCCACCCGAACAGGCTCACGGGTTCCTCGAAGCACACATTGTGGGCGATTTTAATAATTGGGATACCAGCGCTCATGCTATGGGCCGCACAAAAAATGGCGGATTTGAAATTACGCTCGAACTTGAAAGCGGCAAAGAATACTATTTTAGATATCTTTTTGACAGCAAAACCTGGGACAATGACTGGAACGCCGATAAATATGTACCAAGCCCTTTTGCTGACTCCGAAAACAGTGTTGTTATAATTTGAAAACTCTATAAACAATCTTGATGCTATAACACATTCCAGTATACACTCCCCTCTATGACAGATGATACTCGTTTACAAAATGCTGTTGATGCACTGAGCATCTATAAAGATAAAACTATCGCTGTAGGGCTTTCCGGCGGTGTAGATTCAAGTACAGTCCTTGCACTCTTAACAAGAGCTGGCGCTCGCACCATCGGTATCAGCATGAAAATATACAACCCCGATGCAGGAACAGTTCCCCCCGGAATTGACGCATGCTATGGCCCTGGCGAAGCCGAAGACTTTGCCTTATGCGAAAGCATCTGCAGCAGCCTTGGTGTTCCGTACCATGTGATTGATTGCAGCGCCGAGTATGAAACTACCATACTCAATTATTTTAAAACAGAATACATGCAGGGACGAACACCCAACCCCTGTGTGCGCTGTAATTTGGAAATGAAATTTGGTTTTATGCTCCAAGAAGCACAGCGGCAAAACATTACTTTTGATTACTTTGCAACTGGCCACTATGTCCGCATCGAAGCACGAAATGGCATCCTCCATTTACGAAAGGGCATTGATGAAAACAAAGATCAATCATATTTTCTCTATCGGCTTGCTCCAGAAACACTCGCTGGACTTGCTTTTCCGCTGGGAACCTATACAAAGCAGGAGGTCAAACGCCTTGCTCGCGAACTCGGGCTCCCTACCGCAGATAAAGCGGAGAGCCAGGATTTTGTAGGCGGCAACTACAGCATCTTGTTTGATGAAACCAAGCCGGGCGATATGGTCGATGAAAATGGGAACGTACTTGGAAAGCATAAGGGAATTATCCATTACACGATTGGCCAAAGACGCGGTGTTGGAGTAAGCTCTACCGGAGAACCGTACTATGTGCTTGCAATAAAACCCGAAACAAACCAGGTTGTGCTTTCCACAAACAGCAGGCTCTTTTCAGGAGGGCTCATTGGTTCCCATGCACTGGTGCATGATCCAGAACTCACTGCTGCACCATTTCGAGCATGGGTAAAAATTCGGCAGGCACATAAGCCTGCACCTGCTACTGTGACTATTGCAGCAGATACAGCAACAGTAATCTTTGAAGAGCCACAGCGGGCTATCGCTCCCGGGCAATCGGCTGTGTTTTATGATGAAGCGGGTTTTTTGCTGGGAGGATGTGTCATTGAACAGGGAATACCGGCAGCACCAGATGCATAAAATAATTTTTACATGAGCATGCTCTGTCTACAATTGTTCGATTTCTGCTACCGATAATCCGGTGAGCTCTGCTATTTCTTGCGCAGAAAATCCTTTTGCTTTTAATTTTTTTGCTGTTTCAATACGCGCTTCATGTATACCTCTTTGTATTCCTTTTTGTATACCTTTTTGTATACCTTTTTGCAAACCTTCCTGTATTCCCTGTTCCATTCCCTGGTGTATACCCTGCTGTAGTATGTTTTCCTGCCACCGTTTGAGTTTTGCAGCAAGCATTTCTGGCACCTCCGTAACTGCATGTTCTATACTTGCAATTATATCTGTATCATTATCCCCTACTGTCATAAAAAAAGAGCCCCCGCCACAGGCTGGGGCTCTCTGTAAAGCAGCGTTGTTTATTTAATATTCAGGCCCATAAATGGCTCAAACACATAGCTCTTTCCCGCTTCAAACTCATACATAATTTCTACCTGCAGGCCGCCTGAAGTAATTCGTATGAGGTGCTTGCCGGGAGTAAGCTGAACCACATTACCCTTTTGCTGAACACCATCTACCCAGACAATAATCTGGCTCCAGTGCCCGCCTTTCATATCGGTGTTGATATTGGCAGCGGGAAGCTGAATGGTGAGCGTTGCAAGCGCCTGCTGGAGCGTTACATTGATGGTTTTATCGGGACCTACGGTAAAGGATTCTGTGTAGGAAGTGTATCCAGGAGCCTGCACGGTTACTGTATACGTGCCTGCTGTGAGCTGTGTGTTAAACGGCGTTGTTCCTGCTTGTGCGCCATTTAAGAGTACCTGCGCGCCTTTGACATTGTTTGCATTGACGCTGAGCTTAAACGTCTGAGCCTGGAGCGTTACCGGTACGGTCATGTTTCCGTTGACTGTGATTGATGTATTGAAATCGAGGTAACCGGGAGCGGTAACGCGTACATTATGCGTGCCAAACGGCAGGGTTGCCACATTGCCTTTTATAGCCTGATTGTTTACAAACACCTGCGCATTTCCGGGATTGAGCTGGAACGTTACCGTTGCTGTTGCGGGCTGGAGCATTATCGGCACGGTCATGTTACCGTTAACGGTGATTGTGGTTGTAAACTCAATATATCCTGCAAAGCTCACGCGCACCGTATGAGTGCCAAACGGCAAGGTCGCGACAGTGCCTTTAATAGGCTGATTGTTGACATAAATTTGCGCACCGGGGATGTTAAGCTGGAACGTTACCGTAGCAGTCGCAGGCTGGAGCGTTATCGGCACGGTCATATTGCCAGAAACCATAATGGTTCCGTTGTAATCCTGGTACCCAGGAGCCGTTACTCTCACCGTATGATTGCCCGAGGTGAGCGTAGCGACATTGCCTTTAATGGCATTGCCGTCTACAAAAATCTGCGCATTGGGCGGGTTTACCTGAAAGGTAACGGTGTACGATGCAGTGCCCTGTGTCACGGTGCGCTGCGCAAACACCGGCGCTAGCGCGAGCAGGCACACAAGACCAATTACTACATGTTTTAGTTTCATAGTATCTCCTCTTCTCAAACTCCAAAAAGCCGCCCGCGTATACGGGCGGCCCACTAATAAAAAGCAAAATTATTGCTCAATGGTTACCACATTTTATCAACTACTACAGGCTGCAAGGTAATACTTTTCATGCCGTCATAGAGCCAATCTCCACCAAACGACCCCACTGACCAAGTTATTGGGCTGGTGTTTTCAAGCTTCATTGCAACCACACCAAGCGTTGTTTCTCCAGTATTATAGGCTATGGGGAAAGTTCCAATAT
>CAZVTR010000067.1:0-6679 GCA_964630305.1 uncultured Treponemataceae bacterium | reverse complement strand
AAAATCTATGCATCGGCACGTGAACAAGCAGATCCGGAAGTAAGCGGGGAATTGCTTGCTCAAGCAATTCGCGCTACTGGAAAAATGGTTCATTATTTTGAAGAACCGCTTGATGCAGTTCCATTTTTACAATCCTTTTTAAAACCAGGAGATATAGTAATAACTATGGGAGCAGGAAACAATTGGCAGATTGGTCCTGCATTGTTAACACAGTGGAGTAAGACTAATGAATAGCATGACTGGATTTAGCCAGATAATAACATCAGTTTCGAATATAAATTATAGTATATCGGTAAAATCGGTAAATTCTCGTTTTTTAGATATTTCTATCCAAGTTCCAGGCATTTTACTGCAATATGAATCCCATATTCGAGAAATACTTTTACAGAATTTTGTACGAGGAAAAGTTGATGTAACAATTTTTCAAAAAACGGGGAAAGTTTCTAATCTACTATTTAAAAATGAAACGTATTTACAACAAATGTTTGATGAGTTTCAAAAATTTGCTAAAAAAATAAAATTACATAAAAAAGTGCATTTAAAAGATTTTTTTGATTTTATTGAGTTGTATGAAAAATCTGATGATATTGATCCTAAATTAGTATGGGATTCACTTGAAAACTCATTTAAGGAATGTATCGAAAAAGTACTTTTTGAAAGACAAAAAGAAGGTGCTGCAACACAAAAAGATATAGAAGCTAAACTGCAACTTCTCAAACAATCAATTATTGCAATTGAAGATCATTCACAGAGCATTGAGCAGATTACAACGGAAACGTTAAGAAAAAAATTTAATGATGTAATGGGGAATATGATTGATGAAAATAGAGTATTATCAGAAATTGCTGTATATCTTGCAAAATATACAATAAATGAAGAGATAATCAGATTCAAGACACATTTAATTAATTTTAAACAAACAATGCAGGAATCACCATGCGGCAAAAAACTTGATTTTATCAGCCAGGAACTAAATCGGGAAGCAAACACAATTGCTTCTAAAGTATTAATTCCGGAAATAAGCACGCAGGTAATTATGATAAAACAAGCAATAGAAGATATACGCGAACAAATTCGAAATATTGAATGAGAGGCAAATAGTAATGGAAAAACCTGTTCAAATAATTGCAATTTCAGGAAAAAGCGGATGCGGCAACACCTCTGTTTCAAAGCTTGTTGCACAAAAACTTAATTTTAAATTTATTAACTATACATTACGAAATCTCGCCCAAGAATTAAACATACCATTACCTGAGCTTCTTGAAAAAGCCAAAACAGATTTTAGTTTTGACTTACAGCTAGATAATAAGCAAAAACAACTGGCTCATGAAGGGAATTCTGTCATTGGATCACGACTTGCGGTGTGGCTTTTACCAGAAGCAATATTGCGTGTTTATTTATATGCAGATTTAGAAACACGCGCACAGAGAATTTTTAAACGTGAAAAGACAAAAGATTTGGAAGCAGTATTGCATGAAACACATAACAGAGATTTAAACGATAATGAACGATTCAAACAAATATATAATATCAATAACAACCAGTATGAATTTGTAGATCTAATAATCAATACTATGTACTATACCCCCGAGACTATTGCAGATATCATTGTATCTGCGTACTCGATTGCTGCTGCTAAAAAGCAAGGAGGATACCATGAAACAAAAAGCAACTAAAAAGCTCAATGTACTCATAACTGGTGCATCAAGCGGTATTGGTAACATGACCGCTGCATATTTTGCTAAAAAAGGCCATACTGTTTTTGGAACAAGCAGAAATCCTGAAAAAATAGAAAAAAAAGTCGATGAGCTTTTTTCATACGTAAAAATGGATGTAACCGATGATTCATCGGTCAAAGAAACAATTCAAACAATCATGCAAAAAGTTGGAAAGCTTGATGTTGTAATTTGTAATGCAGGTATGGGTATATCAGGTCCAATAGAAACAACACCTCAGGAATATATTGAGAAGCAAATCGAAACCAA
This sequence comes from uncultured Treponemataceae bacterium, assembly GCA_964630305.1. GTDB lineage: Bacteria > Spirochaetota > Spirochaetia > Treponematales > UBA12059 > JAKPPT01. Next base: position 4,694 of record CAZVTR010000067.1, on the reverse strand, counting down.
TTTTTGGGGCACCTTGCGAGTATTGCGTTCTGTGCTTCCTGCTATGCGAGAACAAGGCGGGAAAATATTTATTATTGGCTCTATGGCAGGCCGTGCTGGAATTCCATTTCAAGGATATTATGCAGCATCTAAATTTGCGCTAGAAGGTTTAGTAGAATCATTGCGCTACGAACTCATGGGGTTTCCAGTTCAGGTATCTATTATCGAACCTGGTGATTTTAGAACAGGGTTTACAGGCTCGCGACTAAAATTTGAAAATGAAAATGATCCTTACTATAAAAAGTGCAAACAAGCAGTAGCAATTATGGAACAAGATGAACAGCATGGAGCAAATCCAATTGTACTTGCTCAATTGCTGTATAAATTATCGCTCAGCACTCGAAAACTTAAAGTTCGATACTCTGTTGGCATGCTGTTTCAGCGTTTTGCGATGCTCCTAAAACGAATACTTCCATGCAATCTGTATGAGTACTTGTTTAGTAAATACTATAAAGTATCTTAATTTGTAACTGCTGCAGAAGATTGTTCTCGTAAAACTCTAACAAGATAGCTTATCCAAATATCTGCTTCTTGAGGAAAAACCTCATATGCAACTACAGCATCAAGTAAAGCATCTTGATACTTACCTAATAGTGCGTTAGCTTGTGCTCGATAGAATAATGCACTTGCTTTTATAGTAGTTGAACGCGGAATTGCAATAAATTTTGTCATTTCTTCGACTACCATAGCATACTGTTTGGTCGGGAAATACGTCTCTGCAATTTTAGCTAGAATAAGCGCTTCATTATACGTGTCTTGAGTAAGCTTTTGATGAACATACAGAATCTCAGGAACTTTTGCTCCAGATGTAGTCATATATTTTTTATAAACAAATGAAATACTTTTTTGGGCAGTTTCAGAAAATGCATACAATTCGATTTTCTGTGAAGGAAGAAAAATATTTGCTGATTGTAAAATAGGCAGTGGAGCATATCGCGGAGCACTCAGTGAAACATTGTTTTGAACAGAAAAGGGTAGTGCAATGGCATTATTGGAAGTATTTTTTCCATCGATAAAAGCAATATTCATAGAGCTAATTTCAGATTCTGTAACTAGACACCAGTAATAAGATATGCCAGGAAAGGGTGTGTCTTCGATAAGAAGCGTATATGATGATTTTGGTGCATTAATATCCACTGCTCTAATTTGCACTGCCTCAAGAAGACTTAATGCATTTACAAATGGTTTTTGTGACCGGTATAGATATACTTTACCTGTATAGTTTGATACCGTGCATTGAATACTGACAACTTTTTCAGCCTTAGATACGCTAAAATTCTTGAATATATCTGAAGCAGAAGTTATTACATGAGCTTGAGCCTGAGTAGTTTGAACAACAGTATCAACTTTAACAGGCACCAATGTTATATTTTGCAAAGGAATAAAAATTTCAATGACTTGTTTTTGCGTCGTTACTGGCAAGATAAAATAGTAATACAAATTGTTATCAGTTGCCTTATAAGAAAATTTTTGAATACCGCTTGCAATAGATCCCAGCAATTCAGCATTTTTATAATTTGAGGCATCTGGTAATTTTAAGGAACGATATATGTTATAAGTGCCAGAATGATCAGGACTGTCCTGCCAGGTGATAATAATAGTCGAATCCTGAAAGCCAACACGGATATTCGTTGGGTATGGCGCATAAACGATTTCATCACCGGTACTGCTTTGAGCGAGCAATACAAAACTTAATACGAATAGTAAAACAGTTAGAGTAATTCTCTTATATATCATACCTTTATTTTCGGTACTATTTACTATTAATAAAATAATATTGCGAGAAGACATCATATCTTTACATATTTATGCCTTTATTATAGTATTTATTCGTGTTTGTATCGATAGTTTGTGATTTTGGCAATGAAGATTCTCGTGACCAAGTATATGCACTTTTAACCCAGTATGGGTTTGAAAAGGTCCAGCGTGCATGTTTTGAGTCTGCAAATGTATCTGAAAAACTGCTGCAGCAATTAAAACGTGATATCGACAAGGTCACTGATTATTATGATACCATCCGCATGTATCAGTTTCCTGTTGAAAATAAACTTGCAATTTCAATTTTAAAAGAAAATAAATGGAAACGCATTATTATTCGTCCGCCTACACAATAAACATAATATTCAAGTTTTTATTTGCACCGTTAAAGTAATTGTCAGGAGGTTCTTGTTTATGCTTGAAGACTTACTTAATCCAGTTAAAGAGCTAAAAAAAGAAATTGAAACAATCTGGGGGCGTCTTTGACCTTGCCAGCATTACAGAAAGGATAGCTCAAAAAGAACAGCAAACCCTTGAACCTGGCTTCTGGCAAAATCAAAAAGTTTCACAGTCAGTAATGACAGAAATTAAAATGCTCAAAAACCGTGTTGAAACATGGTCATCGCTTATAAAACAAATTCAAAACCTGGAAGAAATTCTTACATTAGCGCTCGATGAAAACGAAACTTCTTTAGAATCAGAAATTACATCAACATATAATTCAATAAAAGATTCATTTGAAAAAGCATTAACACTGGAATTGTTAACTGGCGAAGCAGATAAATCCAGCGCCTATGTGAGTATCCATGCCGGTTCAGGAGGAACCGAAGCTTGCGATTGGGCTAGCATGCTGTTTCGTATGTACTCACGATGGGCCGAACGCAGAGGATTTTCTGTTGAAATAATCGATATGCTAGAAGCAGAAGGTGGTATTAAAAGTGTCACAATGCAAATTGATGGAGTGTATGCCTACGGTTATCTAAAATCAGAATCGGGAGTTCATAGGTTAGTAAGAATAAGTCCATTTGATGCAAATGCGCGAAGGCATACCAGCTTTGCAAGCGTATCCGTGCTTCCTGTTCTTGATGATACTATTGAAGTTATAATCAAACCAGAAGATATTCGCATAGATACTTACCGAGCTGGCGGTGCAGGAGGCCAAAAAGTAAATAAAACTGACAGCGCTGTGAGAATTACACATATACCCACTAATATTGTGGTAACATGCCAGAATGAACGCAGCCAGTATAAAAATAAAGATGTTGCCATGTCTGTATTAAAAAGCCGCTTGTATGAACTCTATCAAAAAGAAAAAGAAAAAGAAAACGCTAAATTCGTTGGAGAAAAAAAAGAAAATGCATGGGGTTCGCAAATTCGTTCCTATGTTTTTCAACCATATACGCTAGTAAAAGATCATCGAACTAAATACTCATCTGGGAACATACAAGCTGTGATGGATGGCGATATTGATGGTTTTATAGAAGCATATCTTCATTTTATGTGGAAAGGCGGCACTGCTTCTATCAATGAAAGCGATGAAGATATTCCTGATGAAGATTAACAATGTGCTTATTATAAGAATAAGCATTATCATAATCGTTTTAACTTCGTTTTCATGGCTAACTGCTCAGCAAAATCAAGACTTAACTGTTCAGTTAGGAGTTGCAGAATTACAAGCTGATTCAGCTACAAATAAAAATACAGCAGCATATATTTCTGCCAAACTGCTCGAAAATCTTGCTGCTTATTTAATTTTTCCAATTGATAATAACGATATTATTCAAAAAGTTATAGCCCGTGAAACAAATAAAAAAATTACTGACCTCCAAAAAGAGCTTGGAGCATTAAAAGAAAAATTGGATATAACATCTTTTATTACCGATAAAACAAAACAACAAAAAGCATATCTCAATGCTGCAAAATCATTACAGCAAAAACAACAGGAATATGAAAAGCTGTTAAACCAGAACTTGGTAGACACATCGAACCAGTTAAAAATTAGAGTTGCACAAAAAATATATAATTTTTCTATTGATAATCCGATTCTTTTTTGTGAACAAAACAAACTTGATTTTCTTGTATTTGGAACAATACGAGTTATTGATACAATGTTTTTAGTTTCTATAAAATTGTATTCAGCAATTTCACAAGAAATTATTTATTCTACAACTATAGTAGGAGATGATAGTACTATACTGCAAAACCTAATAGATACATCGCGCATAGTCGCAGAAACAGTTTTACAAAAAAAACTATGTGTTATCCAATTTAAAGGAAATCCTTCAACAGCAACGATTTATGTTAATGATGTAGAGCTAGATTCAATGACCTATGTTTGTCTGGATGCAGAAAAACTATCTGTGCAAATAACTGCTAAAGGATATACTAAACACGTTGATGAACTTTCTCTTGAAGCGGGAGCAGGCTATACTTATCCATTTGAGCTTAATCCGGTTCTGCTTAAGACTATCTCTATTATTACAGTTCCTGAGAATGCTGATGTTTATGTAAATTCTAGTCCTGTTGGTCAATCTCCGTTGCAATTGGATGTGAATACTGAACAGGATACTGTTACTGTAGATAAAGATGATTATAATCGGGTACAAGTTTCCTTAACTGCTATCAACGATGAACTTGTTATCAATTTAGAAAAGAGTAATGGATTAACTTTTGAAGACACATTTGAACAAGCCAAGAGCCGTTTTTATAAATCGTTAGGCTGGTTTGTGCTTTCACTTCCACTTTCCACATTAACTTATGGAACATTTATGTCCATTTACCAGACAGAACTTGAATTACAGCAAAAAGTTCTTACGGGTCAAATTAGTCAAAGTGAAGCAATCTATGCAGAACAGCAGCTCAATACACGGTACTGGCTATATCAAACTGCATTTTGG
>CAZVTR010000066.1:0-6887 GCA_964630305.1 uncultured Treponemataceae bacterium | reverse complement strand
CCAACTATTGCACTCATTACCCGAATTTGCGTCCCTGAAACCGCATCATAGTTTTTTACGCCCTGACGGGTAAAGATCATGCCCACTGATTGCCCAATCGAAGAAAGAAATGCAAAAACATAACCGCGTACAGAGAGGCTTTTTGCTACCGTGCTCATCTGTATTCTTTCACGTGATAAAACAGCAACTATAATTCCAGAAGCAACAAGAGCCATTGCTAACAGCGCTTTAATACTGAGCACTTCATTAAGAAATACATAACCGAGCAGAGCAGTAAACGCCGGCGATATAGCCAGAAACAATGTCGCCATTCTGCTCCCAATAGTTTTATATGCGGTAAAAAGAAAAATATCGGTAATGACAAATCCAATAAAACCAGACACTGTTAAAAAAAACCATTCGTGCGAACCGGCATCAACAGGGAACGGCTTACCTTTAACTATCCATGCGGTTATTGTGAGAAAAACAAATGCAAAAACCACCTTGTAAAAATTAACACCCAGTACGCCTATCCGCTTTGTCCCTTGCTCAAAGAATAAAGCCGACAATGTCCAGCAAATGGCAGTACCAAAAGCTGCAATTTCACCGATGTAACTCATAACAAGAGAGTATATACTGTGTAAAAAAAAATAAAAAGTGGTACCAAAAGGTGCCTGGAACCTACTCTACCTCTATCCTGTTCCTGCCATTGCTTTTTGCCCGATATAATGCTGTATCAGCTTTTTGAACCATATCCCAGCATTCAGTTTCAGCATAGGGAACTGCTGTATGGATTCCAATGCTTATAGTAATATAAGCCGCAAGCGGAGATGTATCACAGCGTATCTGTGCATCAACAACAGCGTGCAAGAGCTTTTCGGCAACCTGCATTGCACCAGAACTATCAGTATTAGGCAATATGATTAAAAATTCTTCACCGCCGTATCGTGCTGCGATGTCGCTAGAGCGAACTAATGATCGATCAAGAATTTCCGCAATTTTTTTCAAAACCTCATCACCTGCAATATGTCCGTATTTATCATTGTAGTTTTTGAAAAAATCAATATCAACCATTAAAAGCGATAAAGGTTTTCGTTCTCTTGATGCTTCACCTGCTAGCATAGGCAAAGTATGATCGATAAATCTCCGGTTTGATATTCCTGTTAAACTATCCAGTATTGCCAATTCCTGAAGTTTCGTATTCGCTTTTTCCAAATTGAGCTTTAAGAATGTAAGTTCCTGAACCTGTTTTTGTAGTTGTTTTTTGGTAAAAAACAGTGCGATTCCATATCCAAAACCAACTAATAGCAGCACGTATATCAATATACCAGGCACACTGAGCCAAAACGGTTTTTGAATTTTTATAGGGAGAGCGTATGCTTCATTATTCCATAATCCATTATTATCGCTCACACGCAGTCTAAATACATACGCGCCCCCTGGCAGGTTAGTATAAACAGCAGAAGGCACGGTAGAAGGAATCGACCACCGCTTATCAAAACCTTCGAGCATCCAGGAATATAAATTCCTTCCAGGTTCACGGAAATCCGAGGAAGCAAAAGTAACATGAATATTATTCTGGCTTGCTTTTAATTGCAATGCTTTTAGGTAACCCGCAGATTGTTTAACCACTTCGGAAACTGGCTGGCCATTAATTTCAATATTGGATATGAGCGCCCGAGGAAGATTAACTTCTGGAAAACTCTGTGAAGGATCAATTACATAGAGGACATTCTGACCGCCAAGATACATGATTCCATTTTTTGTAACACATGCTCCAGTATGAAGTTCTTTATCACGCAATGAATGGTACATGGAATATCCTCTAAAGCTGTAGCCGTCTTCATCGATAATGGCCAGTCCGCTAGCAGTTGCGACCCAAATAGAACCGTCTTTTGCTTCCAAAATTGCACGAATTGCATTGTGCGGCAATCCATCAAGCTTGGTAAAATGAATAAAACTATCTCGTAATGGATCATACCGCATGAGTCCACCGCCAGTGCTACCTATCCATAATCGGTTTTTTGAATCCCTGAACAAGATTCGGATATTATTAGATGAGATTCCGTTTCTATTCTCCCGCTGATAGTAATATCGTATAAACCTTCCCTGAGTGTAATGATTGAGGCCGTTATTCATGCCAACCCAGAGTTCACCATTACTGTCATAAGCCATACTATAAACAAGACCATCAGACGGATACTTGTCATCGCTAGGATTTGGCGGGAAATGAGTAAATACTCCTGTTTTTAGATTAAACTTATCGAGTCCTTTTTGATAGAAACCAACCCAATATTCTCCTTGCGGTGTTTCAAGAATGGAAAAGACTACCTTATCACCAATTGAATTTGGATCATCGGGATTATTGCTGAATACGGTAAAATCATCTGTTTCCGGCACATAGTATGCTAACCCACTATTCGTACAGAGCCAGAGCCGCCCTTTGCTATCGATATAAAGCTGATTAATAATTGCATCCGGAAGACTTCGTTTATTCTTCTTATCTGGCATATACTGCTTAAACGTACCAGTTTGAATATTGAGCCTGTTGAGACCGCCATTATACACAGCAACCCATATTGTTCCGTTTCTATCTTCGACAACTGCTGTTATTCTGCCCACAGGCAGTGAACCAGGTTTCCCTGCTTCTGCTTGGTAGAGAGCATACTGAATATCACGTTTTTGAGTATGTGATACTCCTCCTCCATTAGTGCCAATCCAGAAAAGTCCATTAGAATCGAGCAATGCAGAATAGACAACATTGTTTGGCAAAGCTCCGATTCCATCAGATACAACATATTTAGTAATAGTATTAGTCTTAACATCATAAACAAATAATCCGCCGCCCCAGGTACCAGCGAGTACTTTGCCATCGAGTTGAGCATTAATAAAATACAGCCTATCATCTTCTAGTTTTATTGTTTCAAAGTGATAGGTAGAACGATCTAGTAAGCGGGAAATGCCTCCAAACCAGGTTCCAAACCAGAGTGTCCCCTGATTGTCTTCACTGATTGACATAACATATGGTGATGGCAGCGCTGCTTGTAGCTCTGAAACAACTTTAACAAACACATCGTTTGTATAATCATACTTCCATAAACCCTCACCATGTGTACCAATCCATAATTCTCCCTGTTTATCCAAATGGATATCGCGAATCATGCATGGAGGCAGTCCATTTGCATTTGCAGGCTTTGAATAGTGTATAAAAGTACCTGTTTTTTCATCTAAGCGATCAAGACCTGCTGCAGTCCCTACCCATAGGTTCCCTTTAGCATCTCTGCCAATAGACACAACAATATTATCACTTAGAGAGTCAGCTTTTTCCACCCTATGAATAAAACTTGTAATTATATTTGTTTTTATATCTAGACGATTTAATCCACCATAGGTTCCCACCCATAAGACATCACCATCGAGATATAATGTTTGAACCTGATTATGGGAAAGTACATTGTCCATAAATGGTTCGTTCTCATACACTTTAAATGAGTATCCATCATAACGCGCCAATCCATTTTGTGTGCCAAACCATAAGAAACCCTGACTATCCTGGACAATTGCAGATACAGAAGCGTTTGGGAGACCATCTTTAAGTAGTCAACGTTGTAAAAAACCAGTGTTCCTCTCCCCACGCAGCAATACATATACACACAATTGCAATAACAAAAAAATATCGGTACTTCATACTAAAAGCATACGTGATTGCCATTGACAATTCAAGTTTTCATAGTACACTTTTTAATAGAAAAGCAGAGAGGAAATATATGGCATTAATATGTATTGCACGAGAAGAAGGCATTGATGCAGAACAAATCGGTTCACTCATTGCTCATGAAATAGGTTTTGAATTTTTCGATAAAACCAAACTCGAACAAATTATGATTGAACTAGGGCTTAAACCTGATGCATTAAAAAAGTATGATGAAGTAAAACCTGGTTTTTGGGCATCACTTTCCGAGGAACGCGACGATTATCTGCATTATCTGGAATACGCACTTTATAAAACTGCCTCATTGCAGGATTCAGTAATTTTAGGAAGAGGGGCAAATGTTATTTTTGCAAGCTGCCCAGGTGTCATCACGCTCAAATTAGTTGCACCGCTTCATTGGAGACTAAGCCAAGTAAAAAACAAATTCCAGGGTGATGAAAAAAAAGCATTGCAGTATATAAAGCAAACCGATGAAAACCGTAAAGGTTTTACCCGCTACTTCTTTAATATTGATTGGTCTGATGCTGCATCATATTCTGTAACTATTAATGTAGCTGCGCTCTCAGAAAAAACACTCCTCTCTATTATCAATACCATGGCTCAAGATATAAAAACTGAAGAAAAAAACAAAGAATTTTCACTGTATATTAGCAATCACTATAAAGCCGTACAAATCGTTGACACCGTAATTTATAAACATGGTATACCAATAAACTTTTTTGAAGCAGAAGTACAGGGGGATAAAGCAATACTCCATGGAGTATCAAGTGTTGAGCCAACAATTGAACGTGCTCTTGAACTTGCAAAAACGGTTCCTGGTATAAACAGCGTAGAAAATTCTATACAGCTTATACAGGATTACACAATAATGCCCTGAAACAACTATACAAGCTGTTCAATCCTGTAGTACAGTCATAGTATGACAACAATTTCTGGTTTCCATGGCATCGAAGAGCGCATTCGCCGTTCTTCACGAGGTATACAAGCACTTCTCGTAGCTAAAACCGGTCCACGGGTAAAAGATATCATCAAACTAGCAGAGCATGCTCATATACCAATACAGTATGTAAATGAGGAAACTATCAATACATACAAGCCGGATAATAAAGGTATTCTGCTGTTGCTCGATGAAGGTGAAGCAGCTTCAAAAGTAGATTTTTATTCATGGATTAATGCAGTGCAGAATAAACCGTACCTCGTGTTAATCCTTGACCACATAGAAGATCCGCATAACTTTGGAGCCATATTGCGTTCCTCGGATATTTTTGCAGTTGATCTTGTTGTGATACCTAACAAGCGAAACGCTAGAGCTACTGATACTGTATTCAAAGTGTCAGCGGGAGCAGCTTCATATGTTCCGGTTTCTGAAGTGGCAAATATACGCGATGCACTGCTCCGCCTAAAAGATGCTGGATTTTGGATTTATGGTGCCGATATGAATGGAGTGCCGCTTGTAAAGACACAATTTGCACAACGTACAGCACTCGTCATGGGAAGCGAAGGCGCGGGGCTTGCACCCCTCATTAAAAAATCATGTGATGAGTTAATCTCTATTCCGCAGTATGGACACATTGATTCACTAAATGTTTCTGTTGCGGCAGGAATAATGCTCTATGAAATAACGTGCAGACATATACATAAATTATAAGGAGTTTTTATGAATCAAGAAACTGTTCAAGCTATTGCAAATACCGTTCGCTGTTTAACGATGGATGCTATTCAAAAAGCAAATTCAGGCCATCCTGGAATGCCGATGGGTTGTGCAGAACTTGGAGCATTGCTCTATGGCAGTATTCTCAAATATAATCCGGATGAACCGCTCTGGATCAATCGTGATAGATTTGTGCTATCAGCTGGCCACGGCTCAATGTTTTTATATTCACTGCTTCATCTCGCTGGCTTTTCAATCAGCCTAGACGATATAAAAAACTTCCGGCAGCTTGGTTCTCCTTGTGCTGGACACCCTGAATATGGTCTTGCTCCAGGCATCGAAATGACAACAGGACCGCTTGGCCAGGGTTTTGCAACTGCAGTCGGCATGGCTATCGCTGAGACTATGCTCTCTGCCCGCTACAATACCAGAGAACATACAATTTTTGATTACTATACCTACGTGCTTGCTGGTGACGGCTGTTTGCAGGAAGGCGTTGCCTCGGAGGCTGCCAGCTTAGCAGGCCACCTTAAGCTTAAAAAGTTAATAGTTTTTTACGACAGCAATAAAATTACAATTGATGGATCTACCGATCTTGCATTTACGGAAGACGTTGCACTTAGGTTTTCTGCCTACGGCTGGAATGTATACCATGCCAGCATGTATGACACCGATGATATAGAGCGGCACATCGAAATAGCTAAAAAGGAATCCGATAAGCCGACGCTCATTATTCTTAAAAGTATCATCGGCAAAGGAGCTCCGACATTGCAAGGCTCACATAAGACTCATGGCGCACCGCTGGGAGAGGAAGAAATAAAAAGGGCAAAAGAAGCTATGGGAATTGCTCCCGACGCATATTTTTACAGAAATCCTGATGCTCTCTCCTACTTTGAAGCATATAAACTTACACTCAAAGAACGATATGCAGTATGGAAAGATAAATTTACTGCATGGCAAAAGCAAAATCCAGAACTAGCGCAGGAATTAGCTCTTGCACAATCAGGAAAACCAATTAAAGATCCAGAGTGGCCTCTCTTTAAATTAGGTGAGTCAATTGCAACACGAACTGCTTCTGGAAAAGCATTGCTATCAGCGATTGAGGCATGGCCCAACATTGTTGGCGGTTCAGCTGATCTCACCGGTCCCAATGCAACTGAAATACCAGGAGAGCCATACAGTGCAGACAATCATGCAGGAAGGAAAATTCATTTTGGCGTAAGAGAGTTCGGCATGGCAGCAATAGCAAACGGTCTTGCACTTTCTAAAATATTCAGGCCGTTTTGTGCAACATTCCTTGTCTTCTCTGATTATCTCAGGCCGGCACTCCGGTTATCGGCGCTGATGAAACTTCCTGTCATTTATATACTCACCCACGACTCTGTCTATCTTGGAGAAGACGGACCGACGCATCAACCTATTGAACACCTTTCAAGCCTCAGAGCAATACCAAATTTGACAGTACTCCGCCCTGCCGATGCAGAAGAAACAATTGCAGCGTGGGAACTAGCACTCGCGAAAACAGACGGTCCGACAGCACTTATT
>CAZVTR010000065.1:1744-7041 GCA_964630305.1 uncultured Treponemataceae bacterium | reverse complement strand
GAAGCCATGATGCAGGATTTCAAAGCGCTCCAGGCTGGAACAAGCCATTTCCTGGGACAAAATTTTGCAAAAGCTTTCGATGTGCAGTTCCAAACGCGGAGCGGTACGCTTGATTACGTGTGGGCTACGAGCTGGGGTGTGTCGACCCGGCTTATCGGTGCAATCATTATGACTCACTCTGATGATAAAGGATTGGTGCTGCCTCCTACGCTGGCACAGGAAGAGCTCGTGGTTATTCCTATCTTTAAAACTGATACTAAAACCGAAGTGCTGCGCTATGCGCAGGATGTTATGAATACACTCAAAGAAGCAGGGCGCCGTGTAGTGCTCGATGACGACGATACCGCAAGCCCCGGATGGAAGTTTGCGGAGTGGGAAATGCGCGGTGTGCCTATACGCATAGAAGCAGGTCCCAAAGATATGGCACAGGGTACCGTTGTTATGGTTCGGCGTGATACCGGAGAAAAAGTAACGGTAAAAAAAGAAGAGCTTGCTCAGCGAGCTGATGAGCTTCTTAAAGCAATTCAGAAGAACCTCTTTGAACGAGCCAAACAGTTCAGGGATAAGCATACAAGAGACATTGCTGATTATGAAAGCATGAAGCAGTATTTTAGTGCTGACAGTGCAGGTGTGTCGGAAACGAACAGCGGTTTTGCTCGCGGACTTTGGTGTGGAAGCAAAGAGTGTGAAGCAAAACTTAAAGCCGATACTAAAGCAACAATCCGATGCCTGCCGCTCGATGATCAGGCAAATATCAGCGGAACCTGTGCGCTGTGCGGTGCCCCGGCTAAGCACAGAGCTATTTTTGCACGCGCGTATTAAAGAAAATTGAGTAGCACACAGCAGATTGTCCTGGAATGCAAAACTGTGTGCTTAATCGCTGATAGAAAAAAAGTCAAATAGTGGGAAATCAAAACTTCCATAGGTATCATGCAGGGTTACTATTCTGTATGCATCATTCGGAAGATTGTCAGGAATAGTTAGGATTACTAGATTATCCTGTATCATCTCGAGTGTTCTACTAGCACGCTAATCTTTTCTGTAGTGGCAACCTATGCTGGTAGTATTGTGCATTGCAGAGCTCACCACGATTTGAGCAGTTTCAACACCGTTTCTCAGTTCAATAATGTCACGAGTTAATTCTGCTTCACGATAGAATTTAGTAATTCTGTGAGCGTGGTAATTCAAATCGGAGCTGGCACGTTCGAGCCCTTTTTTTGTACGCACAATACCAGCATGATACCACATGATTACCTTAATAAGGTTCCAGTCCTGGTAAATCACCATAGGCTCAAAAAATTCTGGGTGAGCCGGTTTTTTCCAATCAGGAATAGATTTTAGCCGGCTATTTGCGATTGGTTTAAAGTTTTCTGCTATATGCTTTGCTGAACGGACGCCCCAGAGCAAGCCTTCGAGGAGTGATGTTGATGCCAGTCTGTTAGCGCCATGGAGCCCGGTGCAGCTTACTTCACCGACAGCATACAGCCGCTTTAGCTGAGTTTTGCCATTTTTGTCTACTTTTACACCGCCGCAAAAGTAGTGAGCTGCAGGGGTTACCGGAATTGGTTCTTTTGTGATATCGATACCGCCTTCTTTGCAAACTGTATAAATTTTATTAAACCGCTCTTCGATTGGAACAGTTCCGGTGTAGTAATTAGCAAGATCGAGATATACATAATTGGTACCGAGGAGCCCCATTTCTTCGAAAATTGCTCGAGCAACGACATCACGTGGGGCAAGTTCTTCCATGGGTGAATATTTTTTCATAAATCGTTCGCCCTTTTTGTTAATGAGGCGAGCGCCTTCTCCGCGCAGTGATTCTGAAATTAAAAAGCGCCTGATGTCTTTGTGGTACAGTGCTGTTGGGTGAAATTGAATAAACTCTGCGTTGATAATATCGGCACCGGCTCGGTATGCCATTGCAATGCCGTCGCCGGTTGCTTCTTTAGGATTTGTTGTAAATTGATAGATGTTGCCAACACCGCCCGTCGCCAATATCACAGCAGATGCAAATACTGTATAAACAATGCCAGTAGAATTTTCAAGAACATAAGCGCCAAAGACTTCGCGCTCTTTATATATTTCCTGACAGTCGGTGGAGTGATGGTTGTTTGTAATTAGGTCGATAGCGGTCCAACCCGTTTTAATTTCAATACCGAGCTTTTGCGCATAGGCAATGAGACTGGCTTCAATTACATCACCTGTATGATCCTGTGCGTGCAGTATTCTGCGGACAGAGTGCGCTGCTTCTTCGGTGTAATCGAGAGCATTGTCTCTGTTAGTGCTAAACTGCGTATGCACTTTGTCAATAAGAAAATCAAATACCAGACGAGGACCTTCATCTGCTAATAAGGAAACAGCTTCTTTATTATTGTAGTAGCAGCCTGCTCTATAAATATCATCAGCGAGCTTTTGAGGAGTATCGGTTTCTTGCCATGCAATAATGCCGCCTTGAGCATAATTTGTATTGGTTTCCTGAATTTCATCAGCTTTGGTAATAACTAATACAGAAAGGCCGGCTTCTTTTGCCGTAATTGCTGCTGAGAGCCCGGCAATGCCTGTGCCTATAATGAGCACGTCTGGGTTACTGATCATTGTGGTTTTCCTGTGAGATCAATCATGGTTCGCAAGGCTTTTTCTGCCTGTGCTTTGATAGCGTCATCAATGGTGAGCTTGAATTTGAGCGGATTATCTGCATTTGTTTTGTGGTCTTGAATCGATTCTAGCGATGCAAGCACTTTTTCCAGATTAATGCGTGCCATATTAAAACAGAGTGATTCTTTGAGCGGAATGATTGTTTTGTCGGAAAATTCAGACGCTGCCCGTTTTACAAAATTAATTTCTGTACCGACAGCCCATACTGAGCCTTGCGGTGCATTTTTGAGCGTTGCATACATACCTTCTGTGGATCCTGATGCATCAGCAGCCTGAACAACTTCAGGGTCGCATTCAGGATGCACGATAATTTGTATTCCTGGATACTGCTCACGGACTCGTTTTATGTCATGTACAGTAAAATTTTTATGGACGTGGCAAAAACCATCCCAGATAAACATAAGTCCGTCTATGGGGTTCCCTTCTCCGCGAATTGTGCCTGTTTTATCAATAATAAAAACTTTACTTTTTGGTATCTTGAGTTTATGAGCTGTGTTTAATCCAAGATTAAGGTCTGGAGTAAAGAATACAGGCTTGTTTTGTTCAATAAAGTGTCGAACTATTGTTTCTGCATTGCTTGATGTGCAGATGCTTCCATTATATTCGCCGGTAAGTGCTTTAACATCTGCGTATGAGTTCATATATGTTACGGGTATTACAGCTTTCGCAAGTTTTTTTTGCAGCATGGTAATTTGGAGTTTAAAACTAATTGCATCGATCATATCGGCCATGGGACAGCCGGAAACAGGATCTGGCGTGAGCACAGTTTGTGCGTGCTCTGTTCCTGTACGGGCGAGAATCGCAGCGCTTTCTGCCATAAAGCGTACCCCGCAGAGAATGATATATTCTGCATCGGTTTTTGAAGCAAGCACTGCAAGTTTATATGAATCGCCGATAAAATCACTGATTGCAATCACTTCTGGCGGCATGTAATGGTGCGCAGGAATGACAACAGAAGTTCCCAACTGCTGTTTTAGATTTTGTATTTTGTGTATGAGTTCTGTGTTTTGCGTTTCAGGTAAAATCATTTTTTACTCCGGTTTTTCATGTTTAAGCGAAAAGTCAAATGCTTTGACACTGTGTGTCAGTTCTCCGAATGAAATAAATGTTAATCCGCTGTCTGCAAGTTCGGAAAGGCGATGTTCATTCATGTTTCCAGAAGCTTCGGTTTCAATTTTGCCGTTAATAATTTTTATCGCCTTTTGTATGGTTTCGTTGTCCATATTGTCCAGCATTATGCGGTCAACATTGAGAGAAAGCGCTTCCTCTACATCTTTGAGTGTCCTGGCTTCCACTTCGATTTTATACTTACTTCCCCAGCGTTTTCTGACTTTTTCTACTGCCAGTGTAATACTACCTGCGGCATCGATATGGTTATCTTTAAGCATCACCATGTCATAAAGGCCGATGCGATGATTCTCTGCTCCGCCGATGCTGACAGCGTATTTTTGCAGCATGCGGTATCCTGGAAGTGTTTTTCTGGTATCGAGTATCCGCACGCATGGCTGCTGATTGTTTTGACTGCGGTTTTGTGCTGCGCTGCGGGCAATCGACACAAGCTCGTGTGCTCGTGTTGCAATTCCTGATAGGTGTGAAATAAAATTAAGCGCTGTCCGTTCTCCCATTAATATAGAACGAATAGAACCATGCACACGAGCTGTTACGGTGCCGGGTGTTAATATGTCTCCGTCAGCGTAATAAAAATCGACAGTGAGCTTTTTATCAATTTGTCTAAAAGCTTCACAGAAAACTTCGGTTCCGCATAAAACACCCCGCGATTTTGCAGTTAGACGGAATGTGCCAGTTTCTTTTCCGGTGAACACCGCATTGGTTGAAACATCGCCTGTTGTATTGAGATCTTCTCTGAGAGCAAGCTTTATGAGGTGCTTATAATAGTGAGGTTTTAAAGTGATCACACAATATCCTTTGTGGTAACTATACTAATTATTTTATTAATTCTCAAGAATAGTTATTTCCACCCGGCGATTTCGTGCCATGCCTTCTTGAGTGCTGTTATCAGCAATAGGTCTTTCTGCTCCATAGCCTACAATGATAATTTCTTCCGGTTTTCGGGCACCAAGAGCAACGAGCATTTCTGCAATCACTTTGGCTCTCTCTATTGAAAGCTTCATGCGCGCATCTGGAGTGCCTGCAAGCGCAGTGTGTCCTGAAACTTGAATATTGCGGCCGGGGTACTGCTTTAGGATTTCTGCGATTTTTTTAATTTTTTCCTCTTCGCCGGGGAGCAGTTTTGTGGAATCGGCAACAAATTGAATGTTTTCAAGGCTGATGGTCACTCCGCGTTCATCTTGCTGTACGGTAACATTTTGCATGCCCTTAACAGCTTCTTGAATTGATTGTGCTACGCTCTGCCTATCCATGAGTTCGGCTTCAATGACTTCAGCTTCTGCAATACCCCGGTATTCTACTTCCAGCCCGTTTGATAGCTGGAAAATAAACCGAAAGTTTTCTTTATACGAGAGCAGTCTTCCTTCTTTAATGTCAAAGTAATGCACTTGATCGGAATATCCGGCAATGAGGATAGGGTACGCATTGCGCCATGCCGATGGAGGGCCTGGCTGGTAAAAGATAGTGTAGGAGGCGCTTATTACTGCAATGTCTTTGCCGCCAGAAGTTTCACG
>CAZVTR010000065.1:0-1644 GCA_964630305.1 uncultured Treponemataceae bacterium | reverse complement strand
ATGGTAATTTTTTTAATGGCTGGTTTCATGGTACACCTCTCCATATCTTATATCGGTATGAGCTGTTTTAGGAATAAGCCTTTTTAGGAAGATAAAATGAAAAGAGCTGCCTTGTGATGACAGCTCTTTTGGTTACGGTGTGTTCTTCTTATTATGGACGAGTTATAAATACCGATGTGTTCCATGGAGTAGCATAGATTTCAGCAGCTTGCTTTGCAAATTGCCGGTTGTATCCATCCCAGTTGTTATTAGAGTTTTTGAAACAGAATTTAAATGATGATGGAGCATTGGTAATAGTAACTTTCCAGATGTTGTTTGTCTGGAGCCATGTAAATAAGTATATTTATATATAGAAAAACATATATAAGGAGAAATGTATGAAACTAAACAAGTTTGTACTGTTGGTTACTTTTTTTATTGGGGTGTATGTATTTGCGCAGAATCAACCTGATATTTCATTCGAAGCAGAATATGGCACAGGAAAAATTCTCTTGCATACCTATCGGGTTGGATCTGTTGCTGATGGAAATAGCGACTTTAATTTTGTTACACAGGGAGGACAAGAGCTGCTTTTCCCATTTGAGCGATACACTGCTATCATGGTATTAGGAAGCCGTCATGATATCAGTTTTTTATATCAGCCCCTCAAACTTGTAACTGAAGTTCGGTTCAGAGAAGCTGTTACTATTGATGGGGTCATGTTTCCTCAGCAAACGCCAATGAAGCTTACCTACAGCTTCCCGTTCTATCGGTTTACTTACCAGTATAGGTTTCTCACAAATGGATCTGATTCCTGGTTGCAGGCTGGAGTAGCGTTACAGCTCAGAAATGCTTCCATTCGGTTTGAGCAGCTTGATGGTGCACAATTTGTAGTATCTCAGAATCTTGGCTTGGTTCCTGCATTGGCTGTTTCGGGGCGGGCAGCTTTTGGATCTCAACTCTATGCTGCATTTGATATGACAGGAATCTATGCATCGTCTTCCTTTTTTAATGGTGCTAATTTTAATTTTGAAGGATCAATACTCGATGCTTCGCTAAGAATAGGAACAAAGTTTACCGACATGGCTGATGTGTTTCTGAATCTGAGGTTTTTAGGCGGTTCAGCCTCCGGCGTTTCTCAATATGCAAGGCTTGAGTGGAGTAATTCAGTTTCACCAGAGACTGCAAATTATCTTGCTCTCATAAGTGTGACCCTCGGTGCAAAATTAAAGTAAGATGTAGTTTGTTTACTGATAGGCAAGCAGCAGTTAAAATGCTTTATGCAAACTAACTGCTGCTTTTCATATAGTAAATGTGTTATAAAAATTAAAAACATTTATTTAGAGCCAAAGCTTATTTTCTTAAAATATTTCATCACTGCTTGACACATTTTAAAAATCCTGATATACATAGCACCACTGTCGCACAAACGGGACAGACCCTCGTGGGAGGGTGAGGTGATGCAGGAGAGCAGTGCCTCGGTGTTCCAGAGTGCCGCACGCTGACCAAAGAGCTTTTGTGTGAGCAATCAAAGCAAGAACTAAAGTCGTAAGGGGAACGTGCCGAAACTTGAGGCGCGTTGTGCGCCTGTGTAAGAGCGGGCAAGCACAGTTCTTTAACAAGCTAGGGATGGAGAAGCAGGACAGGAAGGTTTGAATACACTTT
>CAZVTR010000064.1:0-9476 GCA_964630305.1 uncultured Treponemataceae bacterium | reverse complement strand
GAATTTATTGAACGCTTTGAATCATTAATCCTTTCAGGGCATTTTAAACCAGGAGAATATGTGCCTTCAGAACGTGAACTTGGTGAAATGTTCGGAGTGTCTCGGCCTGTGGTGCATGATGGCCTTCGTACACTTGAACATAGAGGTCTTGTGACAATTGAGAGCAGAAAGGGTGTTAAAGTAAATGATTATAGAAGAGAAGGTTCTATAGAGTTATTGCTTTCAATTTTAAACTATTCTGGAATGAATTTGGCACCATCCTTTTTTGACAGCCTCCTCGAAATGAGAATCTTATTTGAAGTTGAAGCAGCAGGAAAAGCAGCGATTCGAGGAACAGAGCAACAAATTAACGAAATACAAGGAATAGTTAATCAGGAAAAGGCATTAACCAAATATTTGCCAATTGAGTTCAGTACTTTGGATTATCAGTTTCACCTCGCAATTGCTTTAGCCTCAGGAAATGAGATATTTCCCTTGCTGTTAAACAGTTTTAAGCGTATCTATATGACAATCCTTGAGCGCTTTTATACTAACGATAGTTCAATCCCTCATATTATTACACTGCATGAAGCATTAACTCAAGCAATTAAAAATCATGATGAACAAAAATCCAAATCATGCATGGAGCAAATACTCGTATATGGTGAACAGCAATTGAGGAATCAGCTTAGCGTTCCCAAAAAAACTAAATAAAAAGCTTGACAGTTTTTATAGAGAGGTTTATAGTAATCAGTATCTGGTAATACCAGCATACCAGATAGGTTGGAGGTGCTGATGAATATACTGTCGCTCAAAAAAAAGCTTGAGAGCATGGGTATACAAGATTGCAGTGTCAATGTTACAGATCAATCAATACGTATTGCTGGGATTGCAGCATCGCTTGCGATTAAAAACAAAGCAGGGTGGTATACTGCCAAATTCGGTGCCAATGTTGTAAACAATATTATTACAAAAAATTATGTGCAAAATGAAGATTCTGAACTTGAACCAAATCTGTCTAATGAACTTGAAGGGTTGTCCTACGATGTAATCATCATTGGCGGAGGAGTCATTGGGTGTGCGATTGCCCGCGAATTGTCCAAATTTACGCTCACAGTAGCTTTGTTTGAAAAAGAATATGATGTTGCTGTACATACATCGAGCCGTAATGATGGCATGATACATGATGGGTTTGCTGCTAAGCCTGGCACAAAAAAAGCTCACTACAATGTTCGCGGGAATAGGCTCTGGGAACCTTTAGCGCGTGATCTTGGTATTCAATTTAAACGCGTAGGTTCACTCATTTTATTTCGTTCTCCAATGAATGCATTGCTGTATCCTATCCTTGCACACCGTGCTAAAAAGAATAATGTTGATGGATGGGAGCTCTGGTCAAAAGAAAAAGTAAAAAAAGAAGAACCATTTTTATTAGATGAACAACATGGCGGCTTTTATCTTCCGAGTGCTGGAATAATCAGCCCATACCGTGCAACAGTTGCACTCGCAGAACATGCTGTGCAAAACGGTGCAGCAGTTCATCTTTCAACAAAAGTCTTTGGTTTTGAAATACAAGATAATGAAATATTACGCGTACAAACAAATAGGGGTACAGTACAGGCTAAACTTGTTATTAATGCCGCAGGAAATTGGGCCGATAGAGTAGCTGATTTAGCGAATGATAAATATTTTTCGCTGCATTTTCGAAAAGGGACTGATATCATTCTCGATAAGAATACAGGAAAATGGCAACACCATGTTGCTGCCATGCCAAATTTTTTACAAATTGCAGAAAAAACAAAAGGAGGAGGACTTGTTCCAACAATTGAGGGAAATGTTCTCGTAGGACCAACTGCAAAAGAAATTGAAGAGCGCGCAGATTACTCAACAAGTCAAAATGATATCCAGGAACTTGAAAAACATATAGTGCTTAATAAAAAATTAAATCTAAATCAAGTAATAACTTATTTTTCTGGTGTGCGTGCCTGCACATATAGTGAAGATTTCCTTATAGAACAGAGTAAGAAAATAAAGAATCTGATTCATGTTGCAGGTATACAATCACCAGGTTTAGCATCGGCCCCTGCAATTGCGGAGGATGTTGCAATAATGTCAATACAAATTCTTTCAGTCAAAAAAAGCATATTTAAAAAGGATTGTTGGAATCCAACGAGAAACGCTTATCCCGATTTGCAAAAATTGAGTTTCAAAGAACGAGCTGAACTTATTAAAAAAAATCCAGGTTATGGAAAAATTGTATGTCGATGTGAAGCAGTTTCTGAGCAAGAAGTAAGAGATGTGCTTCATAGTTCTCTTCCCGTATGCACACTTGATGCTATAAAACGGCGTGTTAGACCGGGAGCCGGCAGATGTCATGGAGGCTTTTGTACTCCGCGTGTTATAGAAATATTAGCAGAAGAAACTGGAAATAAATTTTCTGATATAACAAAGAAAGGCAGTAATTCAAACATTGTATTACAAAGCCTGGAGGATCATGCAAGTGAAAGATAATACAGTTATTACCATAAATACTGAAATTGCAGTTTTAGGCGCCGGACCTGCAGGACTTGCAGCGGCAATCAGAGCAGGACAATTAGGTGCAAAAGTCATACTTATTGAACGAGAGGCCAGGATCGGTGGAATATTAAAGCAATGTATTCATGATGGTTTTGGTTTAGTTCGTTATAAGGAAAAATTAACAGGACCAGAATATGCACTGCGCGATATAAAAATCTTAAAATCTATGAATATTCCTATTTTTAGTAATACTTTTGTCTTAGAAGCAGAAAAAAAAGAAAACACCTATGTTCTCAATTGTATTAACGAACAGGGAGCATATCAAATCGAAGCACAGGCACTCATACTAGCAACTGGATGCCGTGAAAGAACTGATAGGCAAATTTTTTTACATGGCGAACGTCCTGCAGGAATTTATACTGCTGGACTAGCCCAACACTTTGTAAATATAGATGGTTATCTTCCAGGAAAAGAAGTGGTTATTATAGGCTCTGGTGATATAGGGCTTATCATGGCTAGACGGCTTACATTAGAGGGAGCTCATATTGTGGGCGTGTTTGAAGTTAAGCCAGAACCTTCTGGATTGCAAAGAAATATTGCACAATGCCTCAATGACTATAACATACCATTGCATTTATCATGTACGGTAAAAACAGTACATGGTAAAAACAGGGTTGAAGGTGTAACAGTTATCAAGGTTGATGAATATGGAAAAGAAATAGCAGGTACAGAAACATACATTGCATGTGATTGCCTGATATTATCAGTTGGTCTCATACCAGAAAATGAACTTGCGCAAAGTCTCAATGTTCCAATAGATTCTAGCACAAAAGGTCCCTATGTTGATCAAACTATGCATACGCTTGTTGATGGAATATTTGCATGTGGAAATTCTGTTCATGTGCACGATCTCGTTGATTATGTTTCTGAATCCGGTGCTATTGCAGGTGAATCTGCAGTACAATGGATACGAGATAAGAAAAAAAGAAATCATATACCATTGTCACATGATGATTCAGTTCTCTACCATGTACCCCAATATATTGATATAGAAAGAGATAATAATATAACTTTATACTTTAGAGCAAAAAATACATATAGTAATGCATGTTCAATAAATTTACTGCAAAGTACTTCAAAGATATGTTTAAAAACATTCAAGACGCTTCGGCCATCTGAAATGGAAAAAATTAATTTTGCCGTTAATTTACAGCACAGTCAGAATCTAAAATTGCAAATAGAGGAAAATTATGGAAGCTAGTAAAGATCTCGTGTGCATTATTTGTCCAAAGGGCTGCAGAATTACTATTAATTATGAAAAAAATGAAAGTGAAATAAAAATAATAAAATCCATTTTAGGGTATAGCTGCCCCAAAGGAAAAATATATGCAGAACAAGAAATACTCGAACCGCTGCGTACGCTTACAACAACAATAAAAACAACGTATAAAGAACATCAGCGTCTTGCTGTGAGATCTGATTCAGAAATTCCGCTTGCTCAGCTTATTCCTGTTATTAAACACGTGCGTTCAATTGTAATTGATAAGCCTGTTACAGCAGGAACCTGTATTGCTAAAAACCCTCTTGGATTACATACAAATATTATTGCAGTGGATGATTTACTATGAAAAAACTACAAACCCTTATGTCAATTGATTGCGGAACTCAAAGCCTACGAGTCTTATTATTTTCACCAGCGGGAGAACAACTTTTTTGTGAAAAAGTTCAATATTCCCCATATTTTTCTCTAAAACCGGGGTATGCTGAACAAGATCCAGATGTATGGTGGAAAGCATTGTGCACAGCTGTTCAAAAAGCCAAGAAAGCTGTACCTGAGTTATTTATGAATCTCAGCGGCGTAACTGTAACAACACAACGTGACACTGTATTACTAGTCGATAAGGAAGGTAATGCTTTACGTCCGGCTATACTCTGGCTTGATAGCAGAAAAGTGCACCCTCCATATATACCGCATGGTGCTGAGCGGCTGCTATTAAAACTGGTGCATATGGAAGAAGCAGTCTATAAAACTCAGGAAGCAGGTAAAACAAACTGGATACGGAACTATGAACCAGAAATTTGGGAAAAAACAAATAAAGTATTATTGCTCTCTGGTTATCTTAATAAAAAATTATGCGGTGAATTTATTGATTCAGTTGCATCACAAATTGGACATATCCCGTTTAATTATAAAAAGCAGTGCTGGGCAACAGAAACACATAGAACAATGAAAATGTTTCCAATCGAACAGGAAAAACTTCCAAAACTAGAAAAACCCGGCAGAGTAATAGGTACAATACAGCAGCAGGCAAGTATAGAAACAGGTCTTCCTTATGGGCTACCTGTTGTTGCTTCTGGAAGTGATAAGGGATGTGAGACAATTGGTATGGGTGTTTTAGATGAGACTATAGTAAGTTTATCGTTTGGTACAACTGCGACAGTCCAAACGACTTCAAAGTATTATCGAGAACCTATACGTTTTATGCCATCTTACCCGGCAGCTATACCGGACTTTTTTAATCCTGAAGTAGAAATATTCAGAGGATACTGGATGATTACCTGGTTTAAAAACCAATTTGCTTATAATGAAGTTCTCGAAGCAGAATCCAATGGCATAAATCCTGAAGTAATATTAAATAAACATTTATCAAATACACCGCCAGGTTCATATGGACTAATGATGCATCCCTTTTGGACAGCAGGGCTTGAAAACCCTTCGCTTAAAGGTGCACTAATTGGTTTTGGTGACATTCATGAACGCTCGCATGTATATAGAGCAATTATCGAAGGACTTGCCTATGGTTTGCGTGAAGGTATTGAAGCAATTGAAAGTACAACAGGTAAAACTGTGACTATTGCTGCTGCATCTGGAGGTGCCAGTCAAGCCGATGAAATATGCCAGATAACCGCAGATATTCTTAATAAGCCTATAGTGAGAGGTGCTACAGCTGAAGCAAGCGGACTGGGAGCAGCCATGTGCTGTGCAGCCGGAGTAGGCTGGTATGATTCAGTGCAAGATGCTGTTCGGGCAATGAAACATCATGCGGTATATTTTGAACCTCAGAAACAATATGTAGATTTGTATAACAATTTATATACTAAAGTTTATAAAAAAATGTCAAATACATTGTTGCCCTTATATGAGGCAATTCGTGAAATTACTAATTATCCTGAAAAAATACATTATGCAGGTTTACGGAGGGAAAAGAAATGAAACAGAAACACACACCATGGTTCGAAGGTTTTTTTGATGAAAAAAGCTACCGTTCAATATTCAAATGGGGCGATCCAACTATTTATAAACATCCAAATGAAAAATTATATAACTTAATGAAGAAAACATTTAATCTAAATGATGAATGGTTCAATTCTCCAAAACGGTTAGGACTTGAAATAGTAGAGGAGTCTGTTCCATCAAAATTGTCAGCAGAGCATATTGTCTATTTTGAAACTTTACTTGGGAAAGAAAATGTTCATTGCGACACCTATAACAGATTACGGGTTGCATACGGCAAAACAATGATAGATCTTTTGCGGCTAAGGGAAAAAATAATAGAAAATATTCCTGATGTAGTGCTTTGGCCAAGGAACCGTGCTGATTTACGAAAAATAATTAACTATTGTGAACAATATAAAATACCTGTGTACATATATGGAGGAGGGTCATCTGTTACTCGTGGAGTAGAAGCTGTAAAAGGCGGCGTTACACTTGATATGCGTGTAAATCTTAATAATGTAATCGATTTTGATGAAAAAAATCATACCATTACGGTAGAAGCTGGTATGAGTGGTCCAAAACTCGAAGAAATCCTCAGAAATGCTCCAGTGACGCTTGGTGCAAAGAAAGCGTATACGGTAGGTCATTTGCCGCAGAGTTTTGAATATTCTGTTGTTGGTGGATGGATAGTGACACGCGGAGCAGGCCAAAATTCAACATATTATGGCAAAATCGAAGATATTGTGATAGCTCAGGACTATGTTTGTCCTCAAAATAGAGATATGAAAACATTGAATTTCCCTGCTGCAGCTACTGGACCGGATATTGACGAAATATTAATGGGTTCTGAAGGAACGTTTGGAGTTCTTTATTCTGCAACACTAAAAATACATGAATACCATCCGCAAAACACACAACGCTTTTCATATATTTTCCCTAATTGGGAAGAAGCAAAAGAAGCAGCTCGAGAAATTATGCAAGGAGAATTTGGTTATCCTAGCGTTTTTAGACTATCAGATCCGGAAGAAACTGATGTAGTGCTAAAATTATATGGTGTTGACGGAACAATACTTGATAAGCTCATGGCCGTAGCAGGTATGAAACCAGGAGAACGCTGTCTGCTGCTTGGAACAAGTGATGGAGAAAAAGGTTTTGCAAAACATGTTAAAAAAATGATACATAAAATATGCAAACGGCATCATGCATTATACACGACAGGCTTTGTACAAAAATCATGGGAACATGGCAGGTTTAAAGATCCATATATGCGTGAAGATTTACAAGATTTCGGTATAATGATTGATACATTAGAATGTACGGTTACCTGGAGTAATCTTGAACATGTGCATACAAGTGTACGGGAATTTTGTCACTCTCGTCCTAATACTATATGTATGACACATATGTCACACTTTTATCCGCAAGGATGCAATTTATATTTTATATTTATCGCAAAAATGGATACCATTGAAGAATATTCTGAATATCAGAAAGGTATTCTTGATGCAATTCAAAAATCTCGTGCAACTATGAGTCATCATCATGGAATTGGAAAATCTTTTGCTCCGTGGCTTGAAGGCTGCATTGGTACAGAAGCAATAGATTTATACCGTTCACTTAAAGCATTTTTTGATCCAAACAATATTATGAACCCAGGAGGGACGCTTGCTCTCGACTTAGAAGATTCCAAAAGGCGAATTATGTCATGATTAGCACTATAAATTGATTGTTTTTTCTGCAGTTACATGGTAGGATATTAACAGCACCAAGAATACTAACAAGGAGGAGGTTGGTGGTTGTATATTTTATACGCCGTGTATTGCTTATTATTCCAACTTTCATAGGTGCAACACTCCTTGTATTTTTATTAACACGATTTGTTCCCGGCGGTCCATTATATTTTGCATTTACTTCAAATCAAGCGATTATTTATGAAAATGCTCTAAATTCAGAAGTTCGAAACAGTGTACCATATCAACAAGTTGATTTTAATAGACTTAATGAATTTTTCAGTTTTAATAAACCATGGTACAGTGCTTATATAGAATGGCTTTCAAAAGTTATTTCTGGAAATTTGGGGAGATCGCTTCGTTATGGTGATTTAGTTACGGAAATGATACAGCCACGTATAAAAGTTACCTTTTTTTTTGGATTTTTAGCATTAGTGATAATATATTTAATTTCAATCCCCTTAGGAATTGCAAAAGCACTTAACAGTCGTTCATGGTTTGATACTATCTCTTCTATCGTTATATTTATTTTATATGCCATACCATCGTATGTTGTAGCAATTATCTTGTTTTCGGTTTTTTCTGCACGATTAGGATGGTTTCCTCTTGGCGGATTTCAATCACCAGAAACTGTTAGACAAACCATGAATTTTTTTGAAAAATTACTGGATACAGGGTACCACATTTTCTTACCGCTAACAGCGTATGTTATGAATAGTTTTGCTGCTTTAACTATTACCATGAAAAATATGCTTCTTGAAACTATATCAGCTGAATATGTTAAAGCTGCAGTTGCAAAAGGTAGAAGTTTTAAGGATGCAGTATATTTACATGCTGTGAAAAATAGTTTGGTTCCATTAGCATCTGAATTTGGTACAATGGTTTCTGCATTTTTAAGTGGTACATTTTTAATAGAACAAATTTTTAATATTCGCGGGCTTGGCATGCTGGGATACACTGCATTGCTTGACAGAGATTATCCAATAGTAATGGGTGTGCTTGTAATAACTATTCTTATCAGTCTAGTAGGAAATATTCTAGGTGATTTATTTGTGTCTCTGCTTGATCCTCGTATTCGGCTAGGTAGGGCATATGCTTAAAAACAAAATTATGCTTGATCCCTTATTTAAACGAAGACTTGCTCATTTTAAAACAATTACACGAGCTCAAATATCGTTAAAATTGTTAATAATATTTACTATTTTTTCGTTATGTGCTGAACTGTTTATCAATAATAAACCTTTAATTTTATACTATAATAGACGTTTATTTTTACCGTTATTTAGAACAATAATTCTTGGTACAGAATTAGGATTACCGAATCAATCTGAAGTACATTACCGTGATTTAGCTCAGCATATAAAACAAACAGGAAATGGCTGGATTATCATGCCTGTAATACCATATAATGCAATAGAACAGGATTTAGATAATTACATAATGGAGGATGCTCCCGGCCGCCATACATATATAGGGATAGCTATTAAGAAAGAAAAACAAGAATCACTTAATCCAGAGGACTATCAATGGGTGGCATTGCAGCATATAGCCGATATGCTCGTGCCATTTAATGATGGTAACATCACAAAATATATAGCTTTTCGTTTTGCAGATAATACTTCCGGTCCAGTACGCTTACAGTTTAATGAAAAAACAAAATATATTGCTGCATATTTTGTTGATGAGAACAATGATAAAGCATCATATGATTGGCAAAAAATTAATACGAGCACGGGAATAAAAGTCTCGCACAATGAATTATACGTTTGGATAAAGTTTGCTGATACTGCCAAGGGTTTATTGCTTCCGCCATATAAACCATCATTTAAAACACGACATATTCTTGGTACTGATAGAATAGGAAGAGATGTTTTAGCCAGGCTTATATATGGTTTTAGAACAACTCTTATTTTTGTGCTAATCTTTAATATAGTGACGTATTGCATTGGAATCGGTTTAGGTTTTATTATGGGTTATAAAGGTGGAAAATTCGATTTGTTGTTTCAAAGACTAATCGAAATTTGGGAACTTATACC
>CAZVTR010000063.1:0-9501 GCA_964630305.1 uncultured Treponemataceae bacterium | reverse complement strand
AAAAATATTTATCATTTTCTTGACACGGTTTTGATAAAACTTTATACTACTCAATGCTCAGGGTTACTACGAGCATACTTCGTAACTATAAAGGAGGTAACAAATGCACGATTCCGCAGATTGTACTGTTCCACAGACATGCTCGGATACTGCAGATGTTCCGGAACACAGTTGCCGGTTCTCGCTTTATACATACGGAGTATCTCTGAGCATGCTATAGTTTTTCTTAATCAATACAGCATATCAGTGTACTCCGTATGAGATGTTTTATATATACTTGTACGGAGGAAATTCATGATCGATCAATTAGTTATTCCCGATATTAAAGAATTAATCGAAGAAGGCAATATTAAAGAAGTTGTGCAGTTTCTGGATGAATTGCATCCCACTGAAGCTGCTGAAATTCTCAACAACCTTCCTGTTGAACAAATAAAAACCATTCTTTTAGAGTTTGATGAGTCAAAACGTGCCGATGTGTTCTGTGAATTGCCAGGAAGTGTCCAGGTAGAACTCTCATCGCTGTTTGATAATCAGGATCTCGTTTCTATAATCAATGACCTATCGCCCGATGATCAGGCAGACTTATTCAAAATATTGCCGGAAGAAACTTCACAGCAGGTGCTGCCCGAGCTTGATGACAGGGCAACAATCGAAAAGCTCGTCGCTTACCCCGAAGGCACAGCCGGTTCTATCATGACGACGGAGTTTGTCGCAGTACCATCTACGAGTACTGCACAAGCTGCAATTCAGCGTATACGAAAAGAAGGTGCAACAAAAGAGTCAATTTATACGATATTCCTTGTCGATAATCAAAAACATCTTGTTGGATTATTATCGCTCGGAGACATTATTCTTGCGGATCCCGAAGAAAAACTAAGCAATCTTCTTGAATCTGAGCAGATTACTTCCATTAAAGCCACTGCATCGCGTGAAGAAGTTGTGTATATGGTAAAAAAGTTTGACCTCGTTACCCTGCCTGTTGTTGATGAAAATAATCGTTTAGTCGGAATCATTACTCATGATGACGTTATCGATGTCATTGAACAGGAACGAACCGAAGATTTTGAGCGGTTTATGGCAATTACCGGTAAACATGAAGATATTGCCTACCTCAAAATTCCGGTATGGAAGCAGTTTTTACATCGAGTTCCCTGGCTTGTGATTTTAGCTGCTGTAGGTCTTATTTCTGGTGCAATACTTCAGCATTTTGAATCGGCTCTTGTAAATCTTGTTATTCTAGCCTTTTATATGCCGATGCTAGCAGATACGGGCGGCAACACCGGAAGCCAGTCTGCTACAGTGGTCGTGCGAGCTCTTGCTCTCAAAGAAATTATTCCGCGTCATATTGGCCGAGTGCTCTGGAAAGAATTAGGAATTGCTCTCATGCTGGGAGGTGTTTTAGCATTGCTGGCATTTGGCCGTGTCATGTTAAGTTCGAGCGGTATGGCTCTGCCTCCAGGAATGTCGCTCCAAAACGTTGCATTTGCAATCAGCATTGCTTTGGGACTTCAGGTGGTATCGGCAACCATTATCGGTGCAGTCCTGCCATTGCTGGCTGCGGCGTGTAAACTTGATCCTGCACTCATTGCAAGCCCTGCAATTACAACGATTGTTGATATTACCGGTTTGTTCTTATACTTTAGCATTGCGCGGGCACTCTTGCATATTTAGAGAGCTCCATGCACAGAATAAGTTGTTTTTATAAATTTGTGCATTTTTTGGAAAACTATGCTATACTTACTCATTATATTTTTGGACTATGCGAGCAAAGGAGGATAGGGAAGATTGTTACAGCGAGTATATGGTAAGAAAATCAAACTGGAAGGCTTTAATAATCTCACGAAGACATTAAGTTTTAATATTTACGATATTTGCTATGCAAAAGCTCGGGAAAGCCAGATTGAGTATCTGGAATATATCGATGAGGAATATAATTCAAAACGTCTCCATGAAATTATTAAAGAAGTAACCAGCATTATCAATGCAAAGCTTGTACATGTTTCCACACAGGATTACGATCCGCGCGGTGCAAGTGTAACAGCCCTGATAAATGAATGGGACCATAGTGCTTCAAAGCCAAAGGTTGGAACTGTAACTGCTCACCTTGATAAAAGCCATATAACTGCTCATACCTATCCAGAGCATAACACAGAATCTGGCATTGCAACATTTCGTGTTGATATCGATGTATCCACTTGCGGTATGATTTCTCCGCTCAGAGCACTTAACTACTTAATCGAAAGCTTTGATTCTGATGTTGTTCTCATGGATTACCGTGTGCGCGGTTTTACAAGAGATACACGCGGACAAAAAATTTACATCGATCATGAAATTACTTCTATACAGGATTATGTTGATGAAGACATTTTGAATGAGTATCTTGTGTATGATATCAACATTTTGTCTGCAAATATTTTTCATACGAAAATGATGAAAAAACGGCTTGTTATGGATGACTATCTTTTTGGTTCTGATACTACTTCTTTGACACCAAAAGAAAAAAAGCAAATCAGAGAAATGCTTAAAATTGAAATGCAAGAAATCTTTGAGTGTCATAACATCTGAGGATTTGCATGCTGCACAATGAATGGAATGGTTCTGGCTCTGGGTATTTTCTTGAATATACAAAAACGCTCTATACCGGTCAAACAAGGTATCAATCCATAGCTCTGTATGAATCTGAACAGTTTGGGAAAATCCTCGTGCTCGACGGCTGTATACAGGTAATTGAGTCTGATGAATATCATTACCACGAACCAATGGTACACATACCAATGCTCATGCATCGAAATCCAGAACATGTTTGCATTATTGGCGGAGGCGATGGCGGCATTCTCCGTGAAGTATGCAAGTATCCGACTGTTAAAACAATAGAAATGATAGAGCTTGACGGCGAAGTAATACAATTTTCACAAAAGTATTTCCCCGAGATTTCCAATGGCGCCTTTGCGGATGAAAGGCTTTCACTTACTATAGGGGACGGACGTTCATACATTGAAAGCACAACAAAGCAGTATGACGTAATCATTATGGATATGACAGATCCGTTTGGACCTTCTGTTATGCTCTATACAAAAGAATTCTTTGAAGCTGTAAAAAAAAGGCTAAAGAATTCAGAATCGCTTTTTATTATGCATTCAGAGTCACCCAAATTCCGTCCAAAAACTTTTTCCAGTATACATGCAACACTTTCCAGTGTTTTTAAGGATGTTGTCCCGTGTTTTCATACAATTGCTATGTATGGGGGGCTCTGGTCTTTTGCTCTATGTTCGCCAGTACAAAAAATAATTATTCCCGAGAATAGCATGCTTGAAAAAAAGTTAAAAGATCTCGGGCATCTTAAGGTTATCACAGCGGAAAGTTATAAAGCAAAATTTATATGCGAACCATGGGTACAATCATTACTTCGCAGCAATACAAAAATCATCACCGATGCGGATCATAATTTTCTTGACCTTTTTCCTGAAAACGTTCAACGATCTTTTTAAGAAGCATCCATGTTAAAAAGCCTGAGAGTAAAAGTAATATCAAGCTTATAATATTTGAATGCACTATCCGTATCCAGGGTGCAGCTATAAGTCCCCATAACAGTATTAACAGAAAATAAACCACACCAGTTCCAATGCACCCTGCGAGAAAAAAAATAATTCGCATAAAAATATTTTTATACAAACTTTGTTTGTTACTGCATCTAGTTTGTTTCACGTTTGTTTTTGTTTGAAAAGATTATACTAAACCCAAGAATAATTCCGCAAACAACGATGCACGAATCGGCAATATTAAATGTTGGCCAGCGCTCCAATCCAAATAGTCCAAAGAACTTAACAGAAATAAAATCAACAACTCCCTGCGGTCGGAAAATTCTGTCAATGATATTGCCTAGTCCGCCGCCGATTATACCTGCAAGCATCCATCGCTCTATTGGTTTATATTCTTTGGAAAACAGTACTGACCACGCAAGCAATAAAAGAACTGCTAGCGGGAGTACTATAAAAAGTAAAATTCTTATAACTGGATGAGCTGAGTCTGCAAAACTAAATGCTCCGCCAGAATTGCGCTGATGAGTTATCCATATAAAATCACCGAGCCATGATAGCGCAACAGAATTAAGTTTTACTGCTGAGGTTATTATCAGTTTTACTAGCTGGTCAATGAGAACAATACCAGCAGTTAGCAAAAGAGGTTTCCAGTGTCTCGTTTGTGAAGTACTCATAGATATCCTTGTTTTTATAAACCTGTCGGAAGTTCAATAAAATGAGTGGAAATACCTAATGTATCGGCAACATGCTGAGCTACAGCCTTAACGCCATGAATTTCTGTCATGTAATGACCGCCTGCAATCATATTCATACCCGCTTCTTTAACAAGATGGTACACTGAGTGAGATGGTTCACCGGTAATATATACATCAATATGTTCATTAATTGCCTGTAATGATTCAAACGGTGCCCCACCTGATACAATGGCTATGCTTGTGTTTTTGCTTTTGCCAAAAGGATAAATAGCGCGAGGTGAATCACCCTGAGGAAGCAGCATACTGATTATTTCATGGACAGTGAGCGGTGCAGGCAGCAAACCTTTCCATCCTATGGGCTTTCTGTGATACACACCAAACGGCTCAATCGATTCGAGTTTAAGCTGTTTTGCAATCACAGCATTATTGCCTAATTCTTTGTGCGCATCCAGGGGAAGATGGCATGCAAAAAGCGCAATATCATGCTTTAAGAGGGTATTTATGCGTTCATAGAGCGTTCCTGTAATAGGAACCGGTTTGCCCCACAAAAGTCCGTGATGAACAAACAGCATATCCGCATTGAGCTCAGCGGCTCGTTTAATCGAGTCAGCACAAGCATCAACAGCAAAGGCTATCGTTTTAATTGGTTTACCGGAACAGGCAACCTGTAAACCGTTAACTGAGTCATCGATGCCGGCAAATTGAGCAATTTCAAGCAAAGAGCTTGCCCATTCAGCAAATTCATAGCAATTCATGTTGTTTCTCCACGTATCCTGTACAGCACATTGTGCTGTACAGGATGTTAGTTTGAAAAATTACCGTTTAGGCGGGCGGGCGACGAGTTCTGCTAAATATGGCTTTTTCTTAAGATCATTTTCAAAAGCTTGAGCCCGCTGTTTGTTAACATAGTCTGGTTTTTGGAATGAGTATACATATTCGGTGTGAGGCTTATAAGTGCCGTTGAGCAGAGCATATGAGTCTTCTGTCATGACAAGCTCTTCATCTGTAGGAATAACAAAGACCTTTACTTTGCTGTTTGGTGCTGTAATGTCAAGTTCTGCATTTCTGCATTTTGCTTTAGCATTTTTCTCTTCATCAATGATTATACCAAGTTCTTCAAGCCCGGCTGTAGCAAGTTTGCGGGTAATGGGACCCATTTCGCCAACGCCGGCGGTAAAGACTAATGCATCAACCTTACCGAGTGCAGCGTAGTAAGCGCCAATATATTTTTTTATTCGATATCCTTCAATTTCCTGTGCAAGCTTTGCTATCGCATTTCCTTCGTCAGCAGCGTTTTCAATATCGCGTCTGTCTGCCCAGTGCTGAGTGATACCGAGGACACCGGATTCTTTGTTAAGTTTCTTCTCAATTTCCTGCAATGAAAGTCCGCCTTTTTTGGCCATATGGAAGATAATTCCAGGATCGATGTCACCACAGCGGGTACCCATGACAAGTCCTTCAAGCGGGGTCAGACCCATTGAGGTGTCATAGGAACAGCCATTTTTGACAGCATTAATTGATGAACCATTGCCAATGTGAGCAATAATAACGTTGGTTTCAAACGGGTCTTTGCCCAGCAATACTGCAGCGCGTTTAGCGGTATATAAAAAGCTTGTTCCATGGAAACCATACCGCCGGACCATATTATTTTCATACCAGCTGTAGGGAAGTGCATAGAGATAGCTCGAAGCAGGCATAGTCTGATGCCATGCAGTATCCATAATTGCGCAGTGCGGCACATGAGGAAGTACCGATTTTGCAGCTTCAACACCGGTAATATTAGCGGGATTATGGAGCGGAGCAAGGTCGATGAGCTCCTTAAACGTAGCAAGTGATTCTTCTGTAATAAGAACAGAACGGGCAAATTTTGAACCGCCATGAACCATGCGATGTCCGACTACGTTGATATCATTAATTGATTTTAAAACACCCATTTTGCTGTCGGTTAAGGTTTTTAGGATGAGCTCAATAGCGACGGTGTGTGTAGGACACTCATGATCCACAGTAAACTCCCCAACTCCAGGTGCTTTATGGTTGATAATTGAGCCCCCTTGGGTGACACGTTCTACAATACCAGTTGCGAGTACATCCTTCTTTTCCCAGTCATATACTTGATATTTAACCGATGAACTACCGCAGTTTAATGTTAATATAATCATGAAACGCACTCCTTTTTGGACTCTACAGTCCTTATAGTTATGTAAGACTACAGCTTACTTTAGAGCTTTCGCTTGAGGTCACTGTAGCATGAGTACTATAGATTCAGCAAGTTATTGTATTTAAAGCAGAGAAGATGCGAGCTCAGCTAGTTCGCTCCGCTCTGTTTTACTCAATGTAATATGGCCGTAAATCTTCTGTCCCTTAAAGTGTTCAACAAGGTAGGAAAGCCCATTAGAGTTTGCATCGAGGTACATATTGTCAATTTGATAGGGATCACCTGTTAAAACTACTTTCGTATTCTCTCCAGCACGTGATACAATAGTTTTTATTTCATGCGGCGTGAGATTCTGTGCCTCATCAATAATGATATACTGATTCGGCAGTGATCGGCCACGGATAAACGAGAGTGCCTCAATTTCTATAACTTTTTCTTTTATGAGCTGATCAACATTCTTAATTTTATCGCGTTTGTAGACTCCCAGAATAAAATCAAGGTTATCAAAAATTGGCTGCATCCAAGCAGACATTTTAGCTTGCTTTTCGCCGGGTAAGTATCCTATTTCTTTGCCAACCGAAACTACAGGGCGTGTTACAAGCATGCGAGAGTACTTTTTATCTTCTAGTATTTTTTTAAGACCTGCGGCTATTGCGACCAATGTTTTACCGGTTCCTGCCTTTCCTACGAGCGTTACCAGTTTTATGGAATCGTCTAAGAGGAGTTCAAGTGCTATTCGCTGCCGGGTATTGAGCGGTAGAATACCGCACACTGGCAGTTCTTCAGGCGGAATTACGCTAAGGCTTCCATGATCAGTAAAACGAGCTACATACTCTTCTGAATTTTTTTTATCAGTAAAAATGACAAATTGATTGGGTTTAAGCTGATCATTCCATGGAAGTTCTGGCATTGTTTTTAGCGCAGCAACCTGATCGCTGTTTGCTTCTAGTTCAATAACGCCCTGATAGAGAGTTGCAATGTCAACCTTTTGTTTTTCATAATCGACAGCCTTGAGTCCTAGCGCCTGAGCTTTTACGCGTGCATTGATGTCTTTTGAAACAAAAAATACTCTTCTCCCTTGCCGTTGCAGCTCGTATGCACAGAAAAGAATTTTATTATCGGGCTGGTTTGCATCAAAACCGCTTGGAGGGTTGTCCGGCTGAATAAGACTTACTTTTAACAGAGAATTATTATCCAGCTTAATACCGTCATGGAGACTGCCTTTTTTTGATACTGAATCGAGAAACCGAATTGCATCGCGTGCGCTTTTTCCGCGCTGATCAGAATAAGTTTTTAGATTATCGAGTTCTTCCAGTACCTGGAGCGGAATAACGATTTCATTGTCTTTAAACGAAAGAATTGCTTCTGGGTAATGGATGAGAACATTTGTATCAATGATAAACACTTTTATTTGGTCCTGATGATCTGACATAGCGATGCTCCTCGGTTATGATTTTGCTGGCCGGAGATACCCAAAAATACTGCCGCAGATCCCTCCAATGATGTGAGCAAATTCACTCACCGTATTGGTTTGAAAAGCATTAACTATTTCTCTTCCAAGGTATATGACGACTATGAGAATAAAAGTGAGTGGGATTTCTCCTTTAGTTATATTAGTAAACGATACGAGGAGTATCATCATAAAAACGATGCCGCTTGCTCCCATTAGGCCTGTAGTAAAAAGCAGAACATTAAGTATCCCTGTTACAAGAGCGGTTGTGGCACCCATAAGTATTAATAATCCTTTACCGTATGATGCTTCTAGAATTGGTCCCAAGAGGAGGATAAAAGCAAAATTGCTCAAAAAATGGTTGAGATCTGCATGGCCAAATATATGTAAAAATAATCGGAGATAATCAATAATGCTGCTGCTATTAAATGTTGTTCTTCCGGGACAGGAGAATAGTACCTGAAGCCCCGGTATAAAAAACGATAGTATGACAATTACAAGACAGAGCAGGGTAAAGGTGAGCACTATGGGTGCATTGTATTTAACTTTCATGTTGCCCTCCCAGTTGTATGGTTATGGTGAAACGAGAATGCCTGTTTTATGCAGCCCTTCCAGTATAAATTGAACAGCAAGCCCGGAGAGTATCAGTCCCATAATCCGTTCAATCACCGAAACTCCTGTTTTCCCGAGCATTTTTAATATCAAACCGCTGCTTTTCATGGCTAAAAAAGCAAGCAGCAGTATCGGGATAATCGCACCAATGAGCATTACGATGGAAAGCGGATAGGAAGTAATGTTTGCGGAAAACATCATGAGCGTTGTAATGGTTCCCGGGCCTGAAATCATCGGTATTGCTAAAGGAAAAACTGCAATTGATGAATAGTCTTCAAGCATTTCTTCGCTTGATGTTTTTGCTCGCTTAGGCTGTCCAAAAAGCATGTCGATAGCGATGAGGAAAAACATTGCACCGCCGGCAAGATAAAAAGCGCCTACCGAAATACCCATGAGCGATAGTAAAAACCTGCCTGCGATGATAAAAACAATCATAACAGCTGCGGCGATTTGTATTGCCTGTCGTATGATTTTTTTGCGGTTTGCTTCCGGCATCTGTCCGGTTGCAGAAATAAACAAGGGGACAATGCCGATTGGATCAATGACAATCAGCAGTGTTACAAATATCTGAAAAAATTGTTTCCACATTTATCTAATGATAAACTGGATTTGCTGTTTCTGCAACATGATATAATTGACATCTGGGCCTGGATATATTATTTTTCAACTAATAGAATTGGAGCTATAAACGTTTTTGCACTTTCCAGCTTGAGACAGGAGTTTTTATGAATGCAAATGTAATCCAGCTTACCAAAGCTAATTTTGAACAGGAAGTAGAGAAGTCTGATATCCCCGTATTAGTCGATTTCTGGGCTGAATGGTGTATACCATGCAGAAGCATTGCTCCGCTCATCGATGAGCTTGCTTTACAATATGCAGGACGGGTAAAGTTTTGCAAAGTAAATGTGGACAATGAACCAGATCTTTCTAATAGATATAGCATTATTTCTATTCCGACATTGATGGTTTTTTCAAAAGGCAAGATGCACAAGCAAAAAATCGGTGCACAGCCAAAACATCAAATTGAAGAAATGTTCAAAGATCTCATCT
>CAZVTR010000062.1:0-9662 GCA_964630305.1 uncultured Treponemataceae bacterium | reverse complement strand
AACGGTTTGAGCGGACTCGCGGGACAAGCCCGCTCGCAGCTCAACCGAATGTTAGATTTATTAAGTTACGCTTTATAGATAAATGTTATTATCCCTAGATGAGAAAATATGTATAGTAAGTTCCAATCTATTTTAGGAGTTAGTATGAAGACATATATAAATATAATAACGATATTACTTCTATTATTATTAAGTAGTTGTGAGAATAAGAAATATGAAATAAATGACAATTCATCAAACGAAATAGATAATTATATATTCTATTCTAATGATAAAGAAAAAAAGATTGAGATTATTGATCCTGAAGATCCAAGTCTAGGAATATATTTATATTCTGAAGGAGTAAAGACTAAAATTGATGCAAATTTATGTTTTATGGTGGATTATGTTTCTTGGTCACCCAAAAATGAATATGCATTAATTGATTTTGGAAGTTATGCCATCAGATCTTTATCAGTAATAGATGTTAAAAATAAAATATATTTAGGCAATATATCATTAGTATGGCCACAAAAAATATTCTGGATAAATGAAAATTCGGTACTAATTCAAGTAACAGTAAATGATTCATATCTGGATGGACCAAACATTCGATCAACAATTAAAGCTTAATAAAGATTATCGCTTTGTAGATACAAACAGTATGTATCAAGCGCTTGACGAGGCGTATAAATCACATGAAAATGAATTAGAGGAAATATGAAGCGGCTAATTCAGTTTTTACGAATTCATTTTTTATTCTCAGATGCGCTTCTTATAGTTTTATTATTCTTTGGTATTAGAGCTTTATTATTACAATTTTCAGGTTTGCGTATTGAAGATTTTATTAAGGAAAACAGGATTATTCTTTATCCAATATTTCTTAGTTCAGGATTAACTTTATTGGGCTTTTTATTGACAGGTATAAATATTATTATTATTTTTCTTCAGAATGAAAAACTAAGCAGGTTGCAAAATACAGACCATCCAAAAACTATTGTTAAAATATATCTAAGTGCAATTAAATACACAAGTATTCTCTCATTATTCTCTTTCATTGGAATGATTTGTACAACGATTCCTTACGAAAATTTTATAATATCTATATTATTACTTTTAACAACGGTTAGACTATTTCGATGTATATGGGTAATAGAAAAGATAGCATTTTTAATCTATAATAAAAATTGTCATAAAACCACTTAAAAATTATCAAAATGGTAAGTCAGTTAGTTTAAATTTATTACTTTTCAAGAAAAATATAAAATAATTGACTCTAAACTTGATAAGAATTTATAAAAAGAATAAAAAATGTATGAAGTACAATAAAACTAATATAAAACTAATATAAAGAGAGGTATTAAAATGAAAAGAGGATGTTTATTTAATCTTTTCTGGATGGTTTTAGTTTTTATCATTCTTGGTATCGAGTATTATAGTATAATGGAACTATCAAAGTTTTTCCCTGATTATATTGTAGCAATTAGTGTAGTTGCAGGGTTAATCACTATAGTTCTCATAATTTTATTATATAAAGCATTTTATGGAAATCATATCGATGTAAAGCTTTTATCTGGAATTGATGAATATGACGATGCAAAATCGAAAGGACTTATTCGAGATTTAAGAAAAGCCCAACTAGTTTATGGAAGAAAACAGCTAACAATTTACTCTTATTTAGTAACAAAGCCTTTGAAACTAATAATTGCAAATGATAATATTGTAGTTATTAAAGAAGAATTAATTGCAGGGGCATCCTCAGAAAAAGCGGAATCAGAAGCAGTTAAAGGTGCTATTATTGGGTCTTTAGTTGGTGGTGCCTATGGCGCTTTTGTTGGTGCTGGAATGGGTTTAGGAGAGAAAAATCCCAATATAATTATAAACATCGTGTACAGAACAGAAAAAGGGTCTGAAAAAACTATACGGTTTATTTATCCTCTTTTCGAGCAATTCAAAAGTAAATTTTTTAAAAAGCATTATAAAGACATTTTTATACCTGTAAATCATAATTATTAATCTGTTCCTGTCCCCTTATTCCCCGTTCAAGCGGCCGTCTCCTGAAGTTGCTAATCTAGTAGCAAGGAGGCAGCCGTGCTTTATAGACTATCAAATTCATATCGTACACAGCGAAACAACCGCATCGACCCGGCACAGACCTGCCAGGTTACGAGCATGATTATGGCGATTGAGGCAAGTGGTATCAGTTTTGAGTATCCAAAAGAAGAGCAACCAGAAGATTACCTTGCTCGCCTTTTGGATGAGCCAGACGCATGGGCGAAGCTGCGAAAAGAATATCCGGCAATGGCTGGCCGGCCTCCCCGAGAAGTGCATGCAATACTCTCCTGGGCAGTGAATGAAAAACTCTGTAAGCGCAGAGTAACTACCTTTACAACCAGGGTCTCCATGCAGGAAATTCTCTGGCGCATCGCTCGTTATAAAAGTGCTTCTGTCGTTTCTGGCCGCTTTACTTCTTACGGTCATCTTGTAACGGTAATCGGGTTTGAAACAAGGCAGGAACGAGTCGATGACGTGTGGAATCCATGTCAACTTGATCTCGATAAAGTTGAAGCAGTCATTATCGATGACCCGTTTGGCAATAGCAAAACAGGTTACAAGGACACTAATGGAAATGACGTTTATTACAGTCTGCAAGAATTTGCCCATTTGACAAGAATATATGACAGTTTGGACATTAAGTGGGCTCATCTGTTTAGCAGGGATGGAATTTTCTAAAAAGAGGGGGAGATAATGGAACTAAAAGGAAAACCTCTGACTTTGTCTATGAAAATTATCGCAGCAGTCTTAGTAATAATTGGGCTGTGCTTAAAAATTTTTATTTGGCCTGATATTGATATTGATGCTGTAATAAAGGTTGCAACGTTTATCGTAATTATATTTGCTCCAATCGACTTATCGCTTTTAGCAACCAACATTTTCGGGGGCAAACGATGAGAGAAGTTATCGTTGCAGTTGTATCAACGCTTATTACGTTATTGATATCGATAGTAGGTCTCGGAGCGGTGGCACTTCCTTGGTCACGTAAGCGCGATAGTGAACCTGAACATGAACCATTAATGCCATCTATATTGCAAAAGGAGGAACACCTTGAAAAGCAAAGTCCTGCTGATATTGTTGCTGCTAGTCCTGACCCTGCCAGTCATGAGCGACGGAAACAAGAGCTTGCCGATGCAGTCCGAGAACGCATACGGAATAGATCCAGGGAAGCTCTATCCAGGGGTTCTAGTTCTGGAACTTCTAATGATAGCTGAGGAAGAATCTGCAGCAGCAGTGCGTGACGCTTACGATGCAGGTTACAAAGCTGGACGTATTGATGGAGCCTCAATCTGGGAAGCAGAATATAAAAAGCTTCAGGCAGAGAATAAGAGGCTCAAAGAAGAAAAATCAATATTAGTACTCATTGCAATAGCGTGTGGTGCAGGTTTGTTAGTAAATAAGGTGGTTAAGTGATGGAAAATCTCTTAACAAATTTATTGCAGTATGGAACGACTCCTTCTCTTATCGTTCTTGCGTTTGTTGTGGGACTTCTCGTAAAAAAACTTGAAGAAAACGCAAAAAAGGACGATGAACGAGCAAAAGTACTCCGCGATGAGCTCTCTAAGAGTATTAACGGTCTTGAGGAGAAATTCGAAGAGCGTTTTGTAATTCATGCAAAACGAATGGAAGAGCTTTCGAATCGTATTTCATGTGTAGAACGCGACTACCTCCCACGTGAGGATCACTATAAAGACACGGCTGGATGGCGTGCAGAGCTAAACAGAATTTTTGATGTAATCTTACGGCAATTGGAGAAAAAGCAATGAAACTGAAAGAAGCACCGCTGAGGGGTGCAGTATTAATGTTTTTACGTGATATTTACCCTGAAGGCGCAGAGCGGAGAACGATTATTTCCGTGCTGTATCAGTACCATGACTACGAACCCATTAAGCAGGCTCTGGAGTACCTGGTAGACAAAGAGTATGTAAGCCGCAAGGATGTACCGCACCCGTATCGTGCAGGGGATAATATTTCCATATACCGCATAACCGCAAAAGGAATTGACCTTATCGATGGGCTCATTGCAGATCCTGCGGTGCTCATTCCCCGGGAGGAATGATATGGGCCGGCGGAGTAAGATTGAGCTCCAGAGCCTTACCGAGCGGGTGGTGCGGCTATACCAGGAAGGAAAGACCATTGTCCAGATTGCAGAGATTCTCCGCGCCGAAGGCTATGATACGAGCCGTGAAGGTGTGCGTCGAGCAGTTAAAAATGCAAAAGAGCTCGCGGTAGATCTTAAACGGGCAACCGAAGAAGCCCGGGTTATGATGGACGCGGTGCGCAATAGCCCGAATACTGATCTTGCGGAAGCAGTACTCACTAGATTTGCAAGTCTTCTCTTACAAGAATCCTCTGCTATAGAAGAACTCGGATCCGAAGACCCCCTTGTCTATATTGACGCTATCAGCAAAGTGGCTAATGCCCAGGCAAAACTGGGGAGCGTTCGCATGAAGTATCAGAATGGTTTTGAGGCCGCAAAGCAGGCGGTGCTCGAAGCGCTCCGGAATGAGCTTAAAAATCACCCGGATATTCTCGAGCGTCTTGAAACGATTGTAATTGGGCTGGAGGCGCCGGCGGCATGAACCGAATTGTGGACAGCCTCGTCGGCGGGGCGCAGGAGGTACAGACCGAGCGGGAGCGGAACCGCAGGATTGAGCGGGCAAAGCGGGATTTCGGCTACTTTTGCCGCACCTACCTCTCTGACTACTTCTACACCGAACCTGCTGAGTACCAGAAGCTCCTCTATGAAGTTGCCGACACCCGCAGCCTGTCCACGGATCTTGCAGAGAAACTAAAGGTCTTTATAAGAGAAAAATATTGGACTCTCGTAAAACCCACAAAAGAGCTTGCAGGGGCTATGTTCATTGAGCCTCGGGAGCACGGAAAGACCGTCCGCTGGAGCTTTGCGTACCCTCTCTGGCAAATGCTCTCCGGGAAAAGCCGCTATGTGCTCCTTATCGGGGCAAGCCAGAACGCCGCCCAGGAAAACCTCATCAATATTCGCACAGAACTTGAGGAGAACGACCTCCTCCTCGAAGATTTTGGGGACCTTCATGGTGACCGGTGGAGCGATGCCCGCATCGAACTAAAGAATGGCACCTGCATACAGGCAAAAGGTGCAGGGGCGAGCATGCGCGGTACGCGGTTCAGGCAGTATCGGCCTGACCTCATCGTCCTCGACGATATTCTCAAGGACGACGCCGTCGATTCCCCGGCAACCCGGAATAAGATTCACCGCTGGCTCAAGCGGGTGGTGTTTAACTTGGGAAAGACCGCCTTTATCGTGTGGGTCAACACCATCTTCCATAGCGACGACCCCATAAGCCGTCTCTTACGGGAACTGGAAGAGGGATCCCTTAAGCGCTGGATTGCGGTGCGCCTCTCCTGTTTTAAGCCCGACGGAACACCCCTCTGGCCAGAGAACTGGCCTCTGGCGGTGCTCGAAGAAAAGCGGCAGGTCCTGGGGAGCGATGTTTTCAGTACCGAGTATGAGAACGAGCCGCTTTCCGACGAAGAGCGGATCATCAAGCCAGAGTGGATCCAGGCGCATGTTTACGTGCCGGCAGAACTTCCCGGCGGACTTCGATATTTTGCCGGGGTAGACCCTGCGGCCGGCAAACACGACCACACGGCCATTGTCTCGGTAGGAGTTGACCGGGCGGGCATTATGTGGGAAGTAGACTCCTGGGCAGCAACCTGTTCGGAAGACGAAACGGTAACCCAGCTTATTACGAAGCATAAACGGTTTAAGTATGTGCTCATCGCCTGGGAAGAGGTATCATTTACCAATATCTACGCCCGCTATGTAATGCGCATGGCAGCGGCTGAGAATGTGTATCTACCTATAAAGACAGTAAAAGCTGGCACTGAAAGCAAGGTGCTCCGGGTGCGGTCTATTTCTCCCCTTATCGAAAACGGACTCATCCGGTTCCGGGACCGGGGAAACCGGGAACTTATCGAAGAGCTTACAGGTTTTCCAAAAGGCAGGTTCGACGACCTGCCGGACGCTTTAGCCTATGCGGTGGGCATAATCACCCGGGCGGCAGAAGTCCCCCAGATTGCGCCTATCAAACGCATGTCCCCATCCTTAGCTCAGCAAACCTTACGAGGGTATAGACGATGAAACAGACAAACAAAACAAAGACCGAACAGCTTTCCTTTCGGATCATTCCCGCTACAGACCTTTTTTCTTCTTTCGTGGGTTACATGC
Source organism: uncultured Treponemataceae bacterium (assembly GCA_964630305.1). GTDB lineage: Bacteria > Spirochaetota > Spirochaetia > Treponematales > UBA12059 > JAKPPT01. The sequence continues at coordinate 3,418 of CAZVTR010000062.1, read as the reverse complement.
CCAATCCCGATGAGGTGCTTCGAGATACGGGAGAACGGATTACCGTGTATCGGGAAATGCGTACCGATCCCCGGATTAAGAGTCTCTTGGCTCTGGTAAAAAGCTCTGTGCTTGAATATGTGCCCCGGATTGAGCAGGGAGATGCTCGGCCGGTGGTGACCGAGTTTATAGGCAAATCTATTGATCAAACGCTGCTCTATTCCCTTGAGAAGCGGCTGTTATCTGCCATCGATTACGGTTATAGCGTCGTGGAACTGGTGTGGAAAAACCAGGATGGCTGGTGGATCCCTCATGATGTGGTCCTTAGAAAACCCGAGCGCTTTGTCTTCGATGCGGATGGGCATCTTAAATACAAAGATATCTCCACCGGCGAGCTTATTGACTTGTACGACCAGGCCTACAAGTGGCTTGTGTACCGTTACGACAAAGACGCGGAAAATCCTTATGGCACGAGCGCTCTTAAGTCCTGCTACTGGGCATGGAAGTTTAAGAAAGCCGGGAGCCAGTTCTGGATTATGGCGGCGGAGAAGTTTTCCGTACCATCAATTCTTGCCCTCTTTGACACCTCCGAGCCAGAGGATAAAATCCGGGAGCGGGCACTGCATCTCTCAGAACTCCTTTCAACGGTGCAATCAGGCTCCGGTGCAGCTTTAGCTAACATAAAAGACATTAAGCTCCTCACGAGCCCCGAAAAGGTAAGCGAGTTCCGATCTCTTATGGAGTGGTGCGATCAGCAAATTAGCTATGGCATTACCGGGCAGAGCCTTGCCACCCAGGAAGCGGAATTTGGGAGCCGAGCCCAGGCGTCGGTGCACAGCGACGTGCTCAAGATCCTTGCAAAAGGGGTCTGCCGGGAACTCTCCGAGGCGCTCCAGCGGCTTGTGTCCTATGTGGTGGAACTCAACTATGGTCCGGGCGAAGCAGAGCCTCTTATCCGTTTTGATCTTGAGGAACACGCCACCTGGGACGAACTTGTCGAGGCCATTGACCGTGGGATCCCCGTCTCTAAGAACGCCCTTTATAACCGCTATGGCGTTCCCAAGCCTGCAAACGACGATGATGCTTTTATACGCCAGGCTGCTACGGCGGTAGATCCACTCGCCTTAGCCATGGCAGATGAGAGTAAAAAAAAAGTCCGCAGGACAGTCTTTTAGCCCTGGAGGAAGACGAACATAAAAAGCTCTCAGAGCTGGACCGCCTGGCGCTCCGGGCTCGGGAGGCAACCATGCCCCGGATCGGGAAGGCGGTAGCAGAGTGGATCCGTTCCCTCTCACCGGACGGCTCACCGCCGTCGCTTGAATCCCTCAAGGCTTCTCCGTTCCCCGATGCCGAAAAAACCCTGATCCAAGAAACCGAGCGGATGCTTGCAGGGGCAATTTTACTTGGCATGGACCATGCAGAACGGGGGCTCCGCCTGGCAGATCCGACCCCAGAACATACTCCCATCACCTTTGAAGAAGCAATTCAATTCTTAAAAGCCCGGGTGAGCCTTACCAAAGCGGAATGGGAAGCCCTGGAGCCAAAGCTTGCCTTCCGATCCTTCACTTTGGCAAAGCTCACCCAGTGCGACTACATCGAAGCGGTCCGTGGCAGGCTCATCACGGCACTGGAAAAGGGCGAAGGCTTTGAGCAGCTCTGGAACGACGTAAAAGCAATCGCCGAATCAGATGGAGCGAACATCAAACCCGGCTACTGGGAAACGGTGTATCGCACCAATATCCAGACATCTTACAATGCCGGGCGCCGCATGCAGTTTGACCGATCCCCTCCCGCAGCGCTTGCCCTTATGGTGCTCGAAGACGAGCGCACGAGCGATATTTGCCGCCCACTTGCTGGGCTCGTTCTCCCCTATGACCATCCATTCTGGGAAGACCACTGGCCGCCTTTTCACTTCAATTGCCGCACAACCGTGCGAGGTATTTATGATGAGGAAATCGACCAGGTGCCAATACAAAACCCATCCTTGAAAACCATTCAGAAAACCTTCATACCTCAACAGGGCTTTGGTGAAAATCCAGTTAAGCGTGGGGCATTCTACGAAATTACTGATGAAATGGCTAAACGAGCACTCCGTTATAGAATTATGGGGGACCTGAAAACCTTTGCCGATAAAGCCGGTTTTAGGAGCATGAGGCTATACAACCCTGAATCTTTAGAAGGGTTTGATCTAATAAAAGAGTATCCATCTGGTGGCAAGTTGTACAAACATAATAGTTACAAGGGCAAGCAGCTGCCGGAAGAACCCTTCGCACAACAATTAGCAGAGGAAGGGAAAACAATAAAGCTTCTTCCTCGCAGCGATTTATTGAAAAGTCCTGATCTCATGATTGATGGAGAAATATGGGAGGTTAAAAGTATCGTAGGCACCTTAAATAGTATTGATAGGGCAATGCGGACCAAGCAATCGGAAAATATTATTTTGAACATTTCCGATGAACGCGACCATAATTTGATAGAGAGTGAAATAAAGAATCTTTTGACACGTCGAACAAATATTAGTAAAGTTTGGTATGTTCTACCTAGCGGTACTAATAGAATATTAGTACGCTAATAAAAAAGCCCCAAGGTTTCTGCCTTGGGGGAGGGCTCGCTGGCTCTTACAAGATATATATGCCCACCCAAAACTCTTGTAAGCACTTTCCCGAGTGAACCTTGACATGGTATGGTAGGATACAATGTCCGTATTTAAATATCGTACAACTTCCGCAACTTGTCAATAACCACCAAAAACAATACACCATACATCCGAGACCACCCAAAAAAACCCCCATTCGAACGAAATTCTAACAGCTAGAATCAATCGAACAGGGGGTCTGAGTATAAAACTACCAAAATGCTAAAACACCCCCGTTTTTGGCCTTTTTTGCGCATTGTGCAGTTTTTAAGAAAACATTATGCCATGCATATAAATTATTCTATGACACCCCAGCAAGCCACGTGTGAGCCCAGTATAAGGGAGGCAGATGCTCAGTCGGTGCAAGTCCGGCAGGGGTGTTTCTATTTCTTATTCCCCCTTATGCCACATTCAAGCAGTACCTCAAGATTGTCTATAAACTTTTCTCTATGAAAACGAGAATACGAGAACTGGCAAAGCCAGGCATCTTCGGTACGGCAGACAACCCGCAGATCGTTACAGAAAAGGATCTAGAGGAAATTGCCGAAACCTTTCCAGACGTACAGAAGGCACCGGTCACCTTCGGGCATTGGCCGGATCCGGCTCGTCCAAGGCTAGGGAATGTTATTGCAGTGCAGTGGAACCCAGAAACAAAAGTTCTTACTGGAACTATCGAAGAGCAGGATGAACTTGCAAAAGCGGTTGATGACTGATAGGAACTGTCATTTCGGGGTTTTTGCGGTTTTGACTGACTGATAGGAACTGTCATTTCGGGGATAGGAACTGTCATTTCGGGGTTTTTGC
>CAZVTR010000061.1:0-10345 GCA_964630305.1 uncultured Treponemataceae bacterium | reverse complement strand
GTTTACTGCCCCGTGGAATAGCAATAAGGTTACGCTCTTTACAAAACTCGTCGAGTGATGCTGGAAAGTAAATCACCACCGTATACCACCAGGAGCAAAGACCTATCAAAGTGATGTAGAAAATTCTCATCGGTGGATTGAGGAAGAACTCTATGCAGCTGAGACGTTTGCTTCTCTGCATGAGTTTTTGGATAAAGCAACTAAGTATCAATAGTGGTTTAACACTTTACTGCATAATCGCTACAAGGGTTATACACCCGCCATTACACCTGGCACGTGAAACATATCCGGACTTACCTGAGGATGCTTTAGTATTTCCTCCGGTTATTCTTGAGAATTTGCTTTTTCAGTATAAAACTGAACTAGCTTTCTGGGCTGCCTAAAGCCCAGGGGTACCAGGTATGTTTAACGACTACTACATTTTAAAATTTATGACAAAGGAAATTGCAAATAAATTTTTAAGATTGAATTATTAAAGATATATATTATAATTTATCTTAGGTTATTGAGGTTTTGAATGAGTTTAAAATTTAATTCGCATAATAATGGGAATAAAGAATTTGGATATCAAAGTAAATACTTTTCCATGAATAACATGAAATTTGACTACAAATTAGATAATAATGATACTATTCTTGATATAATATACAAATTTATATTAATTCCTAGTTTAAGCAAGTATTTCGTTGAGTTAAAAAAAATGTTGATACCCATTTATTCTATAAGATATCGAATGCTTTCACTACAATGTAACGTCAAGTATGAAATAATTAGATTTCTCATTTACTTTGTTATATTTTATATCACACCATCTGAACTTATTATTCATTGTAATTCTGAATTATCATCTATGAAAATTATTCTAATTAGCGGAAATTTGAAAAAAAAATATACTGTTGCAGTACTTGCAACAATATTGGTGTATACTACATCTAACAAAGGCAAATTAAAATGGAGAGAGCAGAAAACAAAGCCAGTCGTTTGTTACAAATAGAAACAATTCTCCTTGCCCATCCAGAAGGGCTCACCCAAGCTGAACTGGCACGCCGTCTCCAAGTAGATCGGTCAACTATCAATAGATATCTAGCTGATCTGCCAGCGTCTATTTATATAGATGATGATGGAAAACTTAAAATTGACCGGCAAGCTGATTTAATAAATCTTCAACTAAATTTGCATGAAGCTATGGCATTGCATTTAGCATCCCGGTTGCTAACAACAAGGATGGACAAGAAAAATCCCCATGCTGCATCAGCTTTAAGAAAACTTGGCTTAGCTATGGAACATTGGGCTAAAGTATTAAGTCAAGAAATATTAGTTGCGGCAGATATTATGGATAGCAATATTCAACGGGATGAGCCAAACTATATCCGTATTTTAGAGCTTCTTACCGAAGGGTGGGCTAGTCTACAGAAAATTAAAATTTGGCATCGCAGTGAACGGCTTAATAAAGTTGTCACATATATAGTTAGTCCCTATTTTATTGAACCCTATCCAGCAGGACAAACTATTCAGCTTGTATGTTTCAGCGAACCCCCGGGTGCTATTCGAACTTATAAAATTGAAAGGATTGAACATGCGGAAAAAACAATTGAACGATATAGCATCCCAGAACACTTTGATCTCCGGAATCATTTGGCCCATGCATGGGGAATCTGGAATAGTGATGATGAGCCAGTTCATGTGGTCTTAAAGTTTAAACCAAAAGTTGTACAACGGGTAAAAGAGAGCCGTTGGCATCCTTCGCAAAAAATTTATGATCAAGAAGATGGGTATGCAATTTGGGAAGCTGATATTGCTGAGACAATAGAAATGCTTCCCTGGATACGGGGATGGGGCGCAGACTGTGAAGTAATTGAGCCAAAGGAGTTACGAGAAACATTAGTCACTGAAGCAAAAAAACTGGTGAAATTGTATGGAATAGAGAATATTAAACCAGAAAGCAATTTGATTGCCCACCGTCGGGAGAGGGATGGTGATGAACAAACACTTATAACACATCTTTTTAAGACGTCCGAACTGGCGAGACTTTTTGCAGCTAAAGTAGGCTTATCTGAAGTTGGAAGAATATTAGGACTATTACATGATTACGGAAAAGCAAGTAAAGAGTTCCAAGATTATTTGCGTTCTGCAACTGGGATAACTGACCCAGATGCAGATGAATATGTCGATTATGATAGCAAAAAAGGAAGGATTGACCACTCCACTGCTGGAGCGCAGTTGATAGTCGAGAAACTCAAAGATCGAGGTCTGGAAGGCGCAATTCTAGCACAGTTTTTAGCCTTGGCAATCGTTTCTCATCATTCAGGATTGATAGACTGCCTGAAACCCGATGGCTTTAATGAGTTTGAGCGACGGATTAACAAAGACAAGAATCAGACTCATGTTGATGAAGTACGGAGCAAACTGCCAGAAATCGAAAGGCAGTTAGATGAATTGCTTGCTCAACCTATAGAACAACAGTTTGCTGAAAAACTCAAACAAATGAGAGATCCAAATGATTCAGCTCAAACCTTAACATTTAAGCATGGCTTGTTAGCCCGCTTTCTGTTTAGTTGCCTTTTGGAAGCTGACCGTTTAAACACTGCTGATTTTGAAAATCCGGGCAATGTATATATCCGTAACTATGGTAACTATGTACCATGGGATATTCTGATTGAACGGCTTGAAGCGAAATTTACGGAGTTTGCCCAAATAACTGCCAAAATGGAGGTAGGAAGCCACGCTAAGGAAGTAAACGACCTGCGTGCGCAAGTAGCACAAGCCTGCCTAGATGCGGCAAAAAAGCCGAAAGGGATATACCAGTTGACCGTCCCGACGGGAGGTGGCAAAACTCTAGCAAGTTTACGTTTTGCGCTACATCATGCTAAGCTACATAGACTGGAGAGAGTCTTTTACATCGTCCCCTATATTACAATTATTGATCAGAACGCTGATACAGTAAGAGATATTTTAGAAAAAGCTGATGAGTTCGGTAAAGTTGTTCTCGAACACCACTCAAATTTTGTATCCTCCGAAGATACCAGAAAACGACATCATGTGCTAGCAGAAAACTGGGACGCACCAATTATATTTACTACTCTGGTCCAATTCCTAGAAGCCTTATTCGGAGCTGGCACCCGCGATGCCCGTCGTATGCATCAACTAGCAAACTCGGTCATCATCTTCGATGAAGTTCAGTCAATTCCCATCCGCATTACACATATGTTTACCACTGCCTTGCGATTCTTAACCCATGACTGTGGTGCGAGTATAGTGCTTTGCACGGCAACCCAGCCTCCTTTTAATAATACAGGCAATCCTTATCGAGAGCTGAATATTTCACAAGAAAACCACATCGTTCAAAATGAAGCTGAATTGTTCAGTAGATTAAAGCGCGTCCAGGTTCAGGATGGACGTCAACCAGGCGGTTTAACGGATGCTGAGATTGCTGACCTTGCAGCAAAAGCCTTGCAGGAAAAAGGCAGCGTCTTGATTGTGGTAAATACACGTACTTCTGCACTGACGTTGTATCAGGAAATCAAAGCTCGGAAATTAGACGCAGTGGTTTATCATTTGAGCACTAATATGTGCCCTACACATCGCATGGATAAATTAAAAGAAATCAAACAAAAATTAACTAAGCGAGAACCAGTAATTTGTGTTAGTACACAACTTATTGAAGCGGGCGTGGATATCGATTTTGGCGCGGTAATTCGCGCTCTGGCAGGGCTGGATTCGATTGCTCAATCGGCAGGGCGCTGCAACCGTCATGGCTTGCGTAAAGATGGTGGAGCTGTGTGGGTGGTAAATCTGAAAGATGAAAATCTTGATAGGTTAAGAGATATTAAGATTGGTAGTGAAAATGCACAACGAGTTCTCGATAATTATAAAGATGATCCTAATAGTTTCGCTAAGGATCTGATTGGATTGAATGCTATAACTGAATATTATAATTTTTACTATCAATCTCGAAGTAACGAAATGGATTATCGTGTAAGCACTAATTCTGCAGTGGGCAGAGATGATAATTTGTTTAACTTACTTTCTGTTAATGAACTCTCAGTAAATGCTTACAATAATAGTCACCCAAATCACTCACTTAATATTTTATTAAGGCAATCTTTCCGTACTGCTAATAAAGAATTTCAGGTAATTGATGCACCATCATTAGGTATTATTGTGCCTTATAAAGATGGAAAAGAAATTATCACAGCTTTGTGCAGTGCGTTTGATTTGGAGAGACTAGGTAAATTGCTAAAACAAGCACAACGATATTCAGTTAATTTATTTATTAACCAAATGCAAAACTTGTTACAAAGAGGTGTTATTCAGGAAGTGCAGGAGAATTCCGGAATTTATTATCTTAATGAGTGTTACTATAGCGATGAATATGGCTGGAGAGATGAGCCAATTTGCGATATGACATTACATATAATATGAAGGAGGTCTTAATGCAATATCAAAACAGTGTGACATTCAAAGTGTGGGGTAGGTATGCTTTGTTCACCGATCCGTTAACCCGTATCGGTGGAGAGAAATATTCCTACCAGGTTCCCACCTACGAGGCAGTGAAAGGAATCCTAAGTTCAGTATATTGGAAACCAACCATTGTATGGATTATTGATAAGATACGGGTTATGAAACCAATCCGTACTCAGCCGCGAGGTGTAAAACCTATTAAGTACAGCTCGGGTGGAAATGACCTTTCCATATACACGTATCTAGCTGATGTCGAGTATCAAGTGAAAGCGCATTTCGAATGGAATTACAACCGTTCTGATTTAGAACAAGACCGCAACGAAGACAAACATTTTAAGATTGCTCAGCGAATGATCGAACGCGGCGGACGACGAGACATATTTCTTGGTACCCGAGAATGTCAAGGCTATGTTGAGCCCTGTGAATTTGGCACAGACAAAGGTTTTTATGATGATTATGGTGAAATGTCGTTTGGGCTAATGTTTCATGGATTTGATTATCCTGACGAAAATAAACCCAAAGAATTTTGGGCGCGGTTCTGGAGAGCAAAAATGTTGAACGGTATCATTGAATTTCCTAAACCTAATAATTCTAAAGAGATTATACGCAAATTTGTTCGACCTATGAAAGCAAATCCGCCTAATACCGTTGGATTGGCAGAAGAAAGTTTACTAGAAAATTGAAAAATGAGGAGTTTTAGATGAATTGGATTCAAAGTCTTTATGAGACATATGAGAAATGTCAGAACATGATTGGTATTATAGAAGGTGATGAAGATGGCGATGAGCATGTTCCGCTATTGCCAATTTGCCACACTACACAAAAAGCCCAAATTGAAATTACACTCGATGAAAATAGTAATTTTCGCCGCGCTCGTGTGGTAGCTAAGAGTGAAGCACGTACCATCATTCCTTGTACAGAAAAGTCTGCTGGACGTACAAGCGGTGAAGCAGCACATCCTTTATGTGATAAATTACAGTATATTGCTGCTGATTATAAGAAGTATGGAGGTGAAAAGGATCATTATTTTGAATCATATAAAATACAGCTAAAAAGTTGGGTTGATAACGATGCACCTAACAAGATAAAGGCTATTTATAAATACATTGAAAAGGGTAACGTAATCAAAGATTTAGTTGAAAACCATATTTTGTTTGTAAATAAAGAAGGTAAACTATATTTACAACGTCCCTCTGAAAATAGAAATAATAATGAAACTGATGTTTTTGATTTATTGCCTGGTCGTATAAACCAAAAGAGTGGAAAAATTGAAAGCTGGCAAGCAGATGCTTTTGTACGTTGGCGGGTCGAAGGTAAAGGTATAGCAGAGGTCTGGAAAGATTCTGAACTAATTCAAGCTTGGATTAACTATTACTCATCTACAAAAAAAGAAAAATCGCTCTGCTATGTTACTGGAAATGAAAGTTTTACAGCCGATCAACATCCGGCTAAAATTCGGAATGATGGTGACAAAGCAAAATTGATCTCATCTAACGATCAGTCCAATTTTACATATAGAGGTAGATTTATTAATCCACAAGAATGTGCCACAGTAGGATTCGATACTACACAGAAGGCACATGCTGCTCTTCGCTGGCTCATGAGCCGTCAGGGATATGTTAGTGGTGATTTGGCTGTTGTTGCCTGGGCAACTTCAGGTGCGAAGGTTCCTCAACCTACGCAAGATACTTTTGAAGCCTTTTATAGTGATTTAGTTACCGAACAAGATCATCTAGCAGATACTGCTCAGGAAGTTGGTATTGGGTTGAAGAAAAAAATAGCTGGTTATCGTTCAGAGCTTGGTAATCGGAATGATGTAGTTGTAATGGCGGTGGACTCAGCTTCTCCAGGTCGCTTGTCTATCGTCTATTATCGTATTCTGAATGGATCAGAATTCCTCGATCGAATCGAAAATTGGCATAAAACATGCTTTTGGAGACATTCTTATCATACAATAGAATTACAAGACGATAATGGTAAGAAAAAAAGACGTATTATTTCTTTCGAAGGGGCACCTGCTCCGGCTGATATTGTTGAAGCCGCTTATGGTAGTCGAATGGATGATAAACTTAAAAAAGCAACAATTAAGCGATTACTTCCCTGTATTGTAGATAATCAGCCTATTCCACGTGATTTGGTAGAATCAATAGTCAGGAGAGCTTCAAACCGTATTGGTTTAAATAATTTTGATTGGAGTAAAGTGTTTACAATTGCTTGTGCACTTTACAAAAAATACAAAGAAGGAAAGGAGGACTTTGAAATGTCACTTGATGAGACCCGTAAAACAAGGGATTATCTCTATGGTAGGCTACTTGCAATTGCTGATGTAATGGAAGAGCGTACTTTGTCGGATGCAGAAAAAAAACGTCCTACAAATGCAACACGATACATGCAATTATTTTCTCAACGCCCTTTCAGTACTTGGAAGCAAATCCATGAATTGCTTACTCCTTATTTTATAAGGCAAGGCGATAGTGCTTCTTACTATAAAAGATTGATTTCTCAAGTTGAAGATTTGTTTTCACCAGAAGATTTTATTAGTAATAAGCCACTGACAGGCGAATATTTGCTTGGATTCTATTGCCAGCGCCAAAAAATGTGGGAAAAAGTGGATAAATCTATTTCTGAAACAAAAGAAGAAGTTTATTTAAAGGAATAAACTATATTTTAGATTAAAGGAGAAGAATATTATGGCATCATTAACAAAGAAAATTGACTTTGCTGTGATTGTGACTGTTAAGCATGCTAACCCTAACGGAGATCCACTTAACGGTAATCGACCACGTGTAACCTACGAAGGTTTTGGTGAAATGTCAGATGTATCTATTAAGCGTAAAATTCGCAACCGCTTACAAAATATGGGAAAGAGTATTTTCGTGCAGTCTGATGATAACCGAGTAGATGAATACGGTAGTTTGCGAGAGCGTGCAGAAGGGGAAGCAAAAAAATCTAACATTGATATGAGCGATAAACAAAAATTTCAAGAGTTTGCGTGTAAAACATGGCTAGATGTACGTGCGTTTGGGCAAGTGTTTGCTTTCAAAGCTAAAAAAGGGAAAAAGAGTGAAGGTGAAGAAGATAGCGATGGTGTTTCTATTCCTATACGTGGTCCTGTTTCAATTCACCCTGCTTTTTCTGTTTCTACTGTCTTAGACCGGACTTCAAGTATCCAAATCACCAAAAGTGTGAGCGGTGAGCTTAGTGAAAAGCGTGCTTCAGACACAATGGGCATGAAACATCGCGTTGACCATGGCGTATATGTTTTCTATGGTAGTATGAATCCGCAATTGGCAATTAAAACAGGTTTTTCTGATGAAGATGCCAATGCAATTCAGGAGGCCATTAAGACTCTATTTGTGAATGATGAATCATCTGCCCGTCCGGCGGGAAGTATGACAGTTCACAAGGTTTACTGGTGGGAACATAACTCTCCAAATGGCCAATACTCTTCTGCAAAAGTTCATAACTTGTTAAAGATCAATGTTAAGGATGGAGTTGATGAACCAAAAGATATTAATGATTATGAAATTAAACTTGATAAATTAGAACACTTAAAGTGTATAGAAATTGAAGGTTATTAAACCATAGTAAAATTTTATAAGCCCTACCCTTATCGAGGGTAGGGTTATAGGATCATTTATGTTAAATGATGAATATACACCTGAAGAACTGCTTCCTCTCTCTGGGATACAGCATTTTAGCTTTTGTAGAAGGCAGTGGGCACTCATTCACATAGAGAATCAATGGAAGGAAAACGCTTATACATTCGAAGGGCGCCTTTTACATGAAAAGGTAGATGATCCTTATATTTCGGAAAGTAGAGGAGATTTTTTTGTTAGCCGATCTGTACCTGTTGTATCATATAAGTTAGGATTAAACGGCATCTGTGATCTTATAGAATTTGTAAAAGATCCAAATGGCGTTTTTATAAATAAAAAAGATGATACCTATATTCCATATCCTGTTGAGTATAAGCGTGGGAAACCAAAACATGATCCTGTTGATGAAATACAGCTTTGTGCTCAAGCTATATGCTTAGAGTTTATGCTTTCAACAGAAATAAGAGTAGGTTATATATATTATGGTCTTACTAGACATAGGGAAAAAGTTTTATTTTCTAATGAACTAAGAAAATTAGTATCTACTATTTCCCATGAGATGCATGATTATTTTGATAGAAGATATATACCAAAAGTAAAGCCTTCAAAAGCTTGCCGATCCTGTTCAATGTACGAAATATGCCAACCAGAGCTGATGAATAAAAAAGAAAATGTCTCCTCTTACATAAATTCTTATTTAGAGGGATTATAGAATGAAAAAATTGCTTAACACAGTATACATTACAAGCCCTGATGTTTTTATTTCTCTTGATGGAGAGACAATTGTAATTAAAAAGGAAGAGCATGAAGCTACAAAAATCCCTTTGCATAACATAGAAAATATTGTTTGTTTTAATTATTTAGGTGTAAGCCCTGCATTAATGAAAGCTTGTATTGATAAAAATATTGGACTTTGTTTTTTAACACCTTATGGGAAATTTCAAGCTAGAATTATTGGCGCTGTACATGGAAATGTTTTATTACGAAAAAAACAATACTGTATTTCAGAGTCTGAGAAAGATTGTGTTAAGTTAGCTCAATCATTTTTAATTGGAAAGATAGGCAATAGTAGAAAAGTGATAGAAAGAGCAATACGAGACCATGAATTAGTTGTGAATAAAAATCGATTGGAAAATGCTTCGGTCTTCCTCAAAAATATTCTTAAAATTTTGTCTGACTGCACTTCACTATCGGAACTTCTTGCTTTTGAAGGTAGCGCTGCGAAAACATATTTTAGTGTATTCAATGAATTGATATTGCAACAAAAGGACAGTTTTATTTTTAATGAAAGATCTCGTCGGCCGCCAATGGACAACGTAAATGCGTTACTATCATTTTTATATACTATTTTAGCTCATGAAATCGGTTCGGCATTAGAAACAGTAGGATTAGATCCTTATGTTGGTTTTTATCATCAAGATAGACCTGGAAGAGCTTCTCTTGCACTCGATTTAATGGAAGAATTAAGATCTGTGATGGTAGACAGACTTGTTTTTTCATTAATAAATAGGAAACAGATAGATGGCAACGGTTTTATTAAAAAGGAAAGTGGCGGAGTTATAATGAACGATCAAACTCGTTCGGTAGTTATAAAGAGCTGGCAAGACAAAAAACAAGAAACATTCAATCATCCCTACTTAAAGGAAAATATACCTTATGGGTTACTACCTTATACACAAGCGATGTTATTAGCCAAATATATTCGAGGTGAAATTGATGGTTATCCACCTTTTTTATGGAACTAGGAAAAGGATAAAGATATGATGGTTCTAATTACCTATGATGTAAATACTGAAACTTTTGAAGGAAGAAAAAGACTACGAAGAGTGGCAAAAGTATGTCAAAACTATGGCCAAAGAGTACAAAATTCTGTGTTTGAATGCGTTATTGATGGGACTATTCTCAGAAAAATACAGTATCAACTTGAAAATATAATTGATAAGCAAACTGACAGCATTCGTTATTATTTTATGGGTGATAATTGGAAATATAAAGTTGAGCATATTGGAGTTAATCGAAGTTTTGACATTGAAGGTCCGCTTTTATTCTGATGTTCTTTGAAATAAATAGGGAAGGAAAATGTGCGAACTATAAGATAACATTATATTTCTGGCAGGTTCGCAAAAATATTTCAACTAAAAAGATAATTTTATATATATTAAAATGTAAACTAAGATCAAAATTTAAAGAAAATTAAATAAGTTTAAATATATATTGTGGTGCATTATAAATGAATTACTATATATTGCGGTCGCTCTCCGTATGGGGAGCGTGGATTGAAACTT
>CAZVTR010000060.1:0-10394 GCA_964630305.1 uncultured Treponemataceae bacterium | reverse complement strand
GTCGCTCTCCGTATGGGGAGCGTGGATTGAAACTGATATATCATTTTTATTACCCCTTTATAACTAAGTCGCTCTCCGTATGGGGAGCGTGGATTGAAACACAAGCGAATCTGTTGTAGACAAGTTTGAGGAGGGTCGCTCTCCGTATGGGGAGCGTGGATTGAAACTTATTTTGCAAACAATGAAACGCACAAATGTTATCGTCGCTCTCCGTATGGGGAGCGTGGATTGAAACGTTATTAGATAACGAAAAATTAGGTGATATTGAAGTCGCTCTCCGTATGGGGAGCGTGGATTGAAACGAGCCTGAAATTATCCTCACTCCGTACAATGAGCGTCGCTCTCCGTATGGGGAGCGTGGATTGAAACTGGCGGGTTAATAACGTGGTTGGATGGTGTAGTAAGTCGCTCTCCGTATGGGGAGCGTGGATTGAAACTGCAATTGGTCGCAGATGTACCGGCCGGCAGTACGTCGCTCTCCGTATGGGGAGCGTGGATTGAAACGCTTTTATAATGTTATATGTCTGGGTTGATAAAGTCGCTCTCCGTATGGGGAGCGTGGATTGAAACCATGCCAATCTGTCCCTTTTCCCCTTTCTCGCATGTCGCTCTCCGTATGGGGAGCGTGGATTGAAACTTTGAACGTGTATGTTGGGAAGCTAATGAATTAGCGTCGCTCTCCGTATGGGGAGCGTGGATTGAAACTAATTGTTGTGGCAATATCCCCCATAACACAGATGTCGCTCTCCGTATGGGGAGCGTGGATTGAAACACGACAGCGACATGAAGGTGCTGAATAAGCCTGAGTCGCTCTCCGTATGGGGAGCGTGGATTGAAACATATTCGTTTTCTTCAACACCTAAAAGCTTTCGTAGTCGCTCTCCGTATGGGGAGCGTGGATTGAAACTATTTAGAGCTTTCTGAATAACCGCTCCATAGCGGTCGCTCTCCGTATGGGGAGCGTGGATTGAAACACAAAGTTTATGGATAGAAAAAATTGCAGATGAAGTCGCTCTCCGTATGGGGAGCGTGGATTGAAACGTCCCTACACTCCTCCAGCTTATGGACATAGTCCTGTCGCTCTCCGTATGGGGAGCGTGGATTGAAACTCCAATCATCGTTTTTGTCAAGCTCATAGATTATGTCGCTCTCCGTATGGGGAGCGTGGATTGAAACGATATGTCAGCAATTAGTACACAATACACTGTATGTCGCTCTCCGTATGGGGAGCGTGGATTGAAACACCTCTACAATAAAGAAACCTAAAGCCGAAACATGTCGCTCTCCGTATGGGGAGCGTGGATTGAAACTGTTAAGTAAACTTAACAGGAAGGCAGACTTGCCATGTCGCTCTCCGTATGGGGAGCGTGGATTGAAACCTAATCCTATGCTCAACCCGCCCTCATCAAAGATGTCGCTCTCCGTATGGGGAGCGTGGATTGAAACCCTTAGATAGCCAATTATTAGCGGGTGATCTCCCGTCGCTCTCCGTATGGGGAGCGTGGATTGAAACTAGCACACCAGGAATAATAGATTATTATAATGATGTCGCTCTCCGTATGGGGAGCGTGGATTGAAACAGCGAGTTTTACACAAGCAAAAAGTGAAGTTTTTGTCGCTCTCCGTATGGGGAGCGTGGATTGAAACACACAATGGGTTAAAAACTATATCCCTATAACCTGGAGTCGCTCTCCGTATGGGGAGCGTGGATTGAAACACCCATTGCCAGAATGTGGTTGTATTATTTATAGTGTCGCTCTCCGTATGGGGAGCGTGGATTGAAACTAGAAGAAGAACAGCAAGATATTATTTATGTGTAGTCGCTCTCCGTATGGGGAGCGTGGATTGAAACAATCGGAATACAGATTATTAACGAAAACTTAAAAGGTCGCTCTCCGTATGGGGAGCGTGGATTGAAACAGTGAGTAAGCAAATGAGTAAATGCTGATATTACAAGTCGCTCTCCGTATGGGGAGCGTGGATTGAAACTAGTTCTTTCTAGTAATTATTTAAACTTCGAGTCATTCTTCGCATGATAATTTGAATTAAATTGGTACAAATTATTATGTAATGAAATATCTGGAACCATCCCCGATGGCAGAACCGGTTCTGGAAATTTCCGTGAAACCTTGTCTGTATATAACGATTCTGTTACAGCATGGGGCAATGCATCATTTAGTAAAAATTGATAATAAAAAAAGTATAGTTGGTACATGGCCTGGTGTTTTTACAGAATTTTCATAACGTATACACCTGGCCATGTGATTATTTATTTCTTAAGCAAACGATCCTAAAGCTGTTTTTGAATGTTTCAACCTTTCACTCCCACTCCAACTTATACATGTTTGCCTCATCAGAGAAAACTATGTTTTGCCATTCTGTTTCTGTTAGGTTTCCGACAGATTGAGTAAATTCTAAGTAACTATAGACAAAACCTGCTGCTATGAAGCGGCTGCCATCCGGTAAGGATATGGGAATATAAACAATATATGGTACTCCTGGACCTGCATATAGTTCTGTCTGGCCATTTTCATTTTTGGTGCGGTATATAAGCCTTTTGGATGGTATAAAAAGTGATGGCTCCTCTGGTTCATTTACTACTGTGGAGGTATCGCTGCCTTCGGTGTTTTCTTGTCTTACCGCAAGCGATGCTCCTGTATATGCCGAAGTTTTAGGCATACTCCCTATGATAGCTGCTAATGTTTGTGGAATGTGTAATATAAAAACGGTTTCCTCGCTAGAAAGTTTTTCTCCCGATAGTTCTTTTTGTGCGATCTGTGCACATGTTGCAACAAGTTTGTCAAAATTATCTAACGCGGCAATGGTTTCGTCGATTGCTTTGTTTCGTGCATCAGCGATAAGAGAAGACTCTGTTAGTCTTGCCATGTGTACAAATATTTTCCATAAATCTACCGTGGACTGCATTGCTTTGTAGAGCGAAGCACGTGGTTCAAGCCAGTGAGTAGTTGCATGCAATGGCTCGATGCGGGCTGGAAGACTGTCTTTTTGTGAATGCTGTGTTGGTTGCGGTGTAAGAAACGGAGAGTTTTGTGGAACTGCTAGCTTTGGTGCAGGTATAGACAAGCTAAAGCAAGTAAGATTTGTCAATGCTGTTTTTATTTTCCAGCCAGGTGTCTGGCTGTATAGCTGATTAATTTCTGTTTCTTGTTTGAGTGCAAGAACCGATCGAATTGGTTCAGGCATGTTTTGAATATTAGCCTCAGTACTGTTTGCAAAACTTGTTCTTTGGGCTTCATATATGGGTTTAAGTTCAGGAAATCTATTTACATATGACAGCGAAAGTATTGAAAAATCATCAAAACTGTTAAGTAAGTCCATGCAGCTTACAATATTTCTGTTGGGTACTGGAGGACTCGTAACCTGAGAGAAAATTACTTCTTCTATCCTGGTTGCGGGTAATAGCAACGCTAGTATTTTCTTTTCTTGATTGACCGCTAATGGAACACTAAAATTCGAGTCGGGCTTAGAAAGAGAACTAGCTTTATATTTTTTTTGGATTAATTTTATAACAGAAAGTGTCTTTGCCGGATCGTATATCCATGTGCTTAACGGTGTGAGCTTTTCCTGTTTTAAGAATTGAACAAAATCTTTAGAAATTATCATCTCATGACTTTGTTGTAAAAGATGTTCAGCTTGGATAAGGGATGCAAGAGCGTCCATGCTTGTCTGGTTTTCGCTAATACCAGCAAGCAAATATAGAATCCATGCAATTGTACCATGCCTGTTTTTAAATGTGACTGAATCAAAGTGAGTTATTGCATTAATATCTAGAGATGCAAGGCTTAACCATGTTAAAATTTTATTAATAATAAACGCTGTTTGGTTTGACTGCGTGTCTGTAGGATTATTCCCCGAACGATTAGTGTTAATAGTTGTTTCAAAAATCTCTGAATACCAGTCTCCTTCTGCAGTAAGCAGATTCTCGGCATCATGCTGAACTATTTCTGGGTAATGAGAAAAAATTTCTGATTTAGATTTTATTTTTTTCTTAACAATATCCTTGTTCTCATAAGTGTCAAATTCAATTATGTATTCCGGAATTGTATTGAGAAGCAATTCTGTAGTTTGTAAAAAGTATATAACTTTATTTTGGATGGTTTGTATTTTTGCTTCCTTTGGTTTAGCTTTGGAAAAATATGTAAGTGATTCTTGAATAAACTGTTTTATGAGGGGCAGCGCGATAACTGGAAGCAGATTGTGTTCCAGATTTGCTGCAATTTCATAGTAAGCATCAATAATGAGATCGGCGGTTATAAAAAGCGGAACCGGATCCTCTCCAGACTCTGCTCGTACTGCAAGTGTCTCGTACATAGCTCGGAGCAGAGAACCTGTTGAAGCACTAGAAAGATATGTAGCATCTTTAACCGGGAGGTATGCTATTCCTACGTCCTCAATCATTCCAGTAACAGCATCAGGCAGTTTTGAAAGCCCCGCAAACGGTTTCAGGTCTTTCCCGTATCCTGTTGTATAAAGCCGCCACGCTTCAAGCGTAACTTCTGGAGCTTTGTCCATGCCAAAGAGGTCAGCGCCAAATACAAGTCCACGTTTGCCATCATACTCTGTTTCATAAAAGTAATGGTAATAATCGTCATGAAAAAATGTAGAGCCTTCTTGAGTTTTAATTTCTGCAAAAATCGGAAGCAATGTACCAAACGGAATTTCGATAGCTTTTTTAAGCCGTTCAGCATCTTTTTGCTGGGTGAGTTTTGCACCGGGATAAAAGAGTGCGCGTTTCCCGGCAACTACGGCAAGACGATTATAGTGCGGAATGGCAGGTTTGCTCAAATGAATTGGATTTGCATAGTAATTTGAAAATTGATTTGTAATATCAGTATTATAGCGAGTAAAAAAATCTTTACGGATATAGCCTGGCTCCGGTGTCTGAACTGGGGCGGTTTCTTGTGTAAGCTGTTCATTCTGCTGTGTTTGATTTTTATTGCACGATATAGGTAAAATAGATCCAATTGTAATGATGGATATAATGATAGCCCGTGCAAGAAAAACGCTGTTCGTTTTTTTCATAAAAACCTCTATATTTTATTGCTATTTATAAAAACTGATAATTCTAGCTATAGTATGTCAAAAAAAATCGATTTAGTAAATAAAAAGAAATGTAGTTAAGTGTATGACATGTGGCGCGTGATGCTTGATATGCTGACTATAAAAAAACGCCCGTATTCATGAAATACGGGCATTTTGACTATTAGTCAAATTATATTACAAGTATGTATTTCTCTTTGCGGTTATTTTGCTTGCTCAAGTGCTCGTGATGCAAGCTGCAAAAATGAGCTTACGGTAATACTCACTCCGGAAACTGCATCGGTTTTGCCATCGGCCTTGACAGCTATGAGCGTAGGATTTTGTTTTTCAAGCAAGGCTTTTTGCATGCGTTCTGCCTGAACGTGCCAGGGACCCTGAGCTCCGTTCATAGCATACGTGCCAGTCATGGAACTGACGAGTTTTGATTTCCCTTTTGGATCCTGCGGGAGCGCATTCCAGACAACATCAACAATGGTACCGTTAACAACTGTTATGAGAACGGTTTCTTTCCATCCCGATTTATCAAATTCTTGTGCTGCAGCATAGAACCAGCCATCTTTTTTGTAAGTTCCTTTTTTAACAGGCTGGCTTGCCAGTGCTTTTTTTACCAGTTCGACAAAAGAATTCACATGAATAGTAGCGCCGGTAATCACATCGGTTTTACCAGTAGCAGCATCATAAGTTATTTTTGAAGGGTCCTGAACTTTAATGAGGTAGTCTTCTACTCGCTTTGCCTGGATATGCCATTCGCCCTGTTTTGCTACTGCTGCCATGCCGTATCCGCCTTGCGCGGCATAGGTTTTTTTATCCTGTACACCAAGGTTTGATACTGCATTCCAGTTTACGCTAACAATTTTGCCGCCTTTAACTTCAACTACGACCTGTTCTTTCCATCCTGAGTTGCCAAATTGTGTATCCTGTGCAAAGTACAAACCGTCTTTATAGGTTTGCGCGAACAGTATTACCGTAAGTGCTATAAAAAGCACGACAAGAGAGAATCGTTTCATGTTACCTCCTTTTAGATTATTGATATTTTTAAATATAGTCATAATTTGAGGAATTATCAAGTTTGGTGCATGTAAAAAATGGCTGCCTCGCGGATCTATCCATAAAGAGGCAGCCTTTGCAGTACGTCACTGCAAACGGAAATTAGAGTGAATTAGTAGAGGAAGCAGGCAACTTTATGCCCTGGCGCTGCTTCTTTGAGTTCCGGCTGTGATGCTTTGCATTGATCCATACGTTTTGGACAGCGATCATAGAAATAACAGCCGGGGCGCTGCTTGTCTGGTGACGGCACATCACCAGTAAGGATAATGCGCTGGCGCTTGCGCTCAATTTCAGGATCTGGAATAGGTGCAGCTGAGAGCAGAGCCTGTGTGTACGGATGAAGCGGTTTCTTGTAGAGCTCATCGGCCTCGCTGATTTCTACAATCTTGCCAAGGTACATAACCGCAATGCGATCTGAAATATACTTAATAACAGCGAGATCGTGAGCGATAAAGAGGTACGTGAGGCCGAGTTCCTGCTGCAAGTCCTTAAACAGGTTAAGAATCTGTGCCTGAATTGATACATCGAGTGCTGAAACTGGCTCATCGCAGAGAATCAATTCTGGTTTGAGCGCCAAAGCGCGGGCAATACCGATGCGCTGGCGCTGACCGCCTGAAAACTCATGCGGGTAGCGATTTTTAAAAAAGCGTGAAAGTCCCACTTTTTCCATGAGCTGTTCTACGCGCTCATCCATTTCCTTTTTGCTGATATTGAGGAGCCCTTCTTTCATAAAAATTTTCATGGGTTCCGCAATGATATCGCGGGTAGTCATTCGCGGATTCAATGATGCATAGGGATCCTGAAACACAATCTGCATGTTGCGCCGTGCTTTGAGCATGTCTTCATAGTGCAGCTTTGTGATATCGGTGCCGTTGAGAAAGACTTTACCAGCAGTCGGCTCATGGAGCCTCGAAATGGCACGCAGAGTTGTTGATTTTCCGCAGCCAGATTCGCCTACGAGGCCGAGTGTTTCGCCTTTTTTTATGGAAAAACTCACATCATCAACAGCATAAATGTATCCATGGTGCCTATTTAACAGACCGCCGCTCTTGAATTTAAAGTACATCTTGAGATTTTGAACATCAAGCAAGTAGTTTGATTCTGCCATAATTAATTCTCCTCTGCATAAAGCCAGCATGATACGGTGCGGTTAGGCCCAAGTGTTTTTTCTTTCGGATACTTTGTCCTGCAAATATCCATTACCTTATTGCACCGCGGATAGAAGGGACAGCAGTCAGGGAGGTTAATAACATTGGGTGGCTGTCCGGGTATGGAAAAGAGTTTTTGTGCTTTATGCTCTTTATCAAGCCGCGGCACGCTTTCGATAAGTCCGACAGTGTATGGATGTTTGGGGTCTTTAAAAATATCATCGGTGGAACCGCGTTCAACAACACGTCCCGCGTACATCACGTTAATCATATCGCACATGCCTGCAACAACACCCAGCGAGTGTGTGATAAGAATAACTGCGGTACCGAGCCGCTGTGATAGATCTTTAATAAGATCGAGAATCTGAGCTTGGATAGTAACATCGAGTGCGGTTGTTGGCTCATCTGCTATGAGAACTTCCGGGTTACAGGAGAGTGCCATAGCAATCATCACACGCTGACGCATACCGCCAGAAAACTGGTGCGGATACTGATCGATGCGTTTTTCTGCAGCAGGAATGCCTGCTAATTTGAGCATTTCAATTGCCTTAGCACGAGCCTCTTTGGGTGATACTTTTTGATGGAGCACAATAGTCTCAATCATCTGAGTGCTGATGCGGAGGAACGGGTTCAGCGAGGTCATGGGATCCTGGAAAATCATGGATATTTTATTTCCGCGTATCTGCCTGATCTCATCATCGGTCATTTTAAGAATGTCTTTGCCTTTATAGAGTACCTCGCCTCCGGCTATGCGTCCGGGCGGTATCGGAATAAGCTTCATTACTGCAAGATTCGTGACACTTTTTCCAGAGCCTGATTCTCCTACAATGCCGAGCGTTTCGCCTCTCCGTAGATCAAAGCTCACGCCGTCAACCGCTTTGAGGAGCCCTTCATCAAGCTTAAAATATGCTTTGAGGTTTCTAACCTGTAAAATTACTTCATCTGACATTGGTGGACTCCTTAATTTCTATTTTTACCCTGTGGGTCAAGCGCATCTCGTAAACCGTCGCCAATGAAATTGACTGCAAATAAGAAGATGGTCATAGCAAGTCCGGGAACGAAGAGGCGCCAGGGGTATAGCTGCATACCCTGAACACCCTCACTCACTAGAGTACCCCAGGAAGCTTTAGGTGCAGAAACACCAAGCCCAAGGAATGAGAGGAAGCTCTCGCTCATTATAAAGCTGGGGAATTGCAGCGAAGAATATACGATAATAATACCGATAGTGTTTGGGAGCAGGTGACGGAAAATAATTCTGCCAGAGCGGGCTCCCATCGATTTAGCAGCTTCTACGAATTCCGAGTTTTTCAAGCTCATGATTTGGCCGCGGACAACGCGGAACATCGTCAACCATGAAATGAGCGCAATGGCAAAGAATAGTACGAGCGTACTGTCTGAACCTTGCGGGAGCGCTGACATAATCATAATAACAATGAGCATGTAGGGGAGACTGTAAAGAATATCTACAATACGGCTCAAGAAGTTATCTATCCAGCCGCCTGCAAAACCGGCAATAGAGCCTAGCACTACACCGATAAGGCCAGCTGTCAGCGTACCAACGATACCAATCAAAATAGAAATTCTTCCTCCGTAAATGGTTCGGGCCAAAACATCCCGGCCTAGATAATCGGTGCCAAGAATGTAAACTTTTTTATGCACGGGGTTTGTTAAAATCTCAAGTTTAAGTTTATCGATATCAAGATTGAGCTGTGCAAGTGCATCCCGCAAATCCTGTCTGTCCTGAGTTTTAAGAGCTTCTTCTATTTTTGCCTTATCTTTTTCCAATTTTTGCAACGCAACCCTGCCTGCTGGTTGCAGCGAAGGAGGCAGGTTAATATGGAGCATTTCCTGATCACGATAGCTGTAAAATGGAAGAATATCAGCAAAGAGTGTTATGAAAAAGAAAATGCCTACAATCCATAATCCTAAAATTGCCATTTTATTTTTGCGTAAGCGTTTCCATGCATCTGCCCAGAGTGAAACTGGTTTCACATACTGGTTAAACTCGTTAACTGCATTACGTGTATTGTCCTGTATGTTTGGCATATGTGCTCCTTATTTGTATGTGATGCGGGGATCTAAAAGCCCATACAGCAAGTCCACAATGAGATTTGCAGTGATGAGAATGATAGAATAGAGAATGACTTCTCCCATAATCACGGTATAGTCTCGGTTCAACGCAGCATCGACAAAGAGCTTTCCAATACCTGGAACAACAAAAATACTTTCTACAACGACTGAACCAGTTATAATACCGGAGAAAGCCGGTCCTAAATAGGTTACAACAGGCAAGAGCGCACCTTTAAGAACGTGTTTCCCAATTACGACGCTTTCTTTGAGACCTTTAGCACGAGCTGTACGGATATAGTCAGAACGAAGTACCTCGATAATCGAGCTTCGGGACATCCGCGATATGTATGCAAAGTAGGGGAACATCAAGGTAAACGCTGGCATAATAACAGTTAATATACCAAAACGGGAGTTTATCCATCCTGATGTAGGCAAAATTTTAAGCTGTAATGCAAAAATATACATGAGTATTGGACCGACTACAAAGAGCGGTATTGAAATACCGAGCACCGCAACTGACATAGAAGCATAATCGGGCCACTTGTTTTGCTTAAGTGCTGCAGTAATTCCTACTAAAACACCTAAGAGCACTGCAATTGTTAAAGAAGTTACACCTAATTGCACAGATACTGGGAATTGTTTTATCAGGAGTTCATTAACAGTATAATCCTTATAGCGATAGGAAGGTCCAAAATCGCCTCTTAAAATGATATCTCCGAGGTATCGAATATACTGCATGTGGAGCGGTTCATCCAAATGATACTTCTTAAGAATATTCTGCAAAATCTCAGGCGGCAATTTCTTTTCTGAAGAGAACGGTCCACCAGGAGTGCTATGAATAATAATGAAGCTTAGTGTAATAATAATGAACAACGTTATTATTGCACTGATAATTCTGCGTATTATATAACGACCCATTACAGCCTCGCTTGGTTGTAGGATAATACGGCTTACAGCCGGATGACGAACATTATATGCTGAAATTTCAAAATGCGCTAGTAAAATTGTATTTTATTTTGGTATGTAAATATACATGGTACCCCCCTGGGCCTACCCCGATCCGACGGA
>CAZVTR010000059.1:4538-11435 GCA_964630305.1 uncultured Treponemataceae bacterium | reverse complement strand
TATACGACGGTCGCGATATTAGTGCTGCGCCTCTGGCGCAGTACATCTTGGTTGACGTCGTTTAGCTCGTCAGTGCCTTTAGGCTCGCTATACGACGGTCGCGCGATTATAGTGGTGCGCTTTCGCGCACGAAATATTAATACTTGTCACCAAGCAGATACATTCATACCATATTTTTATCATATGAGTCAATACACATTGTAACTCATCATATGTGTTAAGTCATTATTATTCAAAAAATAATTTATGTTAGCTAGTTCATTCTACGATTTCAAGACCATTGGCTTTAGCGAGTTCATTTAATTTTTTATTCAAAGTTAACAATGTTGCTGCATTTCGCCTTGCAGTAAGAAAATATAGCAAATCATAAATTGGATGATGCAGCCGTAACGATTCCATTAACGCTTCTTCGTAAATGCTTGAAATATCAACATATTCATCAACTAGATTATTACAGAGTTCAAGAATTTTTATTCCTTTTTCTTTAGTTATGAGACCAGCTTCGCAATATTTCCAAATAACATTACAGGTTTCGGCTTTGTACAGATCTGTAGTAATAACGGAAGTTGCATTTTCAAGTATAGTTACAAATTTTACAGCCTTTTCCCTGTTGAGCGTGATTTCGATACCTGCACTTGCATCCAATACTACTGTCATCGGTCGCGATCCTCTCGAATTAAATCTTCTGGATTGGGAACGTTGTCTACATTCTCGATTTTATTACGCTTTATTTCCTCAAGTATCCTTTTTCTTCGAGTGCTTCGACTTTCTTTGTAGTTTAAAGCCTCTTTTAAAAGGACAACAGTCTCCTGCGCTATACTGCGATTATCCGCTTCCGCGACACGAGCTAGAGTATTGTATAGCTCTTCAGGTACATCTCTAACTTGCAGCAATGGCATACCTCACCTCCGTATGCAAATATACTGCATTATGCATACCGAGGTCAATAAATTTTTTTATGCATAGTATATTATTTTTGCGTTGATTTAGCTGTTTCAGTATGAAAAATTACTTTTCTCATGACTATTTGTATGGTCCAAAGGTTTTGTAAAATATTGTAATTTGCAGCAACATCTACGATACTTTACCTGTGCATATTTCTTTAAAAGTATATTTTTACTAAGGAGGATATATGGCAGCAGCTAAAAACAAATTGTGGTGGCTTCGCAGCGCTGTTCAAGTTTTTTTCTTTGTACTCATTGCTCTCACTGCGATAAATGAAACGCTCGCTTCCTATGGTATAAACATACCGCTCATCCAGAATGCATCATTGCATGCACTCTGTCCTTTTGGAGGTGTCGTAAGCTTGTATCAATTTATCAGTAATGGCACGCTCGTAAAAAAGGTACATGAGTCTTCAATGGTTTTGTTCGGAATTGCACTTGTCTTATTGGTGCTTGCAGGACCCGTAATCTGCGGATGGATTTGCCCGCTAGGGAGTTTGCAGGAATGGATTGGCAAACTTGGCAAAAAGATTTTTAAAAAACGATACAATACTTTTGTGCCTGCTAAGCTTGATAAGGTACTCCGCTATCTCCGGTATGTTGTGTTTATATGGGTCACCTATATGACAATTGTTTCTGGTAAGCTTATCTTCCAGGATTACGACCCCTATTTTGCATTGTTTAATTTTTGGACAAGTGAAGTTTCATTAGCAGGAATTCTTATTTTGGCTGCAACGTTGATACTGTCATTATTTGTGGAACGGCCATTTTGTAAGTATGCTTGCCCATTTGGAGCGTTTCAAGGGTTGTTTAACCTTATCAGGATTTTCCCAATTAAGCGCAATACTGCTACCTGTATCAACTGTAAAGCATGTGACAGAGCTTGTCCTATGAATATCGAAGTTTCAACGGCACAGTCAGTGCGAGATCATCAGTGTATTTCCTGCCTTGAATGTACGAGTGAAGCTGCATGTCCTGTTAAAGATACAGTGCTGCTTGCTCAAGGAAAATTTTCAGATACTTCGGTAAAAGGAGCTGCATCATGATTACCATTAAACGTCCACTTCTGGCTGTTATTATTCTTGCAGGTATATTTGGCGGCATATTGATATCGAATGCTGCTGGCTTTTGGAAAACGCAAAGCACAAAAACACCCGCTAAGATTAAAACCGGAGAATTTGCTGGTATGGCAGATCCGGCTGATATTCGAGGATCCTATACCTTTCTTGATATAGAAAAAGCATTTGCCATTGATGCAGCAACCTTATGCACAGCTTTTTCTACCGCGGATATTCTTGTAAAACCAGAGGACAAAGTAAACACACTCGAAACTCTGTATACAGGAAAAACCGGAACGAAAGAAATAGGAACCGATTCAGTTCGGTTATTTGTTGCGCTTGCAAAAGGAATACCATACAACCCGGGAGAAGGAACCGGCCTTCCGCCCAATGCTGTGCGCTATCTTATGCAAAATAAACTTATTACAGCAGACCAGGCTAATCTATATCGAGTTACAGAATTAGAAGGCAGTGTCCCGGCTCAAAGCACACCAGCAACGAGCGAGCAAGCTGCCGCTCCTAAAACTACACAGAGCACCTCTGGTACTGCTGCGCAGTCTACAACTGAACACACAAGTCTACCTAAAACAGTTACTGGCAGCACTACATTTGCAGATGTCCTCTCTTGGGGATTGACCGAAAAAGAAATTGAAGCAATTATTGGATTTCCTATTCCTCAGAAAACTACTGTAATAAAAGATGCAGTGACAAGCCAGGGAAAATCGTTTGGAACAATTAAAACTGCACTTCAGGAATTAATAAATAAGAAAAACCAATAAGTGGTTTAGTTGCTCAGTCTGATGAATTCTCATAGATAGACACTGTCAGACTGAGCTTTTTTTATGCTATTGCATCCAGCGTATGAGCCAGCGTGTTTCCTTACCGTCAGTAATCTTTAACCGTCTTGCATGCTGTAATGCCATTAGTGTTACAAAATCTTCTCGGTCGCAAAATGAAGAAATATCAAAACCATTATAGTGCGATGCAAAGTGCTCTTTGAGTTGTGTATATAAATTTTCTGTATCCTGCTGAGTGGAAATCCTATTGCCATAAGGAGGATCTGTTATCACAAAGCCATGATTGCTCAAAGGTTTTACGTCTGAGAAATTTGCTACTGTAAAGAAAATACCTGGTTTATTGGGTGTCTCCGATAACGGAACTTCGGCATAGCGCGCATTGTGTTTAGCCTGTTGTATCATTGCTGGATCGATATCTGAAGCGGTTATATAAAATTCAGATTGTGTTCGTACTTGTTCTTGTGCTTTTTGTTTGGCTTCTTGTAACGATTTTCCGTCATAGCGAGCAAATTGTTCCCATACAAAATTTCTTTTGAGCCCTGGTGCCCGATGCAAAGCATAGAGCGCTGCTTCAATTGCAATAGAGCCTGTCCCGCAAAACATATCAAAGAGTTGATTTGATGCTTTCCACCCTGCATTGAAAAGGCTTGCAGCGGCAAGTGTTTCTTTTAGGGGAGCAAGCCCAGGATATTTGCGGTATCCTCGTTTAGAAAGCGGCATTCCACATAGGTCAAGTTCAACAGTGCATGTATTTTTAAATATATGGATTCGTGCGTTTATTACAGCACCTGTTTCCGGCATACGCTGAAGGTTATAATAACTGCAGAGTTTTGTGTATGCTGCTTTTTGTACCATTGCCTGAATGGTGCTCTGTGATTGCAGTACAGAATCCTGAATGCGCACTTTTTCTACAACTAGTTTGTCATTTCGTTTAAGTATTGATTCCCATGGCAATTCATAAACCGCATCAAAAAGCTCATCAAAATTTGTAACAGAAAATTCACCAAAAATGGCAAAGAGATTATCAGCCGTTCGTACATTAACAAGCAGTTCTGCAATTTTGATATCATCAGTGGTAAAATTAATTCTTCCTGCTTTGCGCTGTTGGTCATTAATGCCGTAGTATTTTAACTCACGGGATAAAATTGGTTCTAACCCCGGTGAGCATGATGCCGAAATTTTCATGTCTGTTCCTTGTCTGTTTTGTTTGGCTCAAGGTGAATGGTTGGTTCGATTGCCATTGTCTCGCGTATGTCATTTTCGATAGTGGAAATTAACGTATGAGCGTTATTCATATTCATGGTTCCGTCTACCCGAGCGTGTACCGTGAGCTCTACATGCTCTCCATATTTATGAACATGAAAGTGATGCAAATCCGATACTTCAGGATACTTTTCATGGACCAGTGCTTTTACCTGGTTTTGAATTTCATCGGAAGCATCTTCTCCCATAAGCGGATTAGCCGCAGCTTTTATTATTGTATAAGCCGCATATAAAATAAGGATAGCTACTATCATTGCCAGGACCGAATCGATCCACCAGAAATATTTATTAATGCCCATACCTATGAGCACAATAATTGACGATATTGCATCGCTCCGATGATGCCAGGCATCAGCAATGAGCGTTGGTATCTGATGTTTTTTGCCAAGAAAAAACGAATATTGTGCAAGGAGCTCTTTTACAATAATGCCAAATACGGTAATTACAATTGCAAATGTTGAATACTTTACCGATACATGATTTTGTAAATTTTTTATTGCATCCTGGAAAAAGTTAAAGCTTACAAATCCTAACATAGTGCCCATAATAATGGATGCAATGAGCTCTGCTCTTCCATGACCGAATGGATGCCCCTTATCCTTAGGTTTAGCGGAAATCCATGCACCGGCAATAACAATTATGGAAGTGAATGTATCAGACAATGTATGCCAGGCATCGGCAATGAGGGCTATTGATCCTGTGGTTATTCCTGCTACTAATTTTAATATAAAGAGTAACGTGTTCACCACTGTCGAAACAATACCTTCTGCATATGAACTTGCTTGTCGTTTTTGCTTTGCATCACTGTTCATAGTGTTATACTCCACGCTCATACAATTTACAGCACTACTCGTCTGCATATAAAAAAAACCTGTGAGAACGTTTGGTCCCACAGGTTTTCCTGCTGCACAATGCCCGGCAATGTAGCTTACGTACATGCCTGATCCTTAATTCTTCTATCATATTATCCTTGTATAGCCCCTAGGGGAATCGAACCCCTCTTTAAAGATTGAGAATCTTTTGTCCTAACCGATAGACGAAGGGGCCAGGATAAAAAAAATTCCCCAGGGAGGATTCGAACCCCCACAAGCAGATCCAGAGTCTGCCGTGCTACCATTACACAACCGGGGAAGGTGCTCATAAAATACAGCATAAAAATTATTTTGTCAATAATTATTAAGAACTGCACGCGGCAAAAAGATCCAGAAACTGTTGTTTTTTAAATAATTGCGCATAGGTACGCGCACTCATACCTAATTTGTCCGCAATATCGGGATTTGCATGGTAACGCACTAACAGCTCCACGCAGTCAAAATCATCGGTTCCTACTGCAATAATGAGTGCTGTCTGTCCGTCTTTGCTTGTGAGATTTGGATTTGCCCCATTTGATAATAATAAATGAACAAGAATTTTGTCTTTAACCTGAACCGCATCCATGAGCGGAGAATACCCCCGATCTTCGCTCTGTATGTCAATTGACGCACCATGTGCAAGGAGCAGTTTTACAATTTCGGCATGTTTTTTTCTCACGGCTATACAGAGTGCCGGTACTCCATGCTTATCCCGCACATCGGGGTGATACCCTGATTCAATAAATAGGTTTACTGCTTCCGCATCGTTTTCTTCGATACTGCGAATAAAGGAATCGGTATGCCATGATATTCCTTTTTCCAGCAATGCAATGCGTGCACGTGTTCTCTGCTCTTGAACATACCACTCATCTTTTTCAACTTCAAAATACAGCGAAAGTTCACCTTCGGTGTCAAAAACACCAAAGCCAGCGAGCCAGGGCGGCATCGTGCAGTGATCACACATGCGATACAGTGCGATATGTTTGCCTTTTCCCTTAACATATCCGATAAAAAACGGGAGCCAGGACGAATGACTGAGCGTTTCTGTTGTTACTACAAACACGCAATGGGTGATATCTTTAAACAAGGATTCGATAAAGTGAGATGATTCCTGCTTCCAGGCTTCGGTAATTTTTATGACAATTGAAGGTATTGATTGAAACATAAGCGAAGCTTTAATGCTCTTGCCTGCTTCAATTGATTCTCCGCTTACCAGTATAGCAACCTTCATAGTTCCAGCAACGTTTCCTTACTAAAGTATTCGGCATAAACAGTACTTACAGTATGAATGTTTTTTGCTATTCATACAAGTATTTTTTTATCCGACTGAGCACCTGAATATCATGAATGATAACCGACCATGCTCCGCGATCGTATGAAACGGTGCCGCAAACCATAAAAGCAGTATACAGTCCCAAAATTTCGCGGTATCGGGCATACACATCGGGGAAAAGTACGGTTTCATAGATGCCTTTTCGGTCGAAAAATGAATAAAAGCTCATGATATCGCCAGTTGATGCAGTAACTTCTTTAGCGGTTACTTTGATTCCCAAAAGACTTATAGGTGCGCCTTCATGATGCTTGAGCATATCGGATTCTATGAATTGAGGCATTGCATGCGTGTTACTATAGTGCAAAGCTCTGCTGTAAAAAAGATCGGCATATGAAGTGCTCATAAGTGCACCGAGCAGGGAAAGTTCGTCTTTAAGCTTTACCTGATTTGTATAGTCAGCCAGTCCAAATGCAAGCAGCGATGGGAGTGCTGCTAGTACGGCCGAACGATCACCATGATGACGTTTCCACTGGTAGTACACCCACAGCATAAGCGGGCGGTTAAGCTGATACTGTTCGGGCTCTTCAAACAACGTTTGTTGCTTTTTCTGAATAGAGGCAATATCATCACAAGCGCCGGCGCGCACCAGTATACGGCATGTTTCATAAGATGGCGCAATCCGTGCAAGCATATCAAGAAAATCTTGAAACA
>CAZVTR010000059.1:0-4438 GCA_964630305.1 uncultured Treponemataceae bacterium | reverse complement strand
AGCTGGTATGAAACAAGCGCATAGGATGCAGAGTGTGCCTTGCAAAACGAATACCCGCGGAAAGATTCAATCATAGTCCAGAGCGCTGCAGCATCAGCTTCTCGTATACCATTACGCCGGCATCCTTCAAAAAATTGTACCCTATACTGCTCGAGCATGCCTTTCTTTTTTGAAAGTACTTTTCTCAGCTTGTCAGCATCTGCAGGTGAAAAGCCTGCCGCAGCAATGGCTACCCGTGAGACATCTTCCTGGTACACCATAATACCGTACGATGAACTCAGCACGGTTTCTACCGTCGCAGGCAGTTTCTTCCATTGCTTGCCGTGCAGCCGATCTACAAACTCATTGATATACGAGTTTGCAGCAGGGCGTATAATAGAGCTTGCAATAACAAGATGTTCAAAATCGCCTCGCTGCATTTTTTGAAGCAGCTGACGGGTTGCAGGTGATTCAATGTAGAATATGCCGATAGTGTTTCCGCTCCGGATAAGTTCCTCTGCACGAGCATCGCTTAACACCGAATTATCGTTCCAGGCAATTGCTGGGCCGGAATTACTGGTTTGAATTACATTGATAGAATCACGGAGCACAGCAAGCGATCGATTGCCTAAAATATCAATTTTAACAAGTCCTGCCTGTTCCGTACCGTCTTTTTCCCATGCAAGCACAGGAAAACCGAGCGGTGACATTTGGAGATGCGTATAGTAGGTTATTGGCCGTGGTGTGATAACAATGCCGCCGGGATGTGTTCCAATATAGTGCGGAACCGTAAGCAACAAAGACGATGCATACCGTACGTTTTCAGGGAGAGTGTTCCTGTACCAATACTGTTCGGTAAGCCTGCCGGCTTGGTCCGCTGTATAGCCCAGCGCCAGAGCAGATTCACGTACAGCACTCCGCACAGAAAAGGTACAGTGATCTGCAACCATGCCTGCACAGCCTTTATATTGTTCAAAAATTTTAACAAGAACAGCATGGCGTTCATCCCAGGGGAAATCGATATCAATATCGGGAGGGTCTGTTCGTGCTTCATTGAGAAAGCGTTCAAAAAACAGTTCATGTGCAAGCGGATCAATATGCGTTATGCCAAGCAGATATGATACGATGCTCGAAGCACCGCTCCCTCGTCCGCAAGTCCGCGGACAAAGCGCAACAATATCTTGCACCACAAGAAAATATGCAGAAAACTTTTTCTCCTGAATAATCCGCAATTCATATGCAAGACGATCATAAACAGCTTGCGACGCCTGAACATATCGATTTGGAATCGCAGCGTAGCAGCGGCGCGCAAGTTCCTGCGCAGATTCATCATCACTCAAAGTACCATACGCAGGAAACACCGGAACAGGCGAAAAACATTCATGGGCGCGCATGGCAATAGCAGCAAGCTGCTCTGCTGCCCGAACTGCCTCCGGAAAAGCCGAAAATTCCGCGCATGCCGCATCTGCCGCAAGCAATTTGGGTATTCGCGCATCCCAGTCTTTTTCAAGATCGCGGACTCGGCAGCGCCGATCGATAGCATCAAGCAGCCTCAACCGGTCTAAGTCCTGAACATCATGCCAGGAACCCCTGACAACCGCGAGACAAGGTATTCCCGTCTGCGCTGCCGCTTGTGCATGCGCAAACATTGCCGTACCCGTTTCAAGTGCATAATAGAGGTGCTCAGGCTCTTCCTGCCGCAGACGATTGAGGAGTTCAGTATTGGTTCCTGCGAGTATCAAACCGTGAAGTCCATGGCGT
Organism: uncultured Treponemataceae bacterium; assembly: GCA_964630305.1. Taxonomy (GTDB): domain Bacteria; phylum Spirochaetota; class Spirochaetia; order Treponematales; family UBA12059; genus JAKPPT01. The sequence continues at coordinate 2,698 of CAZVTR010000059.1, read as the reverse complement.
AAAAGCGATGCAGCCAGCTCGCTCCCCGTACACAAGCGTTCGGTTATCACTGTACACAGCGTTCCAAATCCATCTCTATCGAGCGGCCAGGCATAGAGCCGGGAAGTTTTTGTTTCCGTAAAGCAGACACCTGGAATCAGCGTAATATCATACTGCGCTGCCGCCGTCACAAGTTCCGGGAGGCCATAAAAATTGTTTTCATCGGTAACGGAACAGACTCTGTAGCCTGCCTGGGCAGCAAGGCGCATCAGCTTTTCTGGGGAAAGCGCACCATGCATGAGACTGTACCAGGATGTCAGACCAAGAGCCGCTATCATTATACTATACATTTGTATAGTATTTTTAGGTGAAAATCAACCTGCACAATCGTTTTTTTTATGCTACACTGAAAATAGTTGTTTTATAGAATTCTTCACTGAACAAGGAGCATATGGAATGACTAAAGAAAACATTCTTGCAGTGAATCCTGTAGTGCTTGCGTTACTTGCAACACTTTTTACATGGGGGCTCACTGCATTGGGCTCCAGCATGGTATTCTTCTTTAAATCGATTAACAAAAAGATACTCAATGCTATGCTCGGTTTTGCGGCAGGTGTTATGATAGCCGCAAGTTTTTGGTCACTCCTTGCACCGGCTATTGAGATGGCTGAACGCAAAGGACAGACACCTTGGATTCCTGCTGTAATAGGTTTTCTTGCAGGCGGATTATTTTTATTTCTTGTCGATAAGCTATTGCCGCATCTGCATATGGGGCTTGAAACTGCAAATGCCGAAGGCATAAAAACATCGTGGCAACGAAGCGTGCTCCTTGTGCTTGCGATTACCCTCCATAATATTCCAGAAGGGCTTGCGGTTGGAGTGGCATTTGGTTCACTTGCAGAGCAGCATACAGCAGGTACGCTTGCTGGTGCTGTTGCATTAGCGCTTGGTATTGGCATTCAAAATTTTCCCGAAGGTGCTGCAGTGTCTATACCTTTGCGGCGGGAAGGTTTTTCGCGTTTTAAGGCATTTATGTATGGTCAGTTTTCAGGACTTGTTGAACCCATTGCCGGTGTACTCGGTGCGTATCTCATACTGCTCCTGGCTCCCATACTTCCCTATGCACTCTCATTTGCGGCAGGAGCAATGATCTACGTTGTGGTCGAAGAACTCATTCCTGAAGCTCAATCCGGACATGAAACAGATCTGTCAACTATTGGCGCACTTATTGGATTTTCTGTTATGATGCTGCTCGATGTGGCATTAGGCTGAATTATTTTTCTAAGGAGCAAACTGTGAAATGGTACAATGAAACATTTATCAAAAAAATCCCCAAAACCGATTTACACGTACATCTTGATGGATCACTTAGAATCTCAACACTTATTGAACTTGCACGTGAACAACATATAACACTGCCATCATACACAGAAAGCGGGCTTAAAGAACTTGTGTTTAAACCATCCTACCGGAATCTTGATGAATATCTTACTGGGTTTTCTTATACATGTGCAGTGATGCGCAATCTCGAAGCTATAGAACGTATTGCATATGAACTTGCAATAGATAGCTTCCAGGAAGGAGTACGCTATATTGAAGTGCGCTTTGCACCACAGCTGCTCATGACAGCAGAACTTGGTTTTGATGAAATAACAAAAGCTGCTGATACGGGACTGCGCAAGGCTCGCACCGACATTAACGCTCACTTACACCCAGAAGAGCCGGAATTTGATTATGGAATTATAATTTGTGCGATGCGATACTGTAATGAAAATTTTTCTCCATTTTATAAACAGTTTTTTTCTGTTCATAAGTTCTCAAATCAGCGTGAAGTTATTAAGCTTGCATCGCTTGAGGCTGCAAAAGCCACTGTGCATTTGCGCAAAGAAACTGATGTGCAGGTTGTTGGGTTTGATATTGCAGGAAGCGAATATGGGAACCCGGCCGATCATCATACCGAAAGCTACCAATTTATTCATGAGCATTTTTTGCATAAAACTGTACACGCCGGCGAAGCATTTGGACCGGAATCAATATTTCTTGCAATCACCGCGCTCCATGCCGACAGAATAGGTCATGGGCTCTTTATGTTTGATGAATCGATGATTACAAACCCTGCAATTGTTGATAAAAAACGCTATATTGAAGATCTCGTTAATTACATTGCAGATCGGCGCATAACGATTGAAGTCTGTCTTTCAAGTAATCTTCAAACAGTACCTTCGTTAAAAAATATCAGAGAACACTCCCTCAAATCTATGCTTGAAAATAAATTGTCGGTCACCTTTTGTACTGACAATAGGCTTGTTTCATCAACTTCTGTATCACGGGAATTAGAATTAGCGCTCGATAATTTTCCTATCACCAATCGTCAGCTTAAAGATATTCTCGTTTATGGTTTTAAGCGAAGTTTCTACTATGGCAGTTATACTAAAAAACGGGAATATGTGAGAAAGGTTATAAACTACTACGAAAAGCTCGAAAAAGAATTATTGTGACTGCAGTCATTTTGCAGATAAAAATCCAATTTCTGCAAGACGTTCCTGTAACTGCCACCAGTACTGCTCAAGCTGAATACGGGCATTAACAAAACCAAGCTGGGCTTGCAGTAATTCACGCTGTCCTGCACTCTCTTTTGAAAATAGTGTCTGGATAAACGCATAATTTTTTATAGCTTTTTCATACTGTACATATGCTGTGGTATATGCTGTTTTATACT
>CAZVTR010000058.1:0-11642 GCA_964630305.1 uncultured Treponemataceae bacterium | reverse complement strand
CTCCAGACATATCGCCATACAGTGTACAGTAACCAACAGCGAGTTCGCTTTTGTTGCCAGTAGTGAGCAGCATACTGTTGTATTTGTTTGACCAGGCCATGAGCATAACACCGCGAATGCGTGCCTGTAGATTTTCCTCCGTTAGCCCAAATGTTGTGTCTTCAAAATTAGGATACAGAGCTTCCAGAAAAGCAGTATAGGGTTTTTCTATAGAGATTTTTTTAAGCGGTACGCCGAGATTGTTGCAAAGCTCTTCGCTGTCGGTAATTGACCCTTCAGAAGAAAAACGTGAGGGCAGTGCGATGCATGTTATATATTTATTATCAACAGCTTTAGCTGCAAGAAGGGCGACTAGAGCAGAATCAATGCCTCCCGATAATCCAAGATGAGCTTTAACGAATCCGCACTTTTTCATGTAACTTTTAATGCCCGTAACAAGTGCAGTCTCAAGCGCTTCAAACTGATGCGGCAGTACCGCTGTTGTGCGGTTGTCGAGATCAGATGTGTCGAAAATCAATATGTATGGCTCTGAACAAGCGAGATGGCAGAGTTTGCCTGCTGCATTTACAACAAAAGAGCGGCCATCAAAAATGAGTGAATCATTAGCTCCAGATGTGTTGCAATAAGCTACGGGAATATTGCCGTTACGCGCAATTTTTGTACAAAGATTAATTCGCGTTTCGAGCTTGTCAAGCTGATACGGTGATGCAGAAGGAACGATAATAAGTTCTGCTCCTGCATCTAAAAGTTCTTTTGCAGGATCTACTGTATAGTGCAAGCCGGGGACAGGTACAGACTCATACCATACATCTTCACAGATAGCAAAGCCAATTCGTGTATTGAGGTAATTAAATACCTGGCGTTCTCGTGCTGGCTCGAAATAGCGGGCTTCATCAAAAACATCGTAGGTGGGCAACAGTGTTTTTGCCTGCGAAAAAATAATCGCACCATCTTTGATTACTGATATGCAGTTAGTTAGCGCTCTTCCTGAACCGCTTATATTTTTCCCGATATGCCCTACAGCTACAGCGATAGATCTCGGGAGTGAGTGCTGTAATTTTCTAAGTGCTCGTTCATTTTGTTCTGAAAAACCTGGCTGATCGAGGAGGTCCATCGGAGGATACCCGCAGAGGGCCATTTCCGGAAAAACAGCTAATTCCGCACCGTGTGCAAGAGCTGCTTCTGCATTAGAAACGATTACGGAGCAGTTGTTTTCAAAATCACCAATTGTTGGTTCTATTTGGCACAAAGCAATTTTCATGATACATTCCTGGGTCTTTAAGATACTTGTCTTGTCTGTGTAGTCAGTGTAAACTGCTTTTATGAAAAAGACAATTATTATTGTACCGTATTATACAGCTCAGGTTAAGGATTATCTTGCTGCATTAGTTGATACTGGGTTTTTTGAACATCGAATCTGTGCGTGTGTTGTAAAACCTTTAGAAGCTGAAACAGAAAGTTCTTCAATACCATTAGAACTGCAAGTAATACCGTGGCACTATGAATCTTTTTTTTCTGAATCTGGGGTGTTGCTAAGTATTTTTAACCAATATTCCGGGTATCCTGAAGAAGTAGTAGTTGTATACGATAATGCTGTTTTTCTGGCACCCGAAATAAGCGCTAGAGGATTCACTGCGCCTGAAATGCATGCGATGACCGCTCTTCCGAAACTGTTATCTTTACTAATGCATGAAAATACAGCCCCCTGGAAATTGTATGGTGTAAAGTTGAAACAAGCTCAAAAAAATCTTGTATCTGAAACTGTGACAGGAATGTTCGAAGGATTGTTTAAAGGATTTCAGCTTGTCGAGAAAGATTACCAACTAGCATGCAGTGTCATCGAAGATGATTCGGGAATGATACCGCTTTTTGCGTCATTTTGCATAAAGATATTTAATGCACCGCAGGCTGATTCAAAAAATTATGTTTTTAATGGGAAAACAGGCATATTCAGCAGGTTGTAGTTTGAAGTGTCAGCGAGAGGTGCTGCTAATAAAAAACGGGCGGCTACCATAACTGTATGCAGCCTGCCCGCTCGTACATGAAAAATCAGCATGATTTTTTATGACGCTATATTATTGGCAAGCTCTTTTTTGTGTTTTGACCGGCATACAAACAATAAAACCATGCCGCCTATAATCATTATTAGACTCAAAAGCTGTCCCATTGAAAAATTAAATGGACTAGAATACAAGTGAATTGAAGCTTGCGGATCCCCTAGTTTAATAATATAGCCCAGGTCAGCATCGGGTTCTCTAAAGTATTCCAGTATAAATCGTATGACTCCATACCCTGTTATAAAGATGCTCATAGCGAATCCTTTGAATATGTTGTGCTTTCGTATAAAAAACCACATGAAACATCCCAGCACAACGCCTTCAAAAAGTGCCTCATAGAGCTGTGATGGATGCCGCGGGAGATTGACGAGTGAGCTTGCTGAAGTCATACCGATTTTATTCATAATATCCTGGACCCATGGCTCAGCTGCAGGGAAACGCTGGGCATACGGGAAAACCATTCCCCAGGGCGCCGTTGTAACTTTACCCCACAATTCTCCGTTAATGAAATTACCAAGCCTGCCAAAGGTATAACCGAGCGGAATGCTGATAGCGAGCATATCGCCCAATTCTAAAAAGCTCTGCTTGTATTTTTTGCAATAAAGCCATACGCCGATAATACCTCCAATTACTCCGCCGTGAAAGGACATACCCATATATCCGATAAAATGCCAGTCTTCGGAAAAAGGAAGAAAAATGAGCCAGGGCTTTCGTAAATAGAGACCTGTCGTGTCATATACAAGAGTTCCGAAAATACGCGCACCAATGAGCAGTCCTACAATTCCCCATACAAAAAAATTTGCGATATCGTCTTTAGAATAGTCCAATTTACGCTCTTTTACTTGTTTTGAAAACAGCAAATATGCAATGAGAAAGGCTACAAGATACATAAGTCCATACCATCGGAATGGAACATTAGGAATGATTTCTGGACGTATCCATTCGGGATAATTTAAATATGCGATCATAGGTTCTCCTTAATTCTTGTCATTACTATATCGTGAGTATATGCTATAATACAAGGTATCACATCTGTTATATGGCAGTAATGCCTATTGTTTTTTATTTTGACAGGGGCTTTTCAATAATTTTGCCAGATTGAGGATCAAAAGTAATAATTACTTTTTGCCGCTTTTGTCTGACTTCATAGTACCTGTTATGTGATTCAATAATCACTCCCGGGAACAGCGTGTTTCGGACAATTATTTCTGCAGGAATATACGCATCAAATTTTTCTTTAAGCTGTATGAGCCGGATAGAACGGTGTTCGAGCAGTTTAAGAATTTTAACTTTATCCTGTCGAAGCTTTGCAAGCTGTGTGCCGCCTGTTTTTTCTGCTTCGCGCATGGCTTTATCAATTTGCAGAATCATGGTTTTGAGCTTTTCTATTTCTTTTTCTTCTGCTTCGATTGCATCTTTTATTAAATAGTCTTGTCCAAAGGATATTTCTGTTTTGATTTCCTTTTCTGATCCAATGTTATTTGCTTCAATGCCAAGCTTGCTTCTAGTTGTACCGCCTATAAGATTGCCTTTATCACCAAGCAGTTTGAGCTTGCTGTTTGTTTTAATAACACAGCGCAAGGCAGAGTTGCGAAGCACAATATCCCCAACTGCCATAAGATATGCTTGTTCCGCAAATGCTGCCTCAATGGTTTTTTTTGCTCTAATGGTACCTTTTCCGGCACCTTTAATCCCTTCGTTAATTTTTATTGCTCCGTCAGCAGAAACAAGAGCAGCTTCTACAGAAGCTCCTACAGCAATATTTCCAGTTGCCATTACCATGTAACCGGTAAGGACGTTGCCATTGATAACAATTGAACCGGGGAATTTAAGATTGCCTGTTTGAGGACCAACATCACTATCAACTTTGTAGCCTTCATTGATTTTTAATGTGTTATTTTGATAAATGAGTTCTCCGTCAATGAGCGCATAGAGCACTTGAGTCTCTGCATCTTTGGTTTCAAGTTTAAATTGATGCTCATCCCAGGTTGGCGGCGTAGCCGTTGTTGGATCTTTAGGTGCTTTAATTGTTTTACCGGTTATATCTATGCCATCCTGACCTTCCTGCCCGACTTTTACGAGTTCCAGCAATGGCTGATTGGCAGCGACCATAGTAATTTTATCCTGGTTTTTATAATCGGCTTTGCCATTTTCTCTAATAGTCACAGCGCTGCCTGAAGCAAATTGAATGAGCCATACGAGTTTATAACCGCCCGAAGGGACAGGTTTTGTGCCTTGGGCAACAAGAATGCCTTTTGCTCCTTCTTGTTCTTTTGCCAGTTTAATTCCATCGGCTATTGCAACATGATTAATGCCATGAACAATACCATGTTCTTTAAGCGCTTCCAGGACGAAATCCAGTGATAGGTCTTTTCCAAGGCCATATTCTGGCAAGAAGTCAGCAGTGGCCTGCATAAAATCATCGCTAATGGTTAAAGTGACAGCTGCATCACGATACGGGATGACCCGGAGATAGGTTTCGCCATCTTTTTCTTCAATGAGCAGAATACCATCTTCAATGCTTTCTAGTGATTCTTGATTGAGCCTGATGTTTTCATAGAGCCAGATTACAGGATCGTTTCCGGGAGCTGCAGGTATTTCTTTACCAAAAACATCCTTACCAGCTTTTCCTGGTGACGGCGGAGAAAATCGTGCAATGAGCTGATTTTTCTTAACAAAAGCAAGTTTCTGACAGTTTTCCAGCGGAAAATCATCAAGGCTTTTTACAAAACGCTGTAATCCAGGTTCATTTTTTATTGCTTGCAGAATAGCTGCTTTTTGATCGTCGGGAGCAAAAACAAGGTGATATAAAAGCTCTCGATTGCTGCCGGGGACAGGTGCTTCTCCTTCACAGAGTACGTACTCAGAAAACTCTATCTGGTTGCTTTTGTAGAATTGCAGTAAATCTGTTTTGAGTTTTTCAAAATTGATGCCGACGAGATGTTTTTCGGATATGGCTTTTGCAACCTCATTGAGCATAAGCGGTTTGCCATTGCCCTGGCCTTTGACAAGCTTTAATGTAGCTTTGAGTCTGTCATCACTCACTGTTATTGCAATGACAGCATCTCTATTGAGTGAAAGATTGAAATCAAGCAGGCTCTTTGATGTTTTTATACTTCGAGTAATTTCTGCTTCAAGGTTCTCTGGCTGAATAAGCTGGTCTTTGTCTGCCCCTAGTTTTACTGCTTCATCAAGTAATTGAGAAACAGACGGTACTGGCAATAGTCGATAACCAGGGAAGAAATCGAGCAAAATGCTAATGCCGTCCGCTGCTTTTTTTAGCGACCATGAGTGATCTGCAAATGGAATAATATCTGCCCACTGTTTGCCAATGCGCAAAAAACCATCCACCTGTGAGATAATCTGATTTTTTTCGAGTCTTAACCCTTCGCCAAGCAAAAAGTTTAAATTTTCCGGAGGTTCAACTTTTATAACTTTGCCAAATACATCTTTGCCATTTTTACCGGGTTTGGCGGGGCCTAAAATGCCCGCTACTGTCCCTCGTTTAATCCACATGGCTTTAAGCATTTGCGGATCGGAAATATGAACCTGTATGCGCTTTTCTTTTTTTTCGATAATAGTTTCTGTTTTTTCTTTTTTTATAAGACCAAATATTGCGGAATCGGTGGTTTTTTTTGTAACGGGGACTTGTTCGATAACTGTTTTGTAAAAAACAGGCGGTGCTGCATTTTTAAGAACTTCGAGTTTAAACTTTTCAAAATCAGGGTTTTCTGGCAGCGGTTCCCATTCTACAGTTTCTCCTTGCCACTCTACAGGCATTTCTCCCTTTGCAATGAGCTCGGATACTTGTGCTTTTGCCCTGGAAAAATTGACAATAGTTTTTTCAAGCTGAGCGTGGCTTGCTCGCAATCCTGCTGATGTCAGTATACTATTGAGCGTTTCTGCAGTGTATGTTTCGCCACCAGGATCGGGAACGAAAATAAGCTTTGCTTCAACATAGAGGGTGTCAAAATACAGGGTTACTTTGCCCTTTATGCTGAAATCACCCATAGTTACACCTTGAAGCCCTGTGAAATAGCTTGTGTTAATTTATATTTATACAGTTGATTTTCTTTTTTGAGCTGATTAATCTCATATTGCTGGAGTTTAATGGTTTCTATGAGTTCGCCCTGCGTGAGTGCGCCGCTGGAAAGCAGTTCCTCAACATAATCAACTTTTGTTTCAAAATCCATCATTGCTTCTGCGCTGGCAACATCATAGGTATCATTGTAGTATTCTTCATCAAAGAGCGGGGTTTCGTCTTCATCTTCGGTAGAGATAAGTTTATCAGCTATCCGGTATAGTGCTTGTGCAAGCACCGATTGCGGTTTGTAGCGGACAATTGGGATGCGGCTGTTGAGCGCAATGTTCTGAAAATCATCGCGGTAAATAATGCCAAGGTGTTCAAGATCTATGCCAAGAAATTCAAGACAGGAACGCCTGATTTTTTGAGCTCGGTCTGCATCTTTGGGGTCTTCGAGCATGTTCATAATGAGTCTGGGTTTAAATCGGTCCAGACGTGATTTAAGAATTTGATATGAGTCAGCATCCCGAATTCGCAGCTGTGCGACGAGCTCTGGAAGATGTGCTTTTTGCAAAACAGTGCCGTCTTTTTTAAGAGATTCAAGATAGGTTCGGCCGGGACTTTTAGGCGGACAGCTCTCCCACATCAGCTTGAAAACAATATTTTTAATAAAAAGGTATGCATTGAGCGTTGCGGTAAGCATGGGAGCAGAAACAACAATGCCTCGGTTGCTGAGTAGAAAGTAATCGAGAATGTTTACATTGCTGCCTGCGCCCAGGTCAAGAATTAAATAGTCACAAGAGAGCCCCAGCAGTTTTTTAGTGAGCATTCTTTTCTGGCGCTGGGTAATGTTAGCGAGACCGGGTATTTCAGAATCTCCCGGTATAAAATACAGGTTATGAATGTCAGTTTCATAGATGATTGAGGTGATGTCAGTTCCAGGAGTGGATAAAAAATTTCCAATGCCACGCGGTGTTGCTGCCGTACCAAGAATAATGTGCAAATTAGAAGCGCCAAGATCAAGATCGGCAAGGATGACCTCTTTACCTGCTTCTGCCAGCGCAATAGCAAGGTTTGCAGAGATCATGGATTTTCCGACACCGCCTTTGCCGCTTGCTATTGGAACGATATGCATTATGACAACTCCACAGTTTCTATTGCCGGTGATTCTGGCTGAGGGCTTTTCAGTTTTTTTATTTCTCTGGTTACAGAAAATAAAATAAAGCTGTCAATCACAATGATAGCAATGAGGCTTATGTTGAGCACTGTAATTGTTTTTATGTTGACCTGTTGAATCGTGTTTGTGAGCAGGGTAAAAAAGCCTGATATGTCGGTTATCAGTAAGGCAATTTTTAGCGGAACAAAGGGAGTAAGAAAGTGGGCATAGCTTGCATTAAACCAAGCAAGGAGGAGCAATGCAGGAAAAACAAAACTGCTCATGATTAAAATTCGAACAAGCAGTATGTTTGCGAGGCTATTTACCATGCTGGAATCCCCTGCAGCGAGCAATCGAGCTCCTGCTGCAAGCAGAATTATTCTAATAAGCTCAAATATAGCTGAAAGCAAAATCAGTGGTGTGCGTTTCATAGTTTCAAGTTTAATCATTAAACATGGCTACAGTCAAGGAAGGGTCAGACCATGTACTTTTTCGCTAAAATCTGCAATACTCAGAGTCATGAAACGACAAAAACTTACTAAGATAGTAGCAACTATTTCAGATAACCGCTGCGATGAAGCGTTTATCAAGTCATTGTATGAAGCAGGCATGGATGTTGTCCGTATCAATACTGCACACCAGACACCGGAAGCTTCGGTAAAGATAGTGGAAACTGTCCGGAAAGTATCACCGCGTCTCGGTATTCTCGTTGATACGAAAGGACCGGAGGTGCGCACAAGAAATGTACCTGAGCCAATAACGGTAACTCAAGGTGACACGATAACCATTCCTAAAGTAGACAATCAGCGCAAAGGGTTTGATGTTTCCTACAGCAATTTTGTGGCCGAAGTGCCGGTTGGTTCTAAAATTTTGATTGAGGACGGAACCATTGAATTAGAGGTAAAAAATAAAGCAAATGGGGTGCTCTTGTGTGAGGTTTTAAACGCTGGGGTGATTAAAGAACGCAAGAATGTCAATGTGCCTAATGTATCACTCAAAGTTCCCTCGCTCTCAGAAAAGGATGTTTCCTATCTCAAGTTTGCGGCAGATTATGATATCGATTTTATTGCACATTCATTTGTACGGAACAAGGAAGATGTGCAAGAAGTACGGCGTTTGCTTGATAGTTTTGGCAGTAAAGCAAAGATTATTGCAAAAATAGAAAACAATCAGGGTGTGACTAATCTCCTTGAAATTCTTGATTTTGCTGATGGCATCATGATAGCCCGGGGAGACCTTGGTGTAGAAATACCTGCAGAACGCATCCCTGGTGTGCAAAAAGCAATCATCAACGCATGTATCGATAGAGGTAAGCCGGTAATCACGGCAACACAGATGCTTCATACAATGATAGACAACCCTCGTCCGACACGGGCCGAAGTTTCAGATGTTGCAAATGCAGTATTTGATGGTACTGATGCTGTTATGCTGTCGGGAGAAACGGCATTTGGAAAATATCCGCTGGAAGCTGTGCAGACTATGGCGAGAATTGCGGCACAAGCTGAGAGTCAAAAACCATACATGGAAAAAGAGACGCAGGCAACCTACAATCATGTACGGCTCTACCTTGCGCGGGTTGCGGCTATGAGTGCCAGGAGACTGCCCGTTAAAGCGATTATCGCCGATACCGAGACGGGTTCAATTGCGCGGGTAATTGCAAGCTATCGCAGTCATGTGCCGGTGTATGCTTTTAGTCCAAACGAAAGAACTGTGAGACAGCTCGCGCTCTCATACGGCATCTATTCTGATCTTTTACCGTATCAGGAAAGCACCGAGGGATTGATTCGGTCTTCGGTTAAGGCACTTTTGGATAAAGAGTTTTTGGAAGCAGATGATCTTGTTGTTGTTATTGGCGGTGCGCCCGGAATGAGCAACACCACCAACTTTATAGAGATGAACACTGCAGGAGCATGTCTTAAAAACGGTTTTAAATAAGTAAAACTAAGTTAGGGTATGCAGTATGTTTCAACCATGTACCGCATGCCTTTAGCACCAGCTTCTTCTTTTTCAATTATGAATACGATTGTTTTTCCGTCAGGTGCAATAATAATTTGTCTGATAATGTAATTCTTTACATTTTTTCTCACAATGCCAGGATTGCCAGCTGTGTATGTCTTGCTGCCGGCGCGGTTAATGCTAAATTGTATGCTAAATGATGATGATACAGAACCCGCAGATTCATTGACTTTTTTGCTTAAGGTTATCTGCCAGTCGGAACCATCGGCGTCTTTATACGAGATACTGTCCGCATTGTTATCAATGGCTAAGTAGGCAAGTCTTCCCTGATTAAAATGGTTGATATTGTATTTTTTTATTACTGATGTAGTTTTATTGTATAAATCAAGGAAACCAGCGAGAGCATTCCAGCCTGGTTCGAGGTGAGTGCTGTACTGTGCTCTGAAAATGCCGTCACCGGTAAAATCGTTTTTTTGCGTGTTGACTACAAAAATTTCTGCATATGGTTTACCTGTTACGCTGTCAATGCCATAGTAACCAAACATAAAGTATTCGAAATTAGCAGAAAATCCAAGATTGACAAACGTAGGAACATCTCCTGCAAAGAGCGGTAAGGCAAACAAACTGATACACAGTGCCAGGATTACAATTCTTTTCATCGGTTTATCCTCTTTATACTGACCATACTGGTTGCTTTGATTTTCGGTATAAAGCATGATGCAGTTTACAGAAATCAATACCTTATAGTACACTGCATGTGTGCAGATTAGTTCCAGAAGTAAATTATACTATATTTTTCTAATTGTTGGTTTGCTGGTAACCGGGTTAATTGTATGGCTTGCATTGAGCAGCAGTAGTGCGGCAGGGAAAACCGGCACAGCTTTCCTGTTTTCTGCACAATACCGCACCCTGTTTCTATCTGGCATAGTAGCTGCAGGAATATCCTGTTTTATTGGTCTTTTTATTTCATTTTACTTTGTTGTGAGGTTACGAAAAACTACTTCGTTTGAACTTTTCTTTTTTTCAGCAGCTGCGTTTACAATGATTTTTGAGGCAGCACGATTTGTAACACTGCTCTTATATTTTTCAAAAAATTATGTGTTTTTTATCGATACAGTTTCTCGAGCTGTAATTAGCGCTCGTTTTTTAGGGATTTTATGCCTGCTCATGGGAAGCCTGTATCCGTGCGGGCTTAATCAGTCTAATATCTTTCAATATTTTATCGGACTCTTGCTCCTTGCTATTTTTTTTGCTGTATTGCAGCCAGTTAATAGCGGAACCATGGATTCCAGTTTTCTTTCCGCAATTGGCAATAGCAAAGCTTACTATGCTGTAACGATTTTTATGTCTCTGGCAACCGTTGCAAATTATTTTGTAGCAGGCCGAAATGACAGTGTATTTGTAAAAGCTGGATTTTTGATAGCCGGATTCATGATAAGCAGACAAATCCTCCAGTATGCTGCAGGAATGATTCAGGTCATTATTGCAGGACTTGTTTGTATAGTAACAGCAATTATCTATATTAAAATGCTTTTTACCCGATATATGTGGGATTGAGCCCGATGTATCAATGGACTAACAATGCAATAATGCCTACTCCGAGCGGGATAATAAAGTTATCATAATCTTTTGTTGGAACAGCTTCGAGTATTGTAGCGCTGAGGGCAATGATGAGCGCTCGAAGAGGTTCATAGCCGGTTGCATAGGCAGCTGTGAGGACAGCGAGAAAACACGTTACACTGCCTTCGAGTGATTTCCCTTTCGTAAATGGCAATGTAATAGAGCCAAACATTCTTCCTGCTAGACTGGAAAGCCCATCACCAAATGCAAGTGCATAGATAGCGATAGTTGATACTGGACGGGGGAACACGAGCAGTGCTATGAGAGCTCCAAGTCCGAGTGTTACAGGGCCAAGCACAAATTTGCCTGCATCGCGTTTTCGTGCTGCAGCAGAAGTTAATTTAGAGATAATGGCCACTTCATAGCCCTGCTGGCGCAGGAATTCACTGTATGTATATACAATAATACCCATCAGCATAACAGTTACTGTTAATCCGTAATTCCATGCAGCTAACAGCGGTACCAGTGCGATGAGCATATGAATTGATTTTCTGATGATTTCGGTAGTAAGCTGATCTATCATCAGCCTTTGACGGTTGTTTACTAAAAAAATTGTTAAATCGCTCATATTTTCCTCATACCGTACAACATGGTTTTGAATTATTTATTAGCAAAAAGTATGCCAACATACTATTAGTAAAATTGATTCTAGTTATATATATATAATACAAATAATTAGCATTTTAACACTGTTACGATGATAGTCAATTTTGTATAAAAAATAATACGGTCGTACTAGCGTAAATAATAAATCAAGGGATGTTTTAAAGTGCAAATTAGTAGCAAGATTGTCCCTCTCACGGTTTAGTTCTGGAGTTTTGAATATGAT
>CAZVTR010000057.1:2642-11669 GCA_964630305.1 uncultured Treponemataceae bacterium | reverse complement strand
CTCGACGAGTTTTGTAAAGAGCGTAACCTTATTGCTATTCCACGGGGCAGTAAACTCTGTACCGTTGTCCGTTTGCACCACTGATCCCTCAAGAGAAATCCCATACTTCTGAAAATGCTCAGCAAGTGCGAGCAGAAACAGCGATGCATTGGTGCTGGTTTTTTCCAGTGCATAGGCAATAAACAGCGCACCTGTACGCACACAGCGGGCTGTAAACTGGTATCTGGGTAGATTGTGGCGGCGATATTCCTCATACAGCTCTGGAATGTCATCATTGTATACACGGTATCCTTCTGTGTGTGATTTCTTTGTATTATAATTCTACCTCTCTCCGTCGGATCTGGGTAGGCCCAGGGGGTACCATGTATATTTACATACCAGTCGTTAAACATACCTTTCATTGACATAATTAAACATCAAAAATAATATTAGATAGATGGATATTTTATTTTTTATATAATAAATTTTTTATTACTAAACATTTTTTAGTACAATGAAAATGTAAGTTTAAGAAGGAGTCATGAAAAATTGCCTACCAACGATCTCTCTCACTTACTAACTCAAGCCCTTATTATGGTTGATGAAAAACTAAACAAAGCTCCAGAATTACAAACATTGATAAGTATTAAAAACCAATTACTATATATTAAAGAAGTTGTTTCACATGTAAGCAGACCTGATCCCTGCATCAAAAAAAACATCAATATAGGCTTGCTTGCTGTTCGAGAACTTGAAGCAGATGACCCTAATCTTGCTGATATTTTACAAAAAGTTGATTATTACTTTAAAAAATTATAAGCAGGTTTATTAAAAATTATATTTACTATTTTATAACATAAATAGCGAGCTCTGATATTAGTTATATAACGTACATATTACTTTTAATTATGATTAACGCTCTGTTTATTGCAGATATTATAAAACTGCTCCCGCTACAAAAGCTAAAGCGGGAGCACATTGCTATATCAGCCTTTAAGCTCAGCTATTTTTTTATAAGCTTTAAGATCGGTGTATACTTCGGCTTTGAATGGATTTACTTTATTCTTGATAATTCGATAGAAATGGTAACCGGTAACCACTACATTGACTGCCAACGATAGTCCGCTTACTACCCAGAGTGCAACGGTAGAATGACTCGATTTTACTGCGTATGCGCTTGTATCAACAAATGAGGGGTATGTCATTACAAACATCATCCAGAAAGCAAGTGTATGAGCTCGGTGCTGGAGCCATGCTCCCTTTTTGATAAAGAATGCCGGGATGGTGCAGGATAAGAGCAGTGCAAGTCCTGCATAAAAGGCATGATCCGGAACGCAGTTGTACACGTATGCAAAGTTCCACAGGTCATATGCAATAATCCATGGCCAAAGCATATCGGGCCAGAGCATATCCTGCTGTTTATGCTTGCGGTCAACAAAAATTCCCATCCATCCTGATATCGCAATAATGTTTAATATACCGGCAATACCATTCATGATATTCCATGGACCGCCTACAAGAAGCATACCATCACGTACTCCATTAAAGGTGCTCACCTGGAAATCTCGCACGACAGCTTCCAGAATATTCAATGCAAGAATAAGTGCAGGCAGTATTAAAACCGCTTTCTTGGTGTCCATTCCTTTAATAAACCGTATTGCCCACACAACGAGACAGCCTGCAAGTACAGAGTAGACTTTAGCCCAGTGGAACCAGGTACCGACAGAAGTGCCTGGTACAGCTGTCTTTATCCAAACAGTAAACGTAAGAATGATGGGTAACACGAGGAATAATGCAAGGGCAGCCCACTTATTTGCCCGAGCAATTTCATTTAACAGCATGAGTGCAGCAAGTACTGCAAACCACATGAAAATCTGTCCTGCGGACAGCGTTTCAAATAAAAACATAGCTCGCTCCTTTCCATATTATTGTGGTTTTTCCCAGCATACCATGAGTTATTATTTTTAACAAGTAAATAAATATGAGAGATAATTTCGGACCTGCGAATTGTTACTCTGCTCAATGAATTATACAGTGCGCTGCCTTTTCGCGGGATATCTCTTTGGACAAGAAGAACAAAACTCTCATTAAAGTTTTTGTTGACATATTGCCAAACTACTATATACTGGTTTTTACACACTTCTATAAAAACGGAGAATGAACGGCTGCCTACTTAATTGCTGAACTTTCCGCTTGGCAAGCTCGTTATTCCATGAAACAACCTTATCAAAGGAGCTTATATGAAAAAGTTCTTAACCATTGTACTTGCTGTAATCGCAATAGCTGCCTGTATGCAGCCTGTAGCTCCTAATGACAAACTAGCAGCATACATCGCTTACGATGCATCCAAAACCATCAGTTTGACAATACCTGATGCCTTTGAAAACGATGATACGCAAGCAGCCGCAAAGCTAATTGATTTTAACACACTGCAAGAACGTAATTTTTATGACGATGCCAATGATTGGGTTTCCTTTTCCGCAACGGCAGGAAGCATTTATACAATCGAGACAACAGTATTGGGCAGCACTGACACCGTTCTCTATGTATATGACGGAAGCACGCAAAAGGCTTATAACGACGACAAATCCTCAAGCAATTATGGTTCTAAAATAACTTTTACCGCTCCCGCTACCAAAACATACACAGTAAAGATTTATTCATACGGCGGGAAATACGGTTCTAATCTCGGGTATTCTTTTAGCATCACAACTGCGGAAAGTTTAATTTCCGCTCCTGTAGTTTCCGGCAGTGCTAATGGAACCAGCGCAACGTGGACATGGGGAGCAGTGCAAAACGCGGCAGGCTACCGTTATTCACTCGATGCAGCTAACGGGCCTTGGACACAAGTCGCATCTACAGTGCTTTCGTATACCGCATCAGGACTCGCTTCAGGTTCGCACACGCTCTATGTGCAAGCATCGAGCAGCACGGGTGTTTGGTCCAACTCAGGACAAGCATCTGTTACCATATCGAGCACTCCTCCTCAAACCAGCAAGCTCAGGCTTATGGCAGCAAACCTTACCTCTGGCACAAACCAGAGCTATACCGATGGTCCAGGGATCAGAATTATGACAGGATGCAAACCCGACGTTGTCATGATCCAAGAGTTCAACTACAAATCCAACACATCCAGCGACCTTCAGGAAATGGCCAACCTTGTTATCTACGGCACCGCTAACCACACTCCAAATGCTTATTACTACCGCGGTACAGGAAGCATTCCGAATGGTATTATCTCAAAGTATCCGTTTGTATCTTCGGGACAGTGGGATGACACATACATGACAGACCGTGAATTCGTCTGGGCACGCATCGATATACCCGGATCCATCGACTTATGGGCAGTTAGCATACACATCAAAGCTTCAAGCGACAGCACTTCAAAAACAAAACGCACAAATGAAGCTACACTTCTGAAATCGTATATCGAAGCAAATGTTCCTGCAGGCTTATACTTAGCAGTTGGCGGCGACTATAACACCTACTCAAACTCAACTTCAACTGAGCCCTGCTTAGCGGTCTTTGGCCAGTTCACCGTCTTCCCGGACCCCAATGGAAACTACCCCGCAGACAGGAATGGCAATATTTACACCAACGCAGGCCGCACGAGCCCCTATGACCGCATACTCGTTAACAGCGCCTTGCATGTCTTGCAAACACCGGTTATCTTTGGATCAAACACCTTTACCTGGGGCTTGGTAGCCGATACGCGTGTCTATAACCCCATTGCAGACTTAGCGCCTGCCCTTTCCACGGATTCTGGCGTAACAAACATGCAGCACATGGGGATAGTAAGAGATTTTACTGTTGGGAACTGATTACTATTTGTTAACAAGACAGACAGCCGAAGCGCCTCACAGCGTTCCAGCTATTTTATTAGGGTGCTGAAGGATGTTCCTTATTTCTCAATATATTTGACATTTTCAGGCAATTGCTCGACCGTTTTGCTTCCGATAAAATATTCCAACCAACACAATAAATCTAACACATTCATATACGCTCTTCTGCTCATAGTATGTTAGCCTTAATCTGAGGCTGATGGAAAGTCCCCCAAAAAACCACACTGCTTCTGCTCATAGTATGTTAGCCTTAATCCCCTTAAATATGCCTTTTAAATTTCCTTAAGGGATACGTAGATACTTATTCTAGTTTATTTTCATACTAGATTTGGGATTATAGTCTCGTATCCCGCTTTCATAATGGGTCGTTTAGGAGTCGGATAACAGTAGTACCATAAAACGGTTTTATGGTGTATAATACTTTAGGTATATTTATGGAGATTTTGTGTGAGCCCGACAATTTTTAGAATAAAATCCTATCGCTTCTATTTCTTTTCAAGAGAAGAGTCACGGATGCATGTCCATGTACAAGCTCCAAACGGAGAAGCTAAATTTTGGCTTGAACCTGATTTAGTACTCGCACAAGCTTCAGGATTTTCCAATCAGGAACTTAATGAACTACACAAACTACTGGAGGACCACAAAGATGAAATCGCAGCCCACTGGCATCGTCACTTCGGGTGTTGAAATCGTACAGATAACCCCCTTTGGTATTTGGATTGATATAGCCGGAGAAGAATACTATTTAGACCATGAGACTTTCCCATGGTTCCGAAAAGCCACCATTGAAGATATTTGGAATGTAGAACTTGACCGGGCAGGGAATTTGCATTGGCCAAAACTTGATGTCGACCTTGAAATCGACTCCCTTACAAATCCGGAAGCCTATCCGCTGCTGTACAAGTAACACTGACAACCGGGAAATGGTATTGCAATAGCCTAAGAGGGTGTTGACAAACCCAAGTTTCAACTATACTTCCAAGTATACTTGTCTCAACTATTTTTTTTATTATGATAATAACAAGGATTTTTTATGCCACAAATTTCATTATATATCGATGAAAAGACTCTCAAAGAAATCGAGATCGCAGCAAAACATCAATTTCAAAATGGGTTGTAGAAAGAATACGTAGAAGCATTAAGCCTGCTTATCCAGATGGTTATGAAGGGCTTTTTGGTTCAATAGATGACAACACCTTCAGTGAGCCAAGTGAGCTTGCTTTTTCTACCGATGGAAAGCGAGAACTTTTATAAATGTTTTTTCTTGATACCAACACATGCATATATTTTCTAAACGGCAAGTACCCTAGTATCAGAGAAAAAATATTGTCCACAAGCACACAGAACATTTATATTCCATCAATTGTCAAGGCTGAACTAATATTTGAAGCATATAAGAGCAAGAAAAAATAGGAAAACATTAAAAAAATTGAAATGTTTTTGGAACCATTCGAAATTGCTCCGTTCGAAGACCGCATGGGGTACGTATATGCTGAAATACGAAGCGTTATAGAAAAAAAGGGGACAATAATTGGTCCAAATGATTTACTTATAGCTTCTATAGTAAAATTCCATAATGGAATCCTGGTGAGCAATAACGTTCGTGAATTTAAAAGAGTGCCAGGCTTACTAATTGAGAACTTGGCGATTTAAATGGTCCGAGGTTCGATGGAGCCAGTGTAACCATTACGTTATATTGTTTTCTTCATCACGGTCATGGTATCTTGCTAATTCCATTGCACGATCCTTGACGCAACAGTCAAAATTATATTTTTTTGACATTCTCTCGTTGAAGGAAATGTGCAGCAGCTGGAAAATCTTGCCGCGCTTTCATTATACCATTATCTTTGTTTCCAGTAAGACACCGACGGAATCAAACGAAGCCTCTGCTATTTGCGCACGAAGAAAGGCAGAGAAGTAGACTTTCTCATTGAAAAAGCGGGAAATCCCGAACTCATGCTTGAAGTTAAAAGCACAGAGGGTAATTTGGATCCGAACCTCAAATACTTTAACGAGCGCTATGGCTTTCCGTGCGTACAGCTTGTCGCAGAACTCCAACAGGAATATAAGAGCGGCAGCCTTGAAGTGCGGGATATGATGGAGTATTTATAAATACAATTGGACGGGTATTATTTACTATCGATTTTTATTACTATATAGTTATTACAAACCTAACTCTTAAACATACAAGGGACACACTATGTCTAAAACTGTTGTTGCGCTTCTTGGCAGTAAGCGCAAAAAAAACACTTTTACAATCGTCAATCAAATTGCAGCAATGCTTAAGCAATACGATATCGACACTGAGCTTGTTTTTTTATACGACTATGAAATAAAAGATTGTGTGGGATGCCAAGCCTGTATTTTAGGGAGGCGATGCGCGCTATCTGATGATGCACAGACAATTCGCGAAAAACTCATAAAAGCCGATGGCATCATTCTTGCATCACCCGTGTATATGTGTTCAATTTCAAGCAGAATGAAAACATTTATCGACCGTACTGCCGATTGGTTTCATAGGCCGGAACTTATCGGGAAACCTCTGATCAATGTCGTAACAACCGCAGGCAGTTATGAACGAGATGCGCTCACCTACCTTAGCAATATTGCCATGCACTGGGGGTGCGCGCTAGGTGGCGCTATCAGCCGCAAACAAACCACAATGCATAAGGCAATCACTATTAAGGAAGTAAAAAAGTTCATTACGTTTATAAACCGCGGATCATTTTTATATAAACCATCATTTAAGCATCTCATGTTATTTAAAATTCACAAAGTGCTTGCACAAAAAGTATTAGAAAACGATACCATCTGGTGGAATGAACATGGTCTTTCAAAAAGCCTCTTTTATTTTTCTTGCAGACTGTCCCCGCTTAAAATTGCTGCTACATCATTGTTCTATGGACTCTTCTATAGTTTTATAAAAAATACGATGATGAATAAACACATCCATTTGTAAGTTCTTACTAGCTATCTTGACCATGCAACGAGTATTCTTTTATACTGTGTTTGCATATAGTCTGTCCCCGCACTATGCTTACTTGAACATTCGTATCCTGAACAAGCAGGTGCGCTGAGGGTACAGTACCATGAGGTGAGTCCTGCTGCGCAGGCGCAGGCAGAGCAAACAAATCTGTGATACATGTATCAAACTGCTCGGTCTGCTTCCAATGTCAGCACATAAAGGACCAAGAGGGGGAATCCGGTGAAAAGCCGGAGCTAGCCCGTAACTGTATGCCATGATGCTTGCGTTTTACTGCATACATGGCAAGCCAGGATACCCTGCCTCATGGATTTTCGCAGAAACGCTTCGTGGTCCAGGCGTGGTGCGATCGGCCATCCTTTACGTGAGTTTGTTCGATCAATCCTCAGAAAACGAAACGTTTCTTCTCCCCGGCTTACTCATTGCCACGAGCGTTGCTCTTATAAACGATGAGAAGCCGATATGTGCTTGGTGAGCTATACCTAATTAAAGGCCAAAAAGTTAGCTTACCTGTCCCTCAAAAGCTGTTAGGGCACTGCACACAAGCGGGCAAACCCGCAAGGAGGAAGAAATGATTATAAGAAAACGAGCAGCAGTCACTGTGCTCCTATTGGCGAGTATCGCTGGAATTTTTGTGTGGGCGCAATCGATTACGGTAAAAGATTCCGCTGGAACAACTATCACCTTATCAGGGAAAGCGACGCGCATTATATCGCTTTCACCCGCACTCACCGAAACTATATACGCGGTAGGCTCATCGACTATCGGAAACACAACCTACTGCAATTATCCTGAGGCTGCAAAAACTGTACAAAAAATCGGCGGCTATAGTGCTAAATCAATTAATATCGAAAACATTATTGCACTAAAACCTGAACTTGTTATTGGCGAACTTAATGCACACAAGTCACTAATTGAGCCGCTCAACAAAGCTGGTATTAAAGTAATGATTGTTAAACTTGAAACATTTGATGATATTTTTAATGCCATAACACTAGTCGGTCAGGTAACAGGAAACAGCAAACCAGCAGCTGATCTTACAGCATCACTCAAACGCCGAATTGCTCTGGTATCGGAAAAAATACAGAGGATTCCTGACGAAAAACGGCCTACCTTATTCTGGGAAGTCTGGCATGAACCTTTAATGACCGCAGGACCAAACACCTTTATTGGCCAAATCATTACTGCTGCGGGTGCAAAAAATATCTTTGGCGATCTCAAAGAAAACTGGCCTGTCGTTTCGTTTGAAGCGGTTTTAACAAAAAACCCAATGTATATTGCATCGACTTTTTCGCATGGACCCGAAATGGACAACACAAAACTTAAACAGCGCACAGGGTGGGCTTCCATGACCGCAGTGGTTCAAAACAGAGTGCTCCTTTTTGATGATGATATTTTCAGCCGGCCTGGTCCCCGTTTTGTGGATGCAATTGAGCTCTTGGCTAAAGCGCTCCATCCTGAACTCTTCAAATAATACTGAAGAGCATTAGAACAATGCTGCTAACCGAGAGCACATGCTATGACAGCAAAAAAATATAATTTTTATTTATATCCTGCTCTTTTCTTGTTATTTATCATTATAGTGCTCTCGTTATCATTAGGCGCAGTGCGTATTCCATTACAAGACACGCTCCGTGCCGTATGGAGTATCATATGCAAGAGACAGCCCGACACTGATCCCTTTTTAGTAATTATTACTTTACGTATTATCAGAACAATGCTTGCAGGAATCGTAGGAGCAACTCTTGCTTCTGCCGGAGCAGTTTTTCAGGGGCTCTTTCGCAACCCATTGGCGGATCCATATATCATCGGCACATCATCGGGCTCTGCGTTTGGCGCAGTAACTGCAATCGTGTTTGGCTGGACTGTTTCTATTCCCGGCTTCTCAACAATTGGTGCTATGGCATTCCTCGGCGGCATTATTGCAACTATTGCTGTATACCTTATTACAGGGCTATTTGGCTCACGAGGCGATACAGTAACGCTTTTGCTCGCTGGTACTGCACTCAGTTCTTTATTTTCTTCGCTCATCGCTATTTTGGTTGCTATTAAAGATAAACAGCTGCATCAGGCATATTTCTGGCTGCTCGGCAGTTTTTCCGGGAGAGGATCTTCAGAACTATTGAGTTTGCTTATTCCGGCAGTATTCGGATTTATAGCTGCATGTGCATCCTCAAGAATACTCGATTTGTTTTCTGCAGGAGATGAATCGGTTATCATGCT
>CAZVTR010000057.1:0-2542 GCA_964630305.1 uncultured Treponemataceae bacterium | reverse complement strand
CCTGTCTTTCATAATGCTACAATTGACGCACGCTCCGGTGATATTGTTGTTATTCTTGGCCCCAATGGATCAGGCAAAACCACGCTGCTTAAAACCATACTTGGCCTCCTTCCTGCTTTCTCTGGAGATGTTACGTTATGCGGCATTAATATGCAAAAAGCACCACCCGGTCAACGCGCTCGTATTGCAGCATGGGTACCGCAACTCTTTGAACCGACTTGGTCTTACTCTGTATACGACATCGTTTCTCAAGGACGTTTTATACATGCAGGGCCATGGAAACAATTTTCCAGACAAGACCAAGAAGCAATTCATACTGCACTTGCTGCTATGGATCTCCTTGAATATCAAGATGCACCAATCAATGAGCTCTCCGGGGGACAGGCACGGCGGGTACTCATAGCCCGCGCGCTTGCTCAAGCTACACCAATTATTGCTCTCGATGAACCAGCAGCGCACCTAGATCCAGGAAGGCAAATTGAGCTTATGGATATTCTCCAGAATCTTGCGCAACATGGGAAAACTATACTTATCAGTCTCCATGATATTAACCTTGCATACCGCATTGCGACACAAGCAGTGCTTATTAAGCCAGACGGCACAGTGCTTTCCGGAAAGCCGGAAACTATTCTCGATCCTCACAATCTCGAAACCGTGTATGAAACTGAGTTTTTCCACGGCTTTAATGAGTTTATAGGTAAATTTTCTTTACCGCTTTCTCGATCAAAGGATTTCCATAAAAAATCCGCAAAACACTAGCAGGAGAAATACTACAATGAATAACGAAGAACTTGCTACAGCAATTCAAGCACATCTCGATGATCTCACAAAACCAAAAGGAAGTCTTGGCAAACTAGAAACCTATGCAAAACGTCTTGCAGTACTGCAAGGCAGGGTGCCGCCAAAAATAGAAAAGAAAGCTGTATTCGTGCTTGCCGGTGACCACGGCATTGTCGAAGAAGGTGTGTCCCTCTACCCTAAAGCTGTAACTGCCCAAATGGTGCATAACTTCATGGCAGGCGGCGCAGGTATCAATGTGCTTGCGCGAGCATGCGGTTTTGATGTATTTGCAGTCGATGCAGGAGTCGATGCAGATTTTCCGCAAGATTGGATAGCTCAGCATGCGCACCATTCGAATAACGGGAAGAACTCTCCGCACTTTTTTTCTATGAAAGCGTGCAGGGGCTCTGCAAATTTTTACAAACAGCCCGCGCTCACAGAAACTGAATTTGCTGCTTGCCTCGATAACGGTAAAGCGCTTGCTCAGTTTGCGGTACGGCATCACTACGATATGGTAGCGCTTGGCGACATGGGCATAGGAAACACATCGAGCGCTGCTGCGCTTGCAATTGCCTTTGGACTTACACCTAATGAAATCATCGACAGAGGGACAGGTATTGATGACACAATGCTCAAACACAAATATACTATTATAACAGAAGCTGTTGCTAAGCATTGTCCGCACGGAAAACAATACGCCCCAGAGTACATAGGCCGATGTTTCGCCGGACCTGAGCTTGCAACGGCTGCAGGAATTATTCTTGGGCTCAAAGACAGCGGTGTTGCCTGTATGCTCGACGGTTTTCCAATAACTTCTGCTGCCCTGCTTGCATCCAAGCTTGATCCTGCTGTGCTTGGATACTGTTTTGCCGGACATGAATCTCATGTCAAAGGGCACAAGAAACTCCTTGCTGCGCTTGGTCTTGAACCAGTCGTTTCATTGGAAATGCGCCTCGGTGAAGGGACTGGTGCTGTAATTGGAGGCTTTATCGTGAGCCTTGGTGCTCGCATCGCATCAGAAATGGCTACATTCTCGAGCATGCATGTAGCAAAGGCAGAAAAGGAAGAACTTGACTACTGAAAACAAACACGGCGGCAACTTCCGGAAGCATCTTGACCGTGCGTACTCGCTGGGCTGGAAGGGAGACGAACAGGACTTTATCGATGCTAGCGCAAACCTCAATCCTCTAGGGCCTCCGCCTTGGATCAATGAGGTTATGTTTTCTTCGCTCGAGCCAATTGCTCAGTATCCCGATCCCGCATATATGAGACTTTCTGCTGCAGCTGCAAACCGCTTTGGGATATCGGCTGCACGAATTGTTTTTGGGAACGGTGCTGATGAAATTATGTTCGCGCTTGGGAGAGCGCTTGCTAAGAAAACTGCGCAAGCAGTAGAAACTGCTCACGCAGTTGTTACTGTGCCGGCTTACAGCAGTTACCGCGAAGCGCTTACGCTTGCAGGTTTTACCGTTAAAGAAATTCCATACAAAACACTGCTCAATAATTTTGAATCAGAACCTGATATGCGTCACAGTGCAACCTGCTGGATTGGAGCACCCAATAATCCTGACGGCGCTATGCCGCCTGAGTATCCTCAACGTATTATCAAACTGGCTAAGAATTTCCCCGAGATTAATTTTGTTATTGATGAGGCTTTTATTGAGTTTACCGACTTTACATCCCTCTGTGAAGTAAAAAGCCTCCCTGATAATATTTTTATTATTCGCTCTCTCACAAAGATTTTTGCTGTTCCTGGTTTACG
>CAZVTR010000056.1:0-12244 GCA_964630305.1 uncultured Treponemataceae bacterium | reverse complement strand
CTTAATTGAGTTAGCTATAAAGTTAATTGATGTTGCAAAGATCGTTATGAGTATTTTAGCAATAATGTTATCGGTATCTGGACTGATAACACGAGAGGGTGTTGCTGATACGTCCAAACCTGTCGTAAATACGAGGCGCCCATAATCATGCTTCCAGATTGGTATCGCAATACCAGCCGTTGCTAAAAATGATACATCGTTTTCGATCCTGGTTATTGCAGGATCTGTGGGTTGCTGTAATAAAAACAGCGGTCCGGCTCCAAGATAGAACCATCCTAATTCTGCCCGGACATATGGAGCGAGAAAAAAAGCATCATAGTTAAGTCCAAGATACGATTTTATGCCCAGTCCTAAGCTTAAAAAATTGCCATTTATTAGCCCAAAAGCATCAAGAGAGAGATGATTAAAATTGAGCGATGGACTCAATGCAACATAACCGCCTGCTTGCCACGGGCTTAAATCCTGAGAAAATGAATAAATACTCAAGGTAAGTACAATGCAAAACATCAGCACACCTGGTTTCATAAAAACCTCCTGTGGATATATACAATACAAATATTATCACAATGAAACATCATATTCATTAACAAGTTTTTAAGGTTTAGATTTCTTAAAACTGTGTAAAACTGAAAATTTTCGATATTGACTTGTAGATTATCAGTTATTGCATATAATTGGGTATAGAAACCATTTTTATAGGAGGCTTTTATGAAAAAAGCAGTTGTCTTAGTTGGTATGTTGGCTGCAGCACTTGTTTTGCTTTCTGCCCAGTCTATCAATCTAGGCAGTTTCCCGCTTGGTGTCTGGCTTGATCCTAACTGGGGAGCATATTGGGAATTTTCTACAAATAATATCAGAATTCTAGACAAAGATGGCAACGTCTACTATGACTTTAGTAAAGCGACTATTAAAGATTTTAAGGTAGGCGCTGAAAAAGAAGGTGTAGTGATGTCATTCTACTGTGTCGAAACTGAAAAAACATATAAATTTACTAAACCACTTACCAATCTTAACATCATTCTTGAAATCGATCGCCCTAACCAAGAGCATTATAGAGTTGAGATGCAAAAACAGTAAAATCATGTATACGGAGCCGGTTCCATCGGCTCCGAATCAGAAACTATAAAAAAAGACCACTCACAGGTAAAAAAAATTACACATGAAATTATGCTTGACAATTATTTTTTGTTATGATTAACTGATACAACCTATCATTAGCACAAAGGAGGAGCTGCGAATGAATCAATTGATTATGTACCGGGAAGCTGTTATGCACCTTCTCTGTGCCTCATCGCTTTAGCATTTTTTAACCCGCACGCTAAAGCCTTTCCCGATGAGTAACACGGAAAGGCGCAAAAGGTTTCTCAACTTTCCCCAGTGACAGTGTGTAAATTTGGTGTGTTCGCATAAGCGAGCACTGGTTTTAACCTTGTACTGTACCTTATGAGTACAGTACTTATGCAATGTTTGTATCTGATTAAGGATTTGTTATGAATAGTGAAAAACAAAACAATAAAACAGCTAATGTTAGAATTCTTTTACGGTATGCAAAAGGTTCTGCAGTATTGTTTATGCTTGCTTTTATTTCTATTATTTTGGCTGCATTTATCAGTATGCTCGACCCGCTTATTATAGGGTTTACTGTAGATGCAATATCGAAAGGGGGAATTCCTCATACCAGTCCGGTCTTGCAAGCGATAATGAACCTATTTGGCGGACCAGCAATTTTTGCAAATAATGTTTGGGCATGTGCTCTGTTATTAGCGGGCGCTGTTGCAATCAGCGGAGTTTTCATTTTCTTGCGCGGTTTTTTTGCATCACTAGCATCAGAACGGTGGATTGAACGTATTCGCAATGCTTTGTATGAGCATCTTATGAATGTGCCCTATAGTTATTATGGAACTACAAATTCTGGTGAACTGCTGCAGCGCTGTACGAGTGATATCGATACTATACGAAATTTTGCATCGGCTCAGCTTGTTGATGTAAGCAGGGCAATCGCTTTGCTTATCTTTACGCTTGCTGCGATGCTTTCGATTGATGCGCGCATGACGATGATTTCCATGCCAATTACACCTATAGTGCTCGCTTTTTCGTATATCTTTTTTAAAAAAGTACAAAAAGCATTTACAAAATCTGATGAAGCCGAAGCGGCTATGACATTGGTGCTGCAGGAAAATTTGCATGGGCTCAGAGTTGTTCGTTCTTTTGCGCGCGGCGCATATGAAATTGATAGGTTTCAAAAAGTTAACCGTACTTATACCGATGAAACAATTAAACTTATATATTTGTTTGGTACTTACTGGGGAGTATCAGACTGGATATGTCTTGCACAGGCATGTGTAACGCTTGTTGCCGGAGCTTTGCTTTCCGCAAAGGGATTAATTTCTGTCGGTGTCTTTGTGTCATTTTTTGCATACGTCGGCAAATTGTTCTGGCCCGTTCGTATGCTGGGAAGAACGCTGACAGATATGGGGAAGGCATTAGTTTCTGTAAAACGAGTTGTTGAGATTCTTTCTGTGCCATCAGAATATCAGGAAAACGGTTCTGTAAAACTGGAAACGGTTAAAGGAAAAATTGAGTTTGAAAATATTACGTTTGGTTACACAAATGAACATGATGTCCTTAAACAGGTGAGCTTTACTTTAGAACCGGGTGAGACCGTAGCGCTGTTAGGGAAAACAGGCACCGGTAAAAGTACGCTTATGGCACTGCTCACGCGATTGCTGGAATTACAGGAAGGCAGTATCAAACTTGATGGTATTGATATCCGTCAGTTTGATAAACAGTGGCTCAGAAAAACCATTGGTCTTGTGCTTCAGGAGTCTTTTTTGTATTCACTTTCGATGCGGGAAAATGTGAGTCTTGGACTTCCAAAGCTGAGCGATGAATCGCTTGAACAGCTTGCTGAATGTTCTGGATTAAGCGATGTGATAGCAGATTATGCCGATGGATGGGATACGGTGATAGGTGAACAAGGTATAACGCTATCTGGAGGACAGCGTCAGCGGACTGCGTTAGCCCGAATGTTAGCTCGAGATCCAGCGATACTGGTGCTTGATGATTCCATGTCAGCGCTGGACACAGAGACTGATGCGAAAATTCAATCAGCGCTTCAAAAAGAAAAAAAGCGTACGTGCATAATTATCAGCCATAGGCTAACAACGCTTGCAAGAGCAGATAAGATTGTAGTGCTGGAAGATGGTAAAGTGGCTGATATCGGTACACATCAGGAACTTATAAGACGTGAGGGGCTGTATAAAAGAATCTGGGAAATTCAATCAGGACTCGAGCGGGATTTTGGAATTATTGAATCATCTGAAGCTGTTTAACAGTGAACAGATTGGTTGCTATGAAGTAGCAATAATGAGGTATATATATGCATAGTGAAGATAAAGAAATTAGACAGAAAATGCGGCTCGATTTATGGAAAAATCTTTTTCGATTTGCGCTTGAATATAAGCGGGAGTTTTTATCGCTTGGTGTCATGCTTATTGGCACTGCAATACTAGAAGCATTAAGTCCATTTATTACCGGCTGGGTAATTGATACTATCATTTTAGGAAAAAAACTTAATCTGCTTCCGGCTTTTATAGCTGTTTATTTTATGTATATTAATTTTGATGCCTTTTTTGTTAAAGGTTTTATTGATCGCGGCGGCAGAATAGAAATGGGCGTCAATTACAGTATACGAAAGAAAGCATTCGAAAAAATACAAGAACTTTCTTTTTCCTATTATGATAAAACAAATTCAGGCTGGATTATGGCTCGTGTAACAAGTGATGTAGGGAGACTTGCTGATGTAATGGCATGGTGTCTCATTGATGGTGTATGGGGCGCGACACGCATGATTTTTTCAATTGTACTGTTGTTCGCATATGAATGGCGGCTCGCGCTCGTGACGCTATCGGTTTGTCTTCCCATTATCATAGTTTCAGTTTTTATTGAACGCCGTTTAACAGAGCAATCAAGAGAAGTACGGGCTCTCAATTCAAAGCTGACTCAAGAGTTTTCTGAGGGCATTAAAGGTGCGCGCACTGTGAAGACGCTTGTCTGTGAACATGATAGAATTGAGCATTTTGCAGTTAAGACCCGCACCATGAAGCAAGCTGCAGTAAAGTTAAAGATTTTTTCAGCATCATATTTGCCAATTATTATGTCACTCGGTTATGGAGGAACAATACTGGCAATTGTTGTGGGTTCTTCATTAGCTCAAACAGGTGCTATAAGTACCGGTGTGCTTGTTGCATTTATATTTGCTTCGCTCCAGTTTTTTGATCCAGTAAGTGAACTTGCACGGGTGTTTACAGAAATTCAATATGCGCAAGCATCTGGAGAGCGGGTTATGGGATTTCTTGAAACTACATCGGATATTGCAGATTCTGAAACAGCTCAGCGTGAATTGACAGAACACAAGAATGGAAATAAAACATTACCAAAGTTAAAGGGTCGTATTACGTTTGAACATGTAT
Source organism: uncultured Treponemataceae bacterium (assembly GCA_964630305.1). Classification (GTDB taxonomy): domain Bacteria; phylum Spirochaetota; class Spirochaetia; order Treponematales; family UBA12059; genus JAKPPT01. The sequence goes on along the minus strand of CAZVTR010000056.1, from coordinate 7,772 downwards.
CCTTTGCATATGTTCCAGAAAAACCTGTGTTGCATGATTTTTCTCTTGATGCTAAACCGGGATCCAAAATTGCTCTCGTTGGCGAGACAGGTTCAGGCAAGAGTACTGTAGTAAATCTAGCATGCCGATTTTATGAACCGACGAGCGGGAAAATATTTATTGATGGTAAGGATTATAAAGATATACCGCTGGAATTCTTATATGCAAACCTTGGCTATGTTTTGCAGAGTCCGTATTTATTTACAGGGACTATTCGAGAAAATATTCGATATGGAAAGCTCGATGCAACGGATCTTGAAATAGAAGATGCGGCGAAACATGTTTATGCACATGATTTTATTATGGAGCTTGAACAGGGATATGATACGCAAGTAGGAGAGGGAGGGACGCTGCTTTCTGTTGGACAAAAACAGCTAATTTCTTTTGCCCGAGCAGTCATTGCGGATCCTGCATTCCTCATCTTAGATGAAGCTACCAGCTCTGTTGATACTGAGACTGAAAAGCTTATTCAAAAAGCATTGTGTGTGGTTTTAAAGAACCGTACAAGCTTTGTTATAGCGCATAGACTTTCTACAATTGTGGATGCCGATTGTATTCTGGTGCTAAAACATGGCCGTGTTGTTGAACAAGGAAATCATGAGAGCTTAATGAAACTTCGCGGCTACTACTGGAAGCTCTTTACATCACAGTTCATTGAAAAAGCCGAATCAGAAGTGCTTGGTTTTGCATTACAATACGATGATGAAGAAGATGCAACCAGTGCATAGCATATAAGGTGGACATAAACCAGCTAAAAGGCTTGAGTTATAGTTCAAGCCTTTTTTTAATAACTGCAATTTTTAGAAAGAGGATTGACTTTTTATAAAATATATGTTAGCCTTAACTAACAATGACTCAATCGCTTGAGGACTATTTAGAATCAGTTAGTTTTCTCGCAGAAGAGCATGAAGGACAGGTGCGCATTACCGATATCGCGGAGCGGCTTCATGTTTCGAAACCTTCTGTTGTCAATGCAATGCGTTCCTTAGAAGATCAGGGCTATGTTACCTATGAGCACTATGGGACGATTTCGCTTACTAAAGCTGGAAAAAGCAAAGCAGAGCTCATCCGGGACAGGCATACGGTGCTTACAAAGTTCCTCAACAAGATTCTCGGTGTTGCATTGGAAACAGCGGAGATCGATGCCTGTAAAATTGAACATGTGCTTTCTGAAGATACATTGAGGAAACTCAAACACTTTATTGCAACGTATAGTAATTCAGACTAACTGAGTTACTTGCAAGTACCTTCTTGCTATAGCCAGTAACTTGAACGTAGCAGGGAGCTATTTTTTTTACGGAGGTTGTTAGCCATGGCTAACATATACTTATTTTCAGCTGTTCCTGGGAGAACCTATAAAGTTGCAGAAATAGCTGGCGGGCATGGTATACAAAAACGGCTTCAAGATTTAGGCATTGTTCAGGGGACAGAACTTGAAGTTATACAAAATGATACGAGGCATCCCCTGCTCATTAAAGCAAATGGGACTGTGTTAATGATAGGAAAAGGAATTGCAAAAAAAATATCAGCATTTGAAGTTTCTGATATGCAGAGGAACGATAGTGATGCCGTTGAAAGAAAATTGGGAGATAATCAATGCCGCTCATAAATAAGAGAGAATATACAGTTGCTGTTATTGGCCAACCAAACTGCGGAAAAACCTCACTGTTTAATGCTTTGACAGGCAGCAATCAATATGTTGGAAATTGGCCCGGAGTAACAGTAGAGAAAAAAACCGGAAAATTCGAACTCAATGGATATTCAATAATACTGCAAGATCTCCCAGGTACCTATTCATTAATTCCATGGGGTGCGGATGAAAAAGTAAGCCGGGATTATTTATTTACAGAACAGTATGATGCAATCATCAATATAATTGAAGCGCCTCATCTGGAACGTCAACTATATTTAACTTTCCAGCTTGCAAGTCTTGGTGTCCCAATGCTTATAGCAGTTAATATGATGGATGAGTTCGAAGCAGAAGGGAAACTGCTTGACGTAAAGCGGCTTTCTGAGCTGTTGGGTATACCGGTAGTGGCAATGTCAGTGAGACTTGGAAGAGGCTTAGATGAGTTTAGGTCTAAGCTTACTGAACTCTTTACAGCAGAAAATCGAGCAGCTCATCAGCATGCTGGTAAAAATGCTTTTGCCCAGCTTGCAGTAAGCCCGGAAACGGAACTGCTCACCGCTACAGAAGCTGTAATGAGTGAACATACAATGTACCAGCAGCGTGTCAAAAATGATTATCCAAATATAAAGCCATTTACAGGAGCACTGCTCTACCTTTTAGGAGACACGGGGTTTACGTGTTACACAGAACAAGCAGGTTCTGACATGGAGATGCTAGAAAGAGCATTGCTTACTGCAAAATCAGAATATTGCCATAAAAAACACACTCCTCAAACCATTAAAATTAATGAGTACATCGCAGAAGAGTTTGGAATATGGCTGTATGGTATTGCACGCGGTATAGCCCGTGAATGCATAAAGCTCCGAAAAGATAATGAATATGCCAGGAAAAACCGCAGTGCATTAATAGACAAAGTGGTGCTGCAGCCTGCTATTGGACTTTCTGTTTTTTTATTAGTTATTTTTTTATTGTTTCAAGCGACTTTTACACTTGGTGATATTTTTATTGGGTATTTAGAGCTAGGTCTCGATTATATAAAAAATATTACTGCAAATCTGCACCCTGCATGGCTCTCTAGCTTAATAGAGCATGGAGTTATTGGAGGAGCCGGGAATGTGTTACTGCTGACACCCTATGTCTTTACTATGTTTTTTCTGTTGTCCTTTTTAGAAGACTCTGGTTATATGGCACGAATTGCGTTTGTGACCGACCATGTTATGCATAAACTCGGGCTGCATGGACGTGCTTTTATTCCGCTTGTAATGGGATTTGGCTGCAATGTACCAGCGCTCATGGCAGTTCGTACGCTTGATAATGAAAAAGATAAAATTAAGGCATCACTCATGATTCCATTTATGTCCTGTTCTGCACGGCTTCCTGTGTATGTGCTGTTTGCTGGTGCATTTTTTAAACATTATGCAGGAATTGTCGTTTTTTTATTGTATCTTGCTGGAATTGCTGCTGGAATCTTTACAGGCTGGCTCCTTTCAAAAACAATTATACGTGAGAAATCGGAAGGGGTAATCATGGAACTCCCGCCATACAGAATCCCCCTTATAAAAAATATGTTTCTATCAGCATGGACAAAAACTAAGAGCTACATAATTAAAGCAGGTACCATTATTCTTGGCTTATCAATCGTATTATGGATGTTTTCGTATTTCCCGGAGCAAGGAGCAAACAGTTTGCTTGCAGGAATTGGGCGCGCAATTGCATGGATTTTTAAACCGCTCGGTTTTGATTGGATAATGACCGTTGGTTTGCTCTCTGGCTTTGTTGCTAAAGAAGTCGTTATATCCACATTGGGCATTCTCTATGCTAATACAGGCGATTTAAGTACACTGCTGCCTGCGATTATAAATATACCAACTGCACTTGCGTATCTAGTTTTTATTGTGCTCTATACGCCTTGTATTGCAACACTTGCAGTCATGAAAACAGAAACAGGAAAAACACGCTGGGCTGTTCTTTCAGTAAGCTGGGGGCTTTTTTTGGCATGGATAAGTGCTTTTATTGTTAAACATGTCGCACAATTGATTGTGCAATTATAAAACAATTTAACTTTATATTGACAGATTATTCATACTCTATAAAATTAAAGATAAGAGGCTATATTCTAGTAATGAGGTTTGGTTTAATAAACTGATTACTGTAATAATACAATATAATACAGCTAAAAAATACATAAAGCTGTATGCGGTATTAAATTGGATTATTACAGCAGTGCATGCTTATGTAAAACCGGATTGATTCCGGATGAGGCTAAATATGAAAGAAAAAAAGCTTCGTACAATCATTGCTCTATCAATTAATCTTGTAATTTTACCGCTATTGATTGGCATGAGTTTGTTTCAATATTCTATAGCTCAAAAAGCAATCAAACAGCGTTATGAAGAGCTGCGCGCACAAACAGAGCGGAGTGTTTTTGATGCTTATAGAATAGTGAATAAAAGTTATCAAGTGATTGCTAAAATATTTAATGAACGTCTTGAATCCGCATTTAGAATTTTCATTGATGAGTATAAAAAAGCAAAAACTATAGATCAATTAGATCTTGAATTAGTAAAGAATAAAATTGGAAAAGAATTTGATTTATATATAATTGATGAAAGAAATATAATTATAAAAACTACATATCCGACCGATCTTGGCCTAGATTTTAATACTTATTCTGAGATGGTTGCTAAATTGCAAGCAATCCGAATGAGTTCTGTGTATGTTGGCGATATTTTAGTCCATGAAACGAGAAGCGGTAAACTCAGAAAATTTGGCTATATGGCGTCTCCGGATCATAAATATGTTCTAGAGTTAGGATTAGTTTCAAATTTAGTTTCATCGCTCATTGACGAATATAATCCATATTCATTACTTACTACACTTAAAACTATAAATCCCGGACTCATGGAAATAGAGGTCTATAAGGCTGAGGGCACTTATGAATTTTATCCGGAACATGAAGTAGAACCAGATGTTGCTAAAAAGGTTCAGCAGGTCTATCGTGACCATAAACCTATAATAGAAATTAATCCAAAAACTATGACTATTACTAAATATTTGTATCAGTACATTGAAAATCCGGATAATCCTACACATGTCCATCGTATTATAAAGCTTGTATATTCTTTTAAAGATGAGAAAAATACATTAAAAGCAATTAGTATTTCATTGACAGTGGTATTATTCTTAGTAGCCATTATGGTTGTGCTTACATCATTTCAAGTTGCAAAGCTGGTTTCAAACCCAATAGAAAAGGCATCCCATTCTCTGAGACAGCTTGCCGATGGTCATTATGATATTCCCAGGTCAACTATTCTGCCAGTCTACGAAATGAACTTAGTTTTGCACGACATACAAAAACTCGCTGATGCATTAACTAAAATGCGAAATCAAGCTGAAGAAGCTTCGAAAATTAAAGCGCAATTTTTATCCAGTGTTACTCATGAACTCCGAACACCGCTCAATGCAATTATTAACTTTTCTATTCTTACCAGTTTGGATCCTTGTGTAGCTGCAAATCCTGAAACTACAAGCATGCTCTTAAAAATTGAACAGAGCGGAAGGCATCTTCTCAAATTAATTGATGATATCCTTGATTTTGAAAAGAGCTGCACTGGAACCATGAAGTTTAATCTCGAAGCTGTTAATCTGGAAGCTATGGTGCCTGGTATAGTGGCATCGTTACCCGAAATGATTGGTGATAAGCAAGTGGAAATAAGAACCAATATTCAAAATTGGATTCCTCCTGTAATTGCAGACAGAAAAGCTTTAAGGAGAGTGTTTCTTGATATTCTACGTAATGCTGCTAAATTTACTGATCAGGGCTATATTTCGATTGATATATCAAATTATAATGAACGTGAACTTCTCGTTACAATTACAGATACCGGTATCGGGATGACAGAGGAAGAAGTGAAAAAGGTGTTTGATGAGTTTTATACCGTGGATTCGGGATTAGACAAAGTACAACACGGACTTGGTTTAGGACTTTCTATTTGCAAACAAATAATAAAAGCGCTTGATGGCGATATCTGGATTGAATCTAAACCAAATGAAGGGACGTCAATATTTTTTACCTTAAAAAAAGCAAAATAAGCCGCCCCTTAGTCCAAAAAAAATAATCAATAATTAGTCCTAGCAGTGTTATGACAGATAAAAAACGGGATACTATACATTAAATTTAAAAAACATAACATCGCCGTCTTGAACAACATATTCTCTACCCTCTGTGCGTATTTTCCCGGCAGAACGGAGTGCAGCTTCTGAACCTGCTGCATCAATGTCGGCAAAAGAGTAGACTTCGGCTTTGATAAAGCCTTTTTCGAAGTCGGTGTGGATGACCCCTGCTGCTTGCGGGGCTTTATCGCCGGCACGAATTGTCCATGCACGGCATTCATCACTGCCTGCGGTAAAAAAGGTACGGAGTCCGAGGAGCCTGTATGCGGAATGAATGAGTGCTGAGAGTCCTGATTCTTTGAGGCCCAGTTCCGCTAGGAAAGCGAGTTTTTCTTCCTGTGTTTCAAGTTCAGCGAGTTCTGCTTCAAATTTGCCGCAGATAACGACAGCTTCCATACCTTCTTCCTGTGCTCGTTTCTGCACAGCAGCTATGTATTTGTTCCCATTACGGATACCGTCTTCATCGGTATTGCAGACAAGAATTTGCGGCTTTTTAGTCAGCAAAAACCATTTTTTTGCTTCAGTTTCTTCATCATCGGTGAGCGGCACTGAACGTGCTGGTTTGCCTTGCTGGAGCGCTTCTCGCACTTTGGCTAGAGCGGAAAGCTCTATTTCTGCTAATCGCTTTTGTTCTCCGCCCAGCACTCGCACTGAGCGCTGAACCTTATCGAGCCGTTTGTCTACTGTATCGAGATCTGCAAGGGCAAGTTCAGTTTCTATCACCTCGATGTCGTTAATTGGATCTACTTTATTAGCAACATGGATAATGTCAGGATTTTCAAAACAGCGCACAACATGAGCAATAATACCCGTTTCACGGATGTGTGCCAGAAACTGATTACCTAAACCTTCACCTTTGCTTGCTCCGGCAACGAGTCCTGCGATATCAACAAATTCAACCACTGCGGGAATGCGTCGTTCGGGTTTAAAGATTTCAACTAGCCTGTCGAGGCGTGGGTCAGGCACCGATACAATACCTTTATTGGGTTCTATGGTACAAAAGGGATAATTTGCTGCTTCGGCTTTTGCGCTTGAAAGAGCCGAGAAGATAGTTGATTTTCCAACATTAGGTAAGCCAACGATACCGCAGTTTAATGCCATATATACCTCATGAAAAATAATATGCTGTCAGAATCAAAGCAATCGTACAGTGCTGTTACAATTATGCTTTTGACTTAACAATAATGAGACCTGCTAGTACTAGCATATGCTGGGCAAGTTTGTAAAGCCAATGAATAAATACAATTCTGCTGTTTGCCAGAGGGAAAACATCAGCAATGATCATAAAAATGATCCAGATTATAATAATGATTATAAGAGCAAAATTAATAGCCCGCTCCAGCGCGTTGACTGAAAAAAAGTCCAGCACGAGCAAAGCGCCTGCAAGCAATTCTACAATTGCTATGCTGTAGGCAATAATATCGCGTACGCTATGGTTCGCAAAAATAGTGCCAATTGTACTGATAACTTCATTTCTCGATCCATCAATAAATATTGAAAGACCGCTCAGAAAAAGAATGACTGCTAATGAAATCTGCAATAATACTTTTCCAAAAGAAATTGCACTTATTTTACTCATTACTGTCCTCCAACTTAGTTATTGCACCGCATGCTGTGATTTTAGATGCTGTTTAGCAACAGTGATGCATAGCAATGATACTATATTGATACATATTTAACAAGCTTTTCTCATGATACGAACTGGCATGGAGGGTGTTAACGGATATATTTTACCTCATTTTCATAGCATTTGAGAAATCTTCGGTTTATACTAAAAGTAAAAAGAGTGTTTTGCATATTTATAGAAGGAGTTCTGCATGAAATCCAAATATTTAGCAGTTAAGCTCATTAGAAACTCAGCATGCACAATACTTGGTGTGTATGCGATTATGCAAACTGTCTCATATTTTCGTGATGCACTATTATTAGG
>CAZVTR010000055.1:3006-12274 GCA_964630305.1 uncultured Treponemataceae bacterium | reverse complement strand
AAGTTCTGCAGTAATATCTTTTTGTGCTGCAAGTTTTTTAAGTTCATAGTCTGCAAGTTTTATTCTGCCAGTAATTGTATAAATATATGCAAGCAGTAACCTGCATTGTCTGGATTTTTCAGGAGAAATATCAGCAGTTATTAATTGTTCAAGGTAAACAAGAGCGTTATCGTAATCTTTTAATTGTAAATAGCACAAACCCAAAAGATATGCTGCATCAAGATATTCATCGTCTTTTAGTTCAGCATCAGCAAGGAGGAGGATTGTATCTTCGATGTTACCGTTTTCATATTCTTTAAATGCTTGTTCTAGTATGCTTTTTTGAGTTTCCATTACTTATCCTTCATTATTTGCCGGGGAAGTATATTATGCTTTTTCATCCAGTGACTTGCCAGTGTCGGTGCGATTTCTATGGGTGTAATTGAAACACTGCCATTTGATACAGCATATTCATCACTCTCTTTATCTTCGATAGTTGTTATGCGACCTTCGGTATAAAAACAATAGCTTGTGCCACCTGCTGTATGAACTGCTTCCATTTTGTCTTTATAGACACGGCGGCATAGACCTGTCCAGTATGCTGTATATTCATGATCCGGTTCGGCATTTGGTGCATTTATATTAAAAAAGATACCCGGTTCCCATAAAGCTTTAATCATTTCAATGTTATCAGCAGTAAAGCGCGCTAATGCTGTGTACTGAAATGGTTCAGAAAACTCAGCAAGCGAAACTGCAATTCCGGGAATATTGACCATTGCAGCCTGCCGTGCTGCTGCAGCGGTTCCGGAATAAATTATATCAGTACCAAGATTGGGACCGCGGTTTATTCCTGAAATTACAACATCAGGAGAAAATTGTACGGCTCTATGGTGTACAAGTAACACGCAATCAACAGGTGTTCCCGAGCATGAATAAAAAAAGTCAGCATGCTTTTTTAACAATAAGGGATGTTTTAATGTCATAGCATGACTTTTGCCTGAATGTTCTATTTCAGGAGCAACAACACATACTGTGTGTTTTTTTTGCAATGCTTGATATAAGGAAAGCAGGCCAGGTGCCTGGTATCCGTCATCGTTTGTTAATAAAATATTCATAGTGTCCTATCGATAATTTTTTGTTTCGAGAATTTCTGTGACATTCTGTACAGCAATTCCTTTACCGGCTTTGCAGATATAGAGTTTGGGGTGGAAGCCAAAAATTCTCTCATAATCTTCAAAATTAAGCTCTATAGAATTTACAATTTCATCATCAGCAAGCGCAACCATACAGCCGCCAAAACCATTTCCGATCATCCTGGCACAGTATACCCCTTTGGTTTCAAGAAGGTGTTTAGAAAGCCAGTCAATTTCCGGGCATGAGATTTCATAAAAATTTCTTAGACCTTGCTGCGATTTATTGATATGTTTTGATAACCATAGAATATCGCGCTGATGTATCTGTTCACGAATTTCTTTAATGCGCGCTATTTCTTCATGTAAAAATAAACAGTGTCGTCTGCTTGTTTCCTGTACTAACCCAAGAATTTCATCTAGATCATCAACAGTAACTTCACGGAAGGATTTCTTTTTTAAGAGATTTGTAATTGTGCGGCATTCTTCAATTCTTTTTTTATGTTCATTGTCAACATTGATGCGCGGTACTTGAGAGTCAATAAGCACTATCGACTTATTTTGTAGTGAAAACGGTAAGGGTTCCATCCATGATTTATACGTATCGATATACAGCAGTGCATCCGGCTGGGCAAAAAAAATGCTTTGCAACTGGTCAATAGAAGGATTTCTTCCAAAATACGATTGCTCAATTTGCATAATGAGCTTGACCATGTCTTCCGCATGTAAATCAAGCCGTAAAATATGTGAAAATGCTAAAAGCAAAGCAGCGAGTATTGTGTGAGTGTTCCCTAGGCCAATCCCTTGAGGGATTGAATCAGAAATCGTGACATTATAGCCATTGTAATATGCTTCATCATTACCCAAGCAATAAAAGAGTACACTTTTTACAAGATTAGCCCAGCGGTCTTCTTTTTTAAATTTCAAATTATTCATAGTAATACGCTTGCGTTCATTGAGATCATGTGCATAACAGCGTAATGCAGTATCTCTGCGCTGTGAAACTGCCACCATTACCTGGAGAGAAAGAGGAATTGAGAGCGTGATTCCATCGTTTTCTGTTGTATGTTCTCCAAGAATTCGTACAATTCCTGGTACAGATGCAACAAATTCAGGCTGAACATCAAATTCAGCTTTATGAATTGCTGCAAATTCAAGCAATGGATCCCTGGTTTCTTTCAAAATCATTTCCTTATCAGGATATAATGATACAATAAATTGCTAATCCTATCAATGTTTTTTTGGTTATCTGGAAAATTATTTTGACATTTCTTATGCTCTATTTTACAATAGAATTATGAAGCATTTCAAATTTTCATACATATTTCTTGTGGTTTTTTCATTGTTGATACTTTTATTAGAAATCAGCTGTAAAACCGTTGAGCCAAAGCAGCCTGCAGCACAACAGGAACAGACTGAAGCTGTTAGTGGGGCCACAGAAGAGGTTCCATCACAACCGACAACTGAAAAACCGTCAGAAACAGCAGAGCAAACTCCACCCGTGCAAACCTATGCAACCGAGCAGGAGAAAGCAGAAGCGTTATTCGATATCCGCGAGTTTATTTTTACACTCAATAAAATTGTCCAGCGTAAAGATTTTGAAGCATGGTATTCATATTTAACAGCGGACTATGTTAAATACTATTCGGATCCGGCTGTTTTGGCTGAGTTGTCAAGTCAGCCTACACTCAGAAAGTATAATATTGTATTAAAATCATTAAAGGACTATTTTCTGTACGTTGTATATCCGTCAAGACAGAACGATACAGTAGATGAAATTGAATATATAGGCTATAATAAGGTAATAGTATATACATACGTCAATAATGTTAAATTGGTGTTGTATGTGCTTGAAAAAATAAATGGGAAATGGATGATTTCTAGATAATTGGAAATCATATGATACTATCAAAGGTTTTTCCTGTGTGGAGGGAACTATATGCGTAAAACAATACTTATGCTTGCAATTATAACAGCAGTTATTGTGCCACTTGCTGCACAATCAAGTTCAGGAGAGAAAACAGTTGAAGAAGCATATCTGCAATCTTCACTTGAATCTTTAATTATAAAAGAGCAGGCATATTCCGACAGTTATGATCAAAAACTTATTGCTTTGCAGTACATTGAAGAAGCTGTTAAAAATGGCAGAATGACAGAAGATATCCGCCTGGCACTTGAGTATCTGGCATCTGAAGGCAGTTTAATTATTACACGTTCTGCTGGATATGGAAGACCGCTTAATAATTATCCTGATATCCGCAGGCAAGCTTGTCTGCTTTTAGGAAATTTTAAGACTGTAGAAGCAAAAGATACCCTGATGAAAATAGCGCTTGCTGATAATGAACCAACGGTAGTAGCTGCAGCTATTCGTGCCCTAGGACAGATTAATATCATTGAAAACGATGATGTAACCCAGGCAATTGCATACATTATTAATAGATTTGATGTGCTTATGCCTGATAACATCCTGGCATTTGAAAGCTTAGTAGCACTGGAGAATATTGCGAATGCTAATAACGGTATTAAAGATCCAGCAGCAATTAGAGCTATTATGAAAATTGCCGATGGCAATTATATTACTCTTGTAAAGCAAAAAGCACGTGATTTATTAGACAAACTCAAGAAGATGTCTGCATCTTCAAGTTCAGGAAGCGGCAAATAAGCCTTTTTGTCGATAAATTAAATGGCTGTCACAAAAGGACAGCCATTTTTTTATTAAAAGTGTTTGTGCATTATACAAAAAGGCACCCCACTGGGTGCCTTTTGAGCGATGCGCGATTCGAACGCGCCACCTACAGCTCCGGAGGCTGTCGCTCTATCCAAATGAGCTAATCGCTCTTCATGTCAGATAGTAAATGTTTTTTGGGATGTTAGTCAATATTAGGGTTAAGGTCTCCAACATCCTGCCATTGAATACCTTCACCTGCTTCAATATAGTTCCTTACGATTCTGCCACGTACTACAGGAAGCAAGTCTGGACTGAGCCCTGGCTTGAGAATTTTTTCTGTTCGGAGAATTGCTACATTGTTATCTGAAAAAACTTCACCTGGTTTAAGTGCTACTCGTGCATGTATGGATCGGTTTGTTCGTCCATAGTTTTGATATTCACTTGGAGCAAGTTGTTTTATACCAGTGCCAAGGGCTTTTTCTGTTTTTTCTTTGCCAAATTCTTGAACAACAGTAGCTAGAATTGCATCTGATGGTTGCCCGGCAATTTTAGAAATATAGTGTGTCATGGTGGAGAAATCCTGCGGTTCCAGCGCAATAGGATCATCGAGTCCGTCATCCTTGCGTGAAAGACAGAGATGTTTTTCAATCATAACTGCTCCGCAGGCAATACTGAGAGCTGGTATAAAGACAGGATGCAGAGAATGATCAGAAATTCCACACGGAACACCCGTTATAGCATGTAAAGTGCTGAGAACTTTGACATTGTATTCATCTTCTGGTGCAGGATAGGCTGTGATACAGTGCAACAGTACAACAGGCAATTCAGAAAGAATTCTCAGCGCTTTGTCAATATCTGCCAGTGTCGATACACCGCTTGATACAATGACTGGCAGTTTATATGAAGCTATTTCTTCAAGGAGCTGGACATAGTTTAATTCGGGGCTTGCGATTTTAATTGCATCCACTCCTATAGTAAACAATTCACGAGCACTTCGGGGACCAAAAGGAGTGCATAAAAAAATTATTTCTTTTTTTTTGCAATAATCTTTAATTTTCGAAAAAAAATCAGGACTTTGTTCGAGCTCCTTAAATCGGTCATAGAGCGGTATAGAACCTCCTGGAAGCGGTACAGAACCGGTACGTGGGTGAATAATCTCATCAGCATAGACATGCTGAAACTTTACACAGTGTGCACCTGCTTCTTTAGCTGCATCAACAAGCTCAAAGGCTTTTTGAATGCTTCCTCCATGAGCGGTCCCTGCTTCGGCTATGATACAGGGATTTGCATTTGAAAAGGTATATTGTCCAATTTGTATGGATGTTGTAGGCATACATTCAGTTTCGACTCGACAAAATAAAAACTTTATTTTATACTTATACTACTAACTTCCACTATTTGAAGGGGTGATGTATGCAGTTTATACATTGTGATATTTGTAAGAAACAAATTCCTAATCCAATCAGCGGCCGCACAATTTTTTATCATAGGGAATTTGCATTGTGTGAGGCATGCAAAGATGACTTAGATGCTGCAATAAAACAGACTGTACGAACAAAAGTACCATTTGATTTTTCCTGGTACGAAAAATTACGAATAGATTTACTGCAAGAAGGCGCTAAGAAAAACAAAATAGCGGTAAAACACTAAATTTTCTACTAATTTCATTAAGCAAACAGCTTGCACAGGCTAAATAAGTAACAATGCAAGCTGTTGTTTTATTTATCAAATGTTTTCATTGCAATCTTTTTGCATGTATGGCAATTAAAAGATATTTCAATATATGGACTTACTAAATATTTCTAGACACCTTTATTTTTTTTTGATGATTCTGTATACTTGTTGCACTAATATTTTACAGTTTTTATTGAAGTAACTGTAATGCTGTTTATATAAAGGAGCAAGATAATGTCAGGTCACAGTAAATGGGCAACCATAAAGCATAAAAAGGGTGCTCTCGATGCAAAACGTGGACAGATGTTCACCAAGTTGATTAAAGAAATTTCAATTGCTGCTCGTATGGGAGGCGGTGATCCGGAAGGCAATCCAAGACTGAGAACTGCAGTGTTAAAAGCACGTGCAGCAAACATGCCCAAAGATAATATTGAACGGGCAATTAAAAAAGGTACTGGCGAACTTGGAAATGCAATTTATGAAGAATTGACATATGAAGCATATGCCCCGGGCGGTGTTGCTGTTTTGATAGAAGTTTTAACTGATAACAAAAACAGAGCAGCCGCAGAAGTTCGGAACATCATCACAAAGGCCGGCGGCTCACTGGCAACAGCTAATGCTGTAATGCGTCTCTTTTCCCGTAAGGGCGTAATTTCACTCGATGGTGAAAAGTATACAGAAGATAAAGTCATGGAAGTTGCTCTCGAGGCTGGTGCCGATGACATTGTCAACGAAGACGGCGAAATTGTTGTATATACTACCCCTGAAAATTTTGAAACTGTATTAAATGCTATCAACAATGCTGGTATGGAAACTGATGGTGCAGAAGTGTCCATGGTTCCAGAAACCTATGTGGATGTTGATAAAGAAGCTGGATCAAAAATTAGTAAACTTATTGAACGTCTCGAAGAAAACGATGATGTCCAAAATGTTTACCACAATGCTAACTTACCGGATGATATCGAGGAGTAAGACAATAAAACTGACTACCATTCTAGGATTAGATCCTGGATTAGCTTCGTTGGGATGGGGTGTTGTTCGCAAGAGCGGCACCCGAATTTTTTATAAAGCACATGGCTGTATCACTACCAAAAGCACCGAATCATCTTGTACTCGAATTGGATTTATCCGTGATACGCTTAAAACTATTATAGAAACCTATGAACCTTCTGCACTAGCAGTAGAGAGTCTTTTCTTTTCCCGGAATGTTACCAGCGCTCTCAATGTAGCAGAAGTGCGCGGTATTATAAAACTTTTGGCTTTTGATTATAATCTGCCGCTCTTCGAGTATACGCCGCTTATAATAAAGCAGGCAGTATGCGGTAACGGGAGAGCTGGTAAAGAAGAAGTTGGGAAGTTTGTAGCACTTATTTTAGGACTTTCGGAAATTCCTGCACCAGATCATGCTGCAGATGCACTCGGTGCTGCAATCTGCTGTTGCAATACCAGTCATTCTACAGGTTGATATTGCAAGACTAATCATTGTATAACATACACATGTTTAATGCTTTAACCGGTAAACTCGTATATAAAGGACTCGATGTTATTCATATGGAGCTCATGGGAATTGAATGGGAGGTTTTCATGGCTCCGCGTTTTGTTGCAGAACTAGGAGAACCAGGCACCACGATTCGTGTATTAGTATGGCTTTTGCATAAAGAAGACAGCATGCGCTTGTACGGGTTTCCTTCAGAGCAGGATCGCAAACTGTTTTTGGAACTTATCAAAGTATCCGGGATCGGCCCCAAACAAGCGCTCAAAATACTTTCCGGAATACGTACTGAAGATTTTCATACCGTGCTTGCTCAGGGTGATACGGGTCGGCTTGAAAAAATACCAGGCATTGGTAAGAAAACCGCTCAAAATATTCTCTTAAATCTCAGGGGAGTGCTCTCATTAACCACTGAGAGCGGTAAACCGGCTCAGACTGCGCAGTATAATGAGATTATTCTTGCACTTGCAGATCTTGGTTATGATAAAAAAAGATGTACAGCCGTTATTGAAAAACTGCTTAACGATCCGGAGTTTAGAGCAGTAGCTCCTGAAGCACAAGAGCAATGGCTTTTTCATAGAGCGCTCATTATGTTAAGTACGGGATAAACCCATGAGTGAAGATTTTGTACATGGAATCTTGAGCCCATTCGAGCTCCCATCCGATGAAGAGCAAAGCCTGAGGCCTAAAAAATTATCAGAATTTATCGGTCAGGCATCTATAAAAGAAAATCTTTCAATTTTTATACAGGCAGCACGAGAACGTGAAGAACCCTTAGATCATGTTTTTTTAATAGGTCCGCCTGGACTTGGGAAAACGACGCTGGCTGGCATTATAAGCCGTGAAATGGGAAGTGAACTTAAGGTTACGAGTGCTCCTGCATTAGAAAAACAAAAAGATCTTGCCGGTATCATAACTACGCTCGCTCCCGGATCGGTGTTTTTTATTGATGAAATTCATCGATTAAAACCGGCAATTGAAGAAATGCTCTATATGGCTATGGAAGACCGGGAACTTGATTTTGTCATTGGGCAGGGACCATCTGCCCGAACTATCAGAATCCCTTTGCCGCCGTTTACGCTTATCGGTGCTACCACAAAAGCCGGTATGGTCGGTAGCCCGCTTGTGAGCAGATTTGGAATTACACTGCGCCTCGGCTTTTATGATACAGATGCAATTCTAGCTATCCTCAAGCGTTCAGCAGCTATTCTGGGAATAGGTCTTGATTCCGACGGTGCAGAGCTTCTTGCTCAATCTTGCCGTGGTACACCGCGTGTTGCAAATCGGCTCTTACGGAGATTGAGAGATTTTGCACAGGTTCAGGGAAAAAACGCCCTCGATCTTGCAAGTGTTACATATGGACTTGAACGACTCCAGGTTGATAGAGCGGGGCTTGAAGAGCATGATCGTTTTTTATTAAAAACCATAATTGAAAAATACAATGGGGGACCTGTAGGACTTGAAACACTAGCTGCGGCAACAGGCGAAAGTGCAGAAACTATCGAAGATTTTGTAGAGCCCTACCTTGTTCAGGCTGGCTTTATAGAAAGAACTCCCCGCGGCAGAATGGTAACAGCTTTTGCATATAAACATCTCAATATAGCTAATAGGATGCACGATGGAACTCAAAGACTTCTATTTTGATCTGCCTCAAGAGCTTATTGCCCAGTATCCGCCGGAAACGCGCGGCGATTCAAGGCTTTTTGTGCTCGATAGAAAAACGCATCAGTACTCGCATACAATGGTAAAAAATCTTGCTGAATATCTGCCTCAAAACAGTATTCTTGTGTTTAATGATTCAAAAGTAAAAAAAGCCCGCCTCTATGCTAAAACAGAAACAGGTGGCATTTCAGAGCTTTTGCTTATTGAGCAAATCACCCATACATCCTGGAAAGTAATGGCAACGCGTGCAAAACGTCTCAAGCCAGGGAAAAAGCTATTGCTCTCGGGTGATATTACAGGCACTGTGAGAGGTGATGAGCAAGAATTTAAAATAATTGAATTCTCTGAACCCATTACAGAAACATATATGGAGCGGTTTGGACATATCCCGCTTCCTCCGTATATACGCAGAAGCGATACGCCTGGAGATGCCGAACGATATCAAACTGTGTATGCAAAACATATAGGATCCATTGCTGCACCGACTGCAGGACTGCATTTTACACCTGAAATTTTAGAAACACTGCACAATCATGGTATTCAAACCGTGTTTGTAACCCTGCATGTTGGGCTGGGAACTTTTTTACCGGTACGTGTTCAGCATATTGAAGAACATGTCATGCATGAGGAAGTATTTACAATAACCGATGATACTGCTCGTGT
>CAZVTR010000055.1:0-2906 GCA_964630305.1 uncultured Treponemataceae bacterium | reverse complement strand
TTTTGCATTCTTCAAGCAGTTCCGGTCCTGCTGCTCTGTGGATTGCACCATCAACACCTCCTCCGCCCATTAAACTGCTATTGGCAGCATTTACAATAGCATCGACTTTGAGCTGTGTAATGTCACCTTTGATAATATACACTTGCATGCTTGTATTATAGCTTTCCAGTTTTATAAAGTAAAATTCTTTTATAAAGCAGCAGAATGCATTACAATTACTTATTATGTTAGTGTTTGCAAAGGTATTTATGATCTTAAAATTAAAGAATAGAAAATATAGTATTGACGCTATATAAAATAAATAGTATATATGAATAGATATTTATTTATTGAAAGAGGAGGCATTATATGGCTCGGTACATTGTTATTGGCGGTGTTGCAGGCGGAGCTTCAACTGCTGCAAGACTCAGACGGCTCGATGAACAAGCGGAAATTATTCTTGTAGAGCGCGGAGCATATATTAGTTATGCAAACTGCGGTTTACCCTATTATGCTGGCGGTGTTATTGCAGAACGTGACAGACTCTTTGTTATGACACCAGAGAAATTTAAAGGGTGGCTCAATATTGATGTGCGAGTAAATACCGAAGCAGTTGCAGTAAAGCCCGATTCTCAAACAGTTGTACTCAAAAACCTTTTAACAAATGCTACAACTACAGAGCACTATGATGCCTTAGTACTGTCACCAGGTGCTGAACCTATGAAGCCTCCTATACCAGGTATTAATGATGAGCGCATTTTTACAATTCGTTCAGTGCCGGATATTGATGCGGTCAAAAAATATATTGATATAAAACGACCAGAACGTGCAGTTGTAATAGGCGGGGGCTTTATTGGCCTGGAAATGGCAGAAAATCTTCATCATCGGGGTATTTTTGTAACAATTATTGAAGCACTGCCTCAGGTAATGAACGTTCTCGATTTTGAAATGGCTGCAATGGTGCATCAACAGCTCAAGGCTAAGGGTGTTGAACTCTATCTCAATGCAGCAGTAAAGGAGTTTTCAAATCAGGGTTCGCAGTTAAAAATACTCCTTTCTGACGGTACTATTCTTTATGCTGATATGGCTATCTTATCCATCGGCGTAAAACCAGATACAAAATTTGTGCAGGATGCCGGTATTCAATGTGCACCGAATGGCGCTATTATTGTGGATGAGCACCTTGAAACATCAGTAAAACATGTTTATGCACTCGGTGATGCTGTCGCTGTATTTAATCCAGTGCTTGGCAAAGCTGTTACAGTCCCATTAGCTGGACCTGCAAATAAACAGGCTCGTGTCGTTGCAGAAAATATTATCAATAATAATACGAAGACATGGAAACCGGCTCTTGGAACGAGCATTGCAAAAGTATTTGATATTACTGCAGCTTCAACAGGGTTTTCGGAGAAAGTGCTTAAATCATTAAATAAACCGGTTGCTGTTATGATTACCCATGGAGGAAGTCATGCGGGATATTATCCGGGATCACTTCCGCTCACAATTAAAACGGTATTTCATCCTGAAACTGGTGAACTATATGGGGCACAGGTTGTTGGTTATGATGGAGTAGATAAACGAATCGATATACTTTCTGAAGCCGTACGGCGGCATGCTTCCGTTGTAGAACTTGCAGAATTTGAACATGCCTACGCTCCTCCGTTTGCAAGTGCAAAAGATCCAATTAATATTGTTGGAATGGCTGCAGAAAATATGCTTCGCGGTCTCACAAAACCAGTAAGCTGGGAGATAGTAGGCGAGCTTAATCCGGAAACTTCGTTTATACTCGACGTTCGTACGCCGGAAGAATTCCAGCTGGGAACTATTCCTGGTGCAAAAAATATTCCGCTCAATGAAATTCGCGAGAAACTGCGTGAAATTCCTAAAAACAAAACAATTCTTGTATTTTGCGGAGTTGGTTTGAGAGGATACCTTGCAGAACGTATTTTACGTCAGCATGGATGGACAGACGTACATAACCTAATGGGCGGTTACAAAACATGGGAGCTTGCAACTGAAAAACAATCAAATACCGGAATCTATCAGCCTCAAATTGGTACTGCTCAGCAGGCAAAACCAATTGCTATGCTGCAAAAGACCTTTAATGAAGGTTCTGGTATGCCTGAAAATATTACAACCGATACAAATCAGACAATTACTATCAATGCATGCGGATTGCAATGTCCTGGACCAATTATGCAGCTTAAAAAAGCCATGGATTCAATCGAGGCAGGCGGCACTGTTGTACTTACAGCTACAGACCCTGGATTTGCCCGAGATGTTCAGGCATGGGCAACTATGACAAAAAATGAACTGGTTTCACTCAGCGCAGAAAAAGGTGTATATACCGCGGTAGTGCGAAAGAAGCTTGCTGTTCAAGAAAATTCTATACAACTGCAAGGAAACAGTGCAACGCTTATTGTCTTTAGTGATGATCTCGATAAAGCATTAGCTAGTTTTGTGCTTGCAAACGGTGCGGTTAGTGCAGGAAAGAAAACAACAATGTTTTTTACGTTCTGGGGTCTTTCTGTTATTAAAAAACGAAAGAAACCGCATGTTAAAAAAGATTTCATGGGAAGAATGTTTTCATGGATGCTTCCCTCGTATGTTAATGAATTGGGACTATCAAAAATGAATATGGGAGGGCTAGGCAGCTGGATGATGCAGAAACGCATGCTTGCAAAAAAGGTAGATTCATTGGAACAAATGATTCAGCAGGCACTACAAAATGGGGTACGCATGGTAGCATGCCAGATGTCTATGGATGTTATGGGCGTCAGCAAGGAAGAATTGCTTGATGGCATAGAAATTGGCGGCGTTGCAACATATATGGAAGCCGCCAGTACTTCTAACATTAACCTCTTTGTATGAACTGGTTCAATAAGGTGCCGCTTATATAGCTTGCTTATTACGTTATAGAGAATTAA
>CAZVTR010000054.1:0-13106 GCA_964630305.1 uncultured Treponemataceae bacterium | reverse complement strand
GTGTCAGTTTATCGCGAATGCATCCTGCAATATACGAAAATGCCGCATCGATAACGGTATAGTTTGCATATACGGTGTTTTTGGCTGTTGATTGTGCGGTATCGATCTCCTGATGCAGTACAAGCAGCGGATCGGCTTTAGCATTCAGGAGCTCTTTGACAATAGCCGGACTGCTAAAGGAAAAGGCAAAATCGAGCGGGCTGGATTTTGTTTGCGATATGTGTTTTATTGCTTCGATTTCCCAGAAATCATTGAGCGAAAACCGTGTCGAAGCTTCGCGATACCGCCCATCAAACTCAACAAGCGCATTGACATCGGCTTTTGCCTTGATGAGCGTTTGTACGATTGGGAGGTTATTTCTCATCACTGCGTAAAAAAGAGCTGGAAGATAGTCCTTATCGGTTTGATTAACATTTGCCCCTTTTTTAAGGAGGTAGTCAATGGTTGAAGTCTGGAGCTTCTTTGCAAACGCGACATAGTAAGCTATGTATGGAAATTCCTGAATTTTTACGTTGAGGAGTGCTAACTTTGTATCAAAATCTTCGGTATTATTATTGAGAAGATCATCGAACAAGGTTTGCGGGAATAAAAATCCGGCTAAACATAACACGATACAAGCAATAGTGAGTTTTTTTCTGGACATGCTGTCCTCCTTTTAGCATCCAGGTTAGCCCATGGATATACTGAAAAGTCTATTGCAATGGCTATTAAAAGTAAAGCCACAATACCAATTATTTTTTAAGCCAGACGGGTATGCCTATATTTCCCGGATACACGTGTGTGAGGTGCTGTTTTGCAATTTTTTCTAAACGATAAATAGTTTCTGGCGGTGTTGGAGGCACTGTATAGCGATACATCGGATGATAAGCACTGAGATGGAGCGGAATTGCAGCATCGATCTCCGCAAGGAAGCGGGCTATAGCTGCTATCTCTGCTTCACTGTCATTTTTACCAGGGATAACCAGCGTAGTTACTTCCACATGCACACCCAGTTTCTTGGCAAGCTCAATAAACGTGCACACGGTGTCCTTGTTTCCGCCAAGTTCCTTTTGGTACCACTCGGCGTTCCAGCTTTTGAGATCCACGTTAACCGCCTGTGTGTGTGCAAGGAGATCCCGCGCAGGAGCTTCATTGATACAGCCATTCGTGACGAGTATCGATGCGAGCCCTGCTTCATGCGCACGCGCACAGCAGGCACTCACAAACTCCGCATGGATGAGCGGTTCTGAATACGTGTGGCTCATCGACGGACAGCCTGACTGACGGGCAAGCGCAACGAGTGCTTCGGGTGTATAGGACTCCGTAGGGTATTCTGTTGTTTGTGATATATGATAGTTCTGGCAAAATGGGCAGTGCAAATTGCAGCTTACATACCCGATAGAAAAGGTGCGCGTCCCCGGCATAAAATGGTAGAGCGGTTTTTTCTCAATGGGATCAAGCGCAAGCGCTGATACCTTGCCCCAATAGGGAAGTATTAAACTCCCGCCTTCATTCACCCGAACCCGGCAAATGCCGCTCTGCCCGGGCTTAATCACACACCGATGCGGACAGAGCTCACAGGTTACGCTGCCATCGGCCTGAGTCTCATAGTACAATGCCTGTACTGATTTCGGTTTCATCAATGTATCGTGTGAATATATTTTAACGGCGTATCAACTTCAAACGGTTCATAACGCACACCTACAGCGCCACGCCGAACCCAGAGCTTAATTTTTGAATAGGATTCTCCCTTTTCCGTGACAGGGTTAGGAAGGTTCTCTGCTGAGAGTACGTCTTCTATTCTAAACTCGAGCAGCATCGCTTCATCGGTGCCTTCATCAACAATAACAAGAAGTTTTTCCTTATCGTAAGGATGCTGTCGCGCTGAGCCAATAAAGGCTATAGCGTCCTGAGGTACATCGGCATGTTTGTGATAGAGTTCCAGCTCATACGCTGGTTTATCGATATAATCTCTGAAGCTCATGTATACCTCCTCACTACAACTATACTCAATGCAAGCAAAATTGCAAATACTGCTACAATCCAGTCACCAAGCACGGCATACGGCGTGAGCGTGCGTTTATAAATTGGCACAGATACGCTGTCTGCCATTGCGGTAAACACGGGAAACTGCTTGAGCACGTTTCCATCGATATCGACCACTGCACTCAAGCCGCCATTTGTTGAGCGCACAAGCGGCACCCGGTATTCAATGCACCGATACCGCGCTGCGACAAAATGCTGTATCTCTGCCGATACGCGCTGTGACCAGGAATCGTTCGTAAGGTTCAAAAGAAAATCGATACCCTTTTTTACAAAAATTCTATTGAGATCCGAAAAAGCATCTTCAAAACAGATTGGCGCGGCAAACCTAACTGCAGTGCCAGACCTGAGCGGCAGGGTAAAAATAGTGTACCGTGTACCCATCTCCCAGCCCGATGAGAGGCCGACGACTTCCTGCATAAATTTTCTAAACGGTTCAACGTCCCAGAACGGTATCGACTCTGCAAACGGCACAGGGTGAATTTTTGCATAGTCATCGATAATTGCTCCATCAGGGCTAATTAAGAGCACCGAATTGGTTGCTTTAAATGTTTCCCAGTCCAGCACAACCGGCGCTCCCGAAAACAAATATACATTGTAAGTTTGCAGTAACGAGACAAGCGGATACACAGGCGGGTTCCGTTTATAATAATTAACTGATTCTTTCCAGGGGCGCACGAGCGATGTTTCGGAAAACACAAGCAAATCTGCCTCTGGATTTTTTTCGAGCGCTGCCTGAGCCAGTGTCACGCAGGTTGTGAGCGTTTTCTGCCCACCGTCATTTTCAAGCCAGTTATCGGTATTGTGCTGGACAAGCACCATGGAAACCTGATGCATGGGATCCGGTAAAACTTGCATGCGAATAAACCCGTACGCAAAAAATAGACCGATGTAGAGCAGAGCCATTGCTGTCCAGCCTAATCGTTCTACATACTTGTTAAAAGGTGAGAGGAGCATGCTCGGCAATAGCAACTTAGGTCTGTCATGAGGCACCAGCGACGATGGCCTCGTAAACAGCATGATCACTCTATCAAACACTTCCTGCTGTTCGTTCATGCATAACGGCACGAGGAGTTCTGCAGTGCACGCGTTGAGGAGCGCCAGCACAAAGCTTAGACTGTATAAACCAAAGAGCTCGACTGCTTGATTAAACGGCAAAATTGTATTCCATGCATACGGGAGCAAGCCCCAGGGATAGCCTAAAAAGCCAAATGACTTTGCATACTCAAAGACAGCCCAGATTAATGCGAACAAAAACGGCCGCAGCGTACCGCCGCGTTTAAGAGCACCAAAGAGGTACCAGCCAAGAAAACCGTACACAACAATATAGGCAAGCGTTGTAGTTCCCAGCGTCCACAGCCTGAATCCTTTAAAAAACCAGAGCCAGAAACTAGAAAACCCGTGTGCGGCGCCGCCAAATACCATCCCGATAACAAATGCACGTTTATAGCTGCCAGCAAACCGTAATGCAGAGTAGAGCGGAATAAGAGCAATCATTCCAAACAGCGGATTGCCCCACACAAAGAGTTCATTGGGAATTGCAAGTGCTAAGAGCGTACTCGAAAGTAATCCTATCAGTACGAGAACTAGGAGGGGTTTTGTTGTTTCGTGTTGATTGCTCATTTTTATTATCCTGTCCCCGATTATAGCATTGACAGAGTAAAACTTCCACACTATCGTATGGTAATTATGGTAAAGGCTGTTTTCCCGGGATCGTTTGATCCGCCGACGTATGGACACCTCAATATTATTGAACGAGCCAGTTCGCTCTTTGAAGAACTTTTAGTCGTTATCGCAGTCAATCGCAGCAAAGATTCACTCTTTACACCCGAAGAGCGGGTTGCGTTTATGAAAAAGCTTATGGAACAATATCCTAATGTTTCTGTACATACATGCGATACGCTCGTTGTGGATTTTGCAAAAAAGCATGACTGCAAGGTGCTCATACGCGGTGTGCGAAGCGTGCAGGATTTTTCATATGAGTTTGAACTCTCAATTATGAATAAAGGGCTTGATCCGGACATTGAAACCATCTTTATGCCTACCGACACTAAGTTTTTTGTGCTTCGTTCCAGTGCTATCAAAGAGCTTGCTTCGTTTGGCGGCAGGATCGAGACCATGGTGCCGCCCATTGTCGCAGAGGGCATCCGCAAAAAATTCAGCTCTGCTTACAATTTATAAAAAAATGTCAAAATCTATCTTGACAAAGCACATAGGTTTTGTTAACTTTGATGGACATGGGGCAGATGAGGAACCCACGCTGTAACGAGAATGTTCGGGATGTCCTCTTGCGTTTTTTAAGAAAATAGTGCATTATTGTACGGATTTTTTAGCATTCTTTTTGAAAGAGGTTATTCTATGGCAGTACCCAGAAGTAAAACTTCAAAAGCTCGGACCAGCCGCAGGCAGTCAATAAATATGAAACTTACCGCACCGTCACTCGTTTCATGCGGTAACTGCGGAAACCCGGTTCACTATCATCATGTATGCCCCAAGTGCGGTTTCTACCGCGGACGCCAGGTAATTAATCCTGCAAGCGGTGAATAAGACAGTGTAAGGCGGCATTATTCAGCTACTCTGAAAAAGGCTTATAAAAGCTGTTTTCTGATGAGCTGGTTATGATACATGATCCCTGGCAGGTCATGTAATTCCTTTAGGAAGGAGTATTTCGATGGACGAGATTTTTGAAAAAATGAAGAAAATAATTGCTGACAAGCTTGAAGTTGAGGAAGATAAAATCACCCTTGACGCCAGCTTCCGCCAGGATCTCGGCGCAGACAGCCTCGATACCTATGAGCTTGTATATGCAATTGAGGAAGAATTCAAGGTAAAGATTGATGATGAAAAAGCTAACGAATTTGAAACTGTTCGCGATGCTTATAACTTCATTAAATCTGCTCAGTAATTGTTTCCTTCATGTTTACAGACCAATGAGCCTTGCAAGGAGCATACAAACGGTATGAATCCTGCAAGGCTCATTGATTTCCAGAACAAGCTGGGGATTACCTGTAACAACGTCCAGCTGCTTGTTACCGCACTCACCCATCGATCTGCTTCTAACGAAATACAAGATTCGCATATCCATAATGAGCGTCTTGAATTCCTCGGTGATGCCATACTCGGCATGGTCATTGCAGAGACGCTTTACCGGGAACTCCCCGATAAACCGGAAGGCGAGCTTGCACGCATTAAAAGCATCGTTGTTTCTGAGCGCACGCTTTCCGATATCGGCTTTGCGCTCGGTGTCGATACACTGCTCATCCTTGGAAAAGGCGAAGAACTTTCCGGCGGGAGGACTAAACGAGCCCTCATTGCCGATGCCATGGAAGCCATTTTTGCCGCGGTATATCTTGACCAGGGTTTTGAGGCTGTAAAAAAGCTGATTCTTACACTATTGCATCCCGAAATTGAAAAAGTGCTCCTCAATAAGCACCATCACGATTATAAATCGCTCCTCCAGATTGTTTCGCAAAAACTCTATAAGGCTATTCCGGTATATGTGATTAAATCAAAAACAGGACCCGATCACGACAGAACCTACCGCATTGCATGCGTGTTCAACGGGGAAGAATTTCCTGCTGCCTCCGGGAAAACTAAAAAAGAAGCCGAACAGAAAGCCGCTGAGCTTGCATATCACGCGCTCCTTAAAAAAGGCGGAAAGCTCGCTCAGGAGCTCAAGTCACTCGTTAAATAGTGTCTCTGCCTGCCTATCATCATACCATGAAATGCTCAAGCCAACCATCACAGGCTTTGAGACACTAGAACACACCGCAGATGAGGTTGAGACCAATCAAGGTGAGATCCGGCTCGATGCGGTTAAAAACACTGACATGCGGAGCCACGACTCTGTGAAGGCCGCCTGTTGCTATGACAGTGAGCGCTCCCATTTCTTTTTTAAAGCGGGTAACCATATTTTCAACAAGGCCAGCGTATCCAAGCACAATGCCGGACTGAATTGCCTGAATGGTGTTTTTACCAAGAACACTTTGCGGCGCTTCGAGCGGGACCACGGGAAGCTGAGCGGTTGCCGATGAGAGCGACGATACTGCGGTAGCAAGGCCAGGCGCAATCGCAACGCCGACTATTTTCCCTGATGCATCAACCGCGGTAAACGTAAGCGCTGTGCCAAAATCGACAATAAGACAAGCCGTCGAACACAGTTTCCATGCCGCAAACGAGTTGGCAACTAAGTCTGCACCAATTTCATCGGGAGCAATGACTTCCACAGGCAATTTCCTGTACAGTGCAGGCCCCATGATGAGCGGCTGTTTTTGAAAGAGATGCACACAGAGTTTTTGCATGGCACCTGTAAGCTGAGGCACAACAGAGCTAATGAGCACTGTATCAATGCGCGCAAAATCGACAGAGCGCTCGGCAAGCAGTGCCTTTACGATGACTCCATACTCATCTTCTGTTTTGCCCGGCACGGTACGAATCCTTAAAGTTGACATAAGCCTGTCCCCGTCAAAGACACCGCCGACAATATTTGTGTTACCTACGTCTAAAACAAACTGCATGGTATCATCTTCGAACAAAAGTGCTCTTTTTGTCAATATACATGATATCGACATTGTCAGTATTATATTGTATAAACATACCTGTCATGATTAAGGCTGTTGGTTTTGATATTGATGGTACGCTGTATCCTTCATCCTCGCTCTATTTTAAGATGGTGCCGAAAACAATTGGACACCTTGTATTCCTCCTCAGGTATAATTGGCTCCGTATCCAACTGCGCAACGATTCTTTTGTGCGAGCATATGGGTTTGAGACTGTTACAAGCGTCCTTGAGTTTCACCAAAAAGAAGCGGAAGTGCTTGCAAAAATTTTTGGCGGCTCATCCGATGCTATTTTTACTGTGATGGAATCCTGTATTTATCAAAAATCAGAGACCATGTTTAAGTATATCAAACTGTTCGATGGAGTAGAGACACTATTAAACTCTCTCCAGCATGCCGGAATACCCACGGGCGCGCTTTCCGATTTTCCTGCAGAAACTAAACTCGAATATCTTACTATAAAAGACTACTTCAACGTAATCATGACGAGTGAAGCAACCGGAAGACTCAAACCATTTTCCGAACCATTCATCCGGTTTTCGGATGCGCTCGGCGTTGCTCCTGAGCATATCCTCTATGTGGGCAATTCAGAAAAGTATGATGTAGCCGGCGCAAAGGCTGCCGGGATGCAGACTGCGCTCATTAGCAGAGGCTGGAAACGATCACAAGCCGACTTTGTGTTTGCCTCGTACAAAGAGCTCGAAGCCTACATTTTTGCTCACCGCTAAGCCAGTCTTAATCAAACCAAGCATCCTGTACCACAGGGAGTGTTTTTATTCTGCCCAGCAAGTCATTATTCGCAGAACAGCTCAATGCATTATTGGCCTTTACTAGAACCATATGGTTATTCTCCGGAACATGGAAAAAAATCGAGCACTGCCCGCGCTCTTCCATGAGAATTTCCTTTAATGCATCTAAGGCATCTTCGCTCTCAATCTTTGTGAGAGTTATATGTAATTCACGGATACTCTTTTGCTTAAGGTCACTCGCTTCAAGAACTTTTGTAACTTTGAATGAGAGTCTGTTTCTCGAAGGATCTATGGAGCCTGCCAAAAACATTATAGCATCGAGAACAAATTTATTTCTAAATTGCTCAAGCTCTTTCTCAAAAACCACAATATCCATAACGCCTTCATAACCTTCAATTTTACCAAGCGCCATTGGTTTTCCGGTTTTGCTCCGGATTTCCTTAAAATCAATTAATTGACCAATGAGAGTATATTCTTTTGAGGCTGAGGAGCGTTCCGGATGATTAAAATCCACTGAGTTGCACCGTTCATAGAGCTGTCGGTACTCATCAAGCGGATGTCCTGAAAAGTAAAACCCTAGGTATTCTTTTTCAAACTTGAGCAATTCCTGATAGCTGAACTCTTCAACTGATTCCCACACAAATGGAGGAAACCCTTCACAGCTGTTAATATCAAAGAGGTTGCCTGTTTCGCATATTTCGAGTTTCTTTTCTATATAACTCACTGCTTTTTCAAGATTGAGGAGCAGTTCTCTCCGATTATGTCCTAAACCGTCAAAACAGCCTGTTTTTATTAAAAATTCGAGTGTACGCTTATTGCAGGCTTTAATGCCTACTCGTTCAAGAAAATCCAGGAAGTCTTTGTATGCGCCGCCCTTTTGCCGTGTTTTAACGATGAGCTCTGCTACATTCTCTCCTACTCCCTTTATGCCAATGAGGCCATAGACAATTTCGCCATTGTTTACCGTAAATTTATCTTCACTGATATTCACATGCGGAGCTTTTACTTTAATTCCAAATGCTCTGGCTTCCGCTATATATTGCGTTAATTTTTCTATGTTGTTTACTTCATTTGTAAGGTTTGCGGCTAAAAACTCCGCAGGATAGTGCGCTTTGAGCCAGGCAGTCTCGTATGCTAAAATTGCATATGCTGCAGCATGGCTTTTATTAAAACCATACTCGGCAAATGGCACAAGAATATCAAAAATACGTTTTGCATCTTCTGCTTTGTAACCTTTTTTGACAGCGCCTTCAATAAAGGGCTTTTCTTCCTGCGCAAGGACATCGGCTTTTTTCTTACCCATAGCGCGGCGAAGAACATCTGCTCGTCCGAGCGAGTAACCGGCTATTTCCTGCGCAACCTGCATGACCTGCTCTTGATACACAATGACACCATAAGTTTTTTTAAGGTACTTCTCAAGCGACGGATGCGGGTACACAATAGGCTTTCTGCCAAACTTGCAATCGATAAACTGCGGGATGTACGCCATAGGCCCAGGGCGGTACAGCGCATTTAACGCAATGAGTTCTTCTATGGTGCGCGGTTTTGCCTGCATTAAAATTTGCTGCATGCCCTCAGATTCAAACTGGAACACACAGACACTCTTCCCTTCACCGAGCATATCAAAGGTTGCATCATCATCCTGCGGTATTTTTTCTATATCGATATCGATTCCGCGCGATGCTTTTATGAGCGCAAGCGTATTTCCTATGAGTGTGAGCGTTTTTAATCCGAGGAAATCCATTTTCACAAGGCCGCATGCTTCAATCTGATCCATTGTAAACTGTGTTAATACTGCACCGGATTTTGGGTCTTTATAGAGCGGCACAAAATCTATAAGCTCCCACTTACCGATAACAACACCGGAAGCATGCGTACTCGCATTGCGGCGTTTATTTTCCAGCTTGCGAGCAATCTCAAAGAGTTTTTGATACCTGGGGTCCTGTGCTTTTTCTACGAGCGCTGGTGATAATTCTATAGCTTTGTCAATTGTAATTTTTTGTTCTTCGGGAACTAAATCGGTGATACTGTTCGCTTCATCAAATCCGATACCGAGCGCGCGTGCTACATCTTTTACAACGGCTTTAGCTTTAAGCGTACCAAAGGTTATAATCTGCCCTACTGAGCTTGCACCGTATTTTTCTTTAACGTAGTTAATAACACGCTCACGGTTTTCGTAGCAAAAGTCGACATCAAAATCTGGCATAGAAATTCGTTCTGGATTGAGGAACCGCTCAAAGAGGAGGTCATACTTTATCGGGTCGATATTTGTTATTTGTATAGCGTATGCCACTAGCGATCCTGCGCCAGAACCGCGGCCAGGACCGACAAGTATGCCATTGCGTTTTGCCCACCGTATAAAATCTGCCACTATAAGAAAGTAACCGACAAAATCCATAAAAATAATAATAGAAAGCTCATAATCAAGCCTATCGATAAGCTCTTGCGTTATAGTTTGATAACGCTCAGAAAGCCCCTTATTTGAAAGCCAGACAAGATAGTGGGTAACCGGATCTTTGAGCCGCTCCGCAAGTTTACTGCGGATATCATTCGCAAGCTCATTGGTTTCTACTTTACCGGCGCGGGGATCCCAGCGAACAATAACCTCATTGCTCATAGCATCATAGCGCTTCTCAATTCTTGCAACATTGGCTTCATTCTGGACACGGAGCTCAGGAGTAAACTCTTCAGGAATCGTGTATTCTGGAAGCAAGGGGCCTGGCGCTGGGAATTTTATTGACACCATTTCGTTTATAAGCAATGTGTTTGACAGAGCTTCCGGCACTTCACTAAAGAGCTTTTGCATTTCCTCTTCAGTTTTAAGATAGAACTCATCACCGGGAAAACGCATACGCTTTTCATCGGTGACCTTTGTATTGGTGCCAATGCAGAGCAAAACATCGTGAGCTTCTGCGTCAGATTTCTCGGTATAGTGGATGTCGTTTGTGGCTATGAGCGGAATCCCATTGCGTTGACCAATTTCTACTAGCGCTTTGTTTACAAGGTATTCTTCTTTAATGCCGTGATTTTGCAATTCAAGAAAAAAGTTTTCTTTTCCAAAGAGCTCGCGGTATTTAAAAATAAGCGCTTCTGCTTCTTTGTGTTTGTTTTCTATAATAAGGGAAGGAATTTCACCAGCAATACAGGCTGTGCTGCAAATGAGGTTGTCATGATACCGTTCTAAAAGTTCCCAATCGATGCGCGGTTTATAGTAAAACCCTTCAAGATATGAATAGGTATTGAGATACATTAAGTTACGATAACCTGCTTCATTTTTAGCCAGGAGAATGAGATGATAGTATTTATTCCCCGACTCTGAACCTTTTTTTTCATGACGCGAGTGCGGTGCAACATAAAATTCACATCCTATAATAGGATTTATTCCCTGCTCTTTGCATGCCTTGTAAAAAAGATACGCGCCAAACAAATTGCCATGGTCAGTTATGGCAAGACCAGGCTGGCCTAAGCTCTTAGCCTTTTTCACGAGCGAATCAATGCTTGCAGCTCCATCGAGAAGTGAATAATCGGTATGGTTGTGAAGATGAACGAACGACATAGCAAAAAGTATAGCAGGGAGCGTTCTACTGGTAAAGTAGAGCAGTCTTTGATACAATCGCTGTATAAAAATATGTTCTGAGGAATAGTGCACGAGACTATTTCCTTATAAAATAAGGAGGTATGATGTTTGATGCAATTATCATCGGGGGTGGTCCCGGCGGATATGTGGCTGCAGAAGAAGCAGGACTTTTAGGACTTACCACAGCGCTCATCGAGAAAGATGCACTGGGCGGAACCTGCCTTAACCGGGGATGCATTCCTACAAAAAGCATGCTGAACAGCGTCAAGCTTTTTAAGCATGCGCAGCACAGCAGTCAGTTTGGCGTCTCTGCAGAGCATGTCCAGCTTGATTTTCCGGCACTCATGAACTGGAAAAATCAGAGTGTTTCCAAGCTGGTTCAAGGCATTGAGTTTTTAATGAAAAAACACAATATAACAGTCTATAAAGGAACAGGAACAGTTATTGAACCGCATAAAGTTTCCATTGCAGAAACTGGTGAAATCATAGAAGGGAAACATATAATTATTGCAAGCGGGTCAGAGCCTGCGCTCCCTCCCATACCCGGCATTACGGATAATCCCTGTATCCTCACGAGTGATTCTATACTCACCATTGAAGCGCTCCCTGCATCACTCTGTATTATTGGCGGCGGTGTTATCGGCATGGAGTTTGCAAACTTTTTTGCATCAGCTGGAACTGATGTTCATGTTATAGAAATGTTACCTGAAATACTTCCCTTTATGGATCAAGAAGCCGTTGCCGTTTATAAGCGCACGCTCCGCACTATTGATATTCACACAGGAGCTAAGGTGCTCGAAATACAAGGAAACAGCGTCATTTTTGAAGAACAAGGGACGCAAAACACTATTACCGCAGAAAAGATTCTTATTGCTACAGGCAGAAAAGCAGTTTTTGACAAGTCCCGCTATGAAGCGATGGGCTTAGCCTGCACTAACAAAGGCATTACCGTTGACGATTACTGCCGAACATCGGTTCCGGGGATCTGGGCAATTGGCGACGTAACGGGAAGAGCTCAGCTTGCCCACACAGCAAGCGCAATGGGAAGAGCCGTGGCACTCTTTATTGCCGGTATCGAAAAACGTAATGAACAACCGGAAACATCCCGGATAAGCATTCCCTGGAACTATTTCCCCTGGGTTGTGTACGGAGAACCCGAATGCGCCGGCGTTGGCATGACCGAAGCACAGGCAGAAGCCGCAGGCATAGAATTTGTAAAGGCTAGCATTCCCGCTCGTTCGAATGGCCGATTCCTTGTGGAACAGGGACAGACGGGTCACGGACTGTGCAAAATGCTTGTTGATAAACAAACGCAAAAGGTTATTGGGGTGCATGTAGTGCTGCCCTATGCCGGTGAAATGATCTGGGGCATGCAGTATGCGCTAGCTCACGGCGCAACAGTCTATGACATTGCGCGAACGGTGTTTCCGCATCCTACGGTGAGCGAAATCATCCATGATACTGCTATTGCGTGCATTAGTCAGCTGCATTAAGCCGATGGCACTGGGAACTAAATAAGATCGGCAAACACACCACCCGCAAGGCTTGCAAGCTGTGCCGGCGCGAGGAGTACCTGTATTCCGCGCTTGCCGGCACTTACCGATATCGATTCCCAGATGAGCGCAGTTTCATCAATATATGTTGGCAATTGCTTCTTCATTCCTATCGGCGAACAGCCTCCCCTAACATATCCTGTCACTGATTCTAAGTCCTTGAGAGGCAGCATCGCAATTGATTTTTGCCCCGCTGCTTTTGCCGCTTTTTTAAGATTAAGCTCGAATGAACCAGGAATGACAAACACACTATGCGCACCATCGCTTCCTACTGCAACGAGTGTCTTAAAAACGCGTTCGGGTTCTAAACCAATCTTCTCTGCAACATACTGCGCAGAAAGATTTGATTCGTCGACATCATAGGTCCTAACTTCAAAAGCAATTTTTCGTGATGCCAGCAGGCGAGTTACATTGGTTTCCATGGAAGTAAATCCTAACTAAAAATCTTGTCTTAAATCAAGGCTGTCACTTTGTGCGTGACAGCCTTTTATTATTCTTTAATTACTATTACCTTACGGATTTCGTCTATACCTGGTGCGACTACTCTAATAAAATAGATGCCGCGAGCAACAGGAAGCCCAGCCATATTGGTGCCGTCCCAGACAAAATTATACGTACCTGCGCCAAGCCTTCCTCTATGGAGTGT
>CAZVTR010000053.1:9255-13576 GCA_964630305.1 uncultured Treponemataceae bacterium | reverse complement strand
AACAAAAGCGAACTCGCTGTTGGTTACTGTACACTGTATGGCGATATGTCTGGAGCGCTCGCTCCCATTGGAGATCTTTATAAAACAAAAGTATACGAATTCTGCGAATATCTCTATCAACGTGACAAATTACTTCCTCGAGCAATAATTGATAAAGTGCCTTCTGCAGAGCTCAGGCCAAACCAAACCGATCAAGATTCGCTTCCGCCATATCCAGAGCTAGATGCGATACTGGAATTGTATATTGAGAGAGGCGAAACACTGCATTCAATAATACAAAAAGGATACAATCCTGATACAGTTGCTCGTGTTATTAAGCTCACAGGGTATGCTGAATATAAACGAAGACAGGCCGCGCCAGTGCTCAAGGTAACCTCTCGCGCTTTTGGATTAGGCCGCAGATACCCGATAGCGCGCAAGCTTCATGAATTGCTATGAAGCGCTTGGTCATCACTTTTTTATGTCTATTATTTTTTCTTTCTTCTGATTGTTTTTCTCAAAATAATCAAATTATACTCACAGCGGTTGGTGATATTCTCCTTACACGGCTTCCCGGAAAACACCTTCTTGCTGCAAACGATCCATCATTCCCCTTTTCCGATGTAAAGAAATATTTCTTAGCCTCAGATATTGCATTTGCAAATCTTGAATGCCCAATTTCTGAGCGCGGTACCCCATACCCCGGAAAGCCAGAGAACATTACGTTCCGTGCCCCGCTCAAAGCGCTCACTGCGCTTAAAAACTCGGGGCTTACCATACTGTCACTTGCTAATAACCACGCAAATGATTATGGTCCGCTTGCACTATCTGATACTATTCAGCACCTTAAGCAAAAAGGAATACACGTATGCGGTGCCGGGCGATATTTGGAGGAAGCTTCAAAACCCGTTTTTATTAATGCCAAAAATATTCAGTTTGCCTTTTTAGGATATGCTGAACCTATGTGGAGCACGAGGCAAGCTCAATCATGGAAACAGTATCGAAAAATGACACAAAAAGAAATTCTCATGCAACCTAATGCCTCTCTTTCGCAACTCCCTGAAGATTTTACAGGCATAACAGCCTTATCAAGCGCTGTTAAGTCAGCACAGCAAATAAAACAAGCATATCCGCACAGTATTATCGTTGTTTCAATCCATTGGGGCATTGAACATGAACATTATCCGCGCAGCTATCAAATAGCACTAGCGCACAGTATTATCGATGCCGGCGCTTCAATTATTCTTGGACATCATCCGCATGTTTTGCAGAGTATAGAATTGTATAATAATGGGATTATTCTCTATTCGATGGGTAATTTCGTTTTTGATATGGCTAGCGATGACACGTATGAAAGCGCGCTATTTCAGTTTAAGTTCACAGGCAGCAAGCTCGTCTCAGTGTCCATTATACCTATACAAATCAGCAGAAAAAACTTCGCTCCAGTTCCTGCTGATGCAAAATCTGGTGAAAAAATCATAAAAAATATTCAGACTTATTCACAAAAATTCAATACCAAAATTTCCATATCCAATGGTTGCGGACTCCTCGTATTGAACACAAAATAAAACTAATAGTTGATTTTTATTAAATTTATGCTATATTTATACATGGGATTGTTTATAGCATGCAAAAAAATTTTCTCACCTGGTTTTTAATAGTATTTCTCATTGCAGCATTTTCATGCAGTCTCAACGAAGCTTTGCTCTCAGAAAAAGATCTCCAGTCTTATTATAAACTCGAGATTACTGATAATAGTGCCCCTATTACTACTGCTAAAGCACTTTCTGCTAAAAACAGTCTCTACTGCAAACTTTCGGTACTACCCGGCGGTCCTGCTCCTGCAGGAATAAAAATTACATTACAAAATATAGATAAAGCTACATCTATATCCTACATAATCGCAAAAACTGGAATTAGTGTATCAGATACCAGCAGCATATACTATGCATCCTCATTTCCGGAAAATCTCCCCGCAATCCCGCTTCCGGCATCCCTACCCGACGGCTATTATACGGTTTCTTCAACTGTTTTTGATGCTCAAAATACCCAACTTGCTGTTTTTTCTACTACATTGCTAATTTTCTCAAAACCAGTTCCTGCATTTTCAATCGGCATGTACCCAGGGACACTGGAAACTAACGAGTATGTATTATTTAAGCTCACAGCTGCACCTGCGATTCCTGATACAGCGTGGATTTTGTGGAAGATCAATGACGTCACTATAAAGCAAAGTTCTCTGCAAAATAGCGGCGATAGGGTTGTCTGGCAGGCTCCTGAGGATGAAGGCATTTATACAGTATCAGCATTAATATACCCCTTTACACCTCCTATGGATCAATCAATTCGACCGCTCACAGAGGTATTTTTAACTGCATCGGTAAAAAAATCACCAATACAAGAAAAGTTCTTACCCAAAGCATATTATAGTATCAAACTCGAACCGGGATATCCTGCTGAGCAAATAGAAAATAAGACATCGACAGGAAACCTTGTTGGAACCGCAATCCCAGAGGCATCAGGCTACTCGTTTGGATATATACTTGGCACCACTGGCTATGTCGAAAGCAATCTCTTTCAAATTACCAATATACTGAAAGATGGTGTACCTGTAAGCATCGTTGTTCCTTTTTCGCTATTAAACGATAATAAAGCCTCAGGTACACTGTTCTCTATCAAAGACTCAGCTGGAAATACTAAATTAGCAGCCAGATTCTTTGACAAAAATCTTGAAATTAGCACAGCTTCTACCATTACAATTCCATTTACGCTTTCAAAAGATAATTTGCTGCATTTTCTCATTACGCCAGAATCTAATCGGCTTGTACTTGAAATTTATAACAATGGCACTTTCATTGGATCAGGCTTGCTTGAGAACACATTCACAGAATCCCAAACCACATATCAAGTTATTCTAGCTGGTCCAAATGGGCTTTCTGGCATTTATTATTCATTTTCTATTTTTAACGAATACAGTTCGCCACTTTTATTCTATTCTTTAAATATCAATAATAAAAAAATTATTTCCGCAGGACAATTTTCACATAATGATATGCAATCCCGAATTGTTACCAGAGGAGAAATCAGCAGAACAAACAAATCACTCATCATACCTTCCGATGGTTCTGTGAGCATTCCGCTTGAATTAGTAAAGGGAAACAACCAACTGTCCTTTGAAGCAGGATTTGAGCAAGGATTGCTTATCTTATATATGGATAAAAAACCTCTTGTTAGTATTGCTAGCGATGGCACAATAAAACCCAGCACTAGCGACCAATCGTTTTCAATAGGTTCATTGCAAACCGAGAAGCGTATCGTGTTTTCTGTGACATCGTCTTCTATCTCAATCACAAATCCAGCTACCGGCAAGAGCTATACACTGACAATCTTACCATTATATGATTTTTCTATTTCCTTTTCGGCTGTCAAATCAAAACTTGAACTATTTTCCTACATTTTAACTCTTGAACGCTGATATCGATTTTTGGAATTGTTCAGAACGCTCAGTTAAATACTATTTTTTATCCTCATACTTGTTTTTTATACTTTTTGCATTAATATTATAAACAACAAAGAATACAATTAAGGAGCAGCCTTGTATGAAAATCAAATTTTTTCAAATCCTAGTTATTTTGCTTGCAGGAGCTTTAATAGTGAGCTGTGTAAGCTCAGCACCGCCGCAGCAGGCATCTAATAATTCGCAACCATCCAATTCATCTGGTTCGTCCAGCGGAACAAATACTGAATATCAGAACAGAGCAAAAGAGCTTGTTACAGGCTCGAGCAGCTCTGGAAGCTCAAGCAGTTCTGGCAGTTCCAGCTCGTCATCCGGGACAACGGGAACAACACAGACGAGTACCGCTCAACCTGCAGCCACCGCTAATACCGATGATGTCCCGCCAGCAATTCCCGGCGTACTGACACCAGAAGAACAGGCATTCTTGGAAAACTACCTCAAACGCCTGACGTATATGGTATACTACGATGAAAGTGTTAAAATTGAACCGCAATACATTAAAGCAGGAATTGGAAGTGCAAACCGCTATCTCATCGAACGCATGGGGTTGAGCGTTATTGACTACGACCAGATTGAACGCAATAAAAAAGACCAGCTCGCAGCGTATCAGGCCGAAACTGGCGGTTCTATCGATCTTATCCAGTATATTGCCCAAAAGTTTAATGCCGATGTATACGTTGAAATTTCTGTGAACTTTTCTACTTCTGCCGCCGACGGAAAATACTATGCAACCGCACAAGGTGCCATGAAAATATATGACACATCTACTGCCCAACTGCTCGGTTCATTGGCTTTTATGAGCAAAACAGCATTCAGCACTAAATC
>CAZVTR010000053.1:0-9155 GCA_964630305.1 uncultured Treponemataceae bacterium | reverse complement strand
GGTCCCAAAGCCGTTGAAAAACTTCCCGAATATAAAGACAAATATGTCGTTGTTGTCGATGTAACTGGAAAAGATCTTGAAGGAACACGGCTCGCTGCACAGCGCCTCAATGCTGATACTGAAATTGCACGTTTCCTCAGCATTCGCGTTAAAGATGCATTCGCTGGCGCACAGGTAGGTGACAAAGATAAAATTGAAACCTATATGGAACGCGTTGTAAAGAGCGTTTCCGAAGCTCGTTTCAGCGGTTTCCGGCTTGAATCTGACTGGTGGGTACAGATCCGCTGGTATAAACCAGACGGGAAAAAGACCTTTGACCGCGACGAATTCCGCGTCATGCAGCTCTATACCATTAATAAAGATCTTCTCATGGAACAGCTCCGCAAAATTCTTGACGGCGAAAGCAAGAATGAACCAAAAACTCCTGAAAAAGAACGAGCTATCCAGGCTGTTCAGAATGCATTTGCAGAAGGGTTCTAATCTGCCGCTACACATAATCTGAATAAAAGCATTACGATTAGGCAAGGCTGTCCGCTTTTGGACAGCCTTTCTTTTAAGCATAAAGTAATAATGAAACCCTTGTTATCTTACCTAATAAGCGTTATAAATAATAAAGAACTAATTAAGTAACTATACATGACGGAAAGGAGCCTATATTTATGGCAAAACGCGCTTTGTATACTTTTATTTCTATATTGCTTATTGTTTCCTGCGTAAGCACTGCACCAAGTGCTTCTGCAACACCAGAATGGACAACCAAAACACCCGCTCCCGATGGTACCTATACTTACTTTGTTGGCTATTCATCAGCAGGAAATGGTGACATTGCAAAAGCAACCGACGATGCAACTGCAAACCTTGTAGCTTCAATTATGAATTATATCGGTCAAAAGATTACCGTCGATTCTACCGCTGTTGCTAAGGCTACATTGGAATCGTATCAGGCTGATATTATTCAAACGGTAAAATCAGAGTCAAAGGGACGCATCACTGGCTTTCTTATTAAAGAAAAATATATTGCCAAAAGCCCCGATGGCCGTGTAACTGTATATATCCTTGCAGCATATGAAACTAA
This sequence comes from uncultured Treponemataceae bacterium, assembly GCA_964630305.1. Lineage (GTDB taxonomy): Bacteria > Spirochaetota > Spirochaetia > Treponematales > UBA12059 > JAKPPT01. Next base: position 8,080 of record CAZVTR010000053.1, on the reverse strand, counting down.
AGAGTTGGAAAAAGAAAAAGCAAGAATAGCTGCAATTTTTAAAGAAAAAGAAGATGCCGTTTCAAAACCGGAATCAGCCGGCGATAGCGCCATCGCACAGGGAAGATACTTTGATGCTATCAAGTTTTATATACAAGCGGCAGTTGCTGCTTCAGGCTCCGATATTGATAATGCTGATATTAAAATGGAACGCAATGTCAATAAAGCCCGCAACGTGCTTTCAAAATTGCGATTCATTAAACTCGATGCTCCGGTAAGCGTTGGTATGGGTAAAGCATATCCTAAAGCGTTTACTGCAAAACTCATATACGGCGAAAATGATAATGCACCAGGCATCCCAAGTGTTGAAGTGTTTGTAACCTATAACCGTATGCAGGCTAATGGTAGAATTACAACAAAAACTGAACGTTTGCTTTCCAATGCAGAAGGAATAATCAGTTTTACACCGCCAAATCCCGATTTTGTTGGAAAAGCAAAAGTGGTTTTCACGCTAAACCTCGATTCATCAAAAGATCTCATTGATCAAATACCGGCTCGATTTGCTGCCTATAAAGATTCACTGTTTGAAGAACTCAGCAGACGGTACATTGAGTTTGAGTACGTTATCAGTTCTGATGCTAAAACCGTTCCTACCGGCGTTGCAATCGTTGACCTCGATGAAACCGGCAATCCTGCAGGAACCAGCGTTGCACAGGGCGGTCTTTTCGAAATACTCGCAAAGGAAAAATTTAAAGTCGGTTTGGCTCCAATTGACACAGCAACTTTAGTAACCATGAATGATTCGCAAATCTACAACCTGGCAAAAAAACAATACACTCCCTCATTACAACGGTATATTTATGGCGTTGCACGAGTTGTACAGGTAGTAAAAGACGGCTCAATGTATCAGGCTACGGTTACCATGTCTATCAGGTGTATCGACCTCAGCACAGGCATGATTCTTTACAGCACCGAAAAAACTGCAATCGCAATTGGTGCTGACAAAGCAGCTGCAATTCGTGCTGCGCTGCTTACCATATCACGAGAAACAGTGGCCAAGGATTTACTGGCTAATCTTCCATAAAGCATAATTCATTTACATACTGTTAACAATAAAAGCAGCCCCTGCAATGCATGCCGGGGCTGTTTTGTATTTTATACACTTCTCGTTTTAAAAAATTTGTAAATGATTATGATTAATAAACAATTCAATCAACGCTATGCTGTTTTTTTAATAAAATTTTCTGCAATGAAGCTTGGAGATAAAATTTTGCAGCGCCATCATTGGGCAGTATTTCCAATGCCTGTTTAAACAGTGAGACCGCATGGGCATACGCTTTCTGATAGTATGCGATCATACCCTGTTCAAAAACTGTATTTACCTTAAGCTTCTTTTCCAAAATTTCATCGGGTAATCCATTAAAGATTTCAAAAACCGATATCGGAATATTTTTTCCTTTGACACGAACTTTACCGATAAACCTATAACGATAAGACACTAAATCCGAAATTTGCAGAAATGTAGATTCACTAATAACTATGCCGATATTAAACGCTTTGGAAATGCTTTGCAGACGCGACGCAAGATTAACAGCATCGGATATAACGGTCGCTTCGTATCGCTCATCAGTTCCTATAACACCCATAATAATGCTTCCGGTATTGATACCAACGCCCAGGCTTACCGGCTTATATCCAGAATTAGCTCTGTGCCTGTTATATTCTTGAATCTTCTCCTGCATTTCCACAGCTGCTTTTAATGCATTATCAGCGCCTGCATCCTCAGGAAAAACAGCCATAATTCCATCACCTAAATATTTATCGATAAACCCTTTGTTTTGCGATACAATAGGGACCATTCGTGAAAGGTAGGAATTGATAAAAGCAAAATTTTGTTCTGGCGATAACTGCTCAGAAAGCTCGGTGAACGAACGCAAATCAGAGAAAAAAATTGTCACCTCTTTTTTTACTCTATCACCAATTTTTAACTCATTAACATTACTTACATCAAGTTCTTTTAAGAAAAACTCAGAGACATAATTCTTAGTAGTATGAGTTAAATTATCAATACAGCTATCCAATGCGGTTATTTCCGGGGAATGAATTTGTAGTTCTATTAATAGTAAAAAAATAAGTGATACAGCTACTGTATTGATTGTAATCATATCTGCTATTTGTATTGAAGCTGGCATAATTTGATTGCTTAACGATACAATGCCCATTATAATTTTTATTACAATGAGCGGACAGGTAAATATGATAACAAGCCAGTATTCAATTGACTTTTCTTTAACAATAACTGCTCTTACAACAAAATAAATTAACATAAAAGCAAAGAACCAGTGAATTACTGTATTCTTAATTACAACATTAAAATGTGATAGAACAATAAGGATCGCGCCAGATAAAAATAAGGCTAGTATTGCTCCTGCACCATGTATAAAACCGTTTAAAACCTCTTTGCCTGAACTTTTGTTCACTAACAATACTATAATTAGAAAATTGCAGAATAAAATCAAATTAAGCGAATAATCGATATGATCGAATACATTATTTATTAAAAACAACCAAAAAGCTGGAGCTGTTTTTTCAACAACAGCTATAAAACCGCTAGAGCCGCAATAAACAATCATAAGAACCGAGAGCAGTAAAATACTGCCATAATGTATGAGCTGTCGTCTCATAATGAGAATAAAAAAAATGATAAATGCTGCACCCAGCCAAAATCCTGCTGAACACAGTGAAATCAGAATATCGGTATTCATACTATTCTAAGTGTAATATATTCTTGTTAAAATACAACGCTATCATTCACTGGTAAATGTTTATTCAAACACTGAGTCCCACTACAGCATTTTATTTTAATTTTTCGAATATATATTTTGTTTATTAAAACACAGATACTGATAGTAATGCAGTCATCTTGTAATTTTTAATAGAATTGTATATCATCAAGTTATATCGATAATTTTTTATCTACTAGGGGGTCAATAATGGCAGCAGCTCAAATTGAGTTCTCAAAAGAACTCGAGAGCTTTATCAATGCATGGAAGGATAAGCCAGGTAATCTGATTATGATCCTTCATAAAATTCAAGAGGAGTTTTCATATATTCCCAGAGAGGCAGCAGAACGGCTCTCTCGCGAATTAAATCTTCCTCTAGCAAAGATTTATGGTGTTATCACGTTCTACCACCTGTTTAAAACTACAAAACCAGGAAAACACAGATTGGCAATCTGCATGGGTACCGCATGTTACCTGAAAGGCGGACAGGACCTTATCAATGAGGCAGAAAGCATTCTGGGTATAAAGGGTCATGAAGTAACCGAAGATGGTATGTTTTCAATTGATGCTGTCCGCTGTCTTGGATGCTGCGGTCTAGCACCAGTACTCATGGTTGGCAATGAAGTTTATGGCAAATTAACCAAAGACGACATGGCCGACATTATTGCAAAGTATAAAGCTATTGGTTGATGCACTACACAATATGCGATGTTGTGCTCGATTTAATTCATAACAGCATCGAAGCTGGAGCCACACTTGTCGAGCTTTCGCTTATTGAAGATGCACGTACTATAACTGTTGTCGTAAAAGACAATGGTAAAGGGATGGATGCAGAGACACTGAAAAGAGTCAAAGATCCTTTTTATACAGATGGAGAAAAGCATACAGCACGGAAAGTTGGTTTGGGTATTCCCTTTCTTGTGCAAATGGCAGGTCAGGTACAGGGCACATGGAATATTGATTCCGAACCCGGTATTGGTACAACAGTGAGCTTTTCCCTTCCTTCACAGCATATAGACCTGCCGCCAGTTGGCGATATTCCATCATGCCTGCTGTCAGCATTCTGTTTTTCTGAGCACGCTGACATTGCTGTTCACCGGTTTCGTGATGGAAATGAGGCGTATTCGGTTAAACGATCAGAAATTCTTGATGCCGTTGGCGATTTAACCGATGCACAAGCCTTACTGCTGGCAAAGCAATACCTTGAATCATTGGAAACATAACTGTTATGGAGGTTAGCTCATGGGTAAAATGACGCTGGAAGAACTCCGAAAGCTGAGAGAAGCTCAGAAATCGGAAATCAGTAAGCGGGATACTGCCGGCAAAGATATTACCATTATTGTTGGAATGGGAACGTGCGGTATTGCTGCTGGAGCAAAAACAACTTTTGATACACTCATTAAGGCTGTAGAAGCAAATGGACTTTCTGATAAGGTAGTTGTTAAGCAAACAGGCTGCATGGGACTTTGCTATGTCGAACCAACTGTTGAAGTAATTGCCCCTGGTATGCCGCAAACTATATATGGCAAGGTAGACTCAGCTACAGCTGAAGAAATTGTTAAAAAGCACCTTGTTGAACACACACTCGTTGAAGGTCATATTTATGACCGGCCCGCAATTGATATTGTAAAGAAATAAGCTGGAGGCTGCAGTATGGCATTCAAACACTTTATTCTGGTTTGCGGCGGTACAGGCTGTGAATCAAGCAAATCTGATGATATTTACAAAGAACTTAAAGCACAAGCCGAAGCACAAGGCGTTGCTAATGAAGTCCAGATAGTAAAAACCGGTTGTTTTGGCTTTTGCGAAAAAGGTCCAATCGTTAAAATTCTTCCTACCGAATCTTTCTATGTAGAAGTAAAGCCGGAAGATGCTAAAGAATTAATTGCTGAACATATTATTAAAGGCCGCGAAGTTCAGCGCCTGCTTTACAAAGATGCACGTCAGAAAGAACGTGTAAAAACACATGACATTGAATTCTATCAAAAACAATTCCGTATCGTGCTCCGCAACTGCGGTGTTATCGATCCGGAAAATATCAATGAGTACATTGCACGTGACGGTTACATGGCGCTCGAAAAAGTGCTCTTCTCAATGAAGCCAGAAGATGTCATTAACGAACTCAAAACCTCAGGACTCAGAGGCCGCGGCGGTGCAGGCTTCCCCACGTGGAGAAAATGGGATTTTACCCGCCTGGTTCCCAGTGAGCAAAAGTATGTTGTTTGTAATGCCGATGAAGGCGATCCTGGAGCATATATGGACCGCTCAACCATTGAAGGCGATCCACATTCAGTCATTGAGGCAATGGCTATTTGTGGTTATACCATAGGCGCAAACAAGGGTTTCGTGTATATCCGCGCTGAATATCCGCTTGCTATTGACAGACTCAAAACAGCTATTAAGCAGGCGCATGAATACGGACTTTTGGGTCAAAATATTCTTGGCTCAAATTTCTCATTCGATATTGAAATTCGCCTTGGAGCAGGAGCATTTGTCTGCGGTGAGGAAACTGCACTCCTCCACTCAATTGAGGGTGATCGCGGTATGCCTACTCCCCGCCCGCCATTCCCGGCAATTAAAGGTCTCTGGGGTAAACCCACTGTTATCAATAATGTAGAAACATGGGCAAACATTCCGGTAATTATCAACAAGGGCGGCGCCTGGTTTGCTAGCATCGGAACCGAAACATCAAAAGGTACTAAGGTCTTTGCTCTCACCGGTAAAATCAACAACTCCGGTCTCGTTGAAGTCCCCATGGGAACAACGCTCCGTGAAATTATTTTTGATATCGGCGGCGGCATCAAAGGCGGCAAAAAGTTCCTTGGCGCGCAAACCGGCGGACCATCCGGCGGTATCATCACAGAAGAATTCCTCGATACTCCCATCGATTATGAAAGCTTAACAGCTCTCGGTTCAATGATGGGTTCTGGCGGTCTTATCGTTATGGATGAAGACGACTGCCCAGTAGACGTCTCAAAATTCTATATGGAATTCTGTGTTGACGAATCATGTGGTAAATGTGCTCCCTGCCGTATAGGTACAGTGCAAATTCATAACATCCTGGACAAGATAACCAAGGGCAATGGCACCATGCAGGACCTTGAAAATCTTGAAAAAATAGGACACGCAATGAAACGGGCAGCACTCTGCGGACTTGGACAGACAGCGCCTAACCCAACACTCTCAACTCTTAAACGTTTCCGCAAAGTCTATGAAGAACACATCAATGACAAGCTCTGCCGCTCCGGAAAATGTAAAGATCTTGTTGTCTACACTATTAATAAAGAAAAATGTATTGGCTGCGGACTTTGCGCTCGCAAATGTCCTGTAAACTGTATTTCAGGCGACAAGACACAAAAATACACTATTGATACATCAAAATGTATTAAATGCGGTGAGTGTTTCAAAGCTTGTAAGTTCAATGCTGTTATTAAAAAGTAACAGTTTTGAAGTCATGAAATCTTATTGAGAAGGAGTAGACCACTATGGTCAATGCAAAAATAAACGGCATACCTGTTCAGGTAGCAGAAGGTACCACAATTCTAGAAGCTGCTGAAAAGGCAAATATCAAGATACCCAAACTCTGTTACAATGACGATTTACCCGCTTGGGCAGCATGCGGTATCTGTGTTGTTAAAGTAGAAAAAAACCCAAAACTGCTTCGCGCTTGCTGTACGCCAATTGAAGAAGGAATGAATGTCATTACAAGCGATCCTGAAATTGTTCAGGTTCGGAAAACCGTTATCGAACTCATTCTTTCAACCCATCCCGATGACTGTCTCCAGTGTCCTCGAAACGGCCAGTGCGAACTTCAGACACTCGCAGCAGATTTTGGTATCCGCGAACAGCCTTTCCCCAAACGCCTCAAAGGGCTTAAAACCGATGAATCAACGAGCACCATTATTCTCAATCCGGAAAAATGCGTGCGGTGCGGACGCTGTGTTAAGGTCTGTCAGGACATGCAGAATGTCTGGGCAATCGAATTCCTCGGAAGAGGTGAACATACACGCATAGCTCCTGCTGCAGATGTTGCACTTGCAGAAGGACCGTGTATTAAATGCGGCCAGTGTTCTGCACACTGCCCCGTTGGTGCTATCTACGAAAATGATCAGACTAAAGAAGTCTGGGACAACCTTACCCGCACTGATAATGAAAAAATCTGTGTTGTTCAAATTGCACCTGCGGTGCGTGTCGCGCTCGGTGAAGCTTTTGGCCTTCCACCCGGAACCGTACTCACCAAAAAAATATATACCGCGCTTCGCCGACTTGGCTTTGATGTAATCTTCGATACAAACTTTGCTGCTGACCTCACCATCCTCGAAGAAGGAACAGAGTTCGTGCATCGATTCACCAAAGAACCGCAAAAGCTGCCGCTCATTACTTCCTGCTGCCCTGCATGGGTTGACTACATGGAAAAATACTATAACGATATGATTCCGCACTTCTCGACCGCAAAGAGTCCCCAGCAGATGATGGGCGCAATGATAAAAACCTACTGGGCACAGAAAGCCGGAGTAGATCCCGCAAAAATCTTCTCAGTTTCAATCATGCCCTGTACTGCTAAGAAATACGAAAACAGCCGCAACAAAGACATGTATTCCTCAGGGTACAAGGATGTCGATATCACGCTCACTACCCGTGAACTGGCCCGCATGATAAAACAAGCTGGTATTGATCTTGTCAATCTTCCCGATTCAGAACCGGATAGCCCGATGGGTCCCTACACCGGTGCTGGCGTTATCTTTGGAGCAACCGGCGGTGTTATGGAAGCCGCACTCCGCACAGCGTATCACCTTATCACCAATCAAGAACTCAAAGACGTTAACTTTACTGCTGTTCGCGGTATTTCTGGCGTTAAAGAAACACGGCTCCATATTAACGGTATCGAAGTCCGTGTTGCAGTAGCTCATCAGATGGGTAACATTGCTGCTGTTCTCAATGAGATTCGCAGAGCAAAGGCAGAAGGACGAGAAACACCCTGGCACTTTATCGAAGTTATGGCATGCCGCGGCGGCTGTATTGGCGGCGGCGGTCAGCCCTATGGTGCAACCGATGAAATCCGTGAGAAACGCATCAGCGGTATTTACCAAGATGATGAAAAGAGCACCTATCGCTGCTCACACCATAACCCCTACATTAAGCAGGTATATCAGGAATTCCTCGGTGAACCAAATGGTCATAAGTCACATGAACTTTTGCACACTCACTATGAGTCCAAACCGATCTATCACCGTTAAGTAAAACTAGCTCATATACAAAAGCCTGGCGCTCAAACGCCAGGCTTTTCATTTACTCTATAAGTTGTTTTGTATTATTAC
>CAZVTR010000052.1:11894-13796 GCA_964630305.1 uncultured Treponemataceae bacterium | reverse complement strand
GAAGTAATTGTTCTTGAAGGCGCAGGAAGTCCGGCTGAAATTAACTTAAAATCACATGATTTTGTAAATATGGAAGCTGCGATTTATGCTGATGCTGATGTATACCTCGTAGGCGACATTGACCGCGGCGGAGTGTTCGCATCATTTTTAGGCCATGTTGCTACATTTAGTCACCAGGAGCGAAGTCTGCTTAAAGGTTTTATCATTAATAAATTTCGCGGTGATGTTACGCTGCTCACTCCTGCGTATGAACTGCTTGCTAAATATACCAGCGTTCCGGTGCTGGGGTGTGTTCCTTACTTCCGCGATATCGTGATACCCGAAGAAGATGAGTCTAAGCTTGTTTCATTAGAGCAACAATCTAATGAAGCTGGGCAACATGCCCAATCAAGCAGTACCGGAAATACTATTACACTAGGCATCATCATGTTTCCTCATGTTTCAAACTTTACCGATTTTGAACCATTCGCATTTGAACCCTATGTCCGCATAAAAAAAATATTTTGCCCTGCTGACAGTATTGGAACTGATGCACTAATTTTGCCAGGTTCAAAAACAACGGTAAACGATTATAGGTGGCTCAAAGACACAGGTCTTGCTCAAGTAATACAAGAGCGGGCAGCAGAAGGTACTATCATTATAGGAATCTGCGGGGGGCTTCAGATGTTAGGAACAGAGATCCATGACCCAGACCATATCGAATCAGAGCATACCGTTACAAAAAGCCTCGCCCTATTGCCGCTCATTACAACATTTTCACCAAACAAACAGCTTGCGCGAGGCATGTATACAATTGCTAAACCTGATATTCTTTTAAAAAACGAAACCAGCTTGGACATACAAATCGTTGAGCACATCCAGCAGGTGCTCCTAACGTTATCGCAATGGGAAATTTCTGGTTATGAGATTCATCATGGCGTTACCAAGTGTTCAGAAATAAACCATCATTCTCAAGGTGATACCTCAAACATTCATCCTAGCAGCAGCGGCCAAAAACCGATCCCGTTTATTTTTAATTCGAATGGCAATCCTGTAGCCTGGTGTTATAAAAATATCATCGGAACCTATCTCCACGGGATATTTGAAAACGATGAATTGAGAACAGCTTTGATCAACCTCATTAGAACACAAAAAAAATTACAGCAACAGTCAATCTATCTTTCACGTACAACCGATGCAGAGCTTGAAAAGCTCAGCGATTTTATCACATCATATATCGATATAGACACGATACTTAAAAATCTTATGAAGCAAACAAACAGAAAGGCATATCGGGGATGGAGCTAGTTGTTCAATTTTTGCACGAACTCAAAACCAACTATTGGTACTATAACATTGCAGTAACAGCTGGCGGATTTATTCTGGACAGCCTCATTGGCGACCCTGTCTTTATGCTCCATCCGGTTCGGCTCATCGGTAAACTTGCCACATGCATGGAAACCATCACCCGAAAGCTTTTTTCTTGCCCATATCCACACGAAAACAATGAGAATTCCAGCGGACGACCATATAAAACTAGAGAATTGCTTGCCGGCATTTTAGCATGGATAGGGACACTCTTCCCTGTCACGCTCTTTGTTATGATAGTACATTCATTTCTATTCTCAAAAGTGTTTCAGCTCGCTTTAGTTTTTGACAGCATCGTTATTTGGGCCTCTATCGCCAGGAAAGATCTCGCAGGACACGCTATTCGTGTCTTTCATGCGCTCCGCTCCGATGCTCCCTATCCGCCGGTGCGCGGGCGGCAGGCTGTTTCGATGATGGTAGGCCGGGATGTGTCAAAGCTCGATGCAAACGGTGTAGCCCGAGCGTGCGTGGAAAGCATAGCAGAAAGTTCCGTGGACGGCGTTACTGCCCCGCTCATGTACGGACTCATAGCCGGACCCTGGGCTGCGCTCGTTT
>CAZVTR010000052.1:4518-11794 GCA_964630305.1 uncultured Treponemataceae bacterium | reverse complement strand
GTTACTGCCCCGCTCATGTACGGACTCATAGCCGGACCCTGGGCTGCGCTCGTTTACCGAATCATTAACACTATGGACTCGATGTTTGGCCATAAAACAGAGCGGTATCTCTGGTTTGGCAAGCCTGCCGCCCGCGCTGATGACATTGCAAACTTTATTCCCGCACGGGTTTCTGGGTTACTGGCTTGTCTCTGCGCTCCTTTTGTACAGGGACACACCAGCACTGCCTTCCGTGTTTTTATAGAATATCGGCTTGCACATGAAAGCCCCAATGCCGGACACCCAGAATCGGCTTATGCTGGAGCACTGGGGCTCTGGCTTGGCGGCACCACTGTATATACTGCTGAAGTTATTGAAAAACCTGTGATCAATCCAGATGGCAGGGACACTCATTATATGGATATTAAGCGTGCACTCACACTTTTAAACTGGAATATCACTGCTGTTCTTGGAACTATTGTAATTATAATAGTCTTGGTTTCTAATTTTAAGCATTAACAACTAAAGGGACACTCCTCATATATAGTTCATGCGCATTTTGATGGCTGCGCTTATGGTTTCCTGGGTCACGCTTCCAGGGACAGTCCCCGTAGAGGGGGTAGCGGAAGCCCCCGCAGCTTGGAGGGCACCGCCAGAGATATCGCCCCGCAAGCGAGGAGGCTGGAGCGAGGGGGAGACTTCCCCCTACCTTCATTATTGAATTATGCCTTTTACTTAAACATGAGTATATTTTCATCATGAAAGTTTTTCTGCTTGCAATAACACTGATTGCTTCTGCTTGCTACCGTGATCAAGCAGAGAAGGGACACTCTATGAACGATACTATTTGTTTTATAGAACCAACTGAAGAACTGCGCGCAAAACTTTCCCCCGAAGAGTATCGGGTGCTGGTAGAGGCAGCTACCGAGCCACCGTTCCGCAATGCGTACTGGAATAACCATGAATCAGGTATCTATGTTGATAAGATTGATGGCACACCGCTCTTTACATCGATTGCTAAATTTGATTCGGGGACAGGCTGGCCAAGCTTTTTTGAACCGATTGATCCTGCGCATTTAACTTTTGTAGAGGATAACTCATTTGGCATGCGCCGCATTGAAGTTCGTTCAAAATCATCTGGCGGACATCTTGGCCACGTTTTCGATGACGGACCTGCACCTACTGGAAAACGATACTGCATCAACTCTGCCTCATTGCGCTTTATTCCGGTGCAGCAGATGGCACAAGAGGGTTATGAGCATCTGCTTTCTTTGTTTGATAAATAGGAGTAATATCGTATGAAAACTAAAACATCGCTCCCCCTGTTATTTTCTGTTGTGCTCATGGACATGGTTGGGTTTGGTTTTATTATTCCGCTCATTCCAGATTACATTAAACAGTTTCATGCTGATCCTGCTTTGTTAGGGTTTCTAATGGCTGTATATGCCGGCGGACAATTTATAGCAGCCCCGATCGTTGGCCGCTTGTCTGATAAGTATGGAAGAAAACCGTTATTGCTTTTTTCTATTGGCGGAACATTTTTTTCTTTACTGCTTCTCGCATTTGCTCCTTCATTGTTCTTTGTATTTTTAGCCAGACTGCTTGATGGTCTTACCGGTGGGAATATTACCGTTGCACAGTCATATATTGTTGATATAACTGATACTAAATCACGTGCAAAAAACCTGGGATTGATTGGGATGGCTTTTGGACTTGGGTTTATTATTGGTCCCATTTTTGGCGGCTTATTAGCAAGGTTTGGGCTTGCAGTACCTGCTCTTGTTGCTGCGGGTATAGCGTTTATCAATTGCATGCTTATTATTTTCCTATTACCAGAAAGCCTTACTCAAGAAAGGAAAAACTCTTTAGCAAGTAAACCGCGAAAGCTTTTTGCTTTAAAAGATATTGCTGCTACGCTTAAACTGCCTGGTACGGGTGTTATGCTGCTAATGGTTATTTTTTATTCATTTGGGCTCACTGTTTTTGAAAGCACATTTTCACTGTTTGCCGCAGAACATCTAAAAGCCGATAGCGCAACACGCGGAATTCTTTTAACCTATATTGGAATAATCATTGCTTTTGTACAAGGCGGTCTTGTTGGTAAGCTTGCAAAACGATTTGACGAACGAAAGCTTCTTTTTGTTTCTCTTATTATTACAGGCATTGCTTTGTTGTTCTATGGTTTTTCACAATCGATCTTAATTACTGCTTTAGTACTGTTGCCTATGAGCATTGCAACAGGGATCGCGGGTACGCTTAATAGATCATTACTGTCAAAAAGCGCACCGTCTACTGTCACAGGAAGTGTGTTTGGTATGAGCGCTTCTATTGAGAGCCTCAATCGCATTATTGCACCGGTTATAGGTGCTTTTGCATTTACCTATCTTGCTTCCTGGGTTCCCGGATTGATAGCGAGTGCTGCAATTGTGGTAACTGCCTTTATTGCAAGAAAAAAGCTCCTCATTGAGGATTGTCTTGCTAATAGCAGCAATCAGGCATGTTATGTTGAAGAGTAAGTGTTATTTTCACAAGTAACACATAACAAACCAGATTCTAGCTTTATATTTATTTAACCGCATGCCGTTTTATTTTCTTTGTCGTTGTCATTTCAAGCGGTTCGGTTAATATTGTTATCTTGCTGATACGCTGATAGGGAAGCAGTTTTGCGTTAACTTCGTCTACAATATGCTTTATGCGGCCTTCAATGTCTCCGTCCTGAATTGTCATACCAGTTCGTGATGCTTCCTGTTCAAACCATTCTTTGCTCGGATAAATACATGCTTCGATACCTTCAGATTTTTCGCGCTTATCTAATAAGTAGCCACGCACGAGAATTTGCTCAATTTCACTATACAGCTGAAACGCATTCTCTATCTCTTCTGGGTACACATTTTTTCCGCCTTCGGTCACAATGACGTTTTTAGCTCTGCCGGTTAAGTAAAGATAATTATCGTTATCGAGATATCCTATATCACCGGTTTTAAACCAGCCGTCATCGGTAAAGACTTCTTTTGTAGCGGTTTCGTTTTTATAGTAGCCTTTCATGACCATTGGACCTTTAACTGCTATTTCGCCGCGGCCATCATGATCCGGTTCAATAATTTTCATTTCAACCTGTGGAAGCATTTTCCCAACACTGGTCTCTTTATATGCTTCTACCGGGTTTAGTGTTAATATCGGGCTTGTTTCCGTAAGACCATACCCCTGCACAAAATCAATGCCCAGTTGGTTATATTTTCTAAACACAGAAGGCGCAAGCGGCCCGCCGCCGCAAATACAGATACGAATGCTTCTGAGGCTTGCTTTATCGAGTATTGCGCCAAACATCTTTTTCCCGGGATTTACTTTAAATACTTTCTTTATAAACCCAGAAATTGCCATCAATATCGAAATAAGCCCGTATATCAGAAATCCTTTTGCCTTAATGCCCTTGATTATTCCAGCGAGCACTTTATTGAAAAGCAAAGGCACTCCTAGAAACATGGTTACTTTTGCTTCTTTGAGTTCTTTGAGAATTGCTGTTGTTACCATACGCTGCCCAAAAACCAGTTCTGCGCCTACTGAAATTGCTTCAATAAATACTGCCAACATCGTGTATGCATGATGAATCGGAAGGAGCGCATAGAATACATCGGTTTCAAAAATATTGAGATTGGCTTGAGCAAGATAGCAGTCACTGACAAAGTTTCGATGCGTGAGCATAGCACCTTTCGGAAATCCAGTCGTTCCGCTTGTAAATAAAATTGCAGCCAAATCCTCTTCCTGCGCAGGTTCTATATGTGCAGTTCCAGAAAATTTGAGGTCATAAATATACGCAGGTTTTGTTTTGGCAAGCGACCAATAATGGGTTATACCCGCATCCTTGAGCGCTTCATATTTTTCTTCATCGACAAACAGCGCCTGTGCATCTGATGCTCTAAGAATATTTTTTATTTCTTCAATAGAAAGCTGATAATCGATAGGCACCACAGTAAAACCAGCAAATAAAATTGCTAGATACGCCACCGCCCATTCGGGTGAGTTTTTCCCGGTAACTGCAATCTTGGTTCCTTTTTCAAATTTCTGGCTGGCCAGAAAATTAGCAATCTGATCTATGAGAGCAAGAGTGTCCCTATAGTTTAATGTTGTACGATCGGGATTGAAAATAGTAAAACAGGGGCGGTCAGGGAAACGAGCCACGGTAATTCTAAACATCTCTGGCAGTGTCGGCCACGTTCCTTTGAAATAGGTTCCCCGATATTGTTCCAAAAAAGCCCACGGTGTTGCATTTGTCATACGACAACCCCCCTTTATCTCTACAGTGTACCAGTATGAGTTATTTTAATCCACTTCCACTACTTCTTCAAGCCAATTCGTTCTCTGGAGTACCCTTATATGTTCTTTTGAACATACGATCACAGGAACCGCTGTATTCCACATATCTCTGAGCAACGAACCAATAGTATGAACAGACTCTTCATTGATTGTATATATCGATTCTTTTAGCTTCTGTCTGATATCATCGGAGTAACCTAAAAGGTCATACATGAGCGCAGTGCGTCCCTGTGTTGATGGTGACTGCGGACGATCAAAGTTTTTGAGCACTGCCGGCTTCATTGCATCAAGCTCCAGTTGAGGCCATTTAGTGTTCATAAGAAAGTCTGTCCCTCTTGAAAAATCCTCAAGCGTTTCTAATGTCCGCGGATCACGGTAGCTGCCCATTGCTACCAAATTTTGTATAAAACCAGCATTGCAGTAAGCTCCGTATGCGCCGCCTTCTACACGCAATTTTTTATAGAGCCACTTATAGGTTAGCAAAAATGATGAAAAGAGCAATGCTCCTGCGTGTTCATGCTGAGGAGCTAAGCCGCTAGACGTTTGCGCGCAATAGTTCACCTGTGTATTTATAACAATAGCGCGGCGTTTAGGCATCAAAATGGAATAGCTATATGGAACTATTTGTTCATCGCGGAAAACTGCATTAAATTCAGCAAGCATCGGTTCGAGCTGTTCAATATGCTCTTTTTCGCCAATTATATGCAAGCGGCTGGGTTTACGCATAAACACCTTGTTCCGCAGCGCAAGTACTTTACCAAATAAAACATCCAGTTCGTCTTTTTTATATTTGAGCGCTTTCCGTAAAAATTGAACACGGGAAATACCATCGTATAGTTCATTTGCATAACTTGCAGGATGTACTGATGCAGATGCCAGGAGCATTGCAAACTGTGTTCCGTTCGAAACAACTTCAGAGTATGCATTGTTTGCTTTTTCTTTAACAAGATCGCAAAAGTGTTTAAAATCTGAAGTATCAGGCTTTGTAAATATATCTTTACAGATAGCAACCATTTCCTTAAAGTTATGCGGCAGAGCACTAATCTGAACATCTGCAAAGGCAACTATCCTGTCTTCTTTAACATGCTTTTCAATAACAACTTTTGTTGAAAAACCGCCAGTATACCTGTCAATTCTGGAGCTCATTTCTGCATAGTTCATATTCCCGGCACCCATTTCGGTAAGTGCAGATACTGCAAGCTCAAGCATCGTTAGTTCTTCTGGATTAAGATCGTCAAGCTCAAATACGAATGACAGGTACGTGATTCCATTAGTAAACAGTTCCTTTTTGCTTATTGGAATATCACTCGCATTCCTATACACTAGTGAATAATCCTTTACGGATTTTGGCATATCCAAATATGAGAGCGCAGGCAGTTTTTTCTTGGCCTCCTCACTGTCTGGTGTCTGCTGATACCGCTTAAGATCTTCTGCTTCGGTTTTTATAATGGCTATGTCTTTTTCTGAAAGCCGTTTTTCAATTTCTCCTAGGTTTCGCTGTCGTTTCTTTAATAGGGATGTAAAGAAATTGACATCTCCCTTCCCAGAGGCAACCACTGCATGGGTATTCTCAACAAACCAGGTTTTTAACAGTTCAGAAAGGTACAGAGGATTAGTGTCAATTGTTTTTCGCACATTAGCTATTGTTTCACCCATTGATAGCGCCAGCACCGGATCGAGACCATATGTCGTAAAGCATGCCAGTTTATCTAAGATTTTTATCGGGAAACTGTTCGTTATCTCCCGCGCGCTATATTCAAACTGGTGCAACGATGCTTCCAGGAGCTTTTCATCAATGCCATCACGAATCAGCGTCTCGATGGTTGTATTTACCACAGTTATAAATTGCTTGAGTTTTCCTGGTTTTGCCCCCCGTAATCCTACTGCAAACACTGGCTGCTGGTAATACACTGAAAAACCAGAGGTATCGGTTAAATCCTCACCTAAGCCAGAGTCGATGAGTGCTTTGCGGAGCGGGCAGCCAGAATTGCCAATAAGAATATCAGTGAGGAGCGAGAGCGCTACCACTAATTCCTGGTTTGCAATGCTGTCAAACATCCATGCAATAGTATAAATACACTTATGTTCATCTTTTTTTGAAGCTGCTGGATAGCGGTACTCAATTGTTTTAGGTGCAGTAAATCGCGGCTGGAGGGGAATAGAACTTTTCGGCTCAAGGAAAGTAAATCCCTGCAGTCGTTCATCAATAAACGAGCAGTGAGTTTCAAGCAGTATAGAGCCATACAAGAGCCACTGAGCATTAGAAGGATGATAGAATGCTGCGTGAAATTCCTTAAACGCTTCCCAGGTAAGCTGCGGTATGCAATCAGGGTCTCCTCCTGAATCGTTTTTGTATATAGTTTCCGGAAATAATTGTTCGCAGAGTATCTTCCAGGAGAATTCCTCTGGAGATGAGTACGCTCCTGCCATTTCATTGTAGACTACACCGTTGTAGGAGAGCCGCTTTCCCTTAGGCTTTGTCTCATCATATTCATAATGCCAGCCTTCTTGCAGAAAAGTCTCTTTGCGCAAAAGCGGATGAAGCACGACATCGGTATAAACATCAGCGAGGTTAAAGAAATCTTTTGGTATGGTTGAACACACAGGATAGATTGTTCTGTCTGGATAGGTAAACGCATTGAGGTAGGTCGCTGCCGAAGTGCTTCCCAGTTCATTAAAAACATCTTTGAGCGGATATTTTTTTGAACCTGCCAGCACCGAATGTTCGAGAATATGCGGGGCGCCAGTATTATCAGTACCAGGTGTCCTAAATGCTATTGCATAGAGATTCTCTTCATCATTGCAGTAAATATGAATAAGCTTTGCTTTTGTTATTTTATGTTCACATTGAATGCAATAGGCTTTTAGTTCATGTATACAATCAATTTTTGTTATAACAAAATTAGAATAGACCTGACCCTCTTTATACGGCAATGCAGGCAGCTGATTTCTGTCCATGGGATCTCCTTTGGATTACAATAGT
>CAZVTR010000052.1:2469-4418 GCA_964630305.1 uncultured Treponemataceae bacterium | reverse complement strand
TAGATAGAATCATTCGGCTGCCCTTCCTGTATGATTACTTCATCAAACTGAAAATCTTTATACACGAGCTTTGGAAGAATCGCTGTTTCTATCTGCTCATTGGTGAGACCGCCAAAAAATGAATAGCGCTGTAATGAATCTGCAGTGATCATTATTTTTATTGTAACAGATTTTTAGAATTTTTCCAATAATTACTATGCTATTATCAAACAATGCATTTTGGTATATTATGTCAGCTGTAACGTTATTTGTTCAGAGCTGTTATAACCGTAATTGGTACTGTACAACAAGGAGCATGCCATGCAAAAAAATCTTTCAACCATTGCACAGATGTATAAAGCATTACACAGTAAAACAGGAATTCCTTCAACATTATATGCTATTTGGAGCCTATTGAGCATAGTTTTTTCCGTCGTTGCGCTCTTTGTGTTCCCTTCTGTATTTTGCTACATTGCTGCAAGCGCCATTCTGATTATCCATGGTTTCCTATATTTCATTTACAGCCGATGGACTAAAACCGAGGATAAACTTCGTATTTTTGCGTTCGCAGCATACAAAAAGACAATTAACTATTTTGCTTTTCTTCAATTCTGTGCGCATTCTATTATTTTACTCCTCGCATGGAGCAATCAAACGATAACATCCGCTACCTATACAATCGTATATTGGGTTATGCTCATTATCAATGCACTCTACCTCATTATATTTCTCAATCTTAACAACAAGAAAAACCTGTATGATAAAGGACTATATACTACAGAAAAGAAAAATAACAAACTTGTTTATGTACCTATTAAACTTTTAAGCTTTTCTAACAAACAAGAAAATGAGCTTGTAACCTCTTCAAAGCTCAAAGCTGAACAATCTGTAAAAAAAGCTGATGATTCCGGGCTAAAAGAAAAATCAAATATCAAATTTTTCTTTATAAAAAGTAGTCTTTTTATTTTAAGCTGGGTCGATGCAATCATCTGGGCTGTTTCTGTTGTTATTTTTGTTAATTCGCTGCTGTTCCAGCTATTTGAGATACCTTCAGAATCAATGGTTCCTGAGCTATATGTAGGAAGCCGTGTTGCAGCAGTTCGCTTTTTAACAAATCCAGAAATTCCGCTTTCTAACACTCGTATCCCTATCACACTCAGCGTAAAACGATTTGGGCAGTATGTGCTTTCTAATCCGCGCTATGTACTTCGTAAAGATCAGGCTGTTAATGACTTTATCAATGATTTTCTTTTTAAAATTACTTTTACGCTCGTTCGCCGCCCAAAAGTTGATGAAAATGGCATTGAAATAGCAGACCCACTCATTAAACGCCTAATCGGCATGCCTGGTGAACAGCTAACAATGATTGACGATCAGGTATATATTAGAAACAATCTTAACGAACCTTTTAAACCGCTATCAGAAGACAACAAATACGCATATACTTTTAAGAGCAGACGAAATGCTAATGTAGCAAGAATTCGTTATAATATTATTACCGAGCCCCTTCGAGCCACTGTTTTAAACTGGGATGAACTTAAAAACTCAGTAAGCCGTGAATATTTTGATAACCTGGCAAAGCAATATATTGATTATTTTAAGACGGTAAAACTTGCAAAAACCTATAGCCGTGAATATGAAGACACATATGGATTCTTATTCCTTGCAGTCAATAATATCGATGAACGTTATTTTGAAGCTTATGCATCGGTTCTAAAAAACTCTCCTGGCAGATTTATTGCCGATCTTAAAGATTATCTCTTTGGGTGGGAAAGCGCACTCCCGCCTGAAAACATATATGAGGAAAATTGTCTTAAAGCCAACCTGCTTTCAAAATTGCTATTCCTTGAGACGCTCAAGCAGTATATCATCCAAAAAGAAAGCGGACAGCAGCAAACAGAAGCCTTCACTAAAGCTCAAAACAGTCTCCATGATTATACATTACTCTATATCCGACAGTTCTTTGATGC
>CAZVTR010000052.1:0-2369 GCA_964630305.1 uncultured Treponemataceae bacterium | reverse complement strand
TTTGACAGAGAAATTGGCGGACTTATCTATTTGTTTCAAACCATTGAGGCAGGTGTGCAAACAAAGCTAATTGCTGGCATCAGTATTGGTTCTATGCTCATAGCGCTTTCCTTTTTACTCATCCCTGCTTTTTCACGAAAAATTAACCGCCAGGCATTTTTTACATCTATCTGGCGGGGAATTCTATCGGCTTTTACGTACCTTGTAGCTTCAAAAATCTATGAAATCGCGCTCAAAAAAGGCCATCTCGCTGTTTTTATTACAAACATTATTTTCATCCTTGTTACTTTTGTATTAATCGAAACTATTATTATTCTCATATCCGATACTGACGAAAAAGGCTTGCGCACTGAACTCACTGCGTCAATTTCCTCAGGTATTTTATTTGGCATTCTTGTACAGCTACTAATTTCAGTTAGCTCACTGCTAAAGCCATGATGCTGCTACTATATGGTTTTACCTTGCCTCAATTTACTTAAAAGTTGCTCACAGCGCTTTGCATGAGTATCTTTTACATGTCGTTATTTTAATTCTAATTTATGCAAGGGAGGCAGTAATGGCAACTATAACATTAAAAGGCTCTAGTATTCAAACGAGCGGTTCTCTTCCGGCTATCGGAACTAAAGCGCCTGATTTTTTGCTCACCAAGAGTGATCTTTCCGATATCAGCTTACAGGATTTTTTAGGTAAAACAATTGTTCTCAACATTGTGCCAAGCCTTGACACTGGAGTGTGCGCAGCGAGTGCAAGAAAATTCAATACACTCGCTAGTTCAATGAACAACACAGTCATTCTTACCGTAAGCAGAGATTTACCGTTTGCTCAAAAACGATTTTGTGAAGCAGAGGGTATTGCGAATGTAATTACACTCTCTGAGTTACGCAATCATGATTTTGGTAAGGCGTATGGCCAGGAAATTATTACAAGTCCGCTTGCCGGTCTTCTCGCACGAGCTGTTGTCATTATCGATGCGGATGGTATAGTCAGGTACACGCAACAAGTTCCAGAGATTGCACAGGAACCTGATTACGATGCTGTTCTGCATGCACTAGCGGCTATCAGTAAATAATACCAGTGCACTATCTGGGATTTTTAGTACTACATAAATAATGACAGCTAATGAAGTTTTAATAACTTTGAGACAATCAAATAGAATTTGTTAATAAAAAAGGCCGCCTGTAAAGGCAGCCTTTTTGTTAGCAATTCAAACCCTTATTTATTTAATAAGGTTACCCTGCTGATCTGAAACAGTGATTTCACCAGCTTTGAGTTTTGCAAATACTTCATTTACTTTTGCAACTACTTCTGGTGAAAGGTTAGGATTGTTTGCAGGAATACCAACACCATCATTCTTTGCGTTGAAAATAAGTGTCTGGCCACCGGGGAACTTGCCTTCGAGTTCAGCTTTGATCATATCGAAAGCAGCAACATCGATGCGTTTCATTGCACTGGTAAGAATGATAGAGTTAGTTCCATCATAAACACCTTCTGCAAACTGATCTACGTCAACACCAATAATCCATACTTTTTTGCCAGCGGTTGCGCGAGCTTTTGCTTCGTTGATTGCGCCAACGCCAACGCCGCCAGCTGCACAGAAGATTGCTTTAACGCCTTTATCGAACATCTTTGCAGCAAGCTGCTGACCAGCAGCAACGTTATCAAATGAACCCTGATATACAACGTTTTCAGGTTTCATAACAATTTTGGTTCCGAAGTTCTGGTTTGCGTATGCTACACCCTGCTGGAAGCCCCAGTTAAATTTCTGGACAGGAGGAATTTCCATACCGCCGATGAAACCCATTTCACCTTCTTTAATCTGGAGTGCTGCAGCAACACCAGCAATAAAGCCGGATTCATGTTCAGCAAAGAAAATAGAAACGGTGTTGGGTCCTACTACTGATTTGTAGTCGCCTGCATGGGGAGTTCCATCAATGAGAACAAACTTAGCATCAGCATACTTTGTCTGTGCTTCAAAGATAGCGGTTTCGAATTTGAAACCAGGAGTTACGATAAAGCGATATCCAGCATCATAAAGATTGCTGATTTCTTTTACGTAGTCAGAAACAGTGGTTCCGGTGGGCTTAAGATATTTATTTTCAATCTTGAGCTCATTTGCTGCTCTGACAATACCTTCCCAGGTTCCCTGGTTAAAGGATTTGTCATCAATGGTACCTGCATCAGTTACCATACCTACTTTTAGTGATGCTGCAGGTTTTTCTGCTTTTTTGGGGCAGCCAACAAAAAGAACTGCTGCTACCAAAAGCATAACTACTAAAATCTTACCTTTCATGTGTTTCTCCTCTCTTTCGAGTTCATTTTAAGGTATGCATTATAATAAACCCGTTTATAATTTTTGACAAGTAGTTTTT
>CAZVTR010000051.1:0-14148 GCA_964630305.1 uncultured Treponemataceae bacterium | reverse complement strand
AACGTTCGCTGTTCATTTCGAAGAAAGCAAAAAGCTATTATGTATATAATACCATTGTGTTTTTCATATCCAAGGTACCTGATAACCCTCGTAGATACTATGCCGCTAAAATTTACATAAACAATCTCATAGAGTTCATTTGGTTTAAACTGGCGGATACCGGTTTTAGTCATAGGTCATTACCTAGTTATAAGTATACTATAAAATGCAATTTTTACAGCGTACAGAGAAAAATTTGTTTACATTTTGTTATAGTTAAACGTTTCGGTTCAAATAATCAGAATAATCTGTGAGTATAGGCTCATATGGCTGTTCTAGGAGCGGGCTCGAAATTAAAAAATCTGCTGTAGAACGGTTACAGGCTATAGGAACATTGTAGAGCACTGCAATTCTTAGGAGAGCCTTAACATCGACATCATGCGGGTGCGGTGACATAGGATCCCAGAAAAAAATTATGAGATCGATTTTACCTTCTGCAATAAGAGCACCAAGCTGTTGGTCGCCTCCAAGCGGGCCGGATTTGAGTTTAGTTATTGAAAATTCTGATTTTATTCCTGTCTCCTGCATTTTTGCCTGAATTGTTTCTTCTACCAATTTCCCCGTTGTCCCGGTACACACCATATAATGCTTGAGCAAGGTCTGCCAGTTATATTGCACCCACTCAACAAGATGCTTTTTGCGGTTATCATGGGCAACGAGTGCGATATTTTTTTGTTTTTTCATTGGAGTACTCCTTTAACAATAATAAGATACCTAAAGTATAAAGTACTTGGCAAGTAGTGACTCGCTGCCACCAAACTTATGAATAATAAATTAATTTTTATTTAATAGAATTTGCAAATAGCTATCGGTTTGTAAAGCATATTCCAAATGCTGTAAGTCTCCGCTCATAGATTTCAAGAATTTTCCACTCAACAATTGGTATATTTGTTATAGCATCTGCAGGAATTCGTGATGCATGCAAATCAGTTTTTGCAATACAAGAAGTCATTGTTGCGGTTTTAAGCAATACCGACTCTTCCCCAAACACTCCTCCTGCTTGTATAGTTTCAATCTCTGCAGTTTCAAAAAATATGCTGGCTTCCCCTTGCGCAATAATTACAAGTTCTGCACCATTTAGTTGTATATGATCACCTGCTTTAACAGTAAAGTTTTTCATCGAGCGAGCAACCTTGCTGATTACTGTTGACGGTATCATCTCACCAAACAAGGGTGAAGCTCTGAGTGTCGCAATCTTTTTCTGAAAAGATATTTCTTCATCTACCGAAAAGTTTTTTGCAATGAAACGAAGGTATAGTTCTGCAGGAATACTGAGCGCTTTTACATAGCTGGCAGCCCTAAACGTACTGTCTGCCAGTTTACCAGTTAACACGCTTTGTTCTCCGATGAGTGTCCCTGCTGATGCAAGCTGATGTTTTTGAGAGTGGGTGTCTATAATAGCTACAACTCCATTAAGCAGCAAGAATATTTTTTTTGTTGGTTCACCGCGTTTTATAAGAATCTCTCCAGCATTATAAGAAGCTACAGGACAATTAAGCAGTACAGCTCGTTCAGAATCTGGAGAACCAGGAAAATACATTGCAAGAAACTGAGCTGCATTTCGCATACTGTAATCCTGTGTAGCAGGAATTAAAACATCCTGCGAACCAAAAACAGCATCTGATCCTATTTCGCGTTCTTTATCGGTGAGCGGCTCAGATTTATGCGCAATGAGAATCTTTGCAGAATCATCCTGCTCAAAATCTAACACCGAACCATGTATCATGCCACCGCCAGCATCGATTTTCTTTACATCAGCGTACATAAGATAGCTGCTTTTAGTTTGTTCATAGAGTGCTGTGTTTAATTTGCCGGATGATTTATTGATTAAGTCCTGCAGAGTTTCAAGTGCAATAATGTCAGCAAGGTGTGCATATGTCTTATATCCGCCTTCCCAAAAAACTCTAAAATAAAAAGCAGTTGTCTCTACAGGATGCGGCGAGGGTATAGGCATTACTTCGAGACCATCGATATCATTCCATACACCAGTATGTAAATCTATTGGATCAAAATAGCTTTCAAATTGCTGAAGCGTTACTCCCATAAGCGATGAAGCTTTTTTCATGATTGATGCCCGGACAATCGGTGTGGCAAAAAACTTAATTTTATGATCAGCACGTGCCAGCGAGGGAATTCCTGCAAAATGGTCATCATGCACATGTGTCTGAAAAACTCCTTCAATTTCGCTGATGCTGACACCAAGCGCTGTAAGGCTTTTTAGAATATTAGGACCAGCATCTATGAGGTATAATTTCCCTTGATACGAAATCATGCTGCCCATACATGGCCGATACGGATCCCACCCGTCACCTTCACCAACATGTATAACAGAAAAGTATTCTCTTTCTATGCTATGATAATCAAGATGCACCGCTGACTCATACGTACAGAGTGGATGTAAGTTTAAATTAACTTCTTCTTTCTCGTGACCATAACTAATTTCAAAAATATTTAAATCTTTGTGCACAATGGTAACTTTTCCATGGATTACAACTGGATCTTTTTCAATAATAACGGTATCAATAAGATCGGTGATCGGCTCAATTTTGCCAAATGCAAACCTAATCTTTAAATTCATAAGCTCTGCAGCTTCAGTTTCGCTGAGGTAAAGTTTAAGTTCTTTAGGATCAACAATACCGTATTTACCAATATCAATATACTCAAGCTGTGCATTAATTTGCAGCGTGTTGCCAATGAGCAGCGGTTTTTGCCCTTTGTTGTTGGGATGTCCTGGAATAATGAGTCCCTGACGGTAAAACATTTGAAGAATAGGAAATTCAGCCAGGTTGCAAAACTCGCCGTTTTGCGAAGGAGTATCTGCTAAGAGTATTGCATTCGGACCGGTTTCATAAGAAAATTTTCCGGTTTCCCGCTTGGCAATGAGTCCCATCCGCATTAAATGTTTAACAACATCAGCAGGTGCCCCGCACAGTATTCGCAAATCTGCCTGTGGAATAGCAATCCAGTAAACACCTTCAGTAATTTTTATTTTTTCCATGAAATAGTATACCTCATTACGTATATCGGCATATTGTTCATATCCTCTGGTATTAAGTGTACTATGAGGCAGGAAAGTTGTACAGAAAAAATGGCTGTCCCCAACGAGGACAGCCAAAACATTTACAACTAGTGAAGCTGTTTATGAAATACGATGAAAGCGATTAGAGCGTAAACTTAAAGTTCTTAACAAGGAAACCAGGGATTAGCGCACCGCCCAGTGCACGTTCCTCATAGGTTTCACTATTTACAATGAGATGCTGTTCTTTCGTAACAGCTTCAAGCTCTGCTCCTAGGAAATTGTATATGGATTCATCAAACCGCATGTCTTTTATGGGGCCGACGATTTTGCCATTTTCAACCCATAAACAGGCAAAGCGGGTCATACCGGTAATGCGTGCCGATTGCGAGTCGCTCCAGTTCAAATAGTGAAAATTTGATACATAAATTCCGGTTCCAAGCGCTTTGAGCGCATCTGCTTCTGGAAGCGTTCCGCCTGCTATTACCGGAGAGCGAAGCGGTTCACCTTGCGGCGCCGCATTTGATGGCGTCCCATACTCCCTGGTTGATCGCGAGCTGACAAGCGTATTAACCAGCTTTCCTTTTTCTATGAGTGTAAGCTTGAGCGGTGCAAGTTCGCCAAACTCATTAAAGCGGGGCTCCACGCCTATTGAAAAATCCTGAGTCAGAGTGAAAAGTGGTGACAGTGATTCTCTGCCTTCTTTGAGAGCAAGGTATGCGCTTTCTCCAGTGTGGAAGCCCTGTTCACCAAGACCGTTCCAGGAGAAAAATGTTATAACTTCTGCAAACGCGTCTGGTGTAATGAAAACACGATACGAACCCGGCTCCAGGGTAACTGCATCTCGAGAAAGGTAATTGATGATTGTTTTACTTTCTTCCAGCTTTGCTTTATATGCTTTATCATTCCACTCTGTACCTGCGTATGAAGATTTAACACCGCGTCCATTAGGCAGCCATACCGAATAGTCGACGAGAAAGGTTTCGGTTGCAAACCAGTGGCGCGCGCCTTTTGTATTCATGCTGCCCTTGCAAATAGTACCCTGCGAATACAAACCGGCAAAATCCATGCCCTGAGCTGGCTCTAGTACAATGCGAGGAATATCTGCTTCGGGTATTAGTTTGCCGGTGTATACCGATTCACTTGTTTCATTTGAATCCGGAATAACTTGATACGGATCTTCCGGAAGCATGACTATCTCTGTTCGAGCGCGCGTGAGAGCTTGAGCCAGAAGTTCTGTATCGTCATGTTCATTGCCGCTCAATACGAGCCCATGATTCCAGGTGCGCTTGTTACTGCAGAATATGATATTTACTCTTACCTGCTCAACAGTACCAGCCTGACGCACTTTTGCATTATTAAAACGCATAAAATATGAAGACTCTGCATCCAAAGTAAAGACAATATCCTCACCTGGCTGAGCTTCATGTTCAATAAATTGCGCTACATAGGTAAATATTTTTTTATAATCATTTGCCGATTTCATTTTCCACCTCCAAAAACCGCTACATCCTTAAATGCACAAACCGGACTGCCATGTCCAACATACATTACTTGATTTGGCTCGCCTTTACCACAGTTCGGTGTTCCAAAAAATTCAAACGTGTCTCTATTTCCCACAGCAACAAGATTGCGCCAGAAATTGCTGGATATGCCTCGATAGTTTGGATCTCGCACTGTTTTGGTTAGTTTTCCATTTTCAATCAGCTTGGCATATTCACAGCCAAACTGGAACTTATTGCGGTAATCATCGATGGACCATGAGCGGTTAGCCATCATGTAGATACCTTTTTCAATAGAGCCGATAATTTCATCAAAGGTCGATGTTCCCGGTTCAAGATTGATGTTTGCCATTCTATCAATCGGAGGCCGATTCCAGCTCGTTGCACGCTGGTTTGCAACACCCGGCACATTAGCTCGTTTTTGGCTTTCAAGACTTCCTAATGCTCGTACTAAAATACCGTCTTTTACGATAAACTCTTTAGTCGCCGGATTGCCAATTTCATCGACTTTATAGGAGGCAAGTTCACCTGGCACTGTCGGATCAAACGTAATGTTCATGAGCTTGGAGCCATACTGGAATGTTCCGATATCAGAAAGCTTAATAAAGCTTGAACCTGCATAGTTTCGTTCATCACCGAGAATACGGTCAATTTCGAGCGGATGTCCGACACTTTCGTGAATCTGAAGCATCATCTGATCAGGCGCAAGCACTAATGTACGTGTATCTTCCGGACAGGGAGGCGCGCTAAGGAGTTCAACTGCTTGCTCACCGATTTTTTTTGCGGTTTGTATCGCTGTTCCTGGTTGAACTAATTCAATACCGCCCTGATAGCAATATGCCCAGGGACCTTTATCGGTTCTGCGCTGAACCACGGGGCCATCCATAGCAATCGCTTCCATTATGAGCGATTGGTAGTATATTGTTTGCTCAATCTCTGCACCGTTGCTTGTAACTATTTCATAGATGAGTTTACCGCTCTGGTTTGCAGCAAGCGTCTGCACGATTTTGTCATTGCATTTCATAGTGTTACATACATCGATCAGCATTGGCACAATCGATGCTGCTGTTCGGCCTGATTTTATTTTTCGCGGGCTTTCATAGCGCGCAACCGTGCCAGGTCGTACCGATGTATCAAATTTGTAGATAGCCCATGGCGATGCTGACTTTGCAACGAGTAATGCTTTTTCTGCAGCTAATTTTATAGAATCCACACTCATATCAGAAGTTGCCGCATAGCCAAATTGACCTTTGTACAATACTTCCACCATACAGCCCACATTAGAGCCGGTACCCGACTGTTCTATATGACCATCCCTCACAAAGTACATGGTTTCTTCTGTGCTTCGTTTCCTGAGTCCAACCCATTCCGCTTCTGGCACTGCTTTAATAGCAATTTCTAGAAGCCTCTTAAGATCGTTTGACATCTATTTTCCTCCTTATTGGTATGCGGTACCCTGATATGTACCATGTCCTATGATAACGTTCAAAATAGTTGAACGTCAAGTGATAGTATTTGGTGTTTCGGAGATTGTGAAAACCTAACATTACCCATGCAAAGTTTGGCTGCCGACTCTCAACACTCACTCAGAAATTATTCTAATCTTTTCTCGCGCAAGCTCAGCCCGGCGTATGGCTTCTTCTACCGTTGGTGCAATGGCAGTGAGGTGCCCCATTTTACGGAATGGCTTAACTTCTGTTTTGCCATAGAGATGGAGGGACACACCCGGCACACGGAGCGCTTCCTCTATGCCAACATAGCGTGGCGTGCCATAGGCATCTGGTTCTCCTAAAAGGTTCACCATCATTCCCGGGCAAACCATTTCCGTAGAGCCAAGCGGGTAACCTGCAAGAATGCGGTAGTACTGCATGAACTGGCTGGTAACACAGTTTTCAATGGTAACATGTCCGCTGTTGTGCGGCCGAGGCGCAATTTCGTTAACCAGGATTGAACCATCTTTAGCAAGGAACATCTCTACTGCAAAAACTCCCGCAAAGATCGGATTATACTGCTCGTGGGTTTGAGTCACTGTTTTTTTATGTTCAAGGAGCAAGCGCTGTAATGCTTCGATGGTTTTCCGGGCAATGGCGAGAGCTTCCGCATGCTGTTCTTCCGTAATTCGTGCCGGCATCAGCACTGAATCACAAAGGTTTGCCCGTGCGTCAAAAACCATTTCGACACACGGATACACTGATGTATTGCCAAAAGCATCTACGGCGCAGAGTACTGCCAGTTCCTTATCAATATCAATTTTCTTTTCTAAAAAAGACGGCACCAGCAACGGTTTATCATCGAGAGAGCCGAGCACTGTAACGCCTCTCCCGTCATAGCCTCCCCTTCTAGCCTTTTGAACTACAGGGAAACCGCCAAGTGCTTGTGCCGATTCAGCGAGGGCATTGTACACCGTGCTACTTCCATCGGTGTATGTTTCCGGCTCAAGCTGCACCGGAGCCCATGGAGCACTGGGTATACCTGCCTTTTCAAGCATGGTTTTCTGGAGCTGTTTATCTTTTATAACAGAAAGAATATAAGAGGGAGGAATTACCGTTTTTCCGGAAAGCTCAAGGTCATGGAGCGCATCTGTATTGATGTGTTCAATTTCATAGGAGAGAACATCTGTTTCATCAGCAAGTTCCATGATTGCATTGTAGTCCTCAAGATCACCTACATATACTTCATCTGCAAGCACTCCTGCCGGAGAAGGATAATCGGGTGAGAGCACGCTGATATGTCCTAATAATGGACGGCATGACTCGATTGTCATTCTGCCAAGCTGTCCGGCACCAATTAGTCCTATGCGTTTCATGAGCTACCTCTATATCGATTTAGTCTTCATCATCTTGAGCTGATACTGAAGCACTTGAGTGTTCAAGTCCTATTACATTAGGGTTACGCATCACATCCCGCGGTTTTGATCCCTGCGCAGGACCTACAATACCTTTTTCTTCCATGAGTTCGACAAGACGCGCAGCGCGATTATAGCCAATTTTTAATTTTCGCTGGAGAAATGATGCACTTGCTTTGCCTTGAGACAGTACTATTTGGAGAGCCTTTTCAAACAGCGGGTCATCATCTTCGTCGTCAAAAAGCGTTGCTGTCCCTTCTTCCTCTTCGTCCTCGATAAAGATTTCTTCATCGATATATTCAGGCTCACCGAGTGTTTTGACATAGGAAACTACATCCTCTACTTCTGCATCGGAAACAAAAGCTCCCTGCATGCGAATGGGGAAAGCATCCCACGCACTTGAGAACAGCATATCGCCTTTCCCGAGCAGTTTTTCCGCACCGACAGAATCTATAATGATGCGTGAATCAAATTTGCTTGCTACCATAAACGCAATGCGGCTTGGTATATTAGCTTTTATTAACCCTGTTATTACATCGATACTGGGACGCTGAGTAGCAAGCACGAGATGAATACCAACGGCGCGAGACATTGCGGCAAGTCTTGCAAGCGTCGATTCCAGTTCTTTTCCGGTTGTAGCCATGAGGTCTGCAAACTCATCAATAATAACCACTATGTACGGCATTTTCTGCGCTGCAATGTTTTTCTCCACTATTTTTTTATTATACGCTTTAATATCCCGCACTCCCATAGAATCAAGCAGGCTATACCGTTTTTCCATTTCACAAATTGCATACTGCAAAGCCTGAAATGCTTTTTTAGGCTCCGTAATTACGGGAGTCAAAAGATGGGGAACATCATTATATAATTTTAATTCAACTATTTTTGGATCAATTAAAATTAATTTTACATCTTCAAAGCTTTTTCGGCATAATATAGAAAGAATGAGTGCATTCACACACACCGATTTACCAGATCCTGTCGCGCCAGCTATAAGGAGGTGCGGGGTTTGAGTAAGATCGATAACCTGAACATCCCCGCTTATATCTTTTCCTAGCGCAACAGGAAGTTCATATTTTGCCGAAGTAAACGCAGGGCTTTCAACTATTTCCTTAAACGAGACAATTGATCGTTTTTCATTAGGGACTTCTATACCAACTGCATGCTTACCTGGTATTGGCGCTACAATACGAACGCTCGAAGCAGCCAGCCTTAAAGCAATATTGTCGGAAAGGTTTGCTATTTTAGATAGCCGCACACCGGGAGCAGGCAGTATTTCAAACATTGTAATAACAGGCCCTTTTCGTATTCCTGTCACCTCTGCATCGATATTAAATTCTTTTAATGTATCTCTCAGAATCTCTGCAGAATGTCTTGTTTTTTCATCCACAATCCAGTACTGACCATCAGGATAGCTTTTTAAGAGCGTTGCAATGGGAAGCTCGTAGGGTTTCGATTTCTTTCTGGTGCCGGGACGTTTTTCGACAACAGAATCACACAAACTTTTTTTATCACTTATATCAGTCTCTTGGTTGTCAGTAGCATGTACCGACGTTACACTATCGTTTTTTTTTTCGTCTATATCGCTTGTCCAATAATCTAGTGAAAGCGCTGGATCTTCAGAAAATGTTTCATTGCTATCAGCAGTAGTTGTTTTATTGTCACTTGTATTACTAGCGGATGTTCGATTAAACATAACCGGAATAGGATCTTCATCATCAACAAGCATATCTGCAAGAGGCTCTGGAGGGTTTATAAAATCAATAACATGTGCTGCATTCTCAGTTTGTTCTTTATCAGCTGTCTTTACAGATGAACCATATGCTTCTTGAGGAACTTCTATATAGGTAGATGATGTAAGAATCTCATTTACCGGTTCTGGCGGAGCTAATAAATCCATAGCTTGCGCTGATTTTTTTTCTTCGTCAGTCGCCTCAAGATTGATATCAATTATCCCAGAATCTGCATGTTCCTGGTACGTATCTGCATAAACATCATGAGCATTATGAGGCTGCTCCTCGCCTCCTGCTGCAGTATGATCTCGCTGAACAGAAACAATGCTATGATCTTCTGTAAACTCATCGGTAATATCTTCCAGTTCAAGCTGTTTAGATTCAACTGATTTTAGATTGATTGGAGGAGGCAGCACAGAAAGAGACTCAGCGCCATTACGTGCCACAAAAACATCATCTGGAACAGACGGTACTTCCACAGGTGTATCAGCTGCTGCAGAAGTAAGCGGTGTTGCTTCATGCAGTGCGTGAGTCTCTGAATCGGTTATTACTGAATCGTTTAATCGGCCACGATCGAGTAATTGAGCATCATTACCATATTGTTTTGCAACTGATACAGTTTTAGTGTCTAATCTAAGCAGCTTATCGCGTGCAAGAAAAACCAGCGCTGCTGTAACGGCAGCAAGTCCAATACCTAAAAACAAGACTCCGGAAACCCCGAGCTCTTTTAAGAGTGGGTAACGGTCGAACCAATACTCAGCATGGTTCCAGAAGTTAAGCATAAACACAAGGCAGGAAAAAGGCAGCAGTGAACCAATATATAAAAACAAGGCTGGCACAATACGCTCATAGTTTACAAATACGAGCAAGCCAGCAACCATTAAATACACAGGAACAGCATACGCTAGCCATGAAAAAGCATCAAGCAGCGTTAGAGCAAACGCGGATGAAAAACCCTCAACACCAGTCTGAGTCATCACTAAAAAAAATACCAGCATCATTCCGGCGGCAAAGAATAAAATACATGTGATGATTTCAAAGCCTGATAAGGTTTTTTCCTGCATATATACCCGATGTTCTCCGTTTTCCAGTGCTCAAACTCTCTTCTTTTATCGACATTATAAGGCTATTCTAAAGAAAAATAAAACCCAAAATTCCAGCTGGAATGAGATAACATGCAAACCAGTATAACTGTCCCTTTTTAACAATTGGCATGAGGATTTTGAGTGCTGCAATTCCAACAATAAATGAAGCTGCAAAACCAATTAGGATCGCTGGTAAACTTACAGTGGCGGTCATAGAACCGATATCTTTGAACTCCAGCACAAATGCGCCTACTATTGCAGGAATGGATAGCAAAAATGCAAACTCACCGGCATATTCACGCTGTAAGCCGCATGCAAGGCCGCCTGCAATTGTAATACCAGAACGGCTGATGCCCGGAAGCGTACCCAAACCCTGAGCTATCCCGACGACAAGTCCATGCTGTATCTGCATTGTTTTATACGTTCTATCTCCCTTGAAAAACGAAACCCCAATAAGCAGTAATCCAGTAACAATCCAGAGCACAGATACCATTCGCGGTGTAAGCTCGATATGCGTTTTTGCTACAGCAAAGCCTATCCCGGCAGTAACAGCTGTGGCAATGATTGCAGGAATAACCATCGGAAGATAGTCTTTGTCTTGTTCTGTTGTTTTTCTGGAAATCCACCGTATAATTGCTCCAATAATGTTTACAATTGGTTTCCAGAACATAAGTACAACAGCGGAAAGCGTTCCAAGATGGAGAATGATATCAAAAAGCTGAGAAGCCTCTATCCCAAAAAGATGTTTTAAAACCACTAAATGACCGCTCGATGAAACAGGAAGAAACTCAGTGAGTCCCTGGAGTATTCCTAACACTAAAGATTGCATTAAACTCATAAAAAACACCTCGCAACAATTCAAGGTTAATGGTAGTAAATTGAAATAATAATAGCAAGTAGTAACGCATATAAAAAAGGCACAGTGCAGAGCCTGTGCCTTTTCTTTTATTAAAAAAATTAGTTATGCTTATTCTTTATTTTGGGCAGCACGCAGTCTTTTATAAATTTCAAGCATCACTTTGGCTTCTTTGTTTACAGCACTTTGGATTTCAGCATCGAGTGCTTTGCTCAAATTTTCTGCAAAAGCAAGCTCTTCTTCTGCTTTTGCAACATTATCGGTATAGAGGTAATATAAAAATAAATTCATGCTGGCAATGCACTGTTTTGTGGTATCTTTTGAATTATTTTTAACACTTAAAAGATTGGCTTCTATGTCTTTGTCGTTATCAGTAAGCTCATCTTTAATATACAAATCACTTACATTGATAATTTCCATGTCTTTATCACCATCAGCATCTCGTAAAAGCGCAACTTCGTACAATACATCATAAAGATAGCTGGCTTTAACTATCAAAGAATTTTCGAATATTACCCCATTAGAAAACCAATTAAACCCTGGTGAAATCATTGATGTTATTGGTGTAGTGGAAACAGCCCCTGTTTTG
Organism: uncultured Treponemataceae bacterium; assembly: GCA_964630305.1. GTDB lineage: Bacteria > Spirochaetota > Spirochaetia > Treponematales > UBA12059 > JAKPPT01. Next base: position 2,483 of record CAZVTR010000051.1, on the reverse strand, counting down.
CTATCTTTTGTTCTAATAAAATTACCGGTAAATTGCAGTATAATTTTTGATCCTTGAGGAGCTTTATCAGAAGGCTTCCCTGCAGACACATAAAAAATTAAAGGTTCTTTTGTAGAAAAATATCCGGCAATTCCCACTGCACGGAAATAACCGCTCGAAGATTGTGCTGGAATATCTCCAAACAAACCAATCGCGAGCTTTTCTATATCATCGATTGATAATTTATCATGCAATGAAAATGTAACAAGCAATGAATTTAACCAGGCAACTTGTCCAAACAATGAAGGCCGCACTATCTCACCAGCAGAAAATCCTGGTTTTGAAATAACATTAACTGAATACTGCGGTTTAGATGTTATCCAGGAATAATTGAACAACCAGTCATTTGAAGTTTGTGATGATGCAGGTTTTGAAGCTGGTTTACTTGTGCTGACACAAGAAAATACAAGCATCACAGCAAAAAAAAACAGGAATAACCTTTTTCATAAAGACTCCTAAAAAAAATATTGCCCGACTATATAATAATTAAGGCTCGGTGTCAATGAATACTTATTCATTTTATATAGGTTTTAACTTTTTGCATCTCAAATTGCAGACGCTAACTGATTTACATTTACACATTTTCGCCATACAATTGAGACAGAAACATATTATGTGTTTAACAGGAGTAACATATGGAATTCCCAAAACAGTTTGTATGGGGTACAGCAACTGCTGCTTATCAGATTGAAGGAGCATGGAATAAAGATGGTAAGGGTTTGAGTATATGGGATGAATTTGCTCATACACCCGGAAAGATAAAAACCAGAGAGAGCGGTGACCGTGCTTGCGATCATTATCATCAATATAAAGATGACATAAAACTCATGAAGCAGCTAGGGTACCCAGCATACAGGCTTTCTATATCGTGGCCCAGAATTTTCCCAGACGGTACCGGTAAGATAAACCAAGCTGGCATTGATTTTTATAAAAAACTCTTAACAGACCTCCACAAAGCGGGTATTGCTCCGTATGTCACCTTGTACCACTGGGATCTCCCGCTAGCTCTGCAAAAAACCGGTGGCTGGTATTCACGAAAAACAGCTGAAGCGTTTGCATACTATGCAGAAACTGCGGCAAAAGCATTCGGGAACCTCCCTGAAGCATGGATTACGCTCAACGAACCATGGATAGTAACTGTATGCGGCCATATACTCGGTTCACATGCGCCAGGGCATAAAAACATACTTAAACTTTTTACGGTGGCACATAATTTACTGCTCGCTCATGGCATGGGAGTCCAAGCTATTAAGAAAGTGCTTCCCAAAGCTAAGGTCGGAATTACAAATGCTCTCCAGATGGTTGATGATGTTAGAAGGGACAGACGCGGTTCACACGTTGAACGTGCTGATGCAATTTTTAATGGAATTTGGCTCGAACCAATTTTTAAAAAGAGCTATCCGCAATCGGTTGCCCGTTTTATTCAACACTTAAATGGTAAAAATATACTTCCTGGAGACATGGATATTATCGGCACACCAATAGACTTTCTCGGTGTTAACAATTATTCACGCACAATAGTAAAACCTCAGCCTTTACCGCTCCAGAATTTCCAATCGGTTCGTGCAAACTATGACGGAGTGGATTTTACAAATATGGACTGGGAAATATACCCCGAAGGCATGTACCGTCTTTTAAAGCGCATAGCAAGGGATTACGGCAACCCTCCTGTTTTTATTACAGAAAACGGCATTGCAATAAAAGAGCCAGCCGAGCGCATCAAAATTGGCAAAAACACAGTTATTAACGACACTGCTCGCATTGCATATTTACGGGACTACCTCTTGGCTATATGGCGAGCAATTCAGGACGGCGTAGATGTGCGCGGTTATTTTGTCTGGAGCTTTATGGACAATCTTGAATGGGCAGAAGGCACTGAAAAGACATTTGGACTAGTATCGGTAGATTTTTCTAAACCTGAGTTACCCAGATCCTTAAAACGCTCCGCTCTCTGGTACAGAGATGTTATTAAAAACAACGGTTTCTAAAGTCCAATAATTTTAGTGCTTGAATTTTGGCTTGATTAGTAGTATGTTGTGCAGAGAGAATTTCCCGGCTATTGTAATTGGATTCTTGTATTCTTAGCTGTACCCGTGCTCCATTACACAGTAATGAGGATTCCTCTGTATATTATTTTAAGGAAGGTCGTACATGATGACTGTTCAAAAAGACCGCGTTGTATCCATTGAGTATGAACTCAAGGATCCTTCCGGCACTATAATCGATAGTTCCAAAGGAGCTCCCGATCTCGTTTATATTCATGGCAACGGATATCTCATCCCAGGTCTTGAAAAAGAACTTGAGGGCAAAAAAGTAAACGATGTTATCAATTGTGTTGTTCAACCCGCAGAAGCTTATGGAGAACGTGATGAAGAACTCGTATTTTCTGTTCCCCGTTCCCAATTTGGCGATGCAGAAAAAATCGAACCTGGTATGCAATTTCA
>CAZVTR010000050.1:0-14364 GCA_964630305.1 uncultured Treponemataceae bacterium | reverse complement strand
CGCAATTGAGACTAACCGAAGACGAAGGCAACTCTGAGAGCCGCAGTAGAGTTGGACGATACATGATGCTTGCCACTCAAGGGCAAGGCGCATGGAGCTGGTTTGTGCCAGAAATTCAAAAGATACCGGAGGAATCTCTTACAAAATGGCTGCAGCAGTCTGAGTTTGAAGAATATCGTATTTTTGTAAAGAAAATTATTCGCAACAAACCGCACATTCTCTCAGAAGATGAAGAGCGGCTCTTAGCGCTTGCTATGGATGCAGCTACAACGCCAAGCGAAGCGTTCAGTGTTCTCACCAATGTTGATATGGACTTTGGTACTATTGATACTCCAGAAGGTCCTCGCCCGCTTTCTCAATCAACATATTCGAGCTTCCTCCATAGCAAAGACAGGAGCATCCGCGAAAAAGCATACAAGCAGTTTTATGAGCAATTTGATAAACATAAAAACACGCTTGCTGCGCTCTATTCTGGCTCCTGCAAACTCGATTATTACAATGCAAAGGTAAGAAAATTTTCATCATGCCGCGCACAGCCATTATTTGAAGACGACGTGCCCGAATCGGTCTATGACAACCTCATTGCTACCGTAAGCAACAATCTCCCTGCGCTGCATGAATACTATGAACTCCGCAAGCGAATACTTAAACTTGATGAACTCAAGCATTACGATGTATATGTCCCGCTTGTAGACAGCGTCAAGGTTGAACATACATGGGAACAAGCTGTTGATGTTATTGCCAAAGCGCTTGCACCACTTGGCGAGGAATATGTCTCCACACTCAAAAATGGTTTACTCCACGGATGGGCAGATAGATATGAAAATAAAGGGAAACGCTCAGGCGCTTTTTCCTGGGGTTCTTATACGAGCGACCCCTATATTATGATGAATTTTAAACAAGATGTGCTCCGCGATGTCTTTACCATGGCGCATGAAGGCGGACACTCTATGCACAGCTGGTACAGCGCTCGAAACAACCCTTTTATGCACTATAACTACACAATATTCGAAGCAGAAGTTGCAAGCACCTTTAATGAAGCTCTTTTGTTTGAATATATGTACAACAATACAAACGATCAGGCGTTAAAAAATTATCTTCTTTCAAGCAGAATTGATGATATTCTTGCAACACTTTTCCGCCAAACCATGTTTGCAGAATTTGAATACAAGGCACACAACATGCTTGAAAGCGGGGAACCGCTCACAGTAGACGCAATACGCACAACCTATCGCAAATTATTGGAGAAATATTTTGGTCCTGCTATGAAGTTTGAAACTGTAAGCGATCTTGAATGCTTGCGCATTCCTCATTTCTATGGCGCATTCTATGTTTATAAATATTCAACTGGCATTTCAGCATCTATTGCTCTTGCTAAAAAAGTCATGTCCGGAGAACCTGGCGCGAAAGAAAACTATTTCAAATTTCTGTCTTCTGGAGGATCACGTTTCCCCATCGAAGCACTCAAAGTTGCAGGCGTCGACATGACTACATCAGCGCCAATTCAGGCTGCTTGTGATGAGTTTACCAGGCTTATAAACCAATTTAAACAAAATATGAAGCTTTAAGCTTACGAATCGCTTATAAAAATGGGCTGCACATAGTTCTCGTATGTCAGCCCATTTTTTATGGTAAAATAATTTTTTTTATACATAATCACTCAATCTGAAGTATTTCGACCTCAATATTAGTATAAATCGAATATTGATCTTTAAATTTTTCTTTAGAAAACAGATCAAGAATCTGATATGAAAACTTAACCTGAGGCGGTATATATCCTTGATCTCCTGTTAGTATAAATAATTCTTTACCTCTCAACACAATTTCATTATCTTTTTTATATACTAACCGTATTTTTAGTGTATTTATTCTCGAATTACCAGAATTATGAAAGCTAAGAACCGTTTTTCCTATATAATCATTAGTTCCCGCTACCACTGTTGTATTTCTAAGATATACATCTAACGCAAAACCATGCGCTGGTTTTTGTACCCATATTACAGGCAATTTGTCATTGTAATTACTGACCGTTGCAGGCTCTATATCAAACACTGTAGGAGTTATAACAATCTTTTGAATATCAGGCGCTATGCCTTTCGAATATTCAAGTATTTTAATTGGATAGACTTCCTGCGGCTTCAGTGAAGCATGATATGTATCAATAACGGATACTCGCTTTGTTTTAATAATAGTATTGTCAGAGCCATACCAGGCTATTTCCAATTCCAGTTTAAACACTTCAATTGTTTCCGAAACAAGCAAACCTTTTATAGCTACAGAAAACGAAGGTTCATTAACAGTATATATTGATAATAAACTTGATTGAGTTATTAATTGCAATCCTGCTATTTTATTTTGAAAATTTACAATTACCGGTATTTCCTTGTTTGTAGTATATGAATTAGTAGCGCTATTTATTATACTATTGTTTGTAGTGTTCCGTGATATATTACCTGGTTCTGATTCCTTTGTTTGTGTAATTTCCACCTGAGGCCTTTTCTCATTAATCTTTGCAAAGTAGCGATCTTGAAAAATAAAAAATAGAACTGCTACGCATATACCAACAAAGATAACAGTTTTAAAAACATATATTCTTTGTATATTTTTTACTTCTTTTATTCCATTATACGCAGACTTTAGTGAAACATTAATTTCTAACGCTTTTTTATACATTGATAATGCTTTTGTATAGTAACCAAAAGGGAATAACTTTTCTTTGTAGTAAGCTTTATATATAGAACCGAGCAAAACATATATCTCTGCATTGTTTGGAGAAATGTCTAATGCAGTTAGTGCTTCCGTTTCAGCATCTTTCAACATTCCTTTTTTTAAATATTCTTTGCTTCTAAGTATCGAATTTTGTGCGTGCTGTTCTATGATTTCCAAATCTTTTTCTGTATAGCCAAGTTCAGATGCAATTGCATAAAAATCATAATTTGCAGCAGTTTCATGTTTGAGTTGTTCAATTTTATCCACAAAACGCTTTACGACATCGTTATCATAATCCATATGAGCCAATTATAAAATGATTGACGAGCCAAAGCAAGAAATTTTATAAATATTCTACTGTATAGTTTACTTCAGCAAACTGTTTAAACATTGCTGAAACACCGCAGTATTTTGTCTGAGACAGCTCTATTGCTTTAATAACGTTATCTTTATTGAGACCATCACTGTCCCTAAACTGATAAATTATTTGTACTTTGTTATAGTACTTTGGATGCTCTTCTGTAAGTTCAGCATTTACTTTAACATTAAACCAAGAAAGCGGTTCACGCATTTTTTTTAATATCGATACAACATCCATACCCGTGCATCCTGCAAGAGCTGCGAGCATAAGCGGTTTTGGACGCGGTCCTAAATCTTTACCTCCTACTGTATCATCTGCATCTATAGTCAAAGTATGATTATTAACATGAACTTCAAACGCCATATCGCCTTGCCAGTTACAATCAATGGTATTCATAGGACCTCCTCTTATGATGTTCTAAAGATAATAAATTTCTATTCAACAGTCCAGAAATTCTAATCTTTATAGGTCGTATTATCGGAGAGTCTGCTTGAGATTTATTCCTAGTTAGTAGTATAGTTTAAGCACTATGCCTAAAGAATCAATTCTCAAAACATATTTTCCAGCATTACAAGAAAAAAATTTTCGCAGCTATTGGATAAGCCAATGTATATCACTCATTGGTACCTGGATGCAAAATGTCGGACAATCCTGGCTTGTACTGGAACTCACAGGCTCTGCACAAAAACTCAGCATTATAAGTGCGCTGCAATTCTTTCCGATGATGCTTTTCTCTGCATTTGCCGGTCCAATTATAGACGCCTTTCCTAAAAAAAAGATTTTACTATTTACACAAACGAGTCTCGCAATATTAGCTCTTCTCTTAGCTATACTTACATGGACAAAACTCATTCAATATTGGATGGTTGTAATACTAGCTCTCTTGCTTGGTTTTGTTCAGCTCATTGATAATCCCACAAGACATGCATTTGTTATTGAGCTTTCCGGCAAAGAAGCTCTTACTAATGCTGTGGCACTCAATTCTGCTGCTTTTAACTTAGCCCGAATGGCTGGACCTGCAATAGCGGGACTTTTAATTGAAATCATTGGCACAGGATCATGTTTTTTTCTGAACAGTGTCTCTTTTATTGCAGTTATCATAACATTACTAAATTTAAACACTCAAGTACATGCTTCACTAAAAAAACCCGAGTCAATGAAAGATATACTATTACAAACAAAAGACGGTATTATCTATACAATACGCAATAAAAAAATTTTAATACCGCTCTTGCTCCTTGGAATAATAAGCCTTGCTATTATCAATTACAATATTATGGTTCCTACCTTCGCAAAAAATGTTCTTCTGAGAACTGCTTCAGGATACGGTTTTTTAATGACGGCGCTTGGGCTTGGCTCTTTTACTGCTGCACTTGTTTTAGCTGTTCAGAGTAAAAAAGGACCAACGCTGTTTAGGCTATATGGCGGTGCTTTAGGATTAAGCATTGCGTATATCCTATTAAGCCTTCAAAAAAATTATACTGTTAGTTCTGTACTGCTTGCCTTGATAGGATTTTGCACAATTTCACTTTCGACATCAACCAATGCCATTTTACAGCTGGAATCAGATAATGCACACAGAGGCAGAGTAATGAGCATATATATGCTTATTTTTGGGGGAGTTACTCCCATTGGAGCTCTTTACTGCGGAACCATCATTGAACATTTTGGCATACCCGTATATCTTCAGGTTTCTGGTATTATTGGCATTATTGCATCTATTACAGCAATAATTTCAGTAATGCTATTTTCACAACCTGTCCGTAAAAGCGACTGATACCTTAAACAAATTTTTATTATCAAATTGAATTGATGTTACCCATGCATAACCTGCTTTATACGATACTGCAAGTATTGCACGGTGCAATGCAAGGAGCCCTGGAGATTCTGCATATAATGCACCAGTGCCAAGCTCTTTAATATTTATAGTCACCACTATATTCTTTTTTGCTTTTGGAAGAGATTTTTTATTCTGAAGTGCAACAGAATATTTATACAGCACTCCGTTATTGACTTCTTTTATTGATTGCGCTGAACCTGTAGTAAATGAAAATTCATATGAACGAGTATATGATACCTTTTTCCCATTTTTTGAAAAATATGTTGGAACAAATACTGACACAGTTTCGAGCGGGACTACAGCATACGTAGCCCAAAGGTTTTCACCTTCAGTGTTAACTCTATTCTTAACGATATAGACATCCTCTGCAAGAACTGCAATTGCAATATTCATTACAAGTATAACAATAAACTTTTTCATAGCAAACCTCAAAATAAAACAAGTCTATAAGATTTCGTGTTCACAAACAACATGATAATTATTATAATAACGCAGGAAAACTTATTTTTCAGTAAAAGGATAGTACAATGGGACCATGCACATTAGTAGAAAATAAAAAACACTGTAATTGCACATACCCATGCGAAAAGCGCGGAAAATGCTGTGAGTGCATTGCGTATCATCGAAACGCAGGCGAACTTCCTGCTTGCTATTTCACTAAAGAAGCTGAAAAAACGTATAACAGATCTATTGCTTATTATATTTCATTGCATAAATAGCAATTATATTTTGCATACACTATTTTTTCCTTGTGTTTTTGCTGTGTAAAGTGCTTTATCCGCTCTCTTAACAATTTCAATGCTTGTATCATGCTGCAAAAATGCTGTGAGACCAATACTTATAGTAATTGTTATTGTTTTATTTTCATAGGTAATTGAGTTTTTTACAGTTTCCTGACGGATACGTTCTGCTATCTCATATGCTGCATCAACAGGACAGTCATTAAAAATTATAACAAATTCTTCTCCGCCCCATCGTGCAAAAAAGTCCCCAGAACGAATTATTCCAGGAATTCGCTTTGTTAATTCTACCAATATATAATCACCGGCTAGATGGCCATATGTATCATTTACTTCTTTAAAATTATCGATATCAAGGATTGCAAGCGACAATGGTTTTTGAGTGCTTTTTGCATGCTCTAACGCAATTTCAATTGCTTCTTGGAATGTCTGCCTGTTTGCTATACCAGTAAGCGTATCAACTTGCGCTAGATGTTCTATTCGCTTTTGATACGTATTTAATACTTGAATTGAAACAAAGAGAGCTACACCAGCAATTAGCAATGCCAATAAAATATTAAGATATAATGTTACTCTCAGTTTATTTGCAGAAACAGTATCTGACTGGTTAACAATAAGGTACCAGCCAAGTTCAGGTATATATCGAGTATTTGCAAAATATTTATGTTTATCAAAAATATATGAAAATTGATATGTTTCGTGTTTCAACACATTGTCAGCATACTTACCAATGCCTGGAACGTTTTTTAGGTACATTCCTTCAGTAAATGTACCTGCATTGTATAAAACTATTTTCCCATCCTTATCAGTAAAATATATTTCACGGTTATACTGATTTTGATATTTTGCAATCAAAGTTTTTACAAACGAAACAGAAAGCCCAACACCAGTAGCACCAATAAACTTATGGTTATAATCAAATACTTTATAATTAACAAATATTGTCATTGTATCGTTATTAGCCATATCTGGATCTACATTGATTTCAAATTCTGGTTCCATCACTCGAACTCGAAAAAACCAAACATCACGAGGTTCAAATTCACTTACTGTTTTTAAAATTCCTTCAGCCTGATAATAAATTCTTGTTTTTTCAGAAACAAAAAAGGATGTAAATGTCTTATATTTATCTTTAATTTGTTTTAAATATTTGATCATTGGTGAAGGGTCTGTTTCGCCATGTATTACCCAATCACGCACAAATGTATCATTAGCCATTAATGATGATATAAACATAGGAGTTAAAAGATCTTTCTGAATTTCTGAATAAATATTATCACTGGTAAGCGGCAGATCATTCATGGAAATTTGCTTCCACATACCCTGCATAGCTACTTGATATGTTGCATAACTCGTTGCCACAAAACAACCCACAACAAATAACGATAAAAAAACCATTATACGAACTTTTTTCCTGTGCACCGAAAGCTCCTTATCTTAATAATAATGGAATTTAACCTTGAAAGCAATTTGCGCAGAATTAAACTGATTATAAAATAATCTGTATTATAAACTAGCCTAGTATTACTGCCAGTATTGATCACCTTTTGCTAGTTCCTGTACGAGAATTGCTTCAATATCTTTTTGTTCAGGAACTTCAGCTTGAGATACCATTATCCCATTCACAAACAACGCAGGAATTCGCTTAAATTTACCTTTATCCTTAAAGCCCTTTGTTGGTTCGACACCAGGCTGTTCACCAGCAAGGTAAATATCAATTTGCACAGTATCAGCATACTGATAGCTAATTGTTTCAAGCATCGCAAGTATTTTACTGCATTTTTCTGTAGGAGGACTTGCAATAAGTGCTTCAATTCTCATCCGTTTCATATTATATCTTATTTCCACCTGCTCATTTTATTGAATCTCGTGTAAAAGCTTTATGAGAGCTTGAGAAATCTCCATACTGCTTCCCATATCTAGTTGTTCTAGTGCTTTTACAGCAGAGCTAATAGTTTTTTCTTTCATGCAATCGGTAAGTCTACTGATATATGAAATATCAGGTATCAAGAAATCTCCTCTAATATCAGCACTTTTAATTATACCTGCTTCAATATTTAATGCAAGCGTAAGCACGCCTTTGGTTAATTTTTTTGAAAGTAATTTTGATACTTGTGCTTCATTTTTATATGTCCATGCATGTGTTGAATATTTTTTTGTATACAGCTGCTCTGCCATTTGCAGTTCATAGTCCGTAAGCGCATCGCTGTAAGTTTGCACCTGTAATTCGCTTGCTAAGGTTGCAATAAATGCATCAGCAAGCGACTCTGGTGTAATGGATTCTGCAGTAAGATCACAAATATTGATCACTCGGTTGCGAACATCGGTGTACCCCCTATCGGCATATTTTAGTTTAGAGGGACGCAGGAGTTCTGCCATCCGATCAAGATTGCATGAAACTAAAAATGTTCCTGAATGCACAAAAGCACTATAATATTCAACTTGTGCAGATCCATAGATTTTTTTCCCATTTACTAAAACATCATTATAAGGAGATAGTTCTGCAATAATATTAAGATATTTTAGGGTTTTAATAACTATGTTACCAAAAACTATATAAAGTTCTTCTGGCGTATTGACTTTATAATATGTAAAAAAATCATTTTTTGAAAAAAAGAATGAATAGCAAACAGTACCTTCATCCTGATAAACTGCCCCTCCTGGATTATACCTACGCATTACTGGAATATTATATTTCTGAGCTAATGCAAGATCTACATCTTCATCTGCTTTTTGAAACACACCAATCCATACTGCAGGAATAGACCTTCGTATACGCAACGTGGCAGGAACCCGCCTTTCATCAATTGATCGCAAAATTGCCTCTTCTACCGCAAAATGCATTGCAGGTTCACGAATATTATCATTGATTATTCGTATCTTATTGTTCATAGCAAAACACCATTGTCATGAAAATATATCTAAATTTTGAGGGAAATACTTACAGAGACTTCCTTTACAATCAGGCATCGATTTTGCAAAAAGACATTGTATTTTTTCATTATTTGAAAAAAAAGTTTCAAGCTTGCCATGATTAGCTGTTTCTATAAAACCGGGTATCGATTGTAAAACATCGAGTGCAGCGCGAATACTGGTATATACTGCTTCCTTACAACAGCGAACGCCTCCTTGCTGTGCCAACAGAGCAAGCGCTTTTGAAGTTACTTCAAGCACTATGGATCGTTCTTTGTCATGAATGGTTACATTGAGCATTACTGATACAGCAGTTCCTGCACCAGCCACTGCTCCGCAGATACCAGAGAGATAACATGAACCCATTGGTATTTTTGATGCACGATGTATTGCAGAGAGCAGCTTTGGGTTAGAGATTTCCAGTAATCCGGAATTTCGAGCTGTCAATAGCAACACCGCTGTTGGTATCCAATGATGATCGGGACCATAGGCTTCCTGCTTTATTGCAGGATGAGCCATTACATAGTTTGCAAGCACAAATGGTTTCGTTTCTGTATTATGCAATAAATGTTCCGGAAGTTCTCGAGCAGCTAATAATCTGCATTCAGCGCAAACATAATGACCATTAGGGCATTGCAGCTCTGAAGCTAATTCTATAGACATTTTACCGCAGTATATACAAGGATGCTGTTCAATTCCAGCAGTGAGCGATGCACCACATATAGGACATCGATATATAATAGTAAAGGGCATAAAGTGAAGTATACTGAAAAAATACATTATTTTCCATAAATACCTGTCTTATGGCACACATATCCGAGCAGGTTGCAACTGAATTCATTAACCCAAACAATACGAAATTACTTTAATTATTTTATAACTTTATTATCTTAGTTTTCTTCAAAAACTCAGTTAAAGCCTTTTTAAACAGATCTGGATTTTCTACAATCACCGAATGTCCTGCATCTTCAAATATTTTTAATTCGGAATTCGGAAATGCTTTATACGTTTCTTCTGCCATTTTCCTTGTTACAATAATATCTTTAGCACACCAGATAACTAAAACAGGCTTATTAAAGATGTTTGTCTTACCAGTATAGTTAAAGCGCTCAAGCGCACGCGCATTTCCAGCATAGGCATGTGGAGCCATAAGCATCGCATCATCAACCAGTTTATTAAAATATGCTTGATTTTTTAAACCTGGAGTTACAGCTTGCAATGCTTTAAACATTAAATCTCTGCTGGTTTTATATAATTCTATAACTGCATAATGTTCTTCTGGAGTTTTTAATCCTGATGGTGCTGCACTATCAACAAGAACAATCGTTTCGGGAATTTCTGGATTTCTCACAGCCAGAGAAATACATACAGCACCTCCAAGACTGTGTCCAACAAGAATAGGATTTTTAATGTTAAGCACTTTTAAAAATTCAACAACATAGTCTGCATATATATCAATATCAGCAGTATCTATTGATGAGGAAAGTCCAAAATTAGGCATATCAAGTGCTATTGTTTTATAACCAGGAATATCCATTACAAGTTCCCACCATCGTGATGAACCAGTATTGCCATGTATATAAATAATTGGCTTGCCTTCTCCTAGTTCACGATAAAATATGGAATGCCCTTTAACAGTAACATATTTTCCTTCCATTCGAGTCCTCCTTCTATGTATTTTTCTTAACAATGATAGCCACGGAATTTGAAATCGTTTATGCCAATTTACATATAATCCATAAGCAATTCCGCGGGGGAAAAAAAGTGTACTCACAATTAAAAGCGATCCAATAATAACCGATAACCATGGTCCAAATCCTCTTGAAAAGAAAAATCTGAGTCCAATAATCAAAATTGCACCTGCTAACCCGCCTTGATATGAACCCAGTCCACCTATCATAATCATTGCAAGCAAATCAAGAGAACGCGATATTCCAAAATCGGCAGATCGTATATAACCAATATTATGAGCATAAAGAGAACCAGCAATACCGCATAAAAAGGCACTCATCATAAAAGCTTGCAGCTTAACTTTTGCAGTTTCTGTACCAAATGCAGCAGCTGATAATTCTCCATCGCGCACCATTCGCCATCTGAAACCTGCTGGGTTCTGCGCAATTCGTTGTATTACAAACACTGTAAACACATATACGGAAAAGTTTATTAAGAAAGCAATAAAAGGAGAAGAAGAAACATGCGGGATATTTCGAATACCATCATGCCCTCCTAGTGCTGGAATTACTGCGATGATCTGTTCAATGACTACTCCAAATGCCATTGTTGCAATGGCAAGATAAAATCCTTTCATTCGCAATGCAGGAAAGCCAATTACGAGTCCAAAAAGAGCTGCTAATATACCGCCAGTTAAAACGGCTAAGCTAATCGGAAAATGAGCTTTCATTACTAACATTGCCGAAGCATAAGCTCCAATAGACATAAAAGCAGCATTTCCTATAGAAACTTGACCTGCAAATCCTGTTAATATATTTAAACCTAAACTTGCAATAGAAAATATGACAATCTGGGAAAGAATGGCAAGCAAAAAACTTTGAGCAGAAAACAATAGTCCTAATAAAACACCAACAGAAATAAAAATGAAAAAATATCGTTTTAGTGCTGTCATATTAAACCTTCCCCTTAAACTTTGCACTAATGAGACCAGTCGGTTTTATTGTTAATGTAATTATTATAACAACTAGTATTATCGACAGCTGAAAATCCACAGCGTTAACTGGCAGTTCAAAGGAAGAAAATATTTCATCAAAACCTAGGACAACGATTTTCTCTAATATACCTAGTATAACACCACCAACGAGAGCGCCTCCAGGACTTGAAAAACCCCCAAAAACAGCTGCTGTAAAACCATACAATTGTAAATTTGCCAGCATTGTTGAAGTTACTGTAGTCTTTGGAGCGATGAGAAAACCGGTAATGACTGCTACCGCAATTCCTGTACTCCACGAAATAGTATCGATTTTTTTTATCGAAATTCCGACAGCACGTGCACCTATCTCATCCTGTGCTCTCGCTTGTGCAGCTTTACCAATTTTGGTGTATCTAAAAAACATAATTACTGATGCTGCAAGTACCAATGCAGATATGCCTGTCATCATATCATTGCCTGGAATAATCAATGGCATATTATTTTTATTAATTAATTCAGGCAAAATAAAAATGATTGGCGGAATTGTAAAAATATCAGGAAAAAGTAACGGCTCAGTTCCCCAAATAATAAGTACGACCCCATCAAGAACAAGCAAAATTCCCAATGTTATAATTAACATTGCTGCATGTGTATGAACACGGCGCATAAGATATTTGTTTACTAGAAAACCAGACGCCATTCCAGTAAGTATTCCAACAATTATTCCCAATGGCAAACTCTTTGTTAACGCAAGCATTGTCCAGCCAGCAAAGACTCCAAACATACCCAGGTTTCCCTGTGCAAAGTTCATAGCTCCAGTTGTACTATATATTACAGAAAGCCCTAACCCCATCAATCCATACAATAGTCCCTGCGGCAAGCCAAATATTATTGATTGAACTATTTTAACCAACATTAGATTCTCCTGTCCCAAGATATGCTTTTGCTACAGCTTTATTATGAAGCAAATCACAACCTTTTCCCGTAAGAATAATAACCCCATTTTCAAGAATGTAACCCCTATCTGCAAAAGCGAGCGCTCTTGAAGCATTTTGTTCCACGAGTAAAATAGACATACCATGATTTCGTAAAACATTAAGAGCTTCAAAGACCTGATCCACCAAAATTGGCGCAAGTCCCAATGATGGCTCATCCAACAGTAAAAGTTCAGGATCGGCCATTAATGCTCTTCCAATTGCTAGCATCTGCTGTTCACCGCCTGACATATATCCAGCAATCTGAAGTCTACGTTCTTTTAATCGAGGAAATAAATCATAAATATATGGTAACTTTTTTTTGCCTTGACCACGCTGATATGAACCAAGAAGTAAATTATCTTCAACCGAAAGTGAAGGGAAAATATGTCTTCCTTCTGGACATAATACTAATCCAAGTTTTACCCGATTAAAATCTTCCATTCGAGATATATCAGTACCTTTAAAAATCACTGCACCTTGCGACTCGACAATTCCGCATAATCCCAAGAGCATTGATGATTTACCAGCTCCATTTGCACCAATTACTGTTACAACTTCGTTTTCCTGTACAGTAATATCAGCCTGTTTTACAGCCTGAATCTTTCCATAGGAAACACTAAAATGCAAAGTTTCAAGAACCATAGGAATCTCCAAGGTATATTTTTATTACTTCTTCATTACACGCTACATCTTGAGGTTTACCGCTCATTACTAGTTTTCCAAAATTCATCACAGTTACCGTATCAGATATTCGCATAACCAATTTCATATCATGCTCAACAAGAAGTATTGTTAAACCCTGAGTTTTT
Source organism: uncultured Treponemataceae bacterium (assembly GCA_964630305.1). GTDB lineage: Bacteria > Spirochaetota > Spirochaetia > Treponematales > UBA12059 > JAKPPT01. Next base: position 1,371 of record CAZVTR010000050.1, on the reverse strand, counting down.
AGCATAAGTATTATTTCATCAAGCTCAGCTGTCTCTTCATTATTTAAGCCAGCCGCAGGTTCATCGAGCAATAAAATCTCTGGCTTTGCAGCAAGAGCACGCGCAAGCTCAACTTTTTTAAGAATTCCATAAGGCAAACCATTTGTAAGCGAATTAAGTCTGTTTTGTATTCCAAAGAGCTCAGCTGCTTGTCGTGCTCGTTCTTCTGCTTCTTTCATAAATTTCTTTTGACTACCTATAACTGCTGTAAATATTCCTCCACCTGATCGAAACATACAACCATTCATTATATTTTCTTTTACAGTTTGATATGGGGCTAGCTGTAAATTCTGGAATGTACGGACAATTCCTAATTTAATAATTTCATAAGGTTTTTTTATGCATAGTTCATTATTTTTAAATTGTATAGAACCATGCGTAGTATCTACAAGCCGTGAAATTGCATTGAATAAAGTTGTCTTACCCGCACCATTAGGACCTATCAATGAATGAATTTCTCCTTCTTTTACATACAAATTCATTGCATCAACAGCTGTGAGTCCTCCAAACTTTACGGTTAAATCCGTACATTTCAGCATGTACCGCTCCTCATAAAAACAGTTCTTTTGCTATGGTGTATTGCCACTAGCATAATTTGTAATACTGCAAGGTATGTATTAAATAAGGCTCTTTTTGATATCTTACTAGACAAACACGTAGAGGAAGCTCTTACGAGCTTCCTCTAGTTGTGTCTTATATTTATTTACAGACTAATCCAACCAGATGCTTTTTCTAGCGTTCCATCCTCTTTGAACCTAAGCACATACATACTCTTTACACCTAATCGAGCCTGATCTTTTTTTGCGGCGATTGTACCATAACTAACTGCTGGGCCTATTTTGCCCTGCCAGTTAGTCATAGATTCCAATGCAGTAATAAGTTTTTCACGGGTAAGCTGAGGACCAGCTCTGCGAAGTGCTTCTGTAAATATTTCAGCAGCTATCATTCCTGCTACTGCATATGCATTAGGAATTTCTCCAGGGAATGTTGCTTGATAAATTTTTATAAAATCAGCTTGCGGATTAGTAAAATCGACATCGACCCATGCTAAACTTTCGACACCTACAGCTGCAGGTCCTGCAAGATTTGCAAATGTAGGATCCGCATTTGAATAGGTCAAAAGGTAATTTTGTTTTGTTAATCCAAGCTGTTTTGCCTGCTTTACAAAATTAGCTGACTGAGGAACAAACAGCATTACAATAATTGAGTCAACGCCCGCTTGCGTAAGTTTTACAATATCAGCAGAAAAATCTGTAGCTGTAGCTTCTATTGCAATTTCAGCTGAAAGTTTCATTCCCTTTGCTGATAAATAGTTTCTAACAGCAGCTAATT
>CAZVTR010000049.1:0-14576 GCA_964630305.1 uncultured Treponemataceae bacterium | reverse complement strand
ATCTATGTGAACGGCACCAATAACCTGGAAAACCTGAAAACCCCCGATGACCAGTGGAAGGTCCGCCTCATCGAAGAAGATTTTAAACGCTTAATGTTTGAAGAGACGGGGGTGTAGGATGTCACCACAAATCCCTTTCTCTCAGAAACTGGCGTTGCATCAATGGGTGCTTTCCCTTTTTGGCGTGCAAAAGTTCGAGGACCTGGCCCTGCACCTCCGGGGTGAAGGGCTCGAAGGATTCGACGAAAACAATATCTCCCGCTTTCACCACGCGCTGGTTGACCATTTTCCCGAACTACCGGAATTGCCTACTTCGCTTCTCCTGGAATACGACCAGAATATTTTCCGCCATACGGCGGCGCTGAACGAACGCCGGATTGCACATGGCGAAAAGCCAATTGTCTGGAAATACTTCCAGTATTTAGCCCTGCTCTTTACCGAGATATACCTGGACCGCTATTTTTCTAACCCCGAACAACTGCGCGCCGACATTGCGGCCCAGGTGGATCGCATCAATCAGGATCTGGAAGAAGCGGACCGCATTCAGGGCTTTGAAAATTCCGCCGATGCGGCGCAGGACTTGAACAAGCTTGCCTTCTGGATGGCCACCGGATCGGGCAAAACCCTCCTCATGCATGCCAATATCCTGCAATACCGCTCCTATGTGGAAAAGCATCGCAGACAAAAAGAACTCAATAGGATCATTCTCCTCACTCCCAACGAAGGGCTTTCCCAACAGCATTTGCGGGAATTCCAGGCTTCGGGCATTGATGCGGAGATTTTCAATAAAGACGGCGGAGGTCTGTTTGCCGGCCACAGCGTGGAAATCATTGAGATTACCAAACTTAAAGAGGAAATGGGGGAAAAAACCGTCGCGGTTGAGGCTTTTGAGGGCAACAACCTGGTGCTCATCGACGAAGGCCACCGCGGAGTTGGCCGAGGAGAAGAGGGTGCCTGGATGCGCTACCGCAATGCCCTCTGCGAAAAGGGTTTTTCCTTTGAATATTCCGCCACCTTTGCCCAGGCTGTCAAGGGAAATGAGGATCTCACCAGCCTGTATGCCCGCTCTATTTTATTCGATTATTCCTACCGCTATTTTTATAACGACGGGTTTGGCAAGGACTACCAGATTCTCAATCTGGATAACGATACGCAACAAAATCATTTAGAACTGTATTTAACCGCTTGCCTACTGACATTTTTTCAACAGCAAAAGCTTTATAAAAACAACGAAAGCGCGTTCCGGGCCTTTCATATCGAAAAACCCTTGTGGATTTTTGTGGGGAGCAAGGTTACCGCGACCCTGGCCACACAAGACGCTTCCGATATTATCGAGATTCTGTTATTCCTGAAACGCTTTGTAGCAAACGAACAAAATCAGAGCGTGCAACGCATAGATCAGGTATTAACCCAGGGCCTTGTTACTGCCGATGGCAGGAATCTCTTTGCCAATCGTTTTGCGTTTTTGAACACATATGGTTTAGATGCGGCGAAGCTATTCGATGAAATCCGCGCTACCCTGTTCCATGCTCCGGCCGGTGGACAGCTCTATGTGGAAAACCTGAAAGGCGCTGCCGGAGAGCTGGCCCTGAAAATCGGCGCAGATAACGAGCCCTTTGGCCTCATCAATGTGGGCGATGATGCTAAACTGCTGAAACTCTGCGAACAGAACGGAATCGAAACCGGAGAGCGCGAGTTTTCCGGTTCCCTCTTTCACGGAATCAACAAAAACGACTCGACCGTCAACATTCTGATCGGCTCCAAAAAGTTTACCGAAGGCTGGAGCAGTTGGCGGGTCAGTACCATGGGCCTTATGAACATTGGAGCCACCGAAGGGGCACAAATTATTCAGCTCTTTGGCCGCGGGGTACGGTTAAAGGGATTTAATTTCAGCCTGAAACGCAGTACTCGGGTCTCCTTACCCGAAGGGATTAGCCGTCCAAAGTATATCGAGATTTTGGAGACCCTCTCCATTTTCGGGATCCATGCCGACTACATGGCTCAGTTCCGCGACTTTTTGGAAGAAGAGGGGCTTCCCGCCGATACCGAGCGGCTGGAGTTCTTTTTGCCCGTGGTCCGGAATTTAGGCACACAACCGTTAAAGACCATCCGGCTGAAAAAACAGATTAACGGGATCAATACGGAGTTTGGGGATGCTTTTCGGAAATTAGCGCCCATCCCCACCCTGGACTTGCCGACTGAGTACCTTCAAAGAAACCAAGTCATCCTGAACTGGTATCCCAAAATCCAGGCGATTAAATCCCGTGGTCTTGCAGGAGAAGAAAACGCGGCTCCTCACATCGCCCATTTACAGCCCCGGCATACCGCGTTTTTAGACATGGATCAGGTTTACTTTGAAATCGAGCGGTATAAAGCGGAGCGGGGCTGGTACAATTTCAATATGACCCGCAAGGCCATACAAAAACTTTTGTTGGATCAAAGCTGGTATCAGCTCTACATTCCGGAAAACGAGCTTGAGTTAGATCGGTTCGAAAAAATCTATGAGTGGCAGGAAATCGCCATAGCGCTCCTCAAAAAATATGTGGAGCGCTATTACAGCTACAAAAAACGCGAGTGGGAAATGCCCCACCTGGAATACTGCGATGTGAGCGCGAACGATCCCAATCTCCTGTTACATGAAAGCCCCGATGGGGGCGGTTACCGTATAGTGATTGAAGAGTCAGAAGAGGAGATTATTGAGAAACTTAAAGAGCTCAAAGCGCTGATAGAAAGCGGCACTTTAAAAACCTGGGAATTCCGCGGGATTAAAGCCCTCTGGTTTGGCAAGCATCTGTATCAACCTCTGTTATACCTCGAACATGGTATTGTGGAGATTAGCCCCGTTCCCTTAAACAAGGGCGAAAAAGATTTTGTGGAAGACCTGAAAGCATTCTGCGATCAGAATGCGGGGTGTCTGGCTGGCAAGGAACTTTATCTCTTACGAAACCTCAGCAAAGGAAAAGGCGTTGGCTTTTTTGAAGCGGGGAATTTCTACCCGGATTTTATTCTCTGGGTACTCGTTCAAGACAAACAGTATGTTACCTTTATTGATCCTAAAGGTTTGCGCAATATTGGATTCCAAGATCCAAAAATTCAGTTTTATCAGACGATTAAGGACATCGAACAGCGGCTTGGCAACCCCCAGGTGATTTTGAATTCATTTATCATTTCCAACACCCCGTCCCATGAAATTGAGCGACTGTGGGGAATCAGCAAGGCAGATATTCTGGCAAAGCATATCGTGTTTCAAGAAGAGGATAAGGAAACATACATCCGGCAGATTTTCGAAAACCTCATGGGGTAGTTTTGCCAAAGGTAGCCTCACCTACACCGGCATCCGCCGACACGAAGGCGAACCGATCGGACTCTACGATACGGTGGTGGCGAATTAGTATACTAACAACACTGTAGCCCCTCACCCCATCACAAACCCCTGGTAATTCTCCGGGGTAATAACCTCAAAACTCGCGCCAGGATAGGCTTGAGCCCACGCCGTGGGAACGCGGGTTATCTTTTTCTCTGACCATTTGCACTCATAGGCAAACAGCGTTCCATCGCGTTCATCAATTAAATCGATTTCTTGCTGCTGGTAGGTGCGCCAGAAATACATGCCCCCATGGATACATTGTCGCTCACCCACTACGCAAATTTAGTCAAATTTATGGATTATTACTCCATAAATTTATATAAATTTATGGAACAAGCGTGCAAATTATCACATCACTTTACAACAAGCAGCTAAAAATCATATAATCAGATTGGAGCGTATAATATGATAATTATGACCGTTACCGATTTTGCCCGCAATATGAAAAAAGTACTCAATAAAATTGAGTACCAGGGAGAGGAAGTTTTGCTCGTTCGAAACAAAAAAAAGTTGGTTAAAATTATTCCTCAAACAAGCGGAGGCACAGCACTAGAAGTCTTGTCCGATATTTATAGAACACTTCCAGAAAATGCTGGCAAAACATGGCTTGAAGATTCGAAAACACAGGCTGTAGTTGAAGAGATACGAAACCCATGGGATATTTAATTGATACCTGCATCTGGATTGATATTGAACGCGGATTGTTAGCCCCTGCAGACATTGCACAAATAACAGGAAAGGATGATATATTTCTCTCTCCAATAACTATTGCAGAACTACAATATGGTGTCGAAATGGCTGTTGATCCAGGTATACGGCAATCACGGCAAAAATCGGTCGACATAATAAAGAAAAAGCCGCTCCTTCGGATTGATGAAGAAACCGGGGCTATTTACGGACGTTTAGCAGCTGAATTAAGAAAAGCTGGCAAAAGCAGTGATTATCGAATTATGGACCTCTGGATTGCGTCTCAGGCTATTCAATATAATCTCATTCTACTTACTCACAATAAAAAAGACTTTCAGGATATTCCTGGGTTATCCATCATCAGCATCTAAGGCCCCCTAAACCTTTACAATCAGCATAACTCTGCTATGATTAATAGTATCCAGAGGAGGGACACATGCTCATTGCGGGTATTGTTGCGGCTGTTATTGGCGCTATTTTGCTCATTGTGAGAACCGGACAGGTTAAAAAAGGCGCGCTCATTGCGGGAACGGAAACTTCACGAGTCGGAGAGCTCCAGGAAACCGCAAAAGGTGTAGCACAGGAAATTGGCGCTGGTTCGTTTAATCAATTTGTAGAAATAAAAGGAACTATTGTGTGCGACACACCGCTCACCTCAGAGCTTGCAAAACTCCCATGCGTCCATTACAGCATGACTGTCACGCGGGAGTGGGAAGAAACATACTGGGATAAAGATTCCGAAGGCAGAAGCGTCCAGCGGACGCGGCGCGGCTCAGATATTGTTGCCAGCAATAGCCGGTCAACTGTCTTCTATGTCGATGACGGCTCCGGGCGCATCCGCGTTAATCCGGAAGGCGCCGAGCTCATAAAGGAAAAAGCTTTTTCTCAGTTTCAGCCTGGCGAAGCGCAGGGTTCAACGCTCAGGATTGGCTCGCTGACCTTCAATATTGGCAACATCGCCTTGAGCCTTGGCGGCGGCCGGAGAACGCTGGGCTACCGGTACGAAGAGCACATTATTCCGGTCGGAAAACCTGTGTACATCCTGGGTGAAGCAAGCGACGCAGGCGGCGAATTAACACTTATCAAGCCTGCCGAAAAAGGCAAAAAGTTCCTCATCAGCGTAAAGAGCGAAGAAGAGCTCATGAAGGGCATTTCCACGGCCAAACTCGTGCTCCTCATTATTGCATGTTTACTGATCGCCGGCGGTGCCGTGCTCATCGTACTGAATTTTCTGTGAGCCTCACAAGCTTCGAGACACGAGCAGCGCCGCGGCACGAGAATTTATGTTGATGAAAGCTCATTAATCTGCTAGCATAAGACATGAGGTAGACCTATTGTCAGATTCAGCGTGTCTTGTTATTGATGAATTACCCCTGCTCAGAAATATCTGCGGCGCAAATGACTACAATTTGCGAATCATCGAACGGCTTTTAGGCTGTAAAATTTACTCTAAGGGCAACGAACTCATTGTAGAACATGCCGATGAAGCCACGCGCACCCTATTTTTCAGCCTCATTCAGGAATTGTCGGAAGCCATAAAAGAAGGCATACCGCCCAACCCTGAGCTCATTACAGCGCTCCACGCATCGCTCCTTGCAAGTCAAAAACCTGAGCATAACCAGGCACCGTACGGCACCGAGCTCTTTACCGAAAACGTTATTCAGGTGCCCGGAGCGTTTGAAAAAATATTTCCCCGCTCTGTGAACCAGGCGCACTACATCAAAGCGCTTTCCGAGTATGACATTACGTTTGCAACAGGCCCCGCTGGCACGGGGAAAACATTTCTGGCCGTTGCATGGGCGCTCCGGGAAGTGCTCTCTAAAACGAGGAAAAAGCTCGTGCTCACCCGTCCCGTTGTGGAAGCAGGAGAGAGCCTCGGGTTTCTCCCCGGCGATCTTACCCAAAAAATCAGTCCGTACCTGAGGCCGCTCTATGACGCTATGGAAGCGATTATTCCGTTTGAAACAATCCAGCGGCTCGAAGAAACGCACGTTATAGAAATTGCACCGCTTGCGTATATGCGCGGCAGAAGCCTCAATAACTGCATTGTCATTTTGGATGAAGCGCAAAACACCACCCGCGAGCAGATGAAAATGTTCCTTACCCGCCTGGGACAGCATGCTAAAGCCGTGATAACAGGCGATTTGACACAAATCGATCTCCCCAAAAAATCGGACTCGGGTCTCTCTCACGCGCTGTCCGTCATCTCATCAATACCGGAGATTTACATTTCCCGGTTTGACGGCAGAGATGTTGTCCGCAACCCGTTAATCAAGAAAATTATAGAAGCCTATGAATCAGAGCCATATTAAAAAACAATCACAATCATCATCCGAAACCATACACGCTGTGCTCAATGCATATTCAGTAAAGCTAAACAAGCGCCAGCTCATGTATGCGCTCCTTGCGTTCCTCATATGCAGTCTTACAATGCTGCTCACACGGCTCATCCCGGAAGTAAACATCAACAGCGGTATCGAAGCAGGAAAAGTCGCAGACAGAGACATCATAGCAACGGAAGACATTATCTACATCGATCAGGAAGCAACACAGCGCCTCATCATGCAAGAAAAAAACAAGGCTGCGCCGATCTTTGTGATTGATGACAGAATCACGCAAAAGCTTGTGCAAAATTTTCAAAAGTTTAAAGAACAGACACTGCTCTTACTGCGGGATAAACTGCCGCAGGAAGAGCTCGTATCGGCACTGCAAAAGCAGTTTGGCACTAAAGTTGATCGCGAGACGCTTCAAAAGCTCGTGAGCTATCCAGCGCCGGCCACCGTGCTTGCGGAAACCGAAAAAATACTCGTAAGAGTGCTCGAAAAAGGCATTGTAGCGTTTCCCGATTCGGGTCTCGAAGACTTTAATTCACAGATTATCGAGATTCAGTACTGGAAAAACGGCTCGCTCCATTACGAACAGATTGCGATAGACAATGTCTACACGGTTACCACGCTCACAAGAGCGATTCAAACCGCAATCAAAACCTCTGGCATCAGTTCATCGGCTATGGCAAACCTGGCAGCTGCACTCTCGAGCGCATTCATAGAAGAAAACACGTTTTTTGATGCTCAAAAAAGCCAAAAGCGGCTCCAGTCTATCGAAACCACGACGGAACCGGTGCTGCGGCAGATTTCCCGGGGTGAAAAAATTATCCGCAAGGGTTTTATTATCACCGATCAGGATATCGAAGAATACAAAGCGCTCCAGCTGCATTCGATGCGCTTTAATATTCCGCTCATTCTCGGAAACAGCTTTATTATTGCTATCTTCTTTTTTGGCATTCTCTTTTTATTAAAAAGCAACTTTACTGGTTTTGAACTCCCGGAGAGCTACTGGTTCTTTGTGCTTGCTACTGCATCTGTCTATTTTATTCTGGTCAACTTGCTCTTTACGCTGGTACCCGAAACCCGGCATACGCTCATTCCCGTGTTCCTCCCGGGAGCGCTCATCGCCATGATGATGACCATCCTCATCAATGAGCGGTTTTCGCTCTTATTTTCTATTTTTATTGCAGTGCTCTATCTCATCGCAAGCAATTTTGACGGGGTCGGTACTATTGCGGTGCTGCTCTCCGGCCTCATCAGCACCAACTTTGCAATGCGCACCGAACAGCGCATCGACCTTATCCGCTCTGCGCTCCAGATTGCGGCATACCAGTTTGGTATTGGTTTTGTTATATCGATGCTGCGTGAAACATATATCACTAATTTTTTGCTAAACGGACTCTGGTTTAGCATTAACGGATTTCTGTGCGGCACGCTGACGCTCGGTTTTCTCCCCATTCTGGAGCACTGGTTTAATGCGCCTACCGTTTTCAGGCTCCAGGAACTATCGGATCTCAACAACCCAATTCTCAAGCGGCTCCTCACGCTTGCGCCTGGCACCTATGCCCATTCGGTGACCGTTGCTCACCTGGCAGAATCGGCTTGTCTCGCCATCGGCGCATCGCCTATACTTGCCCGCGTCGGCTCCTACTATCACGATCTTGGCAAAATGGAACAGCCGGAATACTTTATAGAAAATCAAGTCGGCTACAATAAACATACCGAAATTAATCCTAACTTATCGGCTACTATTCTTAAGAGCCACGTGCAGTTTGGCGCTGAACGTGCACGGGAACTGGGTCTCCCGGACGCTATTATCGATATTATCAACCAGCACCACGGTACGAGCATTATTCACTATTTTTACTACGAAATGAAAAAAATCGATCCCTCGGTCGATGCGAGCCAGTTCCGCTATCCCGGTCCGCTCCCGCAAAGCAAGGAAGCTGCCGTCGTGATGCTCGCCGATTCTGTAGAAGCGGCATCTCGAGTAATAAAGAAACCCAGTATTCAAAAACTTGAGCAGATGATTGATGATGTCGTCAAAGGCAAAATTGCAGAAGACCAGCTCAGCGCCTGTAACCTCACCTTTAAGGATATCGAACTCATCGAAAATGCCTTTGTGAGGGTACTTGCAGGCCATTTTCATTCCCGTATAGAATACCCTAAACTGCAAACAGAAAACTCTAAACCGATGGAAGAAAAGTAATGAATTCAATTTTAATTGATGCACAGGGGGTAGAACCCCCACCAGAAACCGAATCGCTCCTCCAGTTTGCCCATAAGGTGCTCGAAACTCTCGAGAAAACCAACTGGGAAATCTCAGTGCTCTTTACCGACGATGCACTCATGCAAAGCTTGAATAAGCATTACAGAAATAAAGATGAACCCACTGATGTGCTCTCATTTGAGCAGGGGACATCCTATGAACTCCCCGACGGTACTACTCAATTTTTGGCAGGCGACATTGCGATTTCGCTTCCGGCAGTTACCCGCAATGCCGAAAATTGGAATGTGCCTTACACTGAAGAACTGCACAGATTGCTCTTGCATGGTATACTGCATCTTGCAGGATATGATCACACAACGAATGATGCTTCTGAACCCATGCTCATAAAGCAGGAAGCACTCATGCAATCTTTATATATGCATCAGGAACAGAAATGAGTATAGCAGATTTTTTTAAAACACTCTTTAAATCAAAACAGCGTCCCGAAGCAGATGTAAGCAATGATGAACGCAAAGAGATGATTCGCGGCATCGAGGAACTCTCTGAGACAACTGTCAAAGAGGTCATGGTACCGCGCATCGATGTTGTCTTTTTGCCAGTCGATGCAACGCAGGAAGAAATTCTTACTACCGTAAGATCATGTGGACATTCCCGTATCCCAGTATACCGCGAAAGTATCGATGAGGTTATCGGTGTGCTCTATGTTAAGGATCTCCTCCAGGCACTCATGAAGCATGAGCCGATTAACCTGGAAGCAATTATCCGCAAGCCATTTTTTGTGCCGGATTCCAAACGCATCGATTCTCTGCTCAGAGAATTCAAGCGCCGGCATGTGCACATTGCAATTGCTATTGATGAGTATGGCGGAGTATCCGGCATTGTCTGCATGGAAGATATTATCGAAGAAATCGTTGGCGATATTCAGGACGAGTTTGATAACGAAACAGAAGAAGTCATTAAGCTGAGTGAGGGCACTTGGCTTATCGATGCCCGCATCAATCTTGATGATCTCAATGAACAGCTTAATCTTAAAATTCCCACCGATGAGTTTGATACGCTCGGCGGTTTTGTGTTCGACCTGTTCGGGAAGATTCCGGCACGTTATGAGAAAGTTACCTGGAATAATTTAGAGTTTATTGTGCAGGATATGGACGGTCATAAAGTCCATAGCATTAAACTAGTCCAGAAAAATGAGGCAACCCAGGAAGAGGCATGAGACAGAGAATTCTGACAGCCATTTTTATGCTCCCCCTTGCGTGTATGTTTCTCCTGACAGCAAGCGGTCTCCTTGCACAGCAAGCTGCTCCAGGGCTTACCGCTCCTGAACTCCTCCAGAAGGCTTCAATCGAATTTGCCGCACGGAGTTATTACCGTGCTATAGATCTTGCGATGCAGTCAATTGCAGTAAACCCTGCGTATGCGCCAGCGTATGCGCTCCTTGCGCGTGCGTTTTATAACCTGCAAGAGTTCTCGCAGAGCCTTGCGTACTGCGCTAAAGCATTCCAGTATGGCGGCAGGCTTCCGGAATGGGTGAACCTGAGCGGTTTTTGCTATCTCCAGACTGGAGATTTTGCCAGTGCGGAAAAAGCCTTTGGAGAAGTTCTTGCTAAAATACCGGGGGACCGAGATGCCAATTTTGGCATGGCACTCCTCGAAGTGCGTTCCGGTAAGACGGTCAATGCCGCTGCTTATTTGAACAAAACACTCAAAACGTTTCCCGACGATCCGCGAGCACTCCTCAGTATGGCCGTGCTGTCCCGAGCCGAAGGCAAAGCAGAGGAATCTTCACGGTTTATACAAGAAGCACTGCGGTGGCTTGGCGATGAACCTTCCCTCTTTTACCTGACTGCGCTTGAGTTTTTTGACACGGGGAAAATTAGCGATGCTACGGTATTTGCGCAAAAGGCTGTTCAGAGCATGCCTGATAATCCGCTCTTTCGCCAGCTTCTTGCGCACTTATACTATAGGCAGGGTGTCTACACCGATGCAATCGCTCAGGTTACTGCAGCGCTCGCTAAAGCACCGGATGACCGCCGCCTCCTCTACCTCTTAGGCATATCGTACGCGGGAGCCGGAAAAATTACGGAAGCACTGCAAACCTTAAAGTATCTAGCCAGCTTATACCCTGACGATGAGCTTGCGCGGCTTGCAATGGAAAATATTGTTATGAAATATTATCCTATGGAAGCGATGCTCCGATCAGAATACGCAGATTACCGCTTTAGCCGCGCACGATCATTCCAAGACAGCTTTCTCCATGGCAAAGCGCTCCAGGAGTACCGCCGCGGCCTCCTCATTTACCCCTATGCTAACAAAGGCCGCCGCGAGTACGCCGAGCTCATTAAAATATCCGGACTGCCTGCCACCTACCTTGAAGAGCTCCTCTTCCTGCGTGATATTGGCAAAGCCGATCGCGCAGTAGAAGATGCAATTGAAGTATATAATTCACTCCTTGCAGGGAGCGTCTACCGATCCTGGAAGGTTACACCGCTCCAGCTTGGCACTGCACCTTATTCGCTTGCTATCTACGCAACTGGTTCTGGCGGCATTCCCTGGCATCCAGGAAGTGATATTCTTATAGCGCAATACCTCCGTGACACGCTGATATTTTCAAATCAGATACACCCTCATGCAACGATTAGCACCGTGAACACCTTTACCGATGCATTTGCATCAGCCCGTGAAAGCGGCATGGATTATTTTATTTTGCTTACTGCATACGAAACTGAACGCGATATTCGGATAAGCGTTGAGCTCAGGCAGGCACGGACTGGCGTTCTTATCCGCTCTATTCAGGTCACACAGAGCGGCAATGAACGGATACAGCGTGCATGTGACAGAATCCTTGATGAGCTTGCAGGCGCATTTCAGCTTCGCGGAACCCTTATCAACAGAAAAGGCACGACAGGTTTAATAAACCTTGGGAAGAAAAATAAAGTAGAAAAAGGAAGTAAATTTTATATAATAAAGCGCGGCATGACGAGCATAAAAGCAGACGGAACAGGCCTTGTATGGCCGGAGTCGGCACTTATTGGCATGTTTGAAGTAACCAAAACTGATGATGCCGTTGCAGAAGGCACCATACAATTTAAAGGTCCCTTTGACTCAGTCAATGTAGGCGACACGGTTGTGCTCATGCAGACGGAAGCACCTAAAAACACAATTATTCCCGCACCAGCGGTGCCTTACCCATACGTATTTGAAACCCTCAAAATGCTTTACTAGGTTTAGAGAATGAGCCTCTACAAACACCTGGCACCGCTCTACGATGAAATCTTTCCGCTTTCCGAGTCATCAATTCAAACGATACAACATATTGCACAAAAAAAACTGCCATCACAGAAACATGTAACACTGCTTGATCTTGGGTGTGCTACGGGCAGTCTTATCGCTGCGCTTGAAAAACGCGGGTGGGAGACATATGGCATCGAACTCGAACCAGCAATGGCAGACTATGCAAAAGGGAATGTTGTTATTGGTTCGATGCTGGATGCCCCTTCCCTTTTCCCTCAGAAGCAGTTTAATGTTATTACCTGCCTGGGAAATACCATACCACATCTTACTCCTGAACTTCGCTCTTCACTATTAGAGTCCAGTTATGCATTGTTAACATCACCAGGACTTTTTATTGTACAACTGGTAAACTATGCTCATCCATCAATATACACAGGGTTTGTTTTTCCGGAAGTTAAAACACATCACTGTACATTTTCCAGGCGCTATGAACCGGGGCCAACTCCTGACTCATTACTATTTTCCACTAGCCTTTCGCTGGACACTAATACCTATACTGACACAACTGTTCTCTATCCTATCACGATTAGTGAGCTTACCAGAGAAGCTTCTCGCCATGGTTTTTCTCTCTACGCAATCTATGCCGGTTGGGATCAAACTCCTTTTTCACCACAAGACAGCTTGTATTGCATTTGTGTCTTGTATAAATAAGTCACTAATGCACAATTTGTTGTTCTAGCAGCGTAATTTATGCCGGGAATATTCGCGCACGCATAAACGATATAGCAATTATTCCCTGGAATGAGATAACTGCTCTCGTTCCAGCTTAGCATACATATCACACAGCATACTGAATGAGCTCCCTCTCACCTTGTTTCTGCATCGCATTGTATGGTATTGTAGTTTCATCTCCGAGTTTTTGTGTCTACATCACAAGCTTCGTGACACGATACAAAGACCGAGGCACTGTGCATCAAACTGTAAAACGTACCGGACATGCAGTAATGCAAGAAGCACATGTGCCGAGGGTTGCTCTGGAAACGGAACAGCCTCCCGCACTTTGGAAAGGAGCTACCATGGTATTCCTCAAGAAGCTTAGTGCTTTCGTGATAGTATTCGCTTTTCTGTGTGCTGCTACAACTTCCTGTAAACCTCAGGTTGCTGTACGGCTAGCGACGACAACCAGCCTCGAACAATCCGGACTGCTCGGAGTGCTCCTCGATGCATTTACAAAAAAAACTCATGTAACGGTTCAAGTTATCACAACAGGAAGCGGAGCTGCTCTGGAGTTGGGCAAAAAGGGCGATGTTGATTTAGTGATTGCCCATGCGCCAGAACTTGAGCAAATGTATAAGGAATCGGGTCTTGTTTTAGCGCGATACTCGTTTCTTTCTTCTCGGTTTGTGCTCCTTGGTCCGCTCGATGATCCCGCTCAGGTTGCACAAGCAGCTACACCTGAAGCTGCGCTGGAAAAAATAGCCGTTTACAACACCAGGCTCACGCAAATATCGGGCAAACCTGAGCGCACGCCTGTTTTGTTTATATCGCGCGGTGATAATTCAGGGACAGACATTTTTGAAAAATCACTGTGGAGCAAAATAGGCATAAAACCGGATCCAGCATGGTATAAAGAACCAGGTCAGGGAATGAGCGAAGCATTACTGCTAGCAAACTCGCTCGGTGCCTATATTATTGCAGATTTACCAACATGGCTTTCGGTATCGAACAGTGCATGGTTTAAGCAAAATTACACTAATGCAATAAAAATTCTTTTTGATGGTTCAGAAGAGCCAGAAAACTTTTCTACCATTTATAGCATCATCATTTTCAAAAGCAATTCAAGATCAGAACAGCAAAAATATGCGCGTATGGTTGCAGACTTTCTGTTAAGCCAGGAAGCACAGACTATTATCAGCAATTTTTCAATTCAAGGCAATAAATGTTATAACATAATAACACAAAGCACGGAAAACCAATGAATACGATATCGTTTTCTGAGATTCTCGAAATTTCGCTTCGCAGTCTCTATTTTGCATTGAGCGCTGCTCTTCTAGCCATGCTTGTGGGTATTGCCCCCAGCATCTGGATCTCCCGCAAAGACAGATATCACCGCAAAACCATGCGAAATATTATTGCATCGATAATTAGTACACTAACAGCAGTACCGACTGTCGTTATTGGTCTTTTTGTGTACCTGTTGCTGTCAAAAAAAGGTTTTTTAAGCGGTTTGAACTGGCTGTATACATCACCAGGTGTAATTTTTGGAGAATTTTTATTAGCACTGCCATTGGTTATTCATCATCTTGTTTCCGGGCTTTCAAAAATTGACACAACGCTGTTCGAAACGCTTTCTGTGTTTAAGACAAGTACAATTTCTACACTTATTATAACTGCAAAAGAAGCTATGCCAGTACTAGGCGGAGCGCTTGCACTTGCATTTGGCAGGGTAATTGGAGAAGTAGGCCTCGTTATGATGATAGGCGGCAATATCAGACATGCGACACGAACCATGACAACGGCTATAGCATTGGAAACATCAAAAGGGAATATCGATCTTGCAATTGCACTGGGTATTTTTCTTTTACTGATATCGCTTATTGTCAATACAACCATCAACTATATTGCGAACTATGAATAAACAATTTATTTTTAACAAGCTGCAATTCTCATACAAAAAGCAAAGCGCATTTGCTTTAACTGTTCCGTATTTTGAGCTGACTATAAAAAAGCC
>CAZVTR010000048.1:0-15859 GCA_964630305.1 uncultured Treponemataceae bacterium | reverse complement strand
CCCTATGCTTTTAGATTTCCAACAGGCGGGCGTTTGATCTTTGATCCAATTGTAGATACAACACGAGTTTGGATCCTTGCAGAAGGGAGACAGCTCTTTACACTTACAGAAACAGGCACTGTCATTGGCAAAGGAACAATCAACGTTTCCCAGCCAGCCTACGCCGTACCTGATTCATTTGGAAGGTTATTACTGACCGACGGTTTTTCTCGGGCAGATTTATACAATGAACGCTGTAAACTGGTTTGGAGCATACCATTTAACGGCAAACTCAACATGGCACCAATATTTGATAGCGATGGATTTTTGTACCTATGCATTGATAAAAATATGCTTATCTATACTCCAGGCGGTAAACTTCGTGCTCGCTGCACACTTTCGGGAACTCCCGTACAGTTATATTCATCTAATAGTACTACTGATAAATTTTTATTTACAATCACAAAATCAGAAAATAATGATATAGTTTTACAATGCATTTCTCTCTATGACACACATATAACACAATGGGAAATCTCGGGTTTGCCATCCGTATGCTATACTTACAGCACTGGTGTGTTATGTTCCATAGGTAATAAGCTATACTTTTTTTCTTCTGAAAATGAAAATTTAACTGTTATAGCAGAATTTCCTGCTTCTATTGTGACAATGTCATTTCAAAATGACTTTGGAGCCGTTTTACTTTCTAACAATACTCTTTATTTTTTTTCCAACAATAAAACAGTCTGGAATGTACAGCTAAAATCAGACAATGACACAAAGCTATTTATTTCTTCGGAAAGAATTATTGCTTACAATAAAAAAAGAGCTCAAAGTTTTTCTTTAAAAGGAGAATTATTTCGTGAAATTAATGTAACAAATTCAACAACACGACTTGTACCGGGATATTCTGGTGTCATATTCTCTGGAGGTGCTGACTGGATTCTCTATGCATATCAATTTGAAAATCTTAAATATAATTTTAGCAATACATGTTCAGAAAACAAACAAATTCCAGTATCTGTTATTGTATCATCGGAATTAGTTTGGCTCAGCTTAGGTTATTCTGATGAATCATTTCTTCCCTATCTTGAACGAGCATCGTTTGCTCTCCAGAAACTGGAACCTCTTTCTAAAACCGATTATGGCATGCTCTTAGGAGCTGCAGCTCTTGCCCCGACTGAAAACCTTCCAGACCCCGAAAAAAATCTTAGTGTTCCGCTCAGAAGCCAGGCATGTATTCTGCTTGGGAAAAACGGAGATCCTTCTGCAATACCCTGGCTTTTAGAAATAGCTCTCAAAGAAACTGATGAAACGCTTGTGGCAGCGGCTCTCAACGCAATTGGCGCTATTGGACTTGACCCTTACAATATAGTATTAAAAAAACTGTCTCAACAGTTTCCTCTGCTACAATCATCACAAACAGCATTTGCTTTAATATATTGTGTTATGAGCATTGCAACCTCCCAAGGAATGACTTCGGCTTTACTCGATGCTGCAACAATACTTGTAAAATTACAAGACAGCCGTTTTCCGGAACAGGTACGAAAAAAAGCACTTGAAGCGCAGCGCATTTTAATACGGCAATAACTTCCATTGTCTCATTGAGTTATGCTACAATAGAGGCATACCGATATTTATTATACAGTCAAAGGACAGGTGTACATGCATTTCTTTGCAATCCAGGTATCAACAGGATATGAAACTCAATTTAAACAAAAATTGTTATTCAAACTTGAAAAACTATTTACAACATCAATACATATTCCTGTTCATATTAAACCTATCCGGAAACAAGGCACAATTAAAAGCAACGAACAAATAGTATTTCCCGGCTATGTTTTTCTTGAATATCCAGAAAAAGAACTCCCTTTACAGCTGATTACACTTATCCAAAAAGTTCCATATTTTGTGAGGATTCTTCCGCAAACACTAACGCCGATTCCATTGAGTGCTCAAGACACCCAATTATTAACATATTTCTTTCAGCCTAAAAACAAACAGATATCGACTGTCTATTTTGATGAAAATGATAGAATTGTCGTTGTAGACGGCATTCTCAAGGATCTCGAAGGTTATATTATAAAAGTTAACAAAAGAAAACAACGCGCAAAAGTGCGCATTGACATGTGCAACACACCTTTTATTATTGAAGTCGCATTTGAAAACATACAAAAAAAGGACAATGCATGAACAGTTCAAGAAAAGCAATAATCATAATTGGAGCAGGTATAGCAGGCACGTCTCTTGCAAAAGAGCTTTTGCAAAAATCTAATCTTTACATAATTAAAGCTTTTCTTGATGATGATCCGCAAAAAATTGGTTCTAGAATATTTGGTATTCCTGTCATGGGACCAGTTTCCAACGCTCTACAAAACTTTGGAAAACACCCCCAAGAAGAACTCATCATTGCAATACCATCTGCTGATAATGCAACAATAAAAAGAATCTATAATTTGGGCAAAGAACATGGTTTTACCAAAATTCATATTATTCCATCAATAGCAACCATTATTGAAGGCGATGCTCATGCCGCACAAATTAGAGAAATTAATCCGCAAGACATATTAGGAAGAAAACCAGCCCCACTCCATATTACCGAAACACTTTCCTGGTTTGAAAATAAGCGCATTCTTGTAACTGGCGCAGGGGGCTCAATAGGATCAGAACTCTGCCGTCAGCTTCTTGAAGCTGGAGCCGAACGTTTATACCTTCTAGGTCATGGAGAAAATTCTATATACACAATCGACAGAGAATTGCGTGATCTTCAAAAAGGCGGCGTAGGAACAGCAACAACCATAGTCCCAATCATTGGTGAACTTCGCGACAGAGCATACATTTATAACCTCATTAAAAAACTTAAAGTTAATATAATTTTTCATACCGCAGCATACAAACATGTTCCGCTTATGGAACAAAACCCTGTTATTGCTATTGAAAACAATGTACTCGGAACTAAACATTTAGTTGATGCCGCAATTCAAGCAGGAACAAAACGTTTTGTATTTATTAGTACCGACAAGGCAGTAGACCCTATTTGTATTTACGGTGCATCAAAGCTTATTGGCGAACATATTGTGCTATCAGCAAAAAAATCTCAGATGGAACCGATTATCGTGCGATTTGGTAATGTATTAGGATCACGAGGCTCAATAATACCATTATTTCAGCATCAAATTGAATATGGAGGACCTGTTACTGTAACACATCCCGATGCCACACGATATTTTATGACTATTCCAGAAGCATGTTCGCTGGTATTGAAAACCGCGCATACAGGCAAATCCGGAGAGTCTTATATTTTTGATATGGGATACCCTGTGCGAATTCTTGAACTAGCAGAAAATATTATAAAGTTTTATGGTTATGAACCTTACAAGGATATTCCAATAGAAATTATAGGATTGCGACCTGGAGAAAAAATTCATGAATCACTTATTGCGCAAAATGAAAACTTTGAGAAAACCGAATTTGAACGGATTTCATTACTGAAAAGAAACTACGACCTGTTAGATATCGAAACTCTAACTAAAAATCTTGAAACCATATTTAATCCGGAAAGCGAATCGTATAGAAATGTTCATAAGCTTTATGAAATAATAAAACAGTATGTACCTACAGTGGAGGAACCAGATTATGTCAGAAACCAACAATGAGTTTATACCTTTTGCAAAACCACTTATATCTGAAGAGGAAGAACAGGCTGTCTTACGAATCATGAGGTCGGGCTGGCTGACAACTGGATCGGAAACGCTTGCTTTTGAAAAAGAATTTGCAAGTTTTGTTAATGCACCATTTGCTTTTGCAGTTAATTCTGCTACAAGCGGCCTTCATTTAGCCCTCGAATCTGCTGGTGTTGGTCATGGTGATACGGTTATCACTTCACCGTACACATTTGCTTCTACTGCTGCTGTTGTTCACCATCTCGGTGCAAAAGTTGTACTCTGTGATACCGAACAAGGTAGCTTTAATATCGATCCTGAAAAATTATCAGAACTCTTAAAAACCACAAAACATTGCAAAGCTGTTATACCTGTCCATATTGGCGGGCTTCCCTGCAAAATGAATGAAATTGTTTCTGCTGCACATCAATATGGCTGTACGGTGATAGAAGATGCCGCTCATGCATTTCCGGTAACCTATGAAGGTAAATACATTGGAACCATAGGTGATATAGGTGTTTACTCGTTTTATGCAACTAAAACTATTACCACAGGCGAAGGCGGGATGGTAGTGACTGCATCGGAAAAATTTGCTAAACGCATTAAGACCATGAGACTCCACGGAATAGACAGAGATGTTTGGAATCGATACACCAGTAAAGGTGCCTCATGGTATTATGAAGTATTGGACGCTGGATTTAAGTATAATCTTCCTGATATTCTATCCGCAATCGGGAGAGTTCAGCTTAAAAAAGCAAATGAGTTTAAAGCCATGCGAATCGCAATTGCTCAAGCATACAATACAGCTTTTTCATCCCTCAAAGGCTGCTTGCTACCGCCTGAGCATACAGCAAAAGATCATGCATGGCATTTATATAGTCTGCGCATACTGAATGATGCTAAATTATCCCGCGACCAATTAATTGAAAATCTTACTAACGCAGGCATTGGAACATCGGTTCATTTTATACCGCTGCATATTATGCCATTCTATGCAAAAAACTATCATTGTAAACCTGATGATTTTCCAAACGCATTAAAACATTTTAACAGTGTTGTAAGCTTACCAATATGGCATGGAATGAATAACAATCAAGTTAATCGTGTTATTGAAACGATACATACATTATTGCGCTAAGTATGAAAACAAGTGATATAAAAAACCGTCTAATAGAAAACCTCATACCATCTGATTGCTATTATGCTGTTACGATACGTTCGCCTGCAGCATTTGGTACAATTATGTCTATCGAATTTCCCCATATGCCAAGAGATTATCGTTTTATTACATTCGATGATATTCCTGGAAAGCATACTATAAAAATTGGAACTTCTGAAGTACCCATTTTAGCTGATAGAACCGTGCGTTTTGAAGGACAACCTGTAGCAATTTTAACTGGACCCGACAGAACAAAATTGCTTGCATTTGCAAACAGTGTCAAAATGACGATTGAGCCTAAATTGCCAGAAATGGAATTTAAGACATTTTCATACAGACAACTGCTCGCAAAAAACATAGTAATTCAAGGAAACCCCGACATTGCCTTTTTGCAAAGTGCAATAAAAACTGAGCAATCTTTATATCTTACATCAGCTTATTCGTTTCATCCTGATATATATGCCGCATACTGCACGTATAATTATGATAAAATGGACATATATATAGCTTCGCAATGGCCAGCGCTTGCACATCGAGTAATCTGTGAAATGTTAAAAATTAAACCTGAAAACTTAGTAATAAAAAAAATATATTCTGCACCCTCATTTTCCTCAAAAATTTGGTATTCTGCAATTGTAGCCTGCCATACTGCTTTAGCTACATATTTTTCAAAACATCCAGTAGTAATGCTCTATTCGCGCAATGAGGATTTTTTATACTCACCCGCACATCATCCTCAATCATTTATAAGCATTAAAACAGGAATGGATGAACAAGGCTCATTGCAAGTACTTGATGTTGTCTTTTGTGCTGATTTTGGATGGCAAGCACCTTGTGCATCCACAATTCTCAATCAATTTAATAGTATTATAAAAGATATTTACAATATACCTCATGTGCGCATTCAAAGCTATGGTGTTCAAACAAACACACCTCCTCACGATTCGTTCACAGCCCTCGGGACTGCACAAGCGATTGTTGCATTGGAAAAAGCAATTGATAATTGTGCATCAGTATCGCGAATGGATCCGATACAATTTAGAAAAAAAAATATAAGCACACTAAAAAAAGGTTACACTACATCCTTACATACTATTTTTAATGAAATAACTGAAAAGATTATTTTACTAAGTGATTTCAATAGAAAATATGCATCCTGCAAGTTAGTAAAAGCAAGACAAACTAACGCAATTCACACATCAACTCAGCATTCAATTGGATTTGCTTTCGGTTGTCAAAATCAAATGAGTTATTTTCATCAGCTCGATGTTATGAGACATTCTATTATAGTTACTCTTGAGAAAAACCTTGATCTTATAATTCTACTGCCGCAAGTTCCTGATAATCCTGAATCATTAGAAATTTTTAAATCTACTGCTGCTGAAATTATGGGAATATCAAAATCTGTAATTAAAATTGCAGAAAAAGATATTCCTAATGGTAAAATTGAAAATTTTATTACTTCTTCTGGTTCTACAGTTTTAATAATCAATGATCTCATAAAAAAAGCATGCATTGATATTCAAAAAAAGCGTTTTAGGGAAACATTGCCAATTAGCGTAACTAAACTTTATAAGCAGCCAAAAGAAAATAAAAATAGCTATATTTCACAAAAAACATGGGGCGCTGCAGTTGTTGAGCTTGAATGTTCAGGTATATCGCTGCAGCCAACTATTACAGGTATCTGGATGGTTGTTAATGCTGGTAAAATACTCAATAGAGAAAAAGCTCGTAATTCACTATTATTAGATATAGAAACAGCTGTATCTAAATTATATTTGCCAATAAAATCTCATCAACAACACTACAATTGTAGACTTTCAGATATACATAACATTCCCATTACAATTGATTTTATAGAAAGTGATTCAGAACCAAAAAACATTGGCGAACTTGCATACGGGCTTATACCCGCTGCAGCTCTGAACGCTTTACAGCTTATAAGTGATACTCCTGTTAAAAATGATTCATTTATTGATTATAAAGATAGTATGTTAAAGGCTAATTTGAACGATGCATTTTCATTTTCTATTGAAACCGATACCATTCCAAAGGATGATGAATGACAATCAATTTTATTCTAAATGGAGAAGACATTTCCATAAGCGCACACGCTCAAGAAAAAGCATTGACTGTACTTAAAAAGCAATGCGGAATTGCATCATTGCATAGCGATTGTACATCGGGAAGCTGCGGTAAATGCATGATTCTTTTAAATGGATATCCATCAAACTCCTGTCTTATACCAGCCTTTAAGCTGAGAGGTACAGAAATTATAACATTAGAAGGTGTTAAGCAAACAAATAATTACACGCTTATTTCAGATTCCATCATAGAGCATCATGCATCATGGTGTATGTACTGCGAGTCATCTCGAATACTTTTATTATCATATATTCTTGATATGCCTATTCGTCCTGAATCACATTTAATTGACACAATTTTATCATCAATAAATTGTAAATGTCTATCAGAAACTGTTTTTCGAGAAATTACTTATACAGCTCTTGAAAAAAAAGAAGGAAGAATAAACCGCTATGCAAATCGCTGAAGTTTCAGCACCTCAAAATCTTAATGAGGCGTTGTCTTTTTATAAACGTTTTCCAAATGTTGTTCCAGCGTCCGGTTGTACTAATTTAATGCTCGAATCATCAAATAAATCAGTAAGTATAATTTCTCTCCATAATATTCAGGAACTTCAAAAAATTACCAGGACTGATCGTTTTATTGAATTTGGCTCTGGAGTGACTTTATCCCGTATTATACAAATTCCTAATCTTATGCAATTGATTCCGCTGCAAAAGGCAATAGAAACCGTCGGTACTTTTTCAACACGCAACCTTGCAACAATTGGAGGGAACCTTTTTGTCAATGGCACTGGTACATTATTTCCAATTCTTGCATTGCTCGATGCAAGTTGTGAACTTCGCAGTTTTAACACGGTAAAAGTGCTTAAAGTTCATGATTTAATAAAACCGCAGAGTAAATCTTTGCTGCCAGATTCATTCATTCTTACAAGAATAAGAATTCCCTTAGAATACTCATGGCCTGTATTCCTTATCGCAAAAAGTAATACAAACCTGTTTCCTGATCCCGAAACAGTATTGCTAGCGCTAACTGCTGATTTTGTAGACTCAAGCTGTACAAATATGAGGATTATGCTCCACGATGGCCGATGCATACGTGCAAGACCTGCAGAGCTATATCTGATAGGAAAAGAATTTCCTTTAGCCGGTGATGAAATAGAAACTACTTTATCTATTTTTAATGAAGTATTGGTCGAACAAAAATTTTCTAAAGCTCAAAAATACTTTTTTCTTGAAAATCTTATTAACTTTCTTTTAAACATTCCTGGAGATTGATATGAAACCTGGCACGCTTCATCTTATACCTGCTCCTCTTGGAGAAATTTTTGAATATCCTACTTACTTAAAAATGATTATTCAAGAAGTTGAATACTTTATTGTTGAAAATGAGAAAAGCGCTCGAAAAAATCTTTCTATGTTTGTCAATCTCCAGTTTTCGGAATCAAGACAGTATGCAGTGCTCGATGAGCATACACCTCTTGAAGCAATACCTGAATTGCTTCAGCCAATCATACAAGGCAAGAATGCAGGTATACTTTCAGAAGCAGGGCTTCCGTGCATAGCAGATCCGGGTTCCGCACTTATTTCAGCAGCACATAAAAAATCTATCCCGATAGTTCCTCATCCAGGACCATCGTCGTTATTCATGGCACTTATGGCAAGCGGTTTGAATGGTCAGCGCTTTATGTTTGATGGTTACCTTCCCATTGAACAGAGTCAAAGAATTAAACGGCTAAAGTTTCTAGAACAAATCTCCTTAAAAGAACACATGAGCATCGGATGCATTGAAACACCCTACCGGAATCAAAAGCTTTTTGAAGCGGTTAAGCAAAACCTTAACCCTAATACAAGGCTTTGCATCGCTTGTGGCATCATGACTCACGAAGAGTATATTCAAACAAAGAGCATTCAAGAGTGGAAACAATCAAACTATATGCTTCCCAAAATACCCGCAGTGTTTATTTTCCAGGCATAGCTGTAGTTATTCTTGTGTTACAAATTGCTCCATCGCAATATATTCATCTTGTGTGATAATACCAAGTTCTCTGCAAAGCGTAAAAAGCTCTTTGACATGGAAAAATGCATGCAACGCTACACCTGCATGTTCCATATCAACTCTTCCTTGTTTACCGCGCTCGATGAGTACTGCAAGGTCTGTTACAATGAGTCCTTCTGCACGGAGTACTTCAAGCGCTTCAAGTTTTGACGCACCAGTCGTAATTAAATCGTCAAGAAGCAGTACATGTTCTCCGGGTTTAAACTCTCCTTCGATTCGCTGTCCGGTGCCATGATCTTTAAGCGGAATCCGCGGCCAGATCATCGGTATTCCGGATTTAAGCGAAACGGCTGTTGCCAAAGGAAGCGCAGCCGCCGGTATTCCTGCAATTCTGTCAAACGATAAGTCTTTAATGATAGAGCAATACGCATCTGCAACTAAATCTAACACGCGCGGTTCACTGATTACTCTGCGCAGATCAATATAAAACGGCGACACTTTACCGCTTTTCAGTACAAATGAACCTTTCTTAAAGCACTGTGTTGCGATAAGGCCTTCCATGAGTTTATGCTTAAAGCCCGATACAACCTGGATGCTCTGACTGTTAGAAGCTCGAACTGTTTCTACTGCTTTTCGAATTGCCTCTGCATATGACCGGGCAGCTTCCTGTGGGTTATCGGCTTCCGTAATGCCTCGTGCTACGACAGGAATAATCCCAAGTCCATCACGTCGTGCTCCGGCTTGAATAGCTAACGCCATATCGCCGCCCTGTGCACCAATGCCTGGTGCTAAAAACCAGGTGTTCGGCAATTGACTTCTCAGGAATTGCAGCGCCTCTGTATCATTGCCAGCAACCACAAGTCCCACTTGTGGAGACCACGAAACTGCATGTTTTGCAATAAAACTATACAATGGTTCGCCACGAACACACTGATCCTGTACATCTTTTGCATGCGGGTTGCTGGTTCGTGCAAGCACAAACACTGCTTTATCGCTCTGCGAAAGGAAGGGATCCACTGCATCGCGACCCATGTAGGGATTCAATGTAACAGCATCGGCTTTGAGCACAGAATAACAAGCATCAGCGTATGCCTGTGCTGTTGGACCAATATCAGCACGCTTCACATCCAGAATTACTGGAATATCTTTAGGAATATAGGCGAGTATCTTCTCGAGTACCCGCATGCCTTCCCATCCCAGTGCTTCATAAAACGCGCTGTTAGGTTTGTAGCATGCTGTGTATGCTTTAGTTGCATCAATAATAGAGCACGCCCAGGAATAAAGTTTATCGGGATCTGTTATCCCACGCGGATCAAGGCCAACACATAAAAGCGTATGCACAGTTTCCCATCGATTAATAATACGCTCATAAAATCCCATCTCACAACTCCTCATGCAGTTTTGTCCAGTATGCACTGAAATACAGGAAAAAACAAGAATGATTTACATAGTAATATTTGAAAATAGTTGTAATTTGCAATATATTTACTACTGCTAACTGTAAGGAGGCACTATGAGACGTTTTACAATACTTGCACTATTATTTGGCGTACTGCTTTTCCCGCTTTTTGCAGAGGATTCAGATGCTCAAAGTAATCCTTTCAACTTTTCCGCAGGTATTTCATTAGGGAATGATGTTATTCCTGGTCAAAATGGAACAACAGAAACCTGGAATAGTCTTGCATTTCAACCAGATATTGCTTTTGGCAAATTCGGTATCGGACTTGACATAGCAATCCGATTTAAGCTGCTCCCAACGCCCGATACAGCTATAACTATCTATGGCGGAGACTGGATTCCCAACTTTGAAGGTAACGGCAAGACATTTTTTGATATTTATCTTCCAAAAATTATGTATTTTAGATATGGTCTTAGAGGTGAGCCGTTCTTTATTAAAATTGGTTCCATCAATGACTTTACCATTGGTAATGGTTTTTTAATGAATAACTATGCTAACACTTCTTTCTTGCCTGAATTGCGCATCAGCGGCGTACATATCGGTTTTGACGGCACACTGCTCAATTTCCCCTATGTAGGATTTGAAGCGCTTACAGGTAACCTTGCGCGGTTTGATGTACTGGGAGCTCGGTTGTTCGTTCGCCCGCTCGCATGGCTTGATGCTGCAGTAATTAAAGACATGCAGATTGGAGGCTCGATAATAACCGATTCAAATCCTTCACTATATTCAACAGCACATCCAGGACTTGCTCCGGTCACAATGGGCGGTATTGATGTCGTCATCCCGCTGATTCAAAATAAAGCTTTTCCGCTCGCTGTTTTTACCGACTATGCTCTTCAGCCTGAACGCTGGGGCTGGATGCTTGGGTTTGGCGGGAAATTAGCCGGTATCATTGTATATGGCGCACAGCTAAGAATCATGAGTGCTGGTTTTATTCCAGCATATTTCGATACCAATTATGACCTTTACCGTGATATTAAAGCGCTCGTCCTTGCACAAACACCTACAGGAGATGGATTCCAGGGATGGTTTGCACAGCTTGGCTTTGACATTTTAGAGAGCAAGCTCGTATTCAAAGTAAATCTCGAGGGACCTTTTGCTGCAATTCCGGCGACACCAGTTGACAATCCAGCGCTCTATCCTCACCTTCGGGGCACCTTCCTTGTCGGAGAAGGTTTACTGGGCGGTTTCTTTTTTGATTTTGCATACGATAAATACTTTATTGGACGAAGTCTTGGATTTTTTGAAGATCTTGTAGATCCCACTAACGCAGTTATTACCGCTGCTGTCAATTTCCGCAGCGGTTCGGCTGTTTTTACGCTGCTCTATAATTTACGATACAATCCCGATGCTCCTAACGGTTTTGATGTAACTTCCAGCCTCAAAACCACAATTAAGTTTTAATACTGGAAGGCTCATGCTGAGGAGGTTTTTATGAGAAAACTATTAATAGTATCACTGATAGCGTTGCTTTCACTAACTGTGTGGGCGCAGTCTGTGAATCAAACACTGGTACTGGAATTTGTTGATGGCACAGAGTTTAGCGTAACAAATCCAGAAGGAGCGCAATTCTTTTATGCTAAAGGCGGCATTCTTGAAGGTGATACGATACCTATTGGTTCGATCGTATCAACAGGACTTTCAACACAAGCTGTCTTAAAACTCAAACCAAACGGCACCGTCATCAAACTGGCAAAAAACACAACTTTTAAAATTGATTTGCTTGCAACGAGCACTGGCGGTAAAAACACATTTACACTGGTGCTCGGTAAAGTTCGTACCATTGCTGCAACTGGTTCTAACTATGAAATAAAAACTAACTCTACTGTGTGCGGCGTCAGAGGTACAGACTTTATTTTTTCCTATGAGGAAGGCAAAAAAGCATTGCTCATGGTTGCAGAAGGTACCGTTGAATTTACTGGCATTGATTCTGGCAAATCAATACTGGTTGGGAAAGGACAGTTTGCCGACTTTTATTCCAGTTTTGCACCCCAATTTTTTAACGAACAAATGTTCAATGAAGAATATGGCGATATGGGCGTACCAGTGAGCAGTCTCCCGCCAGGAACACAGCCTCAAGAGAAAAAAACAGAGCAGCCTGCTCAAACTGCACAAGCTCAGCCTGCTGCTGAACCCGTTAAACCAGAAGAACAAACAAAGCCGGAAGAACCTGCAAAACCCGCTGAACCAGCGCCAGAAAACCCATTTATTACCTGGCTCAAAGATGTGCTTGGAATGGAATTGGGGTCAATTACTATAAATGATAAGACATGGTCTAAAGTTGTTGTCCAGCCGACCATTACACTGGGTAAATTAAAAACTGCACTCTACCTCCCAATTATTTATGATAAAAACTTATTTGATCCTCAGGATTGGTACCATCCTAATAGTCAGGACGAATGGTCCTTTGGTTTTGACGTAGGGTGGCAGGAGCATCCCTGGGATGCATTCCTTGATGCACTTACTGACTTGAGTCTTAAAATCAAATATATCGAATATGGCAACCAGCTTGATGATCCATTCTTCCTAAAAGTTGGCAATTTGCGCAGCTTTACTATTGGACATGGACTTATTATGCGCAACTATGCCAATGACGCAGATTTCCCTGCTGTCAGAAAAATTGGTTTTAATATTGGCATTAAAGGCGAACAGGTTGGTTTTGAATTCTTAACAAATGAATTAACAAATCCAGAAATATTGGGAACACGATTGTACTTAATGCCATTCAAAGGTTCGAAGCTTGCATTTGGTGCTTCTGTAGTAGCAGATCTTGCACCTGCAAGCGTATTCAATACTACAACTAATCCTGTTGCTGCAAATGATTACGGAAATCCAATTTTTATGGGATTAGGTGCCGATATTGATGTCCCCATTATTCCACAAGGCGCATTTGGACTGAGATTCTTTACCGATGTTGCCGCGATGATGCCCTATGTACGCAATGACTTTACATGGGGCGGCAACCCTGTCACTGCTGGTTTTAAAACAGAACTCTTGTTTGATGCAAGCGGCGTAAAAAACTGGGGGCTTGCTTCAGGATTCCTTGGCAATATACTCTTCATTACCTACCGCCTTGAGTTACGATATTTTAATGGTGTATTCCGCCCCTCATTCTTTGATACCGGTTATGAACGCAAGCGCTCTGCATATGTAACTGAATATGCAGGCTATCTGAGCGGCACAACACCTATTAATACCTCACCAACAGTTATGGGAATTTATGGAGAAGGCGGCGCTTCGCTTATCAATGACAAACTTGTATTTAGTTTTGGTTACTTCTGGCCATGGCCCGCTGATGCATCCACGCTTGCCGATATTGCTCAGAGCAATGACTATTTCCAGGCAAAACTTCTTGTTAAGAAGGGCGTAATACCTGTTATCAATATTTACGGTTCAATTGTATATGAACGCAAAAACTTTGTACCATCACTTATAAATGGCGCAGGCTTTAATTTATTTGATGAAAACACAGTGTTTGGCGGCGAACTCATTGTACCGATTCCAGGAAATCCATTCTTAAGTCTGGCTCTTGTAGTATCAACTGCAGTTGCTCATGATGATTCTGGAAATATTTTGTACCGTGCCGATAATCCCCAGAGCCCAATCATTCTTCCTGTTATAATGATTGAAACGAGACTGCAGTTCTAGCATAGCGGTTTTTGTAAGCAAACATTGTTAATGTAAGTTTGGATTTTAATGTGGGGCTGTCCTAACGGGCAGTCCCATTTTATAATACCAATCGCTAATGATAATTTAAAAACTTGTATTGTCTTTATTTTATCAAAAAAACCTGTTACTATTGCACTATGAATAAAATTCTTAAACTGCCGCCAGAAACTGCACGCAAAATTGCAGCTGGAGAAGTCATAGAACGTCCTCAGTCTGTCATACGCGAATTACTCGATAATGCGATCGACGCTCATGCACAGCGTATACAAGTTGCAATTAAGCAGGGCGGTATTGAGTATATTCAGGTCTCTGATAATGGAGACGGTATCGATTCTGCTGACCTCCTGCTTGCAATTGAACCTCATGCTACTTCCAAAATAGCTCACATAGATGATCTTTTAACCCTCCACACATTAGGTTTCAGAGGCGAAGCTTTAGCTTCAATTGCAGCAGTAGCAGAGCTTGAAATAATTTCAGCAGTGGAACATGGGAAAGGAGCTAGACTCTACTCTGCTCCATCGGGATCACCGCATATTGAACCTTACGGAGCGTCAAAAGGAACAACAGTTACAGTGCACAATTTATTTGCTAATTTTCCTGCACGTAAAAAGTTTCTCAAATATCCACATGCAGAAGCCCTCGCTTGCAAGCAAACTTTCATTGAAAAAGTTATACCTTTCCCTGAAATAGAATTTCAGCTTACTACAGAAGCATCTAAATTAGTGCTTCCAAAACAATCACTTAAACAGCGTATTCAAACCCTGCTATTCACTGATTTTCCAATTGAATCAATTCAAGAACTCCCGGTACTCGGCGAGAATTTTTCAGGTGTATTACTCACTGCATCTCCATCTTTATCACGAAAAGACCGCAGGTTCATTCAAATTTTTATCAACAATCGAAAAATACAAGAATTTTCGCTCATACAGGCAATTGAATACGCATTTCGAGAACAGCTCCCCGGCGGTGTTTATCCCTGCGCAGTTTTATCATTGTCTATTGATCCTGCTCAGGTCGATTTTAATGTGCATCCGGCTAAAAAAGAAGCACGCGTTAAAAATATCACAGCAATACGCATGAGTATTATTGATGCGGTCAAACAGTATCTGCGAACTAAGTTATCATTATCAGCTAGCCCCAAATATTCTCTCGAATCACAGTATGCAGAAAGTCTTTTCGATGAACAAAAATCAATAGGCTTTACGCAAACACAACAAACTCAAGCTAACCTAGCATCGCATAGTGAATATTCTATAACACATTTGCCTCATTCAAAGCACGATCACAATGATGCTGTTTCAGAACAACCTGACACGAGCACAGATTTGGCTTTTATATACTATGGACAACTCATATCGATGTTTTTGCTTTTTGAACGCAACAATTCACTCTATATTCTTGATCAGCATGCGGCACATGAGCGAATAATCTATGAAAAGTTAGTGTCATCAGACACAACTACCCAAGAACTGCTTATTCCATTCACCTACACAAGTAAATCAGAAGATGAGGACGCATTGCTTACTTCCCTGATACAAAAATTGAAGGATATCCATATCACATTAGAAAAAGACGGTTCGACATGGAGCATTGCCAGTGTGCCTGCATTTTTACCCGATAATGCTTTAGGTGATATCTTTGAACTGCTTCTTACACACAACGATGCTCAAGCTGTGCTTAAACACACGATTGCGACTATTGCTTGCCGATCAGCAGTAAAAGAAGGGGAAACACTCGACAAAGAATCAGCCTGTGCACTAATCAATGAAGCACTTGCATTGTCCGATCCGCATTGCCCGCATGGCAGGCCAATCTGGATAGAACTTACAGAAAAGGAACTCTTATCCA
>CAZVTR010000047.1:0-15894 GCA_964630305.1 uncultured Treponemataceae bacterium | reverse complement strand
TATAGTAATTTATACTGAAATTTCTGGTATGTCAGAAGGTCTTTATAATAGACAGAACCCTATTGGTGCTTATGGTGAGATTGTAGTGGAAATTCAAAAAAGAATAGGAGATAACACCGATATTCAAATTCTTCCCTGGGCAAGAGCGTATTCATATTGTTTAACTAATGCTAATACAATACTGTTCCCTATGAACAGAACACCAGAACGGGAAGACCTTTTTTTATGGGTAGGCCCTCTTTTTGAAATACGATATAGCCTTTATGCTAAAAGAGGCTCTAATATTAAAATAACAAGTTTAGATGCAGCCAAACAATTTAAGGCAATTGGCACTGTGCAGGGTGATACTCGTGAGGATTTTCTCAAAGAACATGGGTTTACAAACCTCGAAAACACACATGATAATGAATTAAATATACGAAAATTATTTGCAGATCGTGTTCAGTTAATAACGGGTTCCAGCACTGGCATAGTAAAACAGATGGAACGAGCTGGATATGCTCTTGATCAGATTGAAGAGGTTTACACCTTATTCAAAGGCGCATTGTACATTGCGTTTTCTAAAAACACAGATATAAATATTTATAAAAAATGGGAAAAAGCGTTTAAAGATATGTTAAACGACGGTACATATAAAAAAATAATAAAAAAATGGTACCCGGAGGAGAAATTATAGGTGAATATATATTAACTAGAATAGCAAATTTCTGAAAGTAATAATAAAGTAATTCTAAATTTCAGTGAGGCAGTGAAAAGTCACAGTATCGCCGTTATGAACACCTGCCAAATTTCTCCAGGAATGTTTCTAGATTAGCAAGCAATTTTTCCCAGTGCCAGCCCGATGTTTCTAGCGCATTTTGCAGGGGTTGGAAATAATAAGCTTCTGCATGTTTGATAGCTTCTGGTGCTTGTAATGTATTAGACAGGGCTGATGCGTATAGCAATGCAAGCAGTGCGGCAAATTGTTCAGAGCGTTCCTTATTAAACCAGAGTGTTTCATCCCAGCTGTGAAGACCTATCGCTTCTCTGAATTCCTGACAGGTGTCAGCAAATGTTTTGATAGCTTGAACTAGTACAGTGTTTATTGTATTAGTTACAGCTTCCTGAAATGGAATATAACCTTTGTTTTTTGCAAAAACTTCAAGGAGGGAGAGCGATACAAGCGTATTAGTCAGCTCTTTCGCGGTATTAACAGGAAGAGTCTGTGCAAGTTTTCGTGTGAGTCCAAGTCTATTCCACAGCTCAAGTGTCTTTTGTATGAGCAGTAAATCTTGTTGTGCTCTGTCTGGTGCTAATACGGTTTCGGAAGCTATTAAGCCTGTTATAGTTTTAGGTGCATGGCTTGTGCCGGAGTCAGCACACAGCGATTGTGCCCATGTGTAACACAAGTTCATGCAAGCGCGGGCAACAGGATACTGGAGCGCGAGTACAAGTATGTCAGGGTAACATTCACAATATAACTCCAGTGAGTATGGTACAGAAGCAGTAGCTGCTGCGATTGTTATTTTTGATTTATCTGTTTTCTTGCTTGAGTCTTGTTTTTTTAGTATTGCTTTATGAATAGCTTGCATGTGGGCAGCTGCTTCAATAGTTTGTTTCGCAAGTTTGAAGGCATCAGAAGTTATATCTGAATTACCGGTGCTATACCGAAGCGCGCGGATCAGCTCATCAAAAGCTTCTGCAATACGGGTGAGTCTTATCTCTTCATCTAAAGCAATATCGGTGCTTCTAAAAGCTGTATCCCAGGCGCTGTAGAAGGATTGAAATTCGATATCGAGAAGACTATCGCTAATACTTAGGGTTCCGCTGCCATTGAGTCTTTGAGTTAATGTTTTATAAAGTTCTCGAGCGTCATCAATGACAGTATGTATGTTTAAGAAGACTTGCGATTCAAACCCATTGAGCATTACTTTAAGCCCGTGTCTGTGAATTTCAAGCGCATTGCGAATATACCATAGACTGCTGCGCTGTTCCTGCATTATTAAAAATGCGGAATCATTTTCTGGTAGTCTCAGCGCTCCTCCCAGATTGGTTCGTGCCATGGTTTTAGATCCATCAGGATGTTTCTGCGCCCACTGGCATGACCAATTGATAGTGCCATGGGTTGCAGTCCATTCGTTGTTATACAAAACTAGTGCAAGCTCTCTGTCGGTGCCGTTGGAAAATGCAAACACATTCTCATCAACAGTACCGTCTTCTTTCCAAAGATCGTAGAGAACAAAATTATCAACACCGGAAAAGAGATACCGTTTTTTGAGGAGCGGGAAAATTTCGCGTTCGTGGCGGGCTATGAGATGTTCATCAGCTGTTTCATCATAATACGCGCGGCGGTATTCCATACCGTATTTTTCAGTAAAGCCTTCGATTTGTCCGTGTCCAAACATAGGGAGTCCGGGGAGCGTTGCCATCAGCGTACACACTCCAAAATAGTGGTCACCTTTGCCAAACTGTGCTACTGCGGTTTCCTCATCAGGATTATTCATAAAGTTAACAAATCGTTTAAGAATTTCTTTGTCAAACTCCTGGGTGTTTTTAATGGTGTCACGATACTTCTGGTTTTCCTTGCGCTTGAGCATATTCATAAACGCTGAGTTGTACACGCGGTGCATGCCAAGTGTGCGGACAAAGTAACCCTCCATCATCCAAAACGCTTCTGCGAGAAGGAGGGTATCGGGAACTTCTTGTGCGCAGATATCAACAACTTCGCGCCAGAATTCGTTGGGCATAGCGCGGTCAAAATCGCTTCGGGAAAGAGCATATTCACTGCGGCTCGGTATATCGCCGCCATGCCCGGGTTCCGGATACCAGAGCCGGCGGAAATGGCGCTTGGCCATGATCATGGCTGCATCAAAGCGAATAATTGGGAAATTACGCGCAACATGGAGTATGCGTTCAATGACTGCCTGGCGTGCTTCAGGTTTAAGAAAATCTATCTGCGCGGTATCGTTCCACGGCATGCTCGTGCCATCGTTGCCATGATAGATGTAGCGGGTATCACCGGTACGAAAATCAACTCGCTTAAAGACGACTGCGCAGTCACTGCGGTTGTAATAGTGATCTTCCAGCCAGATACCGATTGATGGGTCGCCTGAAAGGTTTTCTCCATTAAATGTATAGGTGGGGAACGGGAGCGAAGTGCGCTGCATAAAGAGGTCAGGCCGATAGCGTACCCAGCTGGAATCAATGCCGGTATGGTTGGGTACCATATCGGCTGCAAGCCGTATTCCAAATTTCCATGCTCGCCAGCGAAGGTTTTCCAGTGCTGGCCATCCTCCTAATTCACCGGCAATTTCATAATCCCAGAGAGCGTAGGCACTCGCTGCGGCTTCTGGGTTTCCGCACAGCTGTTTGATGCGCTGGCTGGCATGACTCCGCTCCCAGAGTCCGATTAACCAGAGCGCATTAAAACCGCGCCGTGCAAGGATTTCCAGTTCCTCATCGGGGATAGCATCAAGCGTGGTGATAGCCCGCTGATATTTTTTGCTAAGCTGATCGAGCCAGACCAGCGTGCTTTTTGCAATCATGACAACTTTAGGCATCCAGTCGCTGTCGCTGGTAAATGCTTCATATTCATGTTCGGTTCCTTCAAAGGTAAGCACCTGACTGGGGCCTGGCCCGCCGCCAAATCGGGGTTTTTCTTCTTCTGCGATGAGATCGAGTACACCGAGCAGTTTTGCTAAAATATCACCGAGCAATGGCTTCCATGCGGAGAGAATATAAGCAAGCTGATCTTTTATAGAATTGGGGAAACGCCGGGCTGGTTCACGGAGCATCGAAAGGAGATCCATCGGTTTTTGTCCAGGAACCTCGAGTGCCGGCATCAGTGTAAAAGCTTTTTCTGAAATAGCGATAAGTTTATCGACTGGGTACTGTGCTCTGAGTTCTGCATCAGAAAATACAGGATGGAGCGCTGTGAGCGCAGGATTTTCATTTGCAATACGGATGAGCAGCAATTCTTCCAGCATGAGCATTGCATTGGCTGGAGTTTTGCTCCAGGCCTCTGGTGTCACTGTTTCCGAAAAGACTTCCGGAGGCGGAAATGCATCGGTATAAGCGGTAATGATAGTTTTGAACTCAGCGGGGCTCAAAGCCCGAGCGGCAGCTTCAGCTGTTTCTTTGAAAGCTTCAGGATATATTGATTTTATGTAGTACTTGCAGAGCAGGTGGGCTATTTCATGGAGCAGAGCGGAGCCATAAACATCACCGGCTTTCACTGGCTTGGGAAGCGTCTGTGAAAGCTTCAGTGCAAGCACGCGGCTTGAGAACACATCAATAACTACGGCATCTCCTGTGGTAGAAAAAGGAATTTCGGTGAGTTTCAATTTTTTTCTGAGCAGTTTGAGTATAGGGAAATATCGTTTTGCATCTGTTTGTGCTGTATTGATTGCTGGTTTCATTGTGCTGCTCCAATTTCTGTTTATATAAGTATATCCTAATTTAAGGCAGTCGTGCAAATAAAAGTTAGTGTCACGAAGCCTGTGAACAATATTTACAATTTTCGCAGCACCAGTGAAAGCAGCCATGACAGACCATAGAGTATGGGCAGGTGCAAAAGGTAGATGATAAGCGAATGTCTCCCAAGCCAGGAGAGAGCTGTAAACAGCCATTTATACAAAGCAGGGGCACTCTTTTGATTTTGCGCGGTATGGGGAGATGCAATTGCTGTTGCGCCTTTGTGCAATTCAGGATAGGACTGGTTACTAAAATGATGAGAAAGAGCGCTGAAAGGTTTATATAGCACCGTGCCAAAGACAAACCATGCAAACCAAGGCAAGAGCGGTTCATAGTCTACCGGGTAGAGATTTTCGGGGCGAAATCCAAGCCATGCGAGCCATGGAAATGCAAAGCGCATTGTCCCCAGCCAAAGACCTGCTGCAAGTACCGCAAAGCCTAAAAGCATACGTGCAAATTGCAGTCCTTGATTTGAAAGAGGTTTTGCGAGCGGCCATGCAATAATACTGGCAACTGCAAGCAGATGCAGTATACCAAAAAACACAAAGTATTGATGGCCAAAAGCAATAAATGTAGCCAGACTGACAAGTCCGGCAAAGAAAGCAAGTTTTCCGCTCCGTTTTACTATTTGTTTAAATGTATAAGCTCTGCTTCTTGCTGCTGCAAGGCTCATGCCTGAAATAACTATAAAACCTGCAGCTATACAGCGGGGAAACCACCACCAAAACCCTTGATACAGGTCAACAGCAATGATGGCGAAACTAACGAGACAGTATACCGCGTGGTAAACAATCATTGCGATAACTAACATGCCGCGAGCATAATCAATGCCTGCAAACCGCTGCGTTTGTTTTTTTGTAGTGTCCATAGGTACATTGCTGCCTTAAAAACATCAGTTTCATGCTGCAGCCAAAGCTAACAACATTTCTACTGATAGACTAACCTTTGACTCCGCCTGCTGCAATACCCCTAATGAGAAATTTTTGCATAATGAGCGTAAAGAGGAAAACGGGAATGAGGAGTACCACTGCGGCAACATAGAGCTGTCCCCATTTTAGTCCGTCGGCTGCGATGTAACCGGCCACATGAATAGGAGCGGTTTTTGCTCGAATGCTTGTTAGAATGAGCGCATATAAGAATTCGTTCCATGAATTGATAAATGCAAATACCGATGCAACAACGAGACCTGGTGCTGTGAGCGGAAGAAATACCCGGATAAATGTCTGGAATCGTGAACAACCGTCGACCAATGCTGCTTCTTCATAGCTTCTGTCAATCTGAGCAAAAAACGGAAGAATCATCCATATAACATACGGAATATTAAAGCTTGCATGTGCAAGGGTGAGTCCCCAGATTGTATCCCGCGCTCCTATTGCTTGAAACATCATGTACATTGCAATGACGAGCGAAATCTGAGGGAGCATGCGGAAAATGAGGAAGCTGTATGCAAGCGGGGAACGTCCTTTAAACTTAAACCGAGCTATTCCATATGATGCCATGGAGCCAACAATTACGCTAATCAGTGTGGAAAGAATACCAACCTGTATTGAGTTCCAGAGGTATCCGATATACTCTTTGTTTTTAATAAAAACAAGAAACCACGATCGCGTTGTAAAATTAGTAGTAAAAGGACCATTGCTTACAATATCAATATCACGCTTAAAACTCGATGATACTATGATAAAAACAGGGAAGAGTTCTATTGCAAGAATAATCACTGCTGCTATGGTGATGAGCCATGAGGTTAGCTTTTTTCTAAAGGCATATGCTGTCATGCATCGGCTCCTTTTTCGAACTCTTCAATTCTCATATTTTTGCGAACCAGTGTCAGAGCAATAGTGACAGAAAGCACTAAGAGTAAAATTGCCATTGCGCTTGCAAGTCCTACCTTGTAATAGCTGAACGCTTGTCTATGGGTGTACAGTGAAAAAAGCAAGGTCGCAGAACCAGGGCCACCCTCGGTCATTGTGTATACTTCAGAGAATATACGGAGTGCATCAATGAGACGGAGCAGCAGCGCAGTAATTATTGTTGGTTTGAGCATGGGGAGTGTAATGTGTTTGAAACTCTGTCCCCAGCTTGCTCCATCAATGCGGGCTGCCTCATAGAGTTCATGGGGTATTGTGGTCAGTCCTGCATAGAGCAACATAAACATGAACGGCCACATGCGCCAGATATCCTGAAGTATTACAGCGACATAGGCAAGTGTGGGATCATTAAGCCAGAGAATTTGTTTGCCACCGAGCGCATTGATAATCCAGTTAATCGGTCCGTAATCAGGCTGAAGCATAAATCGCCAGGTAAAACCTGAAATTACCGGCAAAATAAATACAGGGAGAAGAATTAAACTTCGTACAATGCCTCCGCCGGGGAATTCACGATTGAGGAGCAACGCTGCTGCAAAACCCAGGACGAGTTCAATTGGTATAGCAACAATGATAAAACCAAATTGGAGCCGTAATGAATTCCAAAACTCGGGATCTTTGAACAACGTTACATAATTCTTAAGGCCGATAAACTCCCTGGCCGATGCATCGTTGAGCGGCCATTTGAAAAAACTGGCATAGAGGGAATAGAGTGCCGGGAAAATCAGCACTGCGAAAACAAAAATAAATGCAGGCATAAGAAATGGAAGGACGGCCCTCCATGAGCCGCCTTCCAGTGTAAAACTCTTAAGCCTATTTGTTGGCTTCGACGAGTACTTCATTGGTTTCCTTAATAATTGCTTCAATTGCATCGGCAATGGGCATATTGCCTGTTACTGCTGCAAGCCAGTATTTCTTTACAATTTCATTGACCTGTCCGATCTGCGGGAAGCGCGGACGTGCAACAGCATATTCCATCGATTTTGCTATAGCCTGGTACCAGGGCATTTTCGCCTGATATTTGGGATCCATGAGGACATCTTTGCGTGCTCCAGGAATACCCTGATCTGCAAGCTTGAAACCGACTTCTTTGCTTGCCCACCAGTATACAAACTCTGCTGCGGCCTGTTGATTTTTAGAAGCAGCGGGAATTGTCAGTGTCCAGCAGCCGCGTACTGCAACACGTTTTGCAGGGCCAGCTGGAGGCGGTGAGTATGCAATTTTGCCAAAATAGAGGGATGTATCTGGATTTTCATAGTTAGCAATCTGATTAGGCCAAATAAACATTGAGAAAACACCCTTACCTGTAGTAAATGCAACCTGCCGTTCGGAGTGCCCAAGCGTTGCAGCATTGGTTGGAGCTACTGCCATAAGCTTTTTATAAAATTCCATTGCTTCGGCTGCTTTTTTTCTGTCGAGTACTACAACATATTTCCCATTGACACGATCAATAAATTTAGTACCAAAGCTTTCCCACATAAAAATAGCTTCCGCATGAACGCCGGGAGCGCCTGTAGCAAAATTACCAAATCCGACAGCAATATTATTGGTGTGAAAAAAGGTTGCCATGTCGAGCAGTTCTTTAAACGTTTCGGGAACGCGAAGGTCATAGCCATATTTTGCCTTAAACTGCTGGCGGTACGTCGGATTCTCGATAAGGTCTTTGCGGGTCATCCATACATAGAGGTTGCCATTGATGGGGAAACCTAAAAGCACATTGTCCCAGGTAGCAGCATCGAGCATCGGTGCAGTAACAGTATCTTTCCCTACTTTAGGAAACTTTTGGCCTGCGGGCCATTTATCAAAAGGAAGCATGACCGGTGCCACAATAGGGATATTACCTTCATCGACTGCAACAACATCGTAATCGGCGTTAGTTTTAGTAACGCCAACGGTTGTTTTAGTAATTACGCTGGTTGTCGGAACGATTTCCATGTTAACCTTGTAGCCAGTTGCTTTTTCAAACTCAGGAAGAAGCTCTTTTATTGCCCGGGGAAGGGGATCGTCCCATACCAGTACGTTGATAGTCTGAGCACTGATCATGCCCACTGTAATAAACAGTGTAACTGCGATAAACAGCAGTTTAGTTGTGGTTCGCGTCATACGAAACCTCCTTATCGATATCTCACTCCTTGAATTGCTGTAGAGTGATTAGCACCTTGTGTAAATTCTTTCACGCATATTTCATGTTGTCAATAATTATTTTTAAAAAGTAAAAAATATGCCCTTCATGAGTATGCATTAGCTCTTAGCGATTCATGCAATGATTCAACTATTGCTCTTGGTACAGCAAAAACTAATTGGTTGTTCTAGTAACAGTGCATGTGTTTTTTTATCAATACTATAGGGCATCCAGTGTCTCTTATCAGTAAGTGTAACGAGTGTTCCTGATGGGTAGTGGGAGAATGGCTGTCCTGCCATGAGATATCCATCCTCACCGCAGGCATAGCGGTATACCTTATTGTTAACGCGTATTTGATCAGAGATTAAACGAATAGATACTGCTTGCTGTTCATGTTTTGTTTTACTTGCTGTCTCGTGTTTGCTAAATAGCTCTGCATAGAGCCAGCTTGCGACAAGTCTTTCTTTAGGGATGCCGGCTGCCTCTGATAATTCTAAGAGCCGTTTAGGTGCAGGAGTACTATTGAGCACAAAATGGCACCAGGGGTATTTTTGCCTTGAGGCTGGCATGTTTACGGGGGCAGGGATTTCTTTTGTAATCATTGTGCCTGCCTTAAGCGCTCTCAGCGCCTTTTGAAGATAGCTGCCGGGCATTGGGCACGCATGAGCGTGCGTACAAGGTGATAGTATGCGTCCTTTCAGGCTCTTTTGGTTCATAAGTATGCTTTCACGGAGTGCGGCAATCATAGTACCCGATCGCGGCTCGCCTGGTTCGATGATAAGCAATTTGGTGTCTGGCCCTACATTCCGGCTTAAACTTTCCAATATAGTCCGGGCGCGAGTATCTAAATGTACGCGTTCATCCCAAAAAAGTTCGTTAAGCACATTTGCAGCTGTTATGAGCGCAAAAGGTTTGTTTTGTTTCTTCTCTGCCAGAGCTGGGAACTGTTCACGAACACAGACAAACTCCCAGGGGCAGTCTGGTTTGATTTGATGATCATTTACGGAAGCACTTGAGTTTGATGTTTCGCTACAGAGTTTCAGATATGAAGCAAAAATAGCCTGCCCAGATTCCATTGGTTTTTTAACGCGATCTCCCAGTATCCATCTGATGTGCTTGGTGCGGAGTTCTGGCTTTGCAATCCAAAATGCTAGCGGAACGGTCCATGGGCCAGTGCCAATATCTAAAATACTGTCCCCATCTTGTAAAGCAATATCTAGATTTGCAACGATCTGAGCAATTCGGAGCACATTCCACGGAAGAAAGTATCTAAGATATGCCGAATGGTTTCGCGGCATGCCAAGATAATCGCGTTTACGTTCCGTGCGTTCGCTTGTAAGCTCGCGTGATAGGTCTTTAACAGCATACTTAAGGTCTTTTTTATGTGCTGGACTAAGCGGAATAGCTATATCGATTGCATCAAGCAAATTTTCCATCGCAAATGCCAAGTTGTCAGGCAGTACTGGTTGTATAATGGTAAACTGATCAGGTGCTACGTGGACAGTGCCGGAAATTTGCGTATGTATCTTTCTCGGTTTGGGATTTTTTGCAACTGGTGTTTTTGGAGTTTGCCGGCTCACTGAGGATTTCGTGTTCTTTTTATGAGAGTTCATTGTATTTCCGATTATTGCATAAACAGATGGAATAGACAATGTTCATTTAGTGCCACGAACATTGTGGTTGTATTGTTATTGGATGCTGCATTTCATGTACTAGAAGATTTCGTGACACTAACTGATTTGGTGTATTGTATCTGCCAACTAATACGACTTTATAAGTTTGCTATTCATTCATTAACGCGCTCTACGTATTCATTGGTTTCTGTATTTACAAGGATTTTTTCTCCTTGTTTAATGAAGAGGGGAACGCGAACAGTAAGACCTGTTTCAGTTACCACAGGCTTCGTTGCACCAGAAACGGTATCACCTTTAACATAGTTTTCACTTTCAACAACGGTAAATACCATTTTATAAGGCACTTTAATATCAATAGCCTCGCCTTCATAAAAGAGAATGGTATATGGCTCGCCTTCTTTAAGATAGTACTTAACTTCTTCATGATCTGCCATGGGAATCATATACTGTTCAAAGGTCTCATTGTTCATAAAGACATAGTTTTCGCCATCATTATATTGATACTGGCAGTCGTGCATATCAACCTGTGCGTCTTCTACTTCTTCTTGCGTTTTGATAGTCTGAGTAACCACATTGCCCGTGCGTAAGTTTTTTGCTTTAATGCGCGCAAATGCTGCACCCTTTCCTGGGTTAACAAATTCACGCTCCACAACGATATGCGGATGACTGTTAATAAGCAGGATTGTTCCTTTTGAGATTTCACCGCCACGAATCATATAAAATACCTCTCATTGATAATCTAATTCAGTGTAAAAATTCTGAAAAGCTTGATAAAAGCTGACAAAGTATGCCACAAATTGCAGAACATGTAAAGATATACCGATTGACAAGCCTCAGAATAAGGATAGAATAGAAAATGGAGCAGAAATCCTCATGAATAAAGAAGAAGAAGTAAGTATAAGTGAATTTCTCGATGTAACAATAGAACAACCTAACGATCAGCGCCAGGAAGAACTGATAAAAGAATTAACTCCTGAACCAGCGCCAGAAGAAGTTGATACAGAAACATTAAAAAAGCAAATTGCAGATATCTTTATCAATAAACAGCTTGAATCGGCATTGCTTGAATTTGGGAGTATTCCTCAGGGCTCTGCAGAAACGATTGTTGGCGTTGGGTTTCTTGATATTGTAGATTATTCGTACATATCTTCCTGGCTTAGCCCGCGCGAAAATCAAATTTTCCTTAACGGTTTGTACTCAGCTTTTTACTATGTGTTAAAAAAGCGAGGCGGTTTTCTCAATAAAATTTCTGGTGATTCCATGATGTTTCACTTTGGCGGTATCATCGATCCGCTTACGAGAAATCTCAAGCCAGAAGAGGCTGAACCCCTCATTGCAAGGCTCTTATTTCAAACTTGTATTGAGCTCCAAGAATCATGCCGTCTTTTTAACCGTGCCGATGAAGATTTTATACCGCAAAATGCTGAACCTGGCATTAGAAAAGCGATTACTCAAGCTTTTTTAATAATGAAGAATCTGAGAGAAAATCTTTCACTTATCACAACCATCGATGCTATGTTTCAGGTTCGTATTAGAATTGGCGCTTCATTGGGAGAAGTATGTATTGGCAATTTTGGACCCGAAGGAGCCCGCCAATTTGATATTATTGGCAATCCAGTCATTGAAGCACGCCGCATGGAGTCCACGGCACCTGTAGACTGCATCAGAATAACAAGCCACCTCATGGAAGTACTCAAAAAAACTAACCTTATGGAACAGTACTTGTATTACTTTAGAAGCAAAGCATCAGGATTTTATCAGCTCATCGAAATGAAAGAGCTTTTTTTACGAAAAGACGTTACCGTGCATGAAAAACGGAATGCACGGTTTGAGAGCTACGCGGTGCAAGCAAACCCTGATTTGCCTGAAGATATCTGGAGGTATATCGAAGCGCATATCGAGATGGGTGAGCAGGGCATTGAAACAATCATTGATACAATTAAATATTACCGCGGCAACCGTCTTGTGATTGATGCCGTTGAAGAGCTGTTCCGTGAACGCGAAATTCAGCTTAGAAAAGCTGATATGTTTAAATTACTCGCGCCGCAGCACTATAAGAAAATACTCGATGATTACAGCGGAAACAAACAAAAAGCTGAAACTTATATAAATGAGAATATTTCTCTCTACAAGCTATTTTCACTGTTAAGTTCGTATCAAGACCACTGGAAAAAGGCTGATTTGCCAGAACAGCTTCCCTGTGATTTTGACAGCTATGATAATTGGATAACCAACCAGATGAGCACAATTGAGACGTTT
The DNA here is from genome assembly GCA_964630305.1 of uncultured Treponemataceae bacterium. Taxonomy (GTDB): domain Bacteria; phylum Spirochaetota; class Spirochaetia; order Treponematales; family UBA12059; genus JAKPPT01. The sequence goes on along the minus strand of CAZVTR010000047.1, from coordinate 3,562 downwards.
CATCAAGAAATGCGAAAAATTAACGAGCGGAAGCTCTATTTTGAAGAGATTCTCATGCCAGCCATTTTTCTGCATATCGAGGGCAGTCTTAGAGAACACATAAAACATATTGCAGCTGTGTTCAAATCGAGCGATTGTGCCTAAGTATGAATACCAGATTTTCAAATATATCTGAGTATCTTCTGCAAACTTTAAAAAATTCATTGCGCGGGCTTCTTGTCCGCAAAGTGCTTATTATTTGTACTGATACCCTAAAGCCAGAAACACAAGCTATTGTCGAACCGCTTATTGATTATTGCAGAGAGCTTGGTGCCGAACTTGAATATGGACGTAATACATGCAATTCGCCAGAAAACACCTTGCCGCGCTGGATGTTTGATTGCACGCTTGTTATTGATGATACTGCCATAGCCAACGAATCAATTTTTACTAAAGCTAATATCTCATATAGTAAACAACTTGCAGATACCCTCAAAGCTGGCGGTTCACTGCTGGTACTAAGTTTGAATAACGAACTAGGTAATAAAAAAAATACATTATTTCAAGAAATGTCAAAATGGATTAACATGGTTACTGCACAAGCTGATGTAAGCATGCGTATGCAGGATATTCATGAATCCTGCATAATTATTTTGTTTCGTAAATCCTAGGCTCATGGTATACTATTACATCACCTGACATGGTGTGCACAAAAAGGAGATTTGTATGCACCTTGATTCGATTAATCATCCAAAATTGCGAACATGGATCGATGAAATGGTCCAGATGTGTATGCCTGATGATGTCTATGTTTGTGACGGCAGTCAGGAAGAGGCAAACCGATTATCAGAACGGCTGTTGCGATCGGGTTCATTCAAAAAGCTTGAAAAACGGCCAGGATGTTTTTATGCGTTTAGCGACCCCGGCGATGTTGCCCGGGTAGAAAACAATACCTATATTTGCTCAAGGTTTCGAGAAGAAGCAGGACCGACCAACAACTGGGCTGATCCGCAGGAGATGAAGGGCGAACTCATGCAGCGCTTTTTTGGTTCAATGCGCGGCAGAACGATGTATGTAATTCCGTTTTCAATGGGTCCAATTGGAGGACCGCTTTCACATATTGGGATTGAACTCACTGACAGCATTTATGTTGTACTCAACATGCGCATTATGACACGCATGGGCAGTAAAGTGCTCGAGGCATTAGGCAGAGACGGTACCTTTGTAAAATGTCTCCACTCGGTAGGGTATCCGCTCACTCCTGGCCGGCATGATAAGCCCTGGCCATGTGATGCTAATAACAAGTATATTGTGCATTTCCCCGAGGAGCGCGCAATTTGGTCATATGGTTCTGGGTATGGCGGCAATGCGCTGCTCGGTAAAAAATGTTTTGCATTGCGCATTGCAAGCGTTATGGCACGGGATCAGGGATGGCTTGCAGAACATATGCTCATTTTGGGAATCACCAATCCCGAAGGGAAAAAGCGCTACATTGCAGCAGCATTTCCATCGGCATGCGGAAAAACCAATCTTGCAATGCTCGTGCCAACGCTGCCAGGATGGAAAGTAGAAACCGTTGGTGATGATATAGCATGGATGCGGTGGGGTGAAGATGGACAGCTCTATGCAATCAATCCAGAGTATGGCTACTTTGGCGTTGCGCCCGGTACGAGCATGCAGTCGAATCCCAACGCAATGAAAACCATAGAAAAAAACACAATTTTTACCAATGTTGCGCGCACGCCGGATGGCGATGTCTGGTGGGAAGGTATAGGGTATGATCCTCCAGAAGGACTCATCACCTGGCTCCAAGAACCGTATGATCCTAAATCAGGAAAACCTGCAGCGCATCCCAATGCTCGGTTTACAGCGCCGGCTAAGCAATGCCCCGTCATCGATCCTGCGTGGGAAGACCCTAATGGCGTACCGATCAGTGCTATTCTATTTGGCGGACGCAGGGCGGGGACAGTCCCGCTCGTTCATGAAGCGATGGATTGGAGTCACGGTGTATTTATGGGAGCCATCGTTTCATCGGAAACTACTGCAGCGGCAGCGGGGGCTGTGGGTCAGCTCAGACGAGATCCGTTTGCGATGCTTCCGTTCTGCGGCTATAACATGGCTGACTATTTTCATCACTGGCTCAGAATGGGCGAACGAACTGGCGTTAAGCATCCAAAGTTTTACTATGTTAATTGGTTTAGAAAGAATAAAGAAGGGAAATTCCTCTGGCCTGGCTATGGAGAGAACTCACGAGTGCTCAAATGGATATTCGAGCGCTGTGAAGGCTCAGGCAAAGCACAGGAAACGGCTATTGGGTATCTTCCAACACCAGGTGCGCTCGATCTTACCGGCTTGAAAATCTCAGAAGAAGCGATGAAAGAGCTGCTTACCGTCAATGCAGAAGAGTGGCTCGCTGATATACCGGGTATACGTGTATTCTTTAACAGCTTTGATGATTTTCCTGAACAGCTCATGGAACGCCTTGACTGGCTTGAAAAGCGGCTTAAAACATAAGCTGTTTGAGAAACTCACTGTATGTAAACAGTTTTTCATGCTTTGCTTAAACCTAGGTGGTGTTTTATTTATTTTGAAAATAAAAATATTTTCACAAGGTTCGAGACACTAAAGATAATTTATGTTTACTTTCTGAAAAAAATAAGTTGACAGATTGAGAAAACGGGTTTTTACTATTACTAGCCGACCACCAATCTGGCGTGCCTGGCTCCATTTCATCTGTAAAGGAGCACTGCATGAGAAAACAAGCAGTTTTTGTTGTTGGTATAGTGATACTGGCACTATTTGCAGCAGGTTGTCCGAGCCCGCTTTCAGTAACAGGCAAAACAGAAATCATGCAAAGTGACGCAATAGCCTCACGCGCAGCGCTTACAGTTTTGTCGCATTACTATGATAAGGGCAGCTTTAACCGGAATTACACTACTTATAGCACTGCTTTTACTGACAAAACCGATGATGCGAATGTTGATACAGGAGCATGGATAGTTGTTAAATTTTCAAATGCAATAAATCCATCATGTCTTCCTGCGTCGCTCGATGCAACATCATCCTATCCTATTAAAGTTGTGCGAACAGAAGATAACCAGCCGGTATTAGGAACCTTTGAGCTTCGGAACGGAAATAAAGACCTCGTATTCAGACCTGTTCAGCGTCACTGGCTTGAGCCGCTATCAGGCACCGAAGGCAGCAAGGCAAGCTGGCAGGGGATTAAGCCCAATTATACGTACAAGGTAACTGTGAGCGGTGTTGTTGATGTTAATGGACAGACACTTGCAAGTTCAATTACATGGAATTTCACAACAATCGATGTCGATTGGGGTTTGTATTTTGTTTCTAAAAAACAGGCTGATGGTTATGTGTACATGGAAAAATATGTTCCCGGCAGGAGCAACAGGTATTTTAACCCATCTGCAAAAACAATGATTTATACGCACGGCTATGAAAAGAATGCTGTAATCAATGATTACCGCCGTGAGAATATGTTATATTTTATTACCAAAGGTTCTGGGTCAATACCGCTAGGATTAGATACACTGCAATATATAATTGATGATGGCTGGAACTTTGG
>CAZVTR010000046.1:0-17620 GCA_964630305.1 uncultured Treponemataceae bacterium | reverse complement strand
TGTCATAATGTTTCAATAAATTGCAACAATTGTCAAGCAATAAATATACTTGACAGGTATATTGTTATAATGTACTATTAAACTAGTACAATGAAACAAATAGCCTGAATTTGAGCAAGGTAAGTATGGCAGAAAAGGAAAATGGGTTTTCAATTAATCTCGATGCAAAAAGCGGGGTGCCGTTTTACCGACAAATTATCCACGCAATTGAACATGCTGTGCGATTTGGGAAACTTTTGCCAGGAACGAGGCTCCCAACAATTCGTGAGCTGGCAGTAAAACTTCAAATAAATCCTAATACGATTGCTAAAGCATATAACGAATTAGAAATACGCGGACTTGTTATTACACAAGTTGGAAGCGGCACCTATATTGCAGATATTTCAGCTCACCTTGACGAGCAAGAATTGAGGCGAAAAGCAATAGAGGAACTGGAGGCTGATATTATTAATTTGTTTGATAAAGCAAATAAATTAGGCGTTCAGCGTAAAGACTTAATGGAGATTATTAAGATGTTTAATAATGATTTAGGAGGGAATAAGCATGGCTGAAAGAAAAAAACATTATTTGATAAAAAATATTCACGATCCTGTACTCGAGCCGCATTTTTCTTGGAATACGTTTAATGTAATGATATTTTTACTGCTTTGGTTTGCCGGAGTGAGTATTACTGGTATTCTGCTTGTGCACAATATTTTTTCGATAAAAATAGGAATAGCGCTTGCTCTCCCTCTGCTTTTTATTGCTGGAACATTTTGGTTAAGACGCTGGGAAATTGGTTTTGTTATCTTTTTCTTAAGTTCTGCAATGATAGGAGCAATGTTATCAATGGATAATGTGACTCCATCAATTATAGGGTTGTTCGTTGGTATTTATGCTATAAGCTGTTGTGCTAGCACTATGATTCAAATGACACGAGAATGGGAGCGTTCAGTAATCCTTAGACTGGGACGATTTAGAGCAGTCAAAGGCCCTGGAGTTTTTCTAATTTTACCATTTTTTGACACTGTAAGTGAAATTATTGATATTCGTATACGTGTGACAGATTTTAGTGCAGAAACAACGTTAACACGAGATTCTGTTCCAATTACCGTTGATGCATTGTGTTTTTGGCTTGTTTGGGATGCAGCAAAAGCTAAGTTAGAAGTTGAACATTATCTTGATGCCGTTGTGCTCAGTGCGCAAACTGCTTTGCGATCAGCAATATCCAGAAACACATTAACAACATTACTTGCACGTGATGAACGGGTCAAAGAAGAAATTCGCAGTGCTGTTGATGCAAAAACAACTGATTGGGGTATAACTATTCAGCATATAGAAATTACCGAAATCACTATTCCGCCGGAATTGCAGGATGCAATGAGTCATGCTGCTCAAGCAGAGCGAGAGAAAAAAGCTAGAATTTTGCTGGCGGAAGCAGAAAATGAGATGGCTGATGCATTTAGCCAAGCTGCTGAAAAATATAAAGGTAATCCAGAGGCGTATGGTCTTAAAAAACTTTCTGTATTGTATGAAGGGTTTACAAATGGAACAGCAATGGTAATGGTGCCCGGGGAACTGGGCAGAGAGCTTTCTGATAATGATGCTTTTGGACTGAAAGCTCTGCAGGAGCTTAGATCACAGCATCCCGGTCAGTCGTCGTCGGGGCAATCTAAATGATAGTAATAGCGTAGTGAGGAGGTATGTATGATAAAGATTAATGCATTAGTAAAGACATATGCAGAAGGTGAATCTGCAGTGCATGCGTTGCGCGGAGTTTCTCTGGAAATTAAAACAGGAGAGTTCACAGCCATAGCAGGTCCTTCTGGTTCTGGAAAAACCACATTACTCAATATCATTGGTCTTTTAGATGATGCCGATAGCGGCAAGGTTTTTATAGAAGATAAGGATATCCAAACTCTCTCAGGAAAAGATCGAGCAAGTTTTAGAAGAGAAAAATTGGGCTTTGTATTTCAAACATTTAATCTTATTCCTGTTTTGACTGCTTATGAGAATGTTGCGCTTGCACTTAACTTGTTGCGAATTTCAGATAAAGAAATCGAAAACCGAACATTCGCAATACTCCAAGAGGTAGGTCTTAAAGGAGCTGAAAATCGTTTGCCCTCTAAGCTTTCTGGAGGCCAGCAGCAGCGCGTCGCTATAGCACGAGCTCTTGTTAAAAATCCATTACTTGTGCTTGCAGACGAACCTACTGCTAATCTTGATTCTGTAACTGGCGAAGAAATAATGAAGCTCATGCTGGAACTTAATAAAAAACACGGCACTACATTTATTTTTTCAACCCATGATCCCATGGTAATGCAGTATGCTACGAGACTTATAAAGTTACATGATGGCCTTATCGTTTCAGACGAGAGGAGATAAATATGTTAAAGTTTGTTGGTCAGTTAGCATGGAAAAATCTCATGCGTTACAAGCGGCGCACGATAATTACCGCACTGGCAATTGCAATGGGAATTGGAATGTATATTGGAGTTGACAGCATGCTAAAAAGTGCGGAACAGGAATCAGAACGCAATTTGCATGATTTTGAAACAGGATCTGGCGTCATTACAACTAAAGAATATTGGGACAATAAAGAAAGAATTCCTACTGCGGCATATATCACTCATTATAGTGAGTTGCTCCAATCACTGACACAAGCAGGATTACAGGCGGTGCCTCGTATCCAAGCTCAGGGAGAACTTGTAGTGTATCAGGATCCTTATCCCGTTGATGGTTCAATGAGAGTCATAATCACTGGGCTAGATCCAGCTCGTGATGAAAAAGTTTTTAAATTGGAAAAAACATTATCCAAAGGCAGATTTTTAAAGGAGCATAGCCCGGAAGTTATTCTGGGATCCTGGATAGCTGAAAAACTCAAAGCTGATATAGGCTATCCTATTACCATTGTAACGAGAACGGTAAATGGATATATGCAGACAATCGATGCAACAATTGTTGGCATACTCGATGCTCCTGATCCGGTGATAAACAGAACTGGTGTTTACCTCCCGTTAGGATATCTCCAGGAAATGATAGAGATGCCAGATGGCGCAACGCATATCTTTTTTAATTTTGGTCTTAGTAATGTTAATAAAAATGAGCAGTCTATAAAAAAAATACTCTCTAATCATGCTATGCTGGTGTATCATTCATGGGAAAAATTAGCAGAAGATTATCTTGCTATTGCAGGAGCAAAACAGAAAGGAACGGGCTTTATCCTTTTGCTTGTTTTTATTATAGCTGCAGTCGGCATATCAAATACTATGCTTATGGCTGTATATGAACGTATACGTGAATTAGGAATGCTGAGGGCTATGGGGATGGAGGATAAAGAGATAAAAACTCTCTTTTTTATAGAAGCTGGTTATATTGGAATTTTAGGAGCAATTTTTGGAGTCTTATTAGGCATTGCGTTTGATTTTTACCTCGTTACCTATGGGTTTGATTTTTCGATGTTTCTCAAAGATATAGATATTGGGTATAGAGTTAATGGAGCATTTCATGGGATTTGGAATGTGACTACTATGATAAGTTGCTTCTTTATTGGTGCAGCAATTGCGATGCTTGTATCAATTTTCCCGGTTAGGCGAGGACTTAAAAAAACCATTGTTGAGTGCCTTCGAAAATAGGAGGAATACATATGAATTTGCTTACCATGGCATATAGAAATATTTTCCGCAATAAAAGACGAAGCCTGCTTTCAGGTTTTGCAATTCTTATTGCAACCATGTCAATAGTGCTGCTATTTGGTTTAATTGATGGTATGAAAGATGATATGAAAGAAAATCTTATAGATTTTTATTTAGGGAATATAAGGATACGGAATGTGCAGTATTCTGCATATGAACATCTCAATCCGCTCATGCTTGGTGTTCCGCTTACTCCTAGCTTGAATGCACTTACAGGCATTGAGGGAATTGATATCATAGCACCGCGCATTAAGCTGCCTGCTGGGTTTATTCGTGATACAGAAACCGGGCTCATGGTTCAAGCAGTGGATTTTGAAGCAGAAAAGCAATTTCAGCATATTGATTTATATATCAAAGAAGGGAGGCTGCCAGAAAGTCCCGATGCGAGAGAAATTGTTATAACAAAATGGCTTCTTAAAAAACTTAATGTTAGTCTTAACGATAAAATTACATTGCTCATTCAGACAAAAACAGGCGGTACAAATGCAATGACATTCAGGATTTGCGGTGTGGTTGAATATCCTGTAGCAATGTTAAACACTACTACAGCGTATATTCCAATACAAGTAGGCCAATATTTTGCACGAATGGATAACTTGGTTACAGAAATTCTTATAAAAACAAAACCAAATACTGATGAAAGAGCCATTGCACAAAAATTAAAAGCAATTCCTCAATTTCAGCATAATTATGAAGTAAAAACCTGGCGGGAAATAAACGAAATTTATTCATTTTTTGAGATGTCTCAGAGCATTTATACTGTGATTGCTGTAATATTTTTTATACTTGCAAGCACCGTAATAATAAACACAACACTCATGGTTGTGTTTGAACGCATGAAAGAAATAGGAACACTTGGAGCATTAGGAATGGATGGTTCTAGGATTACACAGTTGTTCTTTCTCGAAGCTCTCATCATTGCTTCTGCTGGCGCTTTTTTAGGTGCTATAGTTGGTAATATAGCAGGAATTCCGCTTGCTATATATGGCATTGATTTTTCCGGAGCAATGCAGGGGATTTCAATGGAGGTTTCTGGGGTTGTAAAACTCAAGCTGTCCTTTATTAATACAGTAATGGTATTTTGTTATTCAATTATAATTTCTGCATGTGCAGTGCTTTTGCCAAGCCATCAGGCTGCGCGCATTAAACCAATTGAGGCACTGCGCTCCGTGTAATTCATTGTGAGTCATAATTTTTATGGAGGTTTTATATGCTAGATAAAGGTATGAGGTTTATAATCAGCTTTATTGTCATTTTGTTCACTGCAGTCATGGCGCTGTCGCAGTCCGCAGAAGATATCATAAGGCGTTATGAGCAAAATCAAAATATCAAAACCATGAGTGCTTTAGGCAAATTATTGATATATAATCAATTTGGCATGCAGGAAAAGACGTTTAAAATATGGTCCCGCGGAACTGATGACTCTTTGATTGTGTTTACAAGCAAAGATGAATCTGGACAAAAAATATTAAGATCAAAAAAAGCAATATACTTGTATTATCCTGATGCAGAGGAAATTATACGTCTCCAGGGAGCAGCGCTTCGGAATTCTCTTGCAGGATCAGATTTATCATATGAGGATATGACAGGCGGCAAGAGTATATTGGATCAGTACTCAATTGAAAGCATTTCTGAAGAAATTGTTGATAACACAGCTTGTTGGGTTGTAAAAATAAAAGCGAAAGTCAATGATATTCCCTACCCAATTCAGAAGCTCTGGATAGATAAGAAAACCTACGCGCTCAAAAAAAGCGAAGCATATTCGCTTGCTGAGAAACTACTTAAAACAGTATATGTGATGAAGTATGCAGCAGTTGGAGGTTTTGTAATTCCTGTGCATATTGTTGTTCAGGATAATTTAAAAAAGCAAACAAAGACAGAACTTGTGCTTGAAAATATCCGCATCAATGAAACGCTCGATCCTAATTTGTTTTCTCTGCAAAATCTATCAATGTAAATTTGTGAGTGTTTATAATAATGGTACGCAGACCTGGTGGCATTATAAAGAGATTTGTTGCTGTTTAAATATATGCGGGGGCAAAAATGAATTCAAAGCAAATCCTACTGTGCTTTTTTACAATATTTGTTGGACTGGGTTTTGTTAGTCCCGTCCATAGTCAGCAGATTGTAAAGATTACTCTCGATACAGGCGCACTAGTATATGCAGGCACAGAACATGCTAGTTGGTTTTCGTTTGCATATTCAGAATTGGATTTTCAATCGCAATTTCAGGATGCTCTTCGCGGAAGAGTTACCCTCCTAGGGACGCTTGTTTCAGTCGATGGTTCAATTACCTCTCGTTTTGATATCCAGAGGCTGTTTGTTCGAGCGCAGTTGCCTATGTTTGAAGGTTTTATGCCAAGAATCACGTTAGGTAAGAATAATATAACATGGGGTAAAGGCGCATTCTTTAATGCTGGAAACTTGTTTTTTGGAGAAGCTGGTTCTGCTGGAATTCTAAAGACAGTTACATCAATTTCAATAAATGAAACCGATTGGCTAGCAGTTCTATACATACCGGTTGGTATGGTCTCTTTCATAGAGTGTGCGCTTCATATTCCTCTTCCGGAGTACACGCTGGTTGCGATGCCTCAGGGAGAATTTCTGCTGCCTGTCACTGTAGCAGCTGGTACGCAAAGTGTATATGGCGTGCGATGCTATGCCGATTTTGATGTGCTTGCACTGGAAGGTGCATGGAACTATAAAGAAGCTGACAATCAGCACAAAGTTGCTGTTTCTGCGGCTACTGCTCTGGGCGGAGCAGAGCTCTATAGCGGGTTTTCCTGCATGCTTCCCTATGAGCAGCCTTGTATAACCGGCGGATTTCTCATGCTGAATCTTATTACTGGTTTAGACACATCTAGTTTACGGCTAGAGTTTCTCATACAGCCAGAAAAACCATGGTCGCAAACAGAGTTAACGCAAGAAACTCGCCAATCTGGATATCCATATGGTGTTCATATTCTCGCTGACATATCAATAGGTTTAGACACACTTGTTTTTACAACACGAAGCCTCTATTCGCCTGTTGATAGTTCTGCATTGTTTGTGTTCACTATGCTCTGGAAACCTTATCAAGGACTTTGGTATTATATAACAGGTACTTTCAATGCTGGGGACGCAGGTACGCTCTATGAAAGCTGGATTCAAGGCAGCTGGTCAATTATTGGCGGCCTCAGAATGGTTTTTTGAAATAGTGAATATAGCATATTGCTATAAAAAAGTAACAATTATTCTTATTGAAATAATTTTATAAATCTTACTATTGTTTGCTTAAAATAAAACAGGGGCATCTTTAGCCCCTGTCATGCATGTGTTATTTCTTATCTTTAATTTTTTCTTTTTCTTTATGTATTTTCTGTTCGACTTTATCCATCATTTTATCTATACCTGCAGTGAGGTCAAAGTCTTGTTCTTCGATATGCGCTGTTGTACCCCAGCGGAAATTGATTGTTGTTTCGCATTTGAACTGCTTTTCCTTGGTGAAGCAGAACATTAAATCGACAATCGAGTCCCTTGCATGGTTGATACGTTCGAGCTTCTTGTCCAGATAGGAACGTGCTGTTTCCCCAAGATCAAAATGAACGCTCCGGACATCAATGTTCATGAAAACCTCCTTAAAATCTTATTATTGTTATGTATGCCGGTACTAGATATGCTATATAATATACTAACCATTTGTAAATGATTCAATTTTTCTTTCTCCCTTTTCGTTCAAACGAAGAATCAAGCTGAAGTGTTTTGCGGTACTTTGCAACTGTACGGCGCGCAATTTGAATGCCGCGAAGTGCAAGTTTTTCAGCTATTTCCTGATCCGAAAGCGCTTCAGGTTCATTTTGAATAATATCTTTTATGATTTCTTTAACAGCTCCTTGTGCATAGCGCGATCCTGTGCTGCCTGCTCCTGAAATGCTATTTGAAAAAAAGTATCGCAACTCGAATATGCCATAATCAGTTTGAATGAATTTGCCATTTACAAGACGCGAGATTGTTGATTCATGCAATTCCAGGTGTTGTGCGATATCCTTCAATGTAAGCGGTGCAAGATGGCGCGGTCCTTTTATAAAAAATGCTCGCTGGAAGTCTATGAGTGCGCGAACTACTCTGAGTAACGTCTTGTTTCGCTGCTGAATGCTCTGAATAAATTCTTGCGCTTTTCTTACATTTTCTTTTACAAATACAGTTGTGGCCTTGTCTTGCTGTTTTTCAAGCAGTGTATTGAAGTATGGATTGATACTGAGTACCGGAAATTCTTCTTCGTTAATTGTAATAATAAAATCACCATTTTCGCGGCGTACAATCACATCGGGTGTAATATAACGGACATTATTAGGCGCATACTGTCTTCCTGGAAAAGGGTTGAGTGTTTTAATGTAGTTGATCGCATGCTCAAGTTCTTCTTGCTCTATTTTTAGCTGCTTTTGAATTTCTTTAATTTTATTGTGTTCAAGAAGGTCAAAATACTGTTCCAAAATAATCTGAGCATATGGCGGTGCAGCTGGATCCAGTTTTGCCTGAACAATGAGCGATTCTTGAAAATTACTGGTGCAGGTTCCTACTGGTTCTAAATGCTGAATAAGCTCGATGGCAAGCTGAACATCTTCCCGCTTAAAATCTTTGCAGACGACAAATGGATCTTCTATATGAAAACCCTTATCATCGAGGTTTTGGATTAAGAGTTCCCCAGCTTTTAAAACAGTCTCAGAAACAGGCTGGACATGGAGCTGTTCGAGCAAATGTTCCTGGAGTGTTTCTTCATTGCTGAGAATTTTCTCAAATAGCTCTTGATGTGACTGCTTGGGTTTAGTATGTTTCTCATAATTTGTATTTGTTTCTGTTTGCTGGGTGCTGGCGGTTCCAGTAATCTCTGGGTTAGTGCTCATAGTATCAAGCGAAACCACTGAAGGGTCATAAATGACCTCCAGTGCCGGATTTTTTTCTAACTCAGCATTGATGGTTTCTTTAAGCTCCTGGATTGGCATTGCCATAATGCGTATTGACTGAAGCATTTGATGGCTTAAGGTTTGCCGCTGCTCCTGGCTGAGCACTGTTCTGTTAGATTGCATCAGGCTGATTTCTCCTAGTTCCTAATTTAACTTTAATCAATTTACTCAAATAGTCAAGAGTGAAAGTGTATTAAAAAGTGATAATACTGATACTATTTCTATGATTAGAGTAGTTTTCTTGACGATTTAGTCGATTTTTATTATTTTACATTCGAAAATACAGCTTATACGTGGTAAAAAGAGGGATTTTGTGCATAAAACTAGTAATTCTGAGAAAAAAGAAAAGCATGAACAAGTACATGAGTCCAATGCGGCACAAGATGATACTGCTGAACAGCAGGCAGTAAATCAAAGCGAACAAAATGGTCAGAATGTCGCTCAAAACTCATGCAAGGAAGAAATTGAATTGTTAAAAGAGAAAAACGAGCAAATTGAAAATCTGCAAAAAGAACTTGCAGAGGCTAAAGAACAGTATTTGCGGAAACTTGCAGACTATGAAAATTTCCGCAAGCGCATGTTCAGAGAGCGTGATGAGGCAGTCGCTTATGCTAATACACAGCTTTTGACTGATCTTGTTGATGTTTTGGATAATTTTGACCGTGCAATTCAGAGTGCAGAGGTTTCGAAAGATTTTACTGCACTGCATGACGGAATTGTAATGATTCAGAAGCATTTTTTGAGCTTGCTTGAGGGGAAATATGGTCTTAAACGGTTTGATTCCCTCAATGTCGAATTTGATCCTCATAAGCATGAGGCTATGTCTAGTGAAACCGGTGATTGCGAACATCCTATTGTTATCGAAGAATACAGCAAGGGATACATGCTCAAAGAACGCGTGCTGCGCACAGCACGGGTAAAAGTGAGGATGCCTCAAGCAAACACTGATCATTCACAGGGGCAGGAGAATGGAGCTACTGCGGCAGCACAGCATGAAGCTGCCAGGCAGGAACAGCACAACACTACTGGCGCAGAGAATGCAACTAGCTCTGCCAGTAATAACTAACAAGCGTCTATAATAAAGGAGAATATAGAGTATGGGCAGAATTATTGGAATCGATCTTGGAACAACGAATAGTTGTGTTGCAGTAATGGAAGGCGGAGAGCCGCTTGTTATTGCCAATTCGGAAGGACAGCGAACAACTCCTTCAATTGTTGGATTTACTCAGAAAGGCGAGCGTGTTGTAGGACAGCCGGCAAAAAACCAGATGATAACCAACCCGGAAAAAACCGTTTATTCAATTAAGCGGTTTATGGGCCGGCGGTATGATGAAGTTCAGGGAGAAATCAAGCTGGTGCCCTATAAAGTGGTTCCGCATCAGAATGATGTGCGTGTCTCTATTGATGATAAAATGTACAGTCCTCAGGAGATTAGCGCATTTATCCTGCAAAAAATGAAGAAAACAGCAGAGGACTATCTTGGCGAAACAGTAACCGAAGCGGTAATTACCGTACCTGCTTATTTTAACGATGCACAGCGTCAGGCAACTAAGGATGCAGGAAAAATTGCTGGGCTTGAAGTAAAACGCATTATCAATGAGCCAACTGCAGCTGCTCTTGCCTATGGTTTTAATAAAGATCAGAGCAAAGAAAAGCTCATAGCTGTATATGACCTTGGCGGCGGTACATTTGATATTTCAATTCTTGAACTCGGTGAGGGCGTTTTTGAAGTAAAGAGCACCAATGGTGACACTCACCTTGGCGGTGATGATTTTGACCGACGTATAATGGAATGGCTCGTTAAAGAATTTAAGAATGACACCGGTATCGATCTTTCAACAGACCGCATGGCACTGCAGCGTCTCAAAGAAGCATCGGAAAAGGCTAAAATAGAGCTTTCCAATGTGCAGCAAACGGAAATCAATCTTCCGTTTATAACAGCTGATGCATCAGGCCCCAAACATCTTCAAAAAACATTGACACGAGCTGCTTTTGAGCGCATGTGTGACGATCTTTTTGAGCGTACAAAAGAACCGTGCCGGAAAGCGCTTGCAGACGCTGGTGTGACCGCAGCACAAATCGATGAAGTTATTTTAGTCGGCGGTTCAACTCGAATTCCAAAGGTTCAGCAAATTGTTCGCGATCTTTTTGGCAAAGAGCCATCAAAGGGAGTAAACCCCGATGAAGCCGTTGCAGTAGGTGCAGCTATTCAGGGCGGTATTCTTGGCGGAGATGTTAAAGACGTGCTCCTCCTCGACGTTACTCCGCTCTCGCTTGGTATTGAAACACTTGGCGGCGTATTTACCAGATTGATACCGCGCAATACAACAATTCCCTGCCGCAAGAGCCAGATTTTCAGCACCGCTGCTGATAATCAGACTACAGTATCGATACATGTTCTGCAGGGTGAACGGGAAATGGCTTCCCAGAACAGAACACTGGGTCGGTTTGATCTCGAAGGTATTCCTCCTGCACCGCGCGGTGTTCCTCAGATTGAAGTTACTTTTGATATCGATGCTAACGGTATTGTGCATGTATCAGCAAAGGATCTCGGAACAGGTAAAGAGCAGAAAATCCGTATTGAAGCATCAAGCGGCCTCTCAGAGGCAGATATTGAGCGCATGGTAAAAGAAGCTGAGGCTCATGCAGAAGAAGATCGGCGTGAAAAAGAACGCGCAGAAACTCGAAATGAAGCCGATTCCTTTGTGTATACTGCCGAAAAGACCTTAAAAGATTTAGGTGATAAGGTGCCTGCTGGTGATAAGGCTGCGGTTGAAGCTGGTATTGCAGATCTCAAGAAAGCGATCGAATCCAATAATTATGAAGACATGAAAGCAAAACTTGAGAGTTTGAAACAGCTTATTTACAAGATCAGTGAAGAAGTATACAAGCATACCGGTGCGCAGGGCGGAGCTCAAGCTAATGCCGATGCCGGACAGGCACAGGGACCTGGCAGTACTCAGGGAGATTCTACCCGCACAGCAGAAGATGCGAATTATCGGGTAGTTGATGATGATGAGAAAAAATAAGTAAGCTGCGCATAGTGTGCACATACTAGTATGTCTCGAGAAGGGCTGCTCAGAGCAGCCCTTAGTCCAGAAGGCATAGAGACGAATAAACATGGATTGATGAGGAAACCAAGGTGGCAAAGAGGGATTACTACGAGGTACTGGGTATACCTAAAAATGCGAGCAAGGATGATATTAAAAAGGCCTATAGAAAAATGGCAATCCAGTATCATCCCGACAAAAACCCCGGTGATAAAACAGCAGAAGAACGGTTCAAAGAGGCTACAGAAGCATATGAAATTCTCTCCGATGACCAGAAGCGCGCTGCATATGATCAGTTTGGATTTGCTGGTGTTGATGGAATGACCGGAGGGCAGGGAGCTCAGGACTTTTCTAACATCTACAGAGATTTTGAAGACCTTTTTTCTGGATTTGGTGACTTCAGTTCCATATTTGATAATTTGTTTGGCGGAGGCGGCTCTCGTTCACGGCGTCAGCAGTATGCAAACGAGCCTCAGCGCGGTTCCAATATTCGCTATGACCTTGAAATCTCATTCGAACAGGCTGTTTTTGGCACCAAAGTACAGATTCAGTATAATCGCAATGAGCATTGCCGGGACTGTGGCGGAACAGGCTCTGCAAGCGGAACTGGCCGCAAGATGTGTCCCACCTGTCAGGGTGCCGGCCAGGTGCGTCGGAATACCGGTTTCTTTTCCATTGCAAGTACCTGTCCGCATTGCGGGGGTGATGGTTTTATTGTAGAAAAGCCTTGTAAAACTTGCTCAGGGACTGGCTTAGTAAAACGTAAACAGACTATCGAAATTACTATTCCAGCTGGTATTGATGATAACCGTAAGGTTACCGTAGCCGGTCAGGGCGATATGGGACCGAATAATGGACCCGCGGGCGATCTCTATGTTGTCGTCCATATTAAACCGCACCAATATTTTGAGCGAAATGGGGCTGATCTCTATTGCGCGGTGCCTGTCTCTGCAATGCGGGCAGCACTAGGCGGAGAAGTTACAATAACGACTATTGATAAAAAACATATACGAGTAGAAATTCCGGCGGGTACTCAGCATGGAAAGCTTTTGCGTATTCGCGGCGAAGGCGTCCCAATAAATGGCGGCAAACACCGCGGTGATATGTACATCAAGATAATCACAACAGTGCCGCAAACGGTGAGCAAAAAAGGCAGAGAACTTTTAGAAGCCTTCCTTGCATCAGAAGGTGAGAATAAAGAACCTCAGCCTATTCCGCTTTCTGAATTACGAAATCAATGACAGCATCAATGAATACAAAAGATTTGCGTTTGCCGCGCAATAGAGTTTTATCGCTAAGCGCATTCCCTGCCATAATGGGTATACTCAACGTTACTCCAGATTCTTTCTATGATGCCAGCCGTGTTACAACTGCTTCAATAGTGGATAGTGCTGCTGCAATGATCGCTGGAGGCGCTGATATTCTCGATATTGGCGGCGAATCATCCAGACCCGGAGCTGACTATGTCGATGCCGACACAGAACTTGCCCGAGTGATACCTGCGATTGAAGCAATCCGTTCCCGCTGGGATATTCCGATATCAATCGATACCAGAAAGGCCATTGTTGCAGAACAGGCCCTGCGCGCTGGAGCTGATATAGTGAATGATATATCTGCACTGGGAGAAGATCCTGAGCTTGCACCTGTGTGCGCTCGCTATAGCGTGCCGGTAATTCTGATGCATAAAAAAGGCATTCCTGCTACCATGCAGGATAAGCCTTACTATGAAGATTGTGTCGGTGAGGTGTTACAGTCACTGCTTGCTTCTGCACAGCATGCTGAATCGCAAGGGATTGCTCATGATGCCATAATCATCGATCCGGGAATTGGTTTTGGTAAGCGGCTTGAAGATAATCTTGCGCTCATGCAGCACATTCCTGACTTTACAGCAAGCGGCTATCCAGTACTCATCGGTATTTCGCGAAAAAGTTCTATTGGAGCAATTACTGGAAAAGATCCTCAGGGAAGACTGGCTGGATCGCTCGGGGCTGCATGCTGGGCAGCTGATTGCGGCGCTGCTATTATACGGGTGCACGATGTTCCAGAAACTGTAGATGCAATCAAAGTGTATCTTGCATGCAAAGGTGTGTACCGCAGTTAAGAAAAGTACTATTGTTTTACTAAAAATTATGGTACACTGGTAAACACCATGAATATTTCCAGCATACTGGCATTTTATAAAACATATATTGCTCCCGCTGCTGATATCATTATTTTAGCTGTTCTCATCTATCAATTATACAGGCTTTTAACTCGGACACAGGCAATTCAGCTCGCTCGCGGCACAATCTTTCTAGCGCTCATCTGGGTTGTTGCATACGTTATGCAGCTCTCAACACTGTTATGGATACTCAATCTGCTTGCTCCTGGAATTGTTATTGCGCTTGCAATTATTTTTCAGCCGGAATTGCGCAAAGTTTTTATCAGGCTGGGACAGGGTGCCATATTCAGAAAGCAAGGACAGCAAAAAACCACCAGGTTTGATGTTATTTTGAATGCTGCTGAAATTTTAGCGCAAAAGAGGCGAGGCGCATTGATAGTGTTTCAGCGGTATATCAGTCTCACTGATATCATTGAAAAAGGCACAAAAATTGACGGAATGCTTTCATCTTCATTGCTGCTTTCTATTTTTGAATATAATACGCCGCTTCATGATGGCGCTGTTGTTATTAAAGGCGACAGAATCCTTGCGGCTGGCTGCTTTTTGCCTGTATCTGAGCAGCAGGATATTAAAAGAAGTTTTGGTTCACGGCATAGAGCAGCGCTCGGTTTATCTGAAGTTTCTGATGCTGTAATATTAATTGTTTCAGAGGAAACAGGAGCATTATCCCTTGCGTATGAATCGAAGTTGTTTTATAACCTTTCAGTTACTGCTGTAAAGAAAAGACTCATGCAGCTTATTGAAGATAGAGACCTTGCTGTTTCCGATGAGGAGATGTATGAAGCAGAATAAGCTGGTAAAAATCTTTGATAATTGGGTTCCTAAAATTATAAGCCTGCTTGCTGCTGCTTTGCTCTTCTATTTATATAATGTAAGCAAGTATGATACCCGAGTGCTTGTTATACCGCTCGAATATAGTATTTCCGATACGCTTGCGCTCATTAATCCGCTTCCTGGAGCTGTTCGTGTAACGCTTAAAGGTGAATCAAATGTAATCTATTCGATCCCGGAAGGCGATATCCGTGCATTTGTAAACCTTTCTTCATATACCATGCCCGGAACATACAGGGTCCCAATACGGATAGAAAAAAAGGGCAGTGCCTTAACAGCCAGTTTTCTTGAATACACGTTATATCCGCTTGATGTTGAGGTTCAGCTTGATAAAAAAATAACAAAAAAGGTGCCTGTTATGCCTGTCTTTGGTTCTGAAATGCCTGAAAATTACGAGATTATAAATATCCAAGTGCAGCCAGGAGAAGTGGAAATAACATGCCCCGCTGCGCTTGCAGATGCTGTCAATAAAATTGATACTGAAGCAATTGTAACGACGTCACAAGAAGGCGTGTATAGCTATCGAGCTAAATTAAATTCACCTAAGGAAACCATTCAAATTCTTAACAACCAAAACGTTATGGTATTGTGGGAAGTAAAAAAAATTATAGTATATAAAACTTTTCAGGATATTCCGGTGACTATACATGGACTCAGCGAATCACTCGAGATTGCAGGAGATACTCCACTTGTCACATTAAAAGTTTCCGGTTTGCGGCATGATATTGAATCATTAATTTTAGAAAGCAAAATGGTATCCATTAACCTTACTGATATTGATCAGCCTGGTGTATATTCTGTCGCAATAGAAACAAAACTACCTTCCACAATAAGAGTGGAATCCATTTTACCCTCAAATATTACAGTGCGGGTTATAAAGAAGAAAGCGCAATAATGATTTTAGGCACAGGTATTGATGTAGTACATGTTAGCAGACTCGAGCGCTGGTTAACAAACAAAAAACTCATGGAACGTTTTTTCCATGAAGAAGAGATTGCTGCGTCGCTTTCTCGGGGTAAAAGTGCTGCGCTCTCTTTAGCAGCTCGCTTTGCTGCTAAAGAAGCCTTTGGCAAAGCATTAGGGACAGGCCTAAAAGGGATAGCGCTTAAAGATATTTTAGTAAGAAACAATAATGAGGGAAAACCAGAGTTACTGGTAATTAACTCAGCTTTAGCAGCTTTTGAGCATTCTGGAGCAAAGCGAATTCATTTGTCTATGACACATGAGCGTGATAATGCAATTGCAATTGTAATTCTGGAGGCTTAAATGAAGGTTCAAAAAAAGCCCGAAAAAAAACCTGGTAAAATAACTTTTTTATCAAAAGAGTCTATCCAGTGTCCTGTATGTGACGGTTCATTCAAACGCGAAGAATTGTTTTCCGGAAGACTCAATGTCCATGACCTTACTGATGAATTGCATCGATTGTATAAGCCTACAACAGCCTATGGAGAGGTTATACCGCTCATTTATGAAATCGATGTCTGTCCCCATTGTTTTTATGCAGCGTTTCGCAGTGATTTTGTACCTGCGGGCAAAAAGCTTGCTAAAGTTCTGCAGGATCATTTTCAGGAACGGGTAGAAAGTATACAGGAGCTGTTTGAGCATGTTGATTTCCAGGAACCGCGCACAATAAAAGAGGGGCTTGCAAGCTATTTCCTAGCATTGCAGTGTTATGAATTCTTTCCAAAAGAATTTGCTCCAACCATAAAACGTGCAATTGCATCGATTCGTGCAGCATGGATTAGTTCAGATTTACATAAAAAATATCCTGATGAACACTGGGATTATGTAGCCGATCTCTTTTATCATAAGGCTCGCTTTTTTTATAAACTTGCTCTCGAGCTTGAACAGAGCGGCAAAGAACCATATTCATCAACTGTGAGGAACCTTGGCCCCGATATTGATAAGAACTACGGACATGAAGGTGTAATTTATATGTCTGCAATTCTTGAACTCAAGTATGGTCCGCGGGATAATATGGAGTATCGTATCAAGGAACTTAATGCAAGAAAGAATGCTGTTGCGCGCATGTTCGGTGTTGGTAAAAAAACTAAAGCAAAACCAGGTCCGCTGCTCGATAAGGCTCGTGAATTATATGAAACAATAAAAAAGGAACTTAAGGATCAAGCTGATGATGAGGAATAGATGCATAAAACTCACATTAGCTTATGATGGCACTGATTTTTCAGGATGGCAGTGCCAAAATGGATTCCGATCAGTACAGGGTGAGCTTGAACGAGCACTTTCAAAAATGCACGGTCATGACATTACCGTTATAGGCGCAGGTAGAACTGACAGCGGCGTACATGCTCGGGGACAGGTTGCACATTTTCATACCGATATAGCAAGTATCCCCGCAGAAAAGTTTAAACTCGCTCTCAATAAGCTCCTCCCGTGTGATATTCGTATTATTAGTGCAGAAGAAATGCCTCATAATTTTCATGCTCGTTTTGATGCCCGCTATCGCCGGTACAAGTATTTTATTAGACCGGGTGATACTCCATATCCTTTTGAAGACAGGTATGCCTGGAGAATATTTCATTACCCTGATGTCAACAGGCTTAATGCTATGGCTTCCTGCCTCAAAGGCGAGTTAGACTGTTCTGCTTTTGCAAGTGCAAAAGATAAAAGTCCGCATAAGTTCCGTTATTTGTACCATGCTTGCTTTTACTATGAAGGCGAGGCACTTGTCTTTGATATAGCTGCAAATGCTTTTCTTTGGAGAATGGTGCGCTCAATTGTCGGCACCTTAATTGAGCTTGATAAAAACAATGCAGAACCCGATATGTTTAAAAAAATTCTTCTAGGCAAAAATAGAGACGATGCTGGAACAACTGCACCGGCGCATGGTCTTTTTTTGTGGTATGTCGGTTATTATAATGAAGCCGCTAAAAATGAACAAATACAAAAAGATTCTGGAAATTCTTTGCATGAAGCAGTAGACTTAACTGAGAATAGTAC
>CAZVTR010000045.1:0-17820 GCA_964630305.1 uncultured Treponemataceae bacterium | reverse complement strand
TACCGTTTTTCGTAATTCTTTTCTATCCAGGTGCGGTATTCGCCGGAACGGACGTGCTGCACCCATTCGGTATTGTCCAGGTACCAGCGGACGGTTTTACGGAGCCCCTGTTCAAAGCTCACCGATTGCTTCCATCCAAGTTCAGTCTTGAGCTTGGTGCAGTCTATGGCGTAACGGCGGTCATGCCCTGGCCGATCCTTTACAAAGGTTATAAGGCTCCGCAGCGCTTCCGCGTCTTTACCGGTCTCTTCGGCTACTATATTGATGAGCGTATGGAGGAGCTTTATATTTTCCCATTCGTTTTCGCCGCCGATGTTGTATTTGTCCCCTACCCGTCCCTTCTGCATCACCAGCCACACAGCGCTGTTGTGGTCCTCCACATAAAGCCAGTCCCGGATATTCTTGCCATCTCCATAGACCGGAAGAGGCTTTCCTTCCTGCATATTTAATATCATAAGGGGAATAAGTTTTTCCGGGAACTGGTAGGGACCATAATTATTGGAACAATTAGTAAGGGTTACAGGAAGTCCATAGGTATGGTGGTAAGCCATGACAAGGTGGTCGCTCCCTGCCTTGCTTGCCGAATAGGGAGAGCGGGGATCGTAGGGGGTTGTCTCGGTAAAGTAGCCCGTTTCACCCAAGCTTCCATAAACTTCATCGGTAGAAATATGATGAAACAGAACAGGCGCATCCGCCAAGGAGCCAAAACGCTCAAGCCAAGCGAGACGGGCCACATCTAAGAGCGTATAGGTGCCGATTACATTTGTGGTTACAAAGGCCTCAGGTCCTAAAATAGATCGGTCTACATGGCTTTCTGCTGCAAAGTGAATTACCGCATCAAACTGGTAGTCCTTGAATAGGGCTTTCATGGATGTTCGGTCCCGGATATCAGCCTTAATAAAAATATAGCGAGGCTCAGCACCGCTGCCAAAACGCTCAGCAATATCTGCTAGACTTTCGGGGTTACCCGCATAGGTGAGGGCATCCACATTGATGATGCGGCCCATAAAACCAGAGTTACCTGTTAAAAGGTAGCGAATCATATTAGAACCGATAAACCCGGCTCCGCCAGTGATTAAAATGTTGTTATATGTACGCATGTGATTTCCTTTATAGAATAACTATTAGTCTATCCTTCTCACTTTCAAATCTAACACTGTTTCCATAGAATCAAAATCTTTATCGTTATGCAACAAATAAAAACCATGTTCTATGCAAAATGTGGCTATCAATACATCTATTGTTTTTCGCACAGTTATTCCTTTTTTTCGTAACAAACGAAAATTGTCAGCAGCCTTTATGGCTATATCTTTACCAACGAAATCATAATACTCCAACAATTCCATCATTGCTTTTGCTTTTTGGACATCCTTCTCATGCTTAAAACCTTGTAAAAACTCAGCCAGGATTAAATCACCTGTAACAATACGTTCATTTTCTAACAAATAATCTAATATCAAAACTTGGGGAGTGTTTATACCATTTACATAATCTATCCACACGGAAGTGTCTACAACAGTCATGAGTCGGTCCTCATAGCTTCTATATCGCCTTCCCAATGGAGTTTACCTCGAAGCGAACGAATATTGCTTTGCTGTTTTATCGCAATAAGCAGCTTAAGGGCTTCTTCTATGGTAGCTTTTTTTGTTTTAAGCCCAGTAAGATTTTGAGCTTTTTTTATAAGATCATCTTCTATTACTATATTTGTACGCATGTTAGCATTCCTCCTCTTTTTAGACACATTGTCTATTAAATCATACACATTGTCAATGTGTAATAAACCGTTCCAGGCTTTCCTGCCACTGTGGAATTCTGACTCCAAGAGCTTTAATCTTTTCTTTGGAAAGAACAGAATATGCAGGGCGGCGGGCCTTGGTGGGGTACTGGTCGGTGGTCAGGGGATTAATGACACAGTCTTTTTCAAGGATACCATAGTGCCTTCCCAGCCGATAGATTTCCCGGGCAAAGTCGTACCAGGTAGTTTCGCCTTCGTTGGTAAAGTGGTATATGCTGGGGGAGAATTTTTCATGGGGCAGATTGATGAGATACAGGATTGCGACGGCAAGATCATAGGCCCAGGTGGGGCTCCCCCGCTGATCGGCTACAACGCCGATGGTATCTCGCTCTTTCATGAGACGGAGCATAGTATACACAAAATTGTTCCCGTGCTTACCATAGAGCCAGGCGGTGCGTAGGATGACACTGTTGGAAGCAGCAGCCATAAGGAGGCGTTCCCCCTCGGCTTTTGTTTTACCATACACACCGGTTGGGCCAGTTGGATCATCTTCCCGGTAAGGCCGGGGCTGACCTCTTTCCAGAATTGGAGTACCAGAAAACACATAATCGGTGGAGATGTGCAATACCCTGGCACCAATTTCCTGGGCAATGCGCCCTAAGTTCTCCGGGCCCTGGGCATTGAGGGCATGGCAGAGTTCAACATCATCTTCCGCCTTGTCTACTGCGGTGTAGGCCGCACAGTTTACTATCCATGAAATATTTTTATTTTTTAGAAAGCCTCGCATCGCTTCCATATCCAAAATGGAAACATCCCGGTCGGTACCAATATAGGGAGTCTTATTCGATTCAAAAAGATTGGCAAGCTCTGTACCGAGCATGCCCTTATTACCGACAAGCCAGATCATTGTCTATCCTTTTGTATGTCCTTAAGGAGCGGCAATTTGCGGTCCTTTTCAGAAATAATATAGGCTATTCCAAGGTCTGGCCAAGGGATGCCTATATCCGGATCGTCCCACCGAATACCGCCATCGCTCGGAGCATGGTATTCGGCGGTGCACTTATACTGGAGTTCGGTGTTGTCTTCCATGGCCACAAAACCATGGGCAAAACCAGGGGGAATCCAGAACATTGTTTTATTAGCCTCCGATAGTTCTATTCCAAACCATTTGCCAAAGTTTGCTGAGCCAGGACGGAGGTCCACCGCCACATCCCACACAGCACCTCGGGTAACTCGGACGAGTTTACCCTGAGCATGGGGAGAGTGCTGAAAATGAAGTCCCCGCAGTGTTCCTTTACTAGACCGGGAATGGTTATCCTGAACAAAGGGTTCTGAAATTCCTGCGGCGATAAAATCACTGGCTTTGTAAGACTCCATAAAAAACCCCCGCTCATCGGCAAAGACGCTGGGGTTTATAATAATAAGTCCCTCTATAGGGCCATGGGTAAAGGTAAAGGGCATGGGTTATTCCTCCTCCGCAACAAATTTGAGATAGGCCCCATAATCGGTTTTTATTCCCGCGGCTAGATTTAAAAGTTGTTCCCGGCTAATCCAGCCGTTCCGATAGGCAATTTCTTCGATACAGGCCACATAAAGGCCCTGTCGTTTTTGAATGGCCTCCACAAAGTTTCCCGCTTCCAGGAGCCCGTCATAGGTACCAGTATCGAGCCAGGCCATACCACGGCCTAAGAGTTCTACTTTGAGCTTACCCCGGGCAAGATATTCGTTGTTTACACTGGTTATTTCTATCTCACCACGAGCAGAGGGTTGTACGTTTTTAGCAATGTCTATCACCTGGTTGTCATAAAAATAGAGGCCGGGAACAGCATAATGTGATTTTGGTTTTGCGGGTTTTTCTTCGATGGATATTGCTTTGCCTGTTGCATCAAATTCTACAACACCATACGAAGTTGGATCTTTTACCCAATAACCAAATATCGTAGCGCCATCCTTATTGCTTACTGCTTTTTGCAGTGTTTCTGTGAAACGCTGACCATAAAAAATGTTATCCCCCAAAACCAGGGCCACAGAATCGCTACCTATAAAACGCTCCCCCACGATAAAGGCATCTGCTAGTCCCCGAGGCTGATCTTGTATTGCGTACTCAAAACGCATACCAAGCTGCTCTCCGCTTCCCAAAAGCTCTTTGAAAACCGGAAGATCCCGGGGTGTAGAAATTACGAGGACCTCTCTAATGCCCGCTAACATAAGCACAGAGAGCGGATAGTAGATCATTGGTTTGTCATATACGGGTAAAATTTGCTTTGAAATAGCCCGTGTAATTGGATAGAGGCGAGTTCCAGCACCGCCTGCTAAGATGATGCCTTTCATGTATTAGACTCCTTATTCTTTAATCCGTTTATAGTTTCTTTATTAATTTTATTCCTCTCTTTATCAAAGAACCACCCCCATTTATTAAAGTAATAGATGGATGATTTAATATGATATTTTAATAATTTGAATTTTTTGTATGATTCTTTTCCATATTCATGATAAATGTTTGTTGCTGGATAAAACATAGTTTTATATTTTGTATGTATTCTTCTATTTAAATCTACATCTTCCATATACATAAAAAAGTTCTCATCAAATAATCCTGTTTCTTTTAACGCTTCGGTTCTTAAAAACATAAAACAGCCAGACATATTAGGAATATTCATTTCTTTGTTATATCCGGTCCAGTGAAGCTCATACTTTTCGTTCATTTTCTTTTTAATTATATTAAAAGGTATAAAACGGCGAATTATTAAATCAATTGGCGTAGGTAAAAGCTTACATAAATATTGTATTTCACCATTCGGATATAAAACTTTAGGCATAATATTTCCCACGTCAGGGTGCTGTTCCATATAATTATAAAGAATCTCTAACACATTAGGGTCAAAGTATACGTCAGGATTTAATACTAAATGATATGGAATATTTTCTTCTATACTTTTTCGTATAGCTATATTGTGGGCTGAACCATAACCGATATTTTTACCATTATTAATATAAAAAGCCTTTGGATAATCTGCTGGATCGATACACGGGATGGGAGAATTATCAATAAAAAAAATTGATATTTTTGAGCTACTATTAATTAAAATATTGTATATGTTAACTACTTCATATTCTTTTGTATTGTATAAAACTATAGAAATATTAATTAGAGTTTTATTTAAACCCATCACCATCCCCTTTTTGGAGAATCAATTGAACTATGATTTCCTTTTAATCCTGCTATAATTGCTTTTATAAAATAACTAAAGTATTGTTTTTTATTTGGGCATAACATTAAAATAATAATTTGATGAAAAATACCAATTATAATTTCTCTAAACACAAGTAACTTTGGAACATGATTATAACGCAAAAGCAATATTGAATTTCGTATTCTATAATATCTTCTCTTAGGACTATGTACTGGTATTTTTATTAGAATAAGATTTATTATTTTATCACCAATTGTATGTTCCATTTGCAAAGATGGTTGTATTGCAATTTTTACATTTTTTGACATACATCTTAAACACCATTCTGTATCAACATAATCAATAAACAATCTTTCATCAAACAAACCAATTTTATAAAATAATTCTGATTTAACTGCAGTACCCGAAGATATTGCAACAGTAGTATTAAAAGCGGGCGTATTTGGAATAGGATTTATTTTATGTCTAGTTCCGTTTTTATTTATATAAACAATAGGATAAATAAATCTACGCCTTTTATCAATAAAGATAGGCGCTATTATTAAGTTTTTTGTATTTTCTAAAACAAATTTTAATTGATTTATAAAATTTTGATCAATAGTCGTATCGTGGTCAAAAAAAATTATCCATTCAGCACCATTTAATAGTGCTTGTTTAATCCCTATATTTTGAGCATAAGCTATCCCATAATTAAAATTTAAAGGCTTAATAATACCGTCTGTTGTATTTTTTATATAGTCAGATCCATTATCAACAACAATAGTTCTTATATTATTCATTAACAAAATATTTGTTAACGAATCAATGTTTGACCAGTCAGGATTATATGTAACAATAATTGCAAAAATATTCATATATAAATATTCCTCATTAATATAATATTTAAATTATTTTAATTTTATTCTTAATAAATAGGGAAATAAAAATAGAATCCAAATAAAAAACGTAAAATAAAAATTAGTAAAAACTGACATAAACAAACAATAAAAAATTGCAACTAATTGCAGTGATATGGTTAGATCTTTTTTAATTAATGCTTTTTCATATAAATACTTTGTAAAAAATCCTAACACAATCGAATTTATAATTAATCCAAAATAACCAAAATCGATATAAAACTCCCATACATAAGTTCCCAATTTTGAAAAGCCATTTAAATCTATAGGGTATTCAATAAGGCCTGCTCTATCTAGAAACAGAAAAGAAATTATAGGTCGCAAAATATAAATTCCAAAACCATACTGATGATGATTATCAAAAGCATACAGAAGCCTTTGTAATGTTGTAAAATTAACCGGACCATATTTAATAAACCACACTTCAATAATATTTAGATTTGGTATATCTTTTAAATTCCCAAATGCGGCCATATATTTTATAGGTGCATCAACCCCTATTCTGATATTACCAAGCAATATAAAAAGAACACTAAATAACAATCCAATTGATATAACAATTTTATTAATTTTATTCTTATTTACAACATGTTGCTGTAAAACGACTACAACACCAATTAGTAACAATAAAAGCATTTGACGGCTTTCAGTATTTAAAATAATAAAAATAGAAACTATAATGTAAAACCACATTTTAATCTTACTTATATAGTTGTTTTTTTTAAAATATATACAAATACCAGGAAAAATTGCATTTAACATAACTAAATAATGTAAAAAAGGAATATATATAAATGTATTATATTTTGAATTTCTTTTTAAACTCTCTATTATCGGTATATACTTATTGATAATTAACTCAATAATAAATATTATTAATGCAATGAAAAAAATAAATTTAAATGTTTTATAATTATAATTTCTTTTATAATTATTTACAAACTTTTTTGTTATAGGCATTAAATAAGGCAAAATAAATAAAAAAATACTTAAAAATATTATTAATCTTGTCCGAAAATTTAAAATCTCCTGATCATAAGAAATATAAAGAAAATTAAAAGCATAAGAAAAAATAAATAATGAATAAAAGGTTAGAGGATTTAATAAATAGTTATACTTAAAATATCCTAAAACTAATACAAAAAGAAAAACAATCATATAGAATACAAAAGAAGATCTATCATAAACTTTAATACGTTTATCATAGAATAAAATTAACAATAATGTTAAAATTGTTGCAATAAAACTAAACATAAGTTTTTTTGTTTTATACATCTTACTACCTATATCTGAAAACTCTAAAAAAACGGAATATATGTATAATTTTTGTTTTTACAATAATTAATTTAAGTATATATTTCCAATATTGCCTATAAAAAATGCGCTCTAAACCTAGATTCTTAACTAAATTCTTAGCTTCTACAATATAATTAAAGCTTAACAAATTAAATGCATGTTTAAGATATATTTGATTTTTTTCTTTCTTTTTACAATCTTCAAAAATTTGTGTTTCATAGACATTTTTTATTGCTTCCAGATAATACTTGCCATGATCTTTAGTACTTTTGGTTAAACCTGTATTTAAAGTTCTAATTCCTACCAAAGGTTTTGATAAAAATGCGACCTTTTCATTTCTAATTAAATTTATCCAAAAAACCCAATCCTCATTATATCTTAGACTTTCATTGAATTTTAAATTATTCAATATAGCCCTATTAAAAATGACAACAGGTGTCATTATAAAATTATTATAGAGTAATTGAATTCCAACATTTTTTTTACTAAATCTAATTTTCCTTATTTTTAACTTTATTGATTTATTATTTTCATTAACAAAATAATAATCTGACATTCCCACATTCGCATTTTCTTTCTTCATATAACTAATTAAATCATATGCAAATGTATTTTTGTAATGATCATCGGAATCAAGAAAGCATACATATTCTGATTTTGCATTCATAATACCAACATTTCTAGCGGCAGCAACACCTCTATTTATTTGTGAAACATATGTTATCTTAGAATAAAATTCTGAGTTTTTTATTATTTGATCCGTATTATCTGTTGAACCATCATTTATAACAATTACATGAGGAATAACACCAATTTGCATCAACGCACAATTAATGGTTTTGAGAATATATTTTTCACAATTATAAGTTGGTATTATTATATCGATTGAATCCATTTATTTTCTCTGTAAGTTTTATGGGTCTAAATAAAACTAATTTTTACCCACGATATATTCAATTTCATTTGCGGAATAAAAAAAGAATATTCTTTTTAGTAAAGTTTTTTGCTTAAACTAACTACAATTACACAAGATAAACATTACACATAAATATTTGCTTAATAGAAAACATTTTCTAGAAAAATTCTTGCAAAATACTGCAGGCTACTTTAAATCTTTCTTACTACATTATTTCATGTTATACTATTTGTATGAAATATCTTAACTCTAAATTCTGCTATCATTACATACTATCTTGCGCCTTTTTGCCATTACATATTTCACATGTAGTTTAAGGTCTACCACTCCACTAATATAGCCAAGCTAATAGCATGGAATGATTCATACATTTCCTATGGAGTATGACAGTCTAGACTTTGATGAAGGCACTCTTTGTCGTAGAACCTGAAATATTCTGTTATACCTGTTTTTAGCTCCTTTACTGTTTCATAGTGTTTGATTTGGATGCTCTCATACTTTAATGACTACCAAAGCCTTTCAATATAGATTTTATCCAAAGCACCATTTCTGTCATACATGCTGATGCGCACTCAAAAATCTAGAAGTACCTTTGTCTAACAGTCCGAAGAAAACTGATACCCTTCGTCGGTGTCAAAAATTACGGGAATTCCGTAGTAATAAATAATTTTACGAAAGCAATTATCAAAGAACTAGGTCTCGATTGAAACCTTAAGCATTCAATTTATTACTTTGCGGGGAAACATATCAATAATAGCCAGAAGGTACAAATGACCATACGCTGTTTTGATTTAAGTAATATCGGATGCCCATACCTATTTGTGATATCGTATTACCTTTTCTGCGAGCAGATAGGTATGTTTATATGTTCCTGACGCGATTTCAATAGGTTAAGACCAGGATATATTGCTTTGAGTTCCGCTTCTGCCATGATCCTGCGGACCTGCTAACCAGCAACAGGACTATAGCTTTTCTAAATTATGAGGTCTACCATATAATGGCTTCAAACTCAGGAAGCTACAAACCAAAAACACTGTTGCTACATCCTGGGCGAGCTTTTCGTTCTGCTCGGTATAATAAGCGCTGCTACAGCTGATATCAAGCGATTCGCATTGTGCTGTTAAACTCAGTTCTTTGTTATCTTGCTCGTTTGGAACGGATTGCTTCCTAACCGTTACTTGTACTTTTTTAAATAATCATTCTTGCTTTTCTTTTCATCAAGGGTCTTGAACGCACCATCATATTTTTCTTCCGACTCTCATTGCTGATCAGACTTTTTGTTTTGCCGATCAAAAAGTTCTGGAAGAACTTTAATAGCCTGCGTTTTCTCAGATGCATAGGCGAGCAGTGAGCGAAGCGATTGACCAGTCCATAGGCTAATCTGATTTGGATGAACTCTGTACTTCTTTTCGGTTTTCTGGAATGATAATTCCTCACGCAATGATTTAAGTACAACTTTTACCTTGAAGGCATTGTCAAAACTTTGTCTTATCTTTATACTTCCTACCACCTTTAATATAGTAGTTTTTCCACGTTTTTCCTATTGCAAATTGTGTCCGGAATTCTGGGTTCAGCACATGCACTAAAATTAACTAATTTACAACCCTAAAGTTATTTTATTAATCAAATTTTACCAATACAGGATTATCATCAAGAATTGATTTATATTGATCTAAATTACCGAATTTCCCATGGGGATCAAGCTCCATATATCTAGCATATTTTAATTTTCTATCTTCTTCTCTCATCCAGCCTAAATGTTTTAACCTAAAAAAAGAATTTGCATATGGTAAAGTTAAAACATTCTTAGGCATTCTCCCACAATGCTGTTTAGTATTCTTAAAAACATAATGGAAACCAGGTTGATATCTAATTAATAAAGGGTAATATCTTGTATGCGCATTCCAATACTTATCATTTCTATAATGAAATTCATCCCACATATCAAATATCCTAAAACAATAAGCATCAACGCTATTATTAGAAAGCAAATATTTTTTAGCTTCTATTATACCATCCTCAAAGATTTCATCAGCATCCAAAAATAAAATCCAGTCAGGATTTGTTTTAACTGTTTCCCGCCATTGAAGCTTTCTAAGTTTAATCTCATTATTAAATAATGATTTTTTATTCTCAATAAGCACATAATTAGTATCTTTTAATATTTTTTTTATAATTTCAACAGTATTATCGGTACTCATATCGTCAATAATAACGAATTTATCAACATAACGTAGAGCGTGATTAAGTACTAACTCTAAATACCTTCCACTTTCATTGCGAACCACCATTGATAGTGTTAATGTCACCCCCCCCCCCTGCTTTCTACGATTCGCCCAATAAATACGATTAAACTCAATTATCTTTTTCTTTATATTCTTCAAAGATGTAACACAATGGGTTTTAATATCTTTATATTTTTTAATTATATTAGCTTTTGTAACCATCTTATAAACACTACTATTTGGATCAAAACCATTTTTTAAATACCAATCCACTCCAGCTAATAATTCTTTACGATAAATATGATATGCAGGGAAAACAGTATCAACAAATAAATCTATATTCAAAGCACGTGCACGTATACAGAAATGCCTGTCTTCACCCCAAAAAGAAACATTATCAAGCAAATTATAATTAACACCTTTTAATAAAGCATGTCTTGATATTAGAGTACATGCACCTAAACCTCCAACCTTATAGATTCCAGGTATTTTCAGTTGATTTATAAAATCATCTGTTCTTTGCCTTATTTCATATTTATCTAACTTATAATCCCAATCACGAGTGTAATAAGAATTTTCATCTTGAAGTCATACTTGTGGCATATATTTACTACCATTATCCCAACAAGTCCAAAATATTTCTGAAACAATATCGACATTTCTGTTAATTAAATGCAAAACAAGCTGTGGTTTAATTACTATATCAGAATCTATTAAAAATAAAAAATCATAGTTATTATCTATTGCTTTTTTTATTATATCATTTTTATATACAATAATTCTTTCAATTAATTCCTTTTTCCAATAATGAGTATTACTTTTACAATAAATTGAATTTGATTTTTCAATACCATATTTTGAAGGATCAATTAATTCTACTCTTTCATTTTTCAAAGCAAATGACTTTAACAATTCTGATGAATCAAGATCATCATTATCATCAATAAAAATAAATGACAACTCAATTTTATTTGTATCTATCTTACTTAATGAGGTTAAAAATTTATCCAATATTTCTGGATCTTGTCGGACTGGACTTCCAATAAGAATTCTTTGCTTATTCAATTTCTAAGCACTCCCTTCTAACACTGATTTGATAAAAACACAGAAATTATTTTTTTACTAGCTGTACCATCGCCATAAGGATTCACTGCTTTTGACATTTTTTCATATTCCCAACTATTATTAAGAAGTGCATTTACAGTATTTACAATAGTTAATCGATTTGTCCCAACCAATTTTGCAGTACCTGCATCTATCCCCTCCTGCCTTTCTGTAACATCTCTCATTACTAAGACTGGCTTTCCAAGGGCTGGCGCTTCTTCTTGAATTCCACCAGAATCAGTTAAAACTATAGTACATTTATTCATCAACCAGATTAAGTATGGATAATCTAAAGGCTGAATTAATTTAATATTTTTCACATCACCAAGCAATCGTTTTACAGGTTCTTGAACATTAGGATTTAAATGTACCGGGTAAACAATCTGAACATCAGGATTTTGAGCAACAATATCTTTCATTGCTAAACACATATTCTCAAATGGTTCACCAAAACTTTCTCGCCTATGACCTGTTACGAGGACAATCCGCTTTGAAAAATCAATAAAATCAAAAAATTGACTATATGTTCTTTCATTTTTTTCAACTATTTTTAGGGCATACAAAAGTGCGTCTATAACGGTATTACCAACAACAAAGACATTGTCAGTTATAGCTTCTTTCCGTAAATTTTCCGCTGCTCTCTCCGTAGGAGCAAAATGCCATGTAGCGATATGCCCAGTAATACGTCTGTTGCCTTCTTCAGGAAAAGGTGAATACAAATCACCACTTCGCAATCCGGCTTCAAGATGTGCTACTGATATATGTTTATAATAAGCTGCAATTGCAGCTGCGACAACAGTCGTAGTATCACCCTGAATAAAAGCGAGATCTGGCTTAAACTCATTTAAAATCGGTTCAAGACCTTTCATACATTTTGTAATAATATCGAATAATGTTTGATTTGGCTGCATTAAATTTAAATCATAATCGCTACTAATTCCAAAAAACGAATTTACCTGATCAAGCATTTGTCGATGTTGCCCAGTTAAGCAAACACGAACATCAAATATTTTAGTTTTTTTTTTCATCTCTAATATCAGCGGAGCCATTTTTATAGCTTCTGGTCTTGTACCATAAACAAATAATATCTTTTTCATTACTCTTAAGCATCCTTAATTAATTATTTTATTTTAAAGAATTATTCACCATTTGTCAAACACATGAGTTGCTTAATCAAATATTTTACTCAAATATAGTCAGATGCTTTATCATATATTCTTACCCAAACTTTTGCACACTATTCACTGGAAAAACAAAGTAGCAGTGTAAAATAATTGAATTTAATGATATAAGTAAAACTAGGATTTACAAGAGAAACAGAACAATTTTATCAAAAAGAATTAAAAGCATGAAAGTGCAATACTAGATACATTTGTTAAGCTTATTGTTTAATATAGGAAATATGCCACGCAAGCACTCACAAACTGGTGTAGAATAAATACATAGATAACCAACGGTAAACAAATTACAATTATAGGTTGTTTAGAAAGGACATGGAAAAAACAATTGGAAAAACAGCTATAAGATAAAGCGTTTTATGCATCAATACAACCTATCTAGATTTTTTTTGACTGCATGTACAGTAAAAAGTTCATAAAAATCATTCAACGCAATATAATAGAGGGAAAAGCTTATGAACCATTTATAATTACATCGGATATCAAAAATAAACAATTCACTGTTAGTACTACTGTAAAATATCTAAAACTATGATCAGAGCGAAAAAAACGAGCTTATTAGTTTCTTTATAGCTGCGAAAATACAGAGTTACACTAATTATTAAGTGCCTACCTGTACATATTTAATTTGCTCCTGAAGAGTGTCTACTATTATTTTTTAGACCTGATACTGTGTTTCGTAATAGCAGCTCATCATGCATATAGTTTATGAAAACGGTCACCATAACTGATGTGTGTCAGGTATAGACAATGCTTATTCCATTTCGTAAGGAGCCATTTCAAATTTTGTGTAAACAGTCTTTTAATCATAATGATATTCGAGCACCATAAAATATACTAAATTGATGCATTGTTATATCCTCATATCAAATAGACATAGTCTTATTTTGAACATATTTTATAAGGTCATTATTGCCAACTTCATAGTTACATCTGTAGTGGCAAATCCAAAGCTATTTCTTATAAGCTTCAGGTTTAAGTAATTGACTGACTCTATACTATTAATCACATAGATGGTTTGCAAATTAGTCATGGGTGTTTGATAAAAAAAGTCAACTCTGGCTTGCAGTTGTTTCAGGATAAAGAAATCATGGGGGACTTGGAATCCCAACATTAGGCAAATTGTTCGAGTTCCATAACAGAAGCTTTTTTACTAGTTACCATATAAAACTTTTTAAATCCACTATAACGTCCTTTCGGCCCTTTTAGGTGATAAAGTTAAGGAAATTAAGAACTATGCTTACAATGCTAAACTGAACTTTGGTTTTAGGGAACAGTGCCCTAATCGCATCAATAAATCAATGAGACCATCTACTGCAATAAAAAACATCTTGGACATTTCGATTTTTGAGTTCATTTATGACCTTGAGTCAGGATGTAGTCTCTTCAGTCTTGTCTATCCGGAGTCCTATGAATTCCTTTTTACATTCTCGATTGATTTCTAACATCATATAATAATCTTATGTGATTTTCTTGCTATCATCCTGGAAATTAAAAATCAAAACATCAAAAAAAACAGTAAGCAAAAAAATGGCTCAAGGTTGCTGTTTCGCTAACTATCCATTAAATCCTTTACTGAATCAGTAGCATGACTAATGAATTTAGTTAAGACCTTAACTTCATAAATCTCTTTGAGATGTTCGTTTATATAACAGGTCGTCATGCCACAGGCATATATTGATAGTATCTTGTAATTAAAGCCCATAACCCTTGATGTTTGGGAGTTATGGCTGGTTCAAAAATTCCAACTCAATCTAGAAAGACAGTTTTTTCAATTAACCACTGGTCTTTCGTGATTGTCTTTTTTGTTTTTCATTTCGCCGATTCTTAATCTGCTTTTTGCCTTGGTAATATTTTTCATATTCAACATGTTCTGCGAGCTCTAACCCCATTGCTTACTCGATCAGTATGTTAGTAATCTGGTTGAGCAAACCCGCTGAATCGGTAATATCCTCTGGCTTCTGATTCTCAATTAAGAATTCATCTAGTACTTCATTCGTAAAGGCTATACTTCTCCTTTTTGTAATATACTCGTTTACACATATTTTCTACAGGCTCATCGAAGTATACCTATTGAGTTTACTTATGAAATGTTTCACGGTTATAAAATGAAAGTGTATAAATCCTTCAAACCCATTATTAACTTGTAAAACTCTTACTTTTTATCAATTTGCCCAAATATATATTTTTTTTAAATAATCGAAAATGCATATCTTGTATAGCTTTTCATCCTGAACCAAAAAGCAGTTTTCTTACAAACAATAATTACAAGCGAAAGAAATTATATCTTCAGAATTGCTCTCAACTATATTTTTAATGCATAAGTACATCTGGTAGAAAATTAATTTATCAGAATCTACAATTAAACACCAATCATTAGTTGCTTTACTGAAAATAAAACTTCTTGCAAGTTAAACATATTTATATTTTTTACTATTCCACAATTTTACTTTCGCTATACATATCAATTAAAAATATTTCAACAGCTCATAAAACACTTTTTTTACAATGCTCAATATTACGTTACTCACTAAGAATATTAATTATAACACTGACTATTAGTTTTTTAATTTTCAGTCTTTTTCTTTTTATAAATAATTATTAAACCTACACATAAAATCATTGTTTCCACATATAGTAAGCTAATTGCAGTACCAATTGCAGAAAAAAAAGTAGTAAGAATTAAATTGATTAAGATAAATGACAGACTGACAAATAAATACATAAAAAAATTTTCTTTATCTTTATTAAATATATAAATTAACGGTTGCTTAATTACATTCATTATTGTTAATGCACCTGTGACTGATATAATAAAATATATACAGGTTGCTATAACATTTTTATTTTTTATTAAGTAATAATATACATATTTACCTAATATCAACATAAAGACTAGATACATTATAGACATTAAGGCGCTATAAAATAAAATTTTTTTTACTTTTTTTCTCACTTCACTTTTATTTTTATTAGCGTAAAACGGATAATACGATTGAGCAATTGGCTGAGACAAACCAACTATTATTTTCATTAACTTTTCTGCAACACTATAATAACCAACTATTGTATTATCGTTTACTATAATTCCCAGAAAAAAAACTGTACCTTGACCATATATACTTCCTGTAACATTAGATAAGAAAATATTTAAACCATCTCTTAATTGTGAAACAATGCTAAATTTGCTAACATTTTTTAATGTAATTTTCACATTATACTTTCTTTTAATCAACCATAGACTAACCACTCCTGTAACAACAAATCCTATCGTATTTAAAAGTGGAATTTTCCAATAATCCTCTTGTTTCTTTACAAATATAAAAATGGCAATAGTAAAGAAGCCTTTCGCTAGAATATTGAGAAATGTTATATAGCGCATCCGTTCCATTCCTTGGAAAAACCATACCGGAAACAGAACTTGCCCTAACACCATACCAAAAGCAAGATAGTATATATACCAGTCAGTCCGGAATTTTTCAAAACTAAAGACTAAAATAGTCATTAATAGTAAACTTACTATAAAAAGCCCTGCTTTAGCGATCATAACCGAACTAAATATCTCTTCTAGCTTTTCCTTATTTTCCCGATATATT
Source organism: uncultured Treponemataceae bacterium (assembly GCA_964630305.1). Classification (GTDB taxonomy): domain Bacteria; phylum Spirochaetota; class Spirochaetia; order Treponematales; family UBA12059; genus JAKPPT01. The sequence goes on along the minus strand of CAZVTR010000045.1, from coordinate 1,680 downwards.
GCCACCATTCGTGTTGCTGAAAGATTGAACCCATAATCAGTTAAGATTTGGAAACAACCTATTGTAGCCATGACAAAAGACAGAAGACCTAACTTTTCTATCCCCAGAACTCTAACCTGATACGGAAAGGTGATAAAGAGAAGGATATAATTAAGCCCCTGTAAAATTGAAAGGGATATAAAATTTTCAAAAAGCCGACGGTAGTCGGTATTGCTTCTAATTATATTTAATAATTGTAGTTTCAAAATAATAACCTTAATTTTTTATAGGACATTATTGGTTAACCACTTTTTACCCCACCCCCGATGGCATGCCGGTTCCGAGCTCTTATGAAACATGCAATACATCCCCGGCGCAAGAATAGCCGGAACTCCTTGCATGGTGCTTGTAGAGCCCTTTACCTAACTTCCCTCATGCCACCCTGCCGCGGCCGAAACACGCTGACAGTACGTGTGGTCAAAGCCGGGCGCAGCAAGCAATAAAGCATACAGCGTTACGAGCAGCACCGGCTTTGAACCTGTCATGGTTAAGATTATCACAGTGCAGTATGTTTTTCAAGGCTTTTTGGGAAATTTTGTTCAAATTGTGAACAAAAAATGGAGATTTTTTGGGCCTGATGCTATTCCAGTTTACTCCAGGGCTACGGTAACCACTATGGCTCCAGCATCTCAGCATGATACAGTTTGCTCAATGAATTATCAGCTCTCATAGATAAATCATTATAAATAGCCTCAAGAGCATTTTTATATACACTAACTGGCTCTTTTTTAATAAATGGTACTGTTTCTAATAATTCAATTGTACCGATGTTGTAATAAAAACGAATCAATTCCACGCAGATATTTTGTGTTCTCATTTCTTTATCAGTAAAAGCACTGTGTTTATTACCTCTTCAAGTTTTTCGTTTTTAATTTTTTCTATAAATTCAATATTTCTTACTGTCCAATCAAGGCTTTTTATTTGATCACTCAATACACATCCTTTTATTTTTTTACCAACAACTTCAACTTCAAAAGGGTATCCCTTTATTATGCTGCTAATGGGGCAAAATATTGCTAACCCAATTTTTTCATTATATTCTTTAAACGAAAGAACAAGCGCAGGTCTACGACCTTTCTGTTTCTGCCCTTGCTGAGGATTAAAATCAAGCCAAACAATGTCTCCTTGATCAGGAACGTAGTTTTTTACCATTCTTCATTTCCAACAGAAGGGCCAGTTTCGATTGCAGAATGTCTATTCTCATTAGTTACTTTTGAAAGTAGATCTGTAAGCGTCTTTTTAGGCGGATATATAACAATTTTGCCATCTTCTTCGGAAATTTCAACAGAAATGCCGTTCTTCAAGTTAAACTCTTTCACATAAAGAGAAGGAATGCGTATTCCTAAACTATTTCCCCACTTTTGTAATACAGTCTTCATGCTAAGCCTCCCTTTAAAGTATATACATTGTATATCACATAATCAAGTATACATTGTATATCAATTAGGAGACAAATTTTTTCTGCTGTACATCACTTCTGCTTTGCAATAATTCTCTTTATTGCACCGAAGTTTTATTCACTGCTCCCAGTTTCTCGAGCATCTTGATTATTTTGGTGTATTGGCTCTTCTTGTACTGGTCATCAGTGTTGTCCCGCATAAAATATGCGAGGGCTAGCGGTGTGTAGCTTCCATTCAAATA
>CAZVTR010000044.1:0-19488 GCA_964630305.1 uncultured Treponemataceae bacterium | reverse complement strand
CCGTTAAAGCCCCCTCAAACGTCACTGAATTTGCAGCCGTAATCGTAACTGTGCCGGCCGTACATGCACTTGTAAAAGTAACAGTATCAGCATTAGTAATTATTAAATCATCAACCTGAATTGCTGCGCCAAAGGTTATTTGCGCATTCGTATCATTGACAGTCAGGGTACCCGCTGCAGTACCTCCAGGAATACTTGTAATCGTTACTGTAAAATTTCCAAACGTCGCAGTATCTCCTGAACCGGCGGGATATCCAGAATCTAAATCCCAATTAAAGTCATCAGTCCAACTGGTACCATCTCCACCTCCATCCCAAACAAAATCCGTACCAAATACCCACACTGTCTGCAGTAGCAATACTATAGCAAAAAGGATTACCTTTAATTTTTTCATGCATGCTCCCTGTTCATGGATAACTGTTGTTCCTGCATCAAACAAAAGCTTTTATGGCCATGTTTTATTACGATAATTTTCACACACTAACCCATTAAACAGTATACTCCTCCTTTTTACATGTTTCAAACTGTAATTATACTATAAGCTTGACAGCTTGACTTTTATGCGGTTTGATACGATATTCAACTTTACGTATTCGTGAGATTTGTCAGAATAGAGAAAGGACTTGTATGTATAAACTAGCTTCATATACATTACGCGATATACTCGTGCAGGGCGCTGTGCGGTACTACAAACGCCGTGCTATTGCGATGATTGGTAATGCACCTATTTCATACCGTGAAATTGGTATGCGGGCATCAGAATTTATTAAGAGGCTTGAAACGCTTGGTATTGGAACAGATGAAAAAGTTGTGCTTCTGTCAGAAAACAGGCCAGAATGGGTTATTGCATACCTCGCTATAACTGCTTCCGGAAGAATCGTTGTACCGATTCTAACCGATTTTCATCCGGAACAGATAAAAAACATAATCGAGCACTCCGAAGCGCGCATCGCGGTAGTTTCCGAGAAACTTAAACCCAAAATTAGCGGGACTGCTTTGCCATTTGTCATCAATATAGAAAGCATTCTTACCGAGCCGATTGATACCTTCCCAGACAAAAAGGCACTGAGAGAGCTTCTCGATACACAGTTTCCTCCCCTCGAGGATACAAAAATTGCTGCAATTCTGTATACATCCGGCACAACCGGTCACTCAAAGGGTGTTATGCTCACTCATAAAAACCTCGTGTGGGATGCCTGCGCTACCCGAAGCATTATCCATCTCCATAGAACCGATCGGTTGCTTTCTATATTGCCCCTTGCGCATACGTATGAATGCACCATTGGCATGATTGATCCTATCATGCAAGGATCATTCATTACCTATCTCGATAAACCGCCTACGGCATCGACCCTGCTCCCTGTGTTAAAGAGCCTCCAGCCGACTATCATGCTCACCGTTCCGCTCATCATTGAAAAAATCTACTGGAGCAGTATTCGCTCTCAATTAGAAGCTATGAAGCTCTATAAATATTCCTGGGCAAAACCGATCTTGCATCGGCTTGCTGGAATTAAACTAAAAAAAACCTTTGGCGGGCACATGCGCTTCTTTGGCATTGGCGGCTCGGCTCTCTCTGCCGATGTTGAGCAGTTCCTTATCGATGCAAAGTTTCCCTACGCAATAGGTTATGGGCTCACTGAGACTGCGCCCCTCTTAGCCGGCTGCGGTCCCCATAAAACAAAACTGGGCTCTACCGGACCCGCACTCAAGGGTGTTTTGCTCCGCATTGATAATCCAGATCCCGTGACCGGTGACGGCGAAATTCAGGCAAAAGGCGAAAACGTTATGCCTGGGTACTACAAAGATCCAGAAAAAACAAAAGAGGTATTTACAGAAGACGGATGGTTCAAAACCGGCGATCTAGGTCACTTTGATGAACAAGGGAACTTATATATTCGCGGAAGGCTTAAGTCGCTCATTCTCGGGCCTTCCGGAGAAAACATTTACCCAGAGGAAATTGAAAGCCTCCTCAATGCGCACGAGTTCATAGCAGAGTCGCTCGTATATCAGGATGGAAAAGAACTCAAGGCGCTCGTTGTGCTTAAAGAAGATATTGTAAGCCGTTTTGCAGGCAGAGCTCAGGATACGCTGGAAGATATCGAGGAGATTTTTAACAATATCAAAAAATCTATTAACAGCAGGCTGCCGCCGTTTAGCCGCATTCATGCTGTAGAGCTTCATGATGAGCCGTTTGAAAAAACGCCTTCACAAAAGATTAAACGGTTTTTATATCCTCAGCATAAAACAAAAGACAACACTAAAAAGTCACCGTGATTATTTTTTAATGACCTGCTCTAGCTGCTCACGTGCCACTCGTCTGTATATTTATGCAGTGCAATGCATAGCACAGAGCACTTGACGGCTGTTAAATATCAGAGTATCAATAGGGACATACAGGAGGAATTCCATGCCAGTAAATCTTAAAGGACGAAGTTTCCTGACACTTAAAGACTTTACCCCCGAAGAGATCCGCTATCTGCTCGATCTCTCTCACAATCTCAAAGCCAAAAAACGTGCCGGCATTAAGGGCAACCTTTTGGACCACAAAAACATCGTGCTCATTTTTGACAAAGCAAGTACCCGCACCCGCTGTGCATTTGAAACTGCCTGCTGGGACGAAGGCGGTAATGTAACCTTCCTTACAAACAGCCAAATGGGCAAAAAAGAATCGGTAGAAGATACCGCAAAAGTATTAGGCCGCATGTACGACGGTATTCAGTACCGCGGTTTTTCACAAAAGCTTGTAGAAGATCTCGCTAAATACTCAGGTATTCCCGTATGGAACGGCCTCACCGACGATGATCACCCGACACAGATTCTCGCTGATCTCATGACCATCGAAGAGCATATTCACAAACCGCTCAATAAAGTAAAAATGGTTTACTGCGGTGATGCACGCAACAACATGGGTAACGCACTCATGATTGGAAGCGCTAAAATGGGTATGCATTTCGTAGCACTTGCGCCAAAAGAACTCTGGCCAAATGAACAGCTCACTGCTGAAATGAAAAAAGTTGCAGAAGAAACTGGCGGTAAAATTGAGTTCTTTACCATTGAGCAGGCTGACCAGGCTCTGAAAGGCGCAGATGTCCTCTATACCGATGTATGGGTATCCATGGGCGAAGAGGCAAAATTTGAAGAACGCATTAAACAGCTTGAAAAATATCGTGTTACTATGGACTTTGTAAAAAAGACAGGCAACCCCGATGTCATTTTCCTGCACTGTCTTCCTTCTTTCCATGATCTTGAAACTGAAGTAGGCCGCGATATTCATAAAAAATACGGTCTTAAAGAAATGGAAGTATCCGATGAGGTCTTCCGCTCTCGCCATTCAAAAGTTTTTGACGAAGCAGAAAACCGCCTCCATACCATTAAGGCCGTTATGGTTGCAACAATCGGCGATCTATAATTTACAGAGATACACTGTATAGATTCAAAGCGCGGGAAACCGCGCTTTTTTTTCAAGCACAACGACTCTGTTTACATTTAATCAAAAATTCATACCGCACAACGCAGGTGCATGCTATACTGTTCATACGTAAACATGGTTAACCACAATAACATCAAACGCACCCCAAAAATTCTTATTCTTTCCGGCGAGCCCGGTTCTGGTAAGACAACACTCTGCCAGGAAGGCGCTGCATGGTGCAGTACCCACGGCATTCTGCAAACAGGCATTATCTGTCCAGGAGTCTATGTTGCATCAACACGCATTGCTATTAACGCGTATAATGTTCAGAACGGTACAACGCGAGTACTCGGCATTCGCAAGGACCTAGAGCCGGATGAGCTCCTGCACCACATTGCAGAACGTAAAGAGGAACTTCCTCCACCATATATAGAAACTGAACGATGGTGCTTTTCAGAACCGGTTTTTAACGAGTGTAACTCATGGCTTGCTCCCGTGCCTCATGGGGTGTTCTGGATTGATGAACTGGGAATACTTGAGTTCACAGTGCACAAGGGTTTTACCAAGGCTTTTGAAGTACTGCGCTCACAGATGTACAAGCTCGCTATCGCCGTAATACGGCCCGGCTTACTACCATATTTTGCTCAGCAAGTTCCAGATGTTGCATATGAGATTATAAACATTCCAGAGCATGCACAGGAACAACCAGCGTTCATGCAATATTTCTTGAATTTAATGCTTACATGCGGTATATAAACGTAATTGTGTATTAAAAACACAAGCAGCTAAATAAAAAGGAGCTCCATCATGCAATTACAGTCAAAACAGTTTTTCTTAGGCTTGCTTTGTGCGCTTGCAGTCTCCATGCTTATGCCGGCACAACTCACAGCGCAAAGTCAATTTTTTGATCCATACGACATTATTGGCAAAACTCCTTCTATTGATGCAAATCCATTTGCTGGTTTTGCAAACCCAGCTTCGAGCGGTTTTTTAAACCGAGAGTATGCTGCACTCACTGGTTTTGTTGTTGCACCAAATTTTGATTTTAACTACATCAATGTCAATCTTGTAGGGTTTTCGTTTGCAGGACAGGGATCTTCGCTTTCAGTCTATTTTAATCCAGTTGACACAAATCCATCAATGACTGCACGGATCAACTCCGCAAGTACTATCGGATGGTTTTCTCTTGGAAATGGGATAGAATCAAAATTTAATTTTACCACTAATACTTTTAGTAATTTTTTACTAACAGTTGGTATGGCAGCCCAGCCCCTGCGCTATGTAAGCATAGGAGCATACGGCGCTATCGGCATAGCTGATGTTACAGATTACTGGAAAGCTATTATCGATGCGGGCGTCCGACCGTTTGGTACTAACCTGTTAACACTCTATGGCCGTATTGGCTTTGACAACAGTTCTGCTATTCACTGGTCAGCAGGTGCAAGTCTGCGTCCTGTCTCCGGTATTGAAATCTTTGGCACATATGCAAGTGCCAACACGCTTACGTTTGGTCTTACAATTCGTTCTGATACAGACAGCATCAGCACAGCAGTAACCACTGATACCGGTTTCTCAGCTGCTACAAATGCTTTTGCAGCATATACAATTGAAAACAGTCCCAAAAATGATCGCATAGTTCTTGTAAAAAATACAACGTGGGTTGAAGTTAACCTCAAAACAACATTAGTGCAAACATCGTTCATAGGTAAAACGTATGCGCCTGTATTCCAGGTGCTGGAAGCGCTTGAAAACATGCGCGCTAACCCCGAAGTAGCAGGCATTGTGCTCAATCTGAGCGGTTTTCAGACAACGCGAAGCGTTATCTATGAAATTAGGAAATCGCTTACTGCATTTAAGAAAGCAGGTAAAAAAATTATAGCATTTATCGATAATGTCAATACTGATGTATATGCCCTTGCCTGCATTGCAGATTATATTGTAATAGACCCCTATGCACAAATTTCACTCGAAGGCTACTACATGGGGCGCCTCTATCTTAAAAATGCGCTCGAAAAGCTCGGAATTGGTGTTACTGAAGTAAAACTCTTTACTCATAAAACAGCCGCGGAACAATTCACCCGCTCTTCTATGTCTGACAACGATAAAGAACAATACCTTGCTTACCTTAATACCATATATAAAGATATGGTGCTTGCAATTGCAGAAGGCAGAAAATTCTCTGAAGAAAAAGTTAACACACTCATTGAAAAAGAATTCCTTTTCAGCGCGCAAAAAGCACAATCGCTTGGCCTCGTAGATGCTATCGGAAGATACGATGCTGTACAAAAAATAATTGCAGACAAATTCGGAGGAGCTCTCAGTATAAAGTTTTTTGGTGATCCCGTATCGAGTTTATTAAAAGCAAAAGTATCTTTTGGCGATTACTACGAAAAATCGTATCAATTTACAGATACATGGGGCACCGTAAAAAAGATTGCTGTTATCTACCTTGACGGCGGCACAGAACTTGATTCCGGCATGAACGCACGGCTTGCTTATAAGCTTATTCTTAATGCAGCGCTCAATGCCGATGCGATTGTGCTCCGCGTTAACTCTCCTGGCGGCGATCCTGTTGCATCGGATTATATTGCGCAGGCTATTGCATTTGCAAAAACAAAGGTTCCTGTAATCGTTTCTATGAGTGATGTTGCTGCTTCAGGCGGTTACTGGGTATCGATGAATGCTGACAAAATTTTTGCTACGCCGCAGACCATAACAGGATCAATTGGAGTGATTTATTCCTGGTTATATGATAACGGACTCTATGACAAGCTGGGACTCTCAATAGATGGCGTTAAAAAAGGCTCACATGCCGATGCTTATTCAGGTATTTTTATACCTCAGCGCAACCTCACACAGGAAGAAATAGAAAAAGCGCGAGAATATATTAAAGAACTGTATGCAGAATTTGTGCGAAAAGTTGCCGAAGGCAGACACATGGATCCCGCAAAGGTTGAACAGCTTGCGCAGGGGAGAATCTATTCAGGAGAAGATGCCTGTACAGCAGGTCTTGTCGATGAACTTGGTTCGCTCATCGATGCAATCAACTACGCAAAAGAAACCCTGGGACTTTCCGGCACCGACTATGTCTATATTGACGAATATTTCCCAGAAGCTCCATTTATGTTTCTCCCCGAAGGCATTGCAGCTCAAGCTGCACGCCTTGTAATGAACTATTTTATGCCTGCCCGCACATCGTTTGATGTGATAGAAACACTCAATGCACTTGCTCAAAACAAAATAAAAACGAATGGACAGGCACGCCTCGAAATTGCTCTTGACGACTGGGACATGCTTTTTGACAATGTTTTCCAGATTAAATAGAAACATAACTGGATAACACTGCAAACCAGTACTGCGATGTGATATCAAGGAGGATTGGCACCTGTTTAGGATAGCTTTTCCTCCTTTTTCATTTGCATGAATCAAATAAAAGCCGTATACTAAAAATAGAATGAACAAAAACCTGTACTTCAAAAAAATACTCATAGTGCTCAGCTTGCTATGCATAAATGCCTTGCTTTTTTCCCAAACAAAAATAAATACCGTAAATCCTAATATTATTACAGTCGTAATGGATAATAACTATCCTCCTTTTGTAATGCAGAATCCAGATGGGAGCCTTAGAGGCATACTCGTCGATCAATGGAACATGTGGCAGGAAACCACAGGATATCGTGTACAGCTTATCGGTATGGACTGGGGAAAAGCTCTCGAGTTTATGCAAGCTGGCAAAGCCGATGTTATTGATACTATTTTTCGAACACCTGAGCGGGAGAAATTGTACAGTTTTACAAAACCCTACCAGCGCATCGATGTTCCAATTTATGTTCATAAAAGTCTATCTGCTGTACTGTCATACGATGACCTTAAAGGTTTTAAAATTGCCGCTAAAAAAGGTGATGCTTGCATTGAGCAGCTTAAGACATTAGGTCTAACAAATATCGTAGAGTATCCAAGCTATGAATCTATTATCTTAGCTGCACGTGAAGGAATAGAATTTGTTTTTTGTATTGATCAGCCGCCTGCACAGTACTTTATGATAAAACATAATTTGTTTAAGGATTTTCGTATACTATCAATCTTATATACCGGCTTTTTTCATCGAGCTGTTGCAAAATCAAATCCTGAGCTGCTAGCGTTAGTCGAAGAAGGATTTGCTCGGATTCCAGCATCAACATATTCTTACATCAATGAAAAATGGTATGGCAAAAGCAATTATCCCGTCTTGAGCCCAACACTGGTTGTAATACTCGTTTCAGCTGGCGCTTGTATTCTTATAATCATTGTAGTGCTCATTATTACTGCTGCGCACATGAGGAAACGAATACAGGAGCAAACTGCAAATCTCAATAAAATACTCTCTGCTCTGCAACAAGAAAAAGCCTTTTCTGATGCCGTATTTACTGCATTGCCCGATATTTTCTATATTATAGACGAAAAATGCACCATTCTTGACATTAAGCACAAAGAAAAACCATATACAAATCATGCATCCCATAAAACAAATTTCTTAGAAATGCTCGATTCGGAAGAAGAAAAAAGTCAATTTTTGCACTATCTTACAGAAGCAGCTAAAAAACCAGGTGTGCATATTCAGCAAACAAAACGAATTATGAATGGAACAATGCACTATTTTGAATTACGAATCGCAGCAAGTTCCAAAAATCTATTTATCGTTGTAGAACGCGATATAAGTTCGGAAGTTCAGGCACAAAAAGCGCTTAAAACTTCTCTCAAAGAAAAAGAGGCTCTCTTAAAAGAAATTCATCATAGAGTAAAAAATAATTTACAAATAGTTTCAAGTATTTTATCGCTGCAAATCGAACACATGCAGAATGAAACTGACAAGCTCCTATTAGAAGAAAATAAAAACAGAATTATCAGTATTGCGCAGATTCATGAACACCTTTATGCTTCGGAAAATCTGTCTTCTATCAATATGGCAGAATATATTGCATCTCTTGTTGATGAATATCACAGCTATACCTATCTTTTTAATAAAAACATTGCGTACGAACTTGCAATAGAACCAATTACCTTCCCAATCGATAAAGCTATCGCTATTGGTTTGATTATCAATGAACTCATAACCAATGCCATAAAATATGCTTTTGCCGATACAAACGGGAAAATTACAATTGCACTTGGTTATGACACTGATAAGCGTATAACGCTTACTGTAGAGGATAACGGTAAGGGGCTGCCGCCTGCATTTAATCCTGAACATACACAGAGCCTGGGTTATACACTTATTACATCACTTTGCAAACAACATTGTGCACAGCTTGCAATATCGCCCGCATCCACAAAATATCCCAATCCAGGGCTTAAAGTATCAATAAGCTTTTTGCAATAATGTGATTTTGCTCTAAAACTGCTCTTGTAAAGCTATATTTTGGGTTGCAAATTTCAAAAAATGCAATTACAATAGCTTTGGAACTATTTTTATTCTTACCGAAAGGAAACAATTCATATGGAACAGAATTCCGTACAAAAATTGCCCGGATGGCGCCTGATTATGTTTGCATTGGGACAGTTTGGCTGGTCACTTGGTTCATGGTCAGTTGGAAATGCACTGAACTACTTTTATATGCCGCCTGAAAAAGCAGGAACGGGTGCATTGTTCCCGACCTTTATTTTCCAAGGCGCAGTACTGGGTATTGCAACGATTATTGGTCTTATTAACGCTGGCGGCCGTATCTGGGACGCTATTACGGATCCTATAATTGCTAATATGTCCGATCGCTCACGGTCCAAATTTGGCAAGCGGAGAATTTTCCTTGCGATATCGGCTATTCCTACTGCGCTTTTTGCATTTTTTATCTTTTTCCCAATTGCTGACGGTGCAACACAGAGCGGAATGACAATCAATGCTATCTGGCTTGCAGTAACGATGTTCCTCTATTACATCTTTATAACCATGTACTGCACACCATACAACTCATTGATAGCAGAACTCGGCCATACTCCCAATGAGCGGCTCAATATTGCAACTGCAATTTCTATTACCTGGGCACTTGGTTTTGCAATAGGTAATCAAGCATACACTCTTACAGATAGTGTCAAATCTATGTTTAATGTCGATCAGACAAGAGCATTCCAGATTGTTCTCGGAGTATTTGAGCTTATTGCTGCACTCTGTATGCTGCTTCCTGTTTTCTTTATTGATGAAAAGAAATATGCAGAAACTCATGCTTCTGAAGAAGGTGTCATTGAATCTGTTAAATCAACCTTTAAGAATGTCAATTTCCGCTGGTTTGTTTTTTCAGACCTGCCTTATTGGATTGCTCTCAATTTTATTCAAATGGGAATTACATACTATGTAATTACTTTGCTTGGTCTTGACGAAGGTCTGCCCTCATTCTTGATGCTGATTTTATTTGTTTTAAGTTTTGTATTTTATGTCCCTATCAATATTGTTGCAAAGAAACTTGGCAAAAAGCCAGTGCTCACTGCAGCCTTCGCTATTTTTGCAGTTGTATTCCTTTTAACCTTTTTCTTCGGATGGCTGCCATTCTCTAATATAACCCAAGCATATCTCGTTATTATACTTGCATCACTTCCAATAGCTATTTTTGGTATTCTTCCCAACGCTATTGTTGCAGATATAGCCGATGCGCATGGCATTGAGACAGGCGTGTATCAAGCTGGTATTTTTTATGGAGCACGCACCTTTATGATGAAAATGGGTATATCTGTTGCTAATTTCTTATTCCCCTCTATTTTGTTACTTGGTAAAAGCCCTAGCAATCCCATAGGAATTCGTATATCTGCACTTGCAGCAGTAGGCTTCTGTCTCCTCGGAATGCTCCTGTTCTTAAAATACAATGAAAAACATGTGCTCAAAGTACTCTCAGAAAAAGAACAGCTTTCAAAGGAAGAACTTAAAGAAATAAATAGTTAACGTAAAAACAATACGTTCTTAACACCTTCAAAAGGGATGTCTAATAAGTTTAGGACATCCCTTTTTTTATTGAGCATAAAGCAAATATTTAACGAATTACGATAATTATTTTTTAATGGAAATTTCACACAATTTTTACACACTCCCTTTATGGTATGCTCCAGATACAGAATGTATCGCAATGTATATGAGGAGGAAATTAAGGTATGAAAAAGCAATTTGTTGCTTCGTTAGTAAGCATTATCCTAACACTACTGGTTATTACTATACCCGGTAATGTTTACGCACAGGCTGCCGGAAGTAATCAGCCTGCGCAAATTAAAAATGTAATTTTTCTTATTCCTGACGGAATGAGCATGGACGGTGTTACGTTAGCGCGCTGGTTCCAGGGCGGAAAACCGCTTGCAATTGATGAACTTGCTTGCGGTCTCGTTAGAACCTATAATGCCGATACACCGATTGCTGATTCTGCTCCTGCAGGAACAGCATATGCAACTGGTTATAAAACTAACAGCCCATATATCGCTGTATTGCCATCAGCTGCAGGCATGTGGGGTGTCCCGCCAGCAACAACACCATTTAAGCCTGTTGCAACAATATTAGAAGCAGCACGCCTTGCAGGTAAATCTACCGGTCTTGTTACCACCTGCGAAATCCCGCATGCAACCCCTGCCGATTTTTCTGCACATGCATCAAGCAGAAAAAACTATGATGATATTCTTGAACAGCAGGTGTATAACGGTTTAACGGTTGTTTTTTCAGGTGGTTACCAGTATCTCGAAGGCAAAAACCGAAAAGACAAGGAAGAGCTTGTACAGGAATTAAAAAATCTTGGTTATACCTTTATCACTACAAAAAGTGAATTTGATTCACTTAAAATTACAGGAAACTCCCTTGTATGGGGTCTCTTTGCTCCAGTAGATCTTGCATATGAACTTGACCGTGATAAAAATGCTGAACCATCGCTTGCCGAAATGACAAAAAAAGCTATCGATATTCTCTCACAGAATAACAAAGGATTTTTCCTCATGGTTGAAGGATCCAAAATTGACTGGGCTGCACACGCAAATGATCCTGTAGGACTTATCCATGATATCCTTGCATTCGATGAAGCAGTACGCGTTGCCTTGCAGTTTGCTAAATCAAGAAATGATACAATCATTATTATCGCAAGCGATCACGGAAACAGCGGTATTACCATGGGAGATAAATCTACCACGAGCGGTTATGACAAAGTACCTCTCGCAACATTCCTAAAGCCTCTTCAGACTGCTAAAAAAAGCGGCTATATGTTCGCATCATTGCTGAAAGAAGACAAATCTAACCTCATTGATGTGCTTGCAAATGTATATGGCATAACCGATGCAACGCAAGAAGAAATCGATTTAATTAAAAATACTAAACTCGATGCGTATACTGGCATGTCGCTCATCGGTGGACTCATTGCAAAACGTGCAAAAATTGGTTTTACTACCGGCGGACACACTGGAGAAGATGTAGTTTTATATGTCTATGCTCCGCAAGGTGCAAAAAGATTAACAGGAACAGTCCAGAATACCGATATTGCATGGTACATTGCAGAAATGATGGGTGTAAATCTTTTTGGTGCTACGCAGTATCTCTACGTTCCTGCTGAAGAGCTCTTTAAAGCTTCTGGCTCAAAATTAGAAACTGACACTTCTAATCCTGACAATCCTGTGTTAGTTGTAAAAGCCGGCAGTAAAGAAATCCGGTTCCCGGTAAATAAAAATTACTGCATTGTAAATGGTAAAAATCAAAAACTCGATGGAGTTACTGTATATATTGCAGAAACTAAATCATGGTATGTCAATGCTAAAGCACTTGAGTTTTTAAAATAAAAATTTTGATATAAATAATAAAATAATAAGGGGCAGTGCTTGCTTAGCGTAGCAGGTGCTGCCCTATTCACTATCTTTCTAGGTTTTGCTATAGTGCGGCCATGGCAACAGTAGACGACAAAAAAATTATTTATACCATGTACCGCGTCAGCAAGCGGCATGGAACCAAACAAGTATTAAAAGATATATCATTGAGTTATTTTTATGGCGCAAAAATCGGTGTCATTGGTTTGAACGGCTCTGGTAAATCAAGCCTGCTCCGCATTATGGCAGGTGTTGATACTGAGTTTAATGGAGAAATAACCTGTGCGCCAGGATATACTATTGGATACCTCGAACAAGAACCGGTACTTACACCGGGTAAAACAGTAAAAGAAGTCGTGTCAGAGGGTGTGCAGGAACTTATCGACCTCCTTAAGGAATTTGAAAAGGTGAGCGAAGCCTTTGGCGATCCCGATGCAGACTTTGATAAGTTAGCGCAAAAGCAAGCTGCACTCCAGGAAGCAATTGAAGCTCAAGATGGATGGAACCTGGATAACCAGCTGGAACTTGCTATGGATGCCTTGCGCTGTCCGCCCGAAGACCAGCTTGTGGATACACTTTCAGGCGGTGAGCGGCGACGCGTCGCGCTTTGCCGGTTGCTCTTAAAAAAACCGGACATCTTGCTTTTAGACGAACCGACTAACCACCTCGATGCAGAAACCATAGCATGGCTTGAGCGGCATCTCCAGACCTATCCGGGTACCGTCATTGCAGTTACGCATGACCGCTATTTTCTTGATAATGTTGCAGGCTGGATCCTGGAACTTGACCGCGGTGAAGGTATTCCCTGGAAAGGCAATTACTCAGGCTGGCTTGAACAAAAGCGTCAGCGCTTAGAACAGGAAGAAAAGGGAGCTTCTGAGCGTGCAAAAACGCTGGAGCGCGAACTTGAGTGGATTAGCATGAGCCCGAAAGGCCGGCATGCAAAAAGCAAGGCGCGTATCAACCAGTATGAGCAGCTCCTTGCAGAAGGCGAGCGGGAAAAAGTCAGAGAAACAAAACTCATAATACCGCCAGGGCCCCGGCTAGGCAATGTGGTGATTGAAGCAAAGAATATATCAAAATCATATGGCGATAAGATACTGTATGAAAATCTTTCGTTTGAGATAGCACCTGGTGCAATTGTCGGTATCGTTGGACCTAACGGTGCCGGAAAAACAACCCTGCTTAAACTCATTACCGGCGAGGAAAAACCGGATAGCGGCACCTTAAAAATTGGCGAAACAGTAAAGCTCGCGTATGCAGATCAGCTCCGCAAAGATCTCGATCCCGAAAAAACAGTATGGGAACAGCTTTCGGGAGGACTCGATATCATAAAACTAGGCGGGAAACAGGAAGTGAATTCCCGCGCGTACTGTTCGTGGTTTAACTTTTCGGGAACCGACCAGCAAAAAAAGGTCGGTGTACTCTCAGGCGGCGAGCGCAACAGGCTCAATCTTGCGCTTATGCTTAAAGAAGGCGCAAATGTACTCCTGCTCGATGAACCGACAAACGATCTTGATGTGAATACACTTCGCGCGCTCGAAGAAGCTCTTGATAATTTTGCAGGAAGCGCTCTTGTGGTAAGCCATGACCGATGGTTTTTGGACAGGGTATGTACGCACCTCCTTGTTTTTGAAGACGGAGAAGTTATCGCATATGATGGAAATTGGTCAGAGTATGTTGAGTACCGGCGAGAGCGATATGGCGCTTCTGCAGACAGACCGCATCGGTATGTGTACCGAAAATTGTCACGATAACTATACGATAAACATGCAGTTGGGTATCATATCGGGATTGATTTAATTTTATCGCGGCAAACGCAGTGACCCAAGACAGGCAAGCACTTTTTGCATAATAAAAAAAGCCTCTGGTGTTATGAGATCGAGCGTATCCTGTTTTGTATGTAAATAAGCCCAGAATTCTGGCGCAGGAGGGTTCGAATGCGGATGCACAGATCCTGTAAAATCATTCATTCGCCGCGGCGCCTGTGCTTCTGGAACAATAGAAATTTCAAGTGCCGGGTAGCCAGAGAGCATGAATCCAAGGTTTTCCCCAAACGGGAGATGTCCTTCGACACATCGCACATGTTTCGTTAACGCGCCAAGCAAAAGTTTACTCAAAAGAGAAATTTGCTGCTGCAAGGGCTGAAGCGCTGGGTAGCGCCCAACAACCTGCTGAACCGTATCTGCAATTATTACTGTATCACCGTGTCCCGTAACATCAAAACAAAATACAGCCGGCGCTTCTATGCCCATAGAAGCGAGCGCCTTGCCTAAAAAAAATGCTCCCTGCTCTTTTGCAGAACCTTCATGCGGTATTTCTTCATGGTCAGTAAATGCAATAATAATATTTTCTTTTTGCAGGGGATTGGCTGCATACTCTAAAAGCTGCCACACTGCACATGAATTATCGAGCACACCCTGAGTTCCCGGCACACGATCGTAATGTGCGGTAAGCAATTTTATTTTTTTTGCTGGTTTTCGCGTTGTATTATGCGGATACACAAGCACATGCGTATCACCATTAAGCACAACTTCTCGAAACTGCAGTTCATATGTTGCAAGCGTCTCTTTGAGTATCGCTAGTCGGTCAGCCTGTATCTCAATAAATCGATAAAACCATGGAGGAACATTCATGCACAAAGTATAGCATTGTTTTTGACTTTTCCGCAAAACTCGTTTTATACTTTAAAAGAGAAGGAGCACACTATGCATCAAATTACTGTTACCTACCCCTCCGGTGAAACAATGACGTATCCGTTTGGCATTCGTATAGCAAACATCATTCAGGGTTTTGGTGCCCTCACAATGCCGCTTGCTGCAGTCTCAGTAAACAATGAACTCATGTCTCTTGATGCGATTCTTACTGCAAACTCAAAGGTAGCACCAGTGTATATCGATTCCACACAAGGTGCCTACGCATATCGGCGTTCACTCTGTTTTTTAGCTGCAATAGCAGCAAAACAGCTCTTCCCATCTCGTAACCTCATTGTCGGACAGTCGCTTGGCTACAGCTTTTACCATTATTTTGAAGATGGCCCTGCATCCGAAGACGATATCCGAGCGCTTGAAACTGCTATGAAAGAACTCGTAGCACGCGATATACCCATTCATACCGAATTCTGGAGCTATGAAGAAGCAGTAGCCTATTTTACTGAACAAAAGCAGACAGAAACACTCATGCTCCTTGAAATGATTAATGATCCTGTTATAACACTCAATGAGTGTGCAGGTTTTCGTGATCTCCAGACTACACCGCTCGTTCCTTCAACTGGAATTCTTAAAACATTCGCGCTCATGCTGTACGGTAACGGATTTTTATTGCGGTATCCTAAAAAAGAAACTCCGGATCGGCTTGAACCGTTTACTGATGATCCGCTTCTCTACAAAATTACCGAAGATTCTCGCAAGCGTTCACAAATTCTTGGCATAACGAGCGTCGGCTCGCTAAACCGGATCAATGCACCTAAAAAAATAAAAGAATATATTCAAGTTGCTGAGACGCTCATGAACAAACATATTGCAGAAGCAGCAGACAAAGTGGCAGAACACTCCGACACAGTCAAAGTCGTTCTCATAGCCGGACCTTCAAGTTCAGGAAAAACAACTACCTCAAAAAAGCTTGCAATTCAACTTAAAGTATTGGGTTTTATTCCTATTGTAATAAGCCTTGATGACTATTTTGTAAACCGTGATAAAACTCCCATTGATGAAAATGGCCAGCCGGACTTTGAATGCCTCGAAGCGCTGGATGTTGCATACCTCAATGAACAGCTCATCGAACTCTTCGAGGGGAAAGCTGTAGAACTGCCTTCCTATGACTTTAAGTCCGGAAACAGAAAACCATCTGGGAAAATTATTAAAATGACTGGACGTGAAGTACTTATTATGGAAGGCATACATGGTCTCAACGATAAGCTGACACCCAAAATTCCTAAAGAGCATAAGATTAAGATTTATGTATCAGCATTAACGCAGATAAATCTGGACGCTCACAATCGAATTTCCACAACCGATAACAGACTCATCCGCCGAATTGTTCGCGATAATCAATTCCGCGGGCACACGGCGCAAAAAACTATCAGCATGTGGCCAAGCGTCCAGCGCGGTGAACGGCTTCATATTTTCCCATTCCAGAACAATGCTGACATTGCGCTCAACACCGCCCTCGATTATGAATTAGGCGTCCTGAAAGTCTATGCTGAACCGCTTCTCAGGCTCATTAAACCACAGGATGTTGAATATAGTGAAGCTAAGCGATTGCTTAATTTCCTTGAATTTTTTGCACCAATTCCTGCACAGTATGTCCCCGATGACAGCATTGTACGGGAATTTATTGGCGAAAGTTCATTTAAGTATTAAAAGATTTTTCTGACAATGCACTTTTAATCTTGCAGGTTTATGCAAGCGTGCGTATAATTTAAGTAATACTATGGTGTTCGTCACCGTATTCAAAGATTTTATCAGGAGGTTATATGAAAACAGCATTAAAGGTTTCTGTTGTTTTACTGCTTGCTGCAACTGTTCTATTTGCAAGCTGTGAAAAAAAACAGACATTCATTAACATTGCTTCTGGCGGCACAAGCGGTACGTACTACGCACTTGGCGGCGGTATGGCAAAAGTGTGGAATGAAAAAATTCCTGGTATGAATGCAACCGTTCAGAGTACAGGCGCATCAGTTGCAAATGTTAACCTGCTCAAAGAAGGCAAAGTCGATATTATTTTTGTACAAAATGATATTGCTTACTATGCCGCAAACGGACTTGAAATGTTCCAGAATAATAGCTTTACCGGGCTTCAGGGCGTTGCAGTGCTCTACTCAGAAACCTGCCAGCTTATTGCACTTGCTAATTCTGGCATAAAATCAGTTGCAGACCTCAAAGGCAAACGTGTTGCTGTTGGTGCTGCAGGCTCTGGTGTAGAAGCAAATGCACGCCAGATTATGGAAGCTGCTGGAATAACCTACAAGGATATTTCAGTACAATACCTGAGCTTCTCTGAAGCTGCAAATAACCTCAAAGACGGCAATATCGATGCTGCATTCCTCACCGCCGGATTCCCAACCGCAGCAGTATCTGACGTAGCAGCATCAAAAGACATTGTAATTGTTGAGCTTTCACCCGATATTATTGGCAAGCTGACAAGTCTCTACCCGTTCTATACAAGGATCACCATCCCAGCTGGAACCTATCCAAAACAGACTGCAGATGTCCAGACTGTTGCTGTAAAAGCCATGCTTGCTGCTACGAGTAACCTCCCAGCTGGTACTGTAGAAAATATGCTCAAAGTTATGTATGAAAATCAGGAAGCACTCAAGGCTGCACATAAACAGGGCGCCAATATTATAAAAGACACCGGTCTTGAAGGCATGCCTCTCCCGCTGCACAAAGGAGCAGAACAGTTCTTTAAGAAGAAATAGTCTGCACGTATGGTACAGACCCAAAAACGGGGGGTTTCCCCCCGTTTTTTTGTACTTGCATGTTTTTCTCTTGTGCTCTTGATGTTGGATACAAGACAGTTTATTTATATTTATAATGAGCAAGCATGTCTTGTCGGTACTATCGCACTTAAGGAAAACTCGTTTTTGCATACCTATATACATTCTATTAACAAAACACAGGTCATAGAAAAAATACTTGCACAACAAGATAGTTTTGTTATTATGGAAAGCATGTTCAAAGATTACTCTACCGGTATCGATAGTTCTGATGGTCTTGGCTTTAGGAGAGAAGGAACATGGTTTATACTTACACTCAACCGAGAAACACCTGTCCTGAGCATTGCAGTTTCACCGATCCCTGGCCATGCACTTATAGTTCAAAAATACAGTTATCCCCTCACTTATTTCTCAAAAATTAATACTATACTTTTAATTACCACTAATTTTTCATTGCACAGACACTAAGAGTGCTTTATAATTTGAGTGAGATTCTGTTTATTGTAACAATGCCGGTACTGGCATTGTTAGTGAAAACACTTATCTACCAATTTTTCAATACAAAGGAGCATGCATGTCAGACAATCAAGAACTAGTTGATGCCCAGAGTGTCTTAAAAAAGTTTGATAAAGAAGCTGATTTTAGGACATACTCGGGTTTTTTTGCAAAAGTGATAACAGCGCTTGCTATCACATTTGCCTGTTTTCATCTCTATACAACAATTTTTGGTGTACTGGATGCAATGAAACAGCGTGCGACACACCTTGCATTTGGTTTAACGCTTATTTTTTTACTTTATCCGATGAAAAAAAGCTGGTCTCGAACAAGTCTCCACCCGCTTGATGCTGTATTTGCTGTGTTAGGAGCTGCTGCTCCGCTCTATATTCTCTTCAATTATAAAGTACTCTTAACGAGAGCTGGCACTGCAAATACGCTCGATATGATTATCGGTGTGATTGGCATACTGCTTGTACTTGAGGCAGCTCGAAGAGTTGTAGGACTGCCTATTGTGATTGTAGCCCTGCTCTTCATTGCTTATTCGTTCTTTGGACCATATATTCCCGGAAAACTAGCGCATCGCGGCCTTGATATCGATGATTTTGTCCAGCATTTATTTTTTACCACCGAAGGTATCTTTGGCATACCTATTGGTGTTTCCAGCACCTTTATCATTATCTTTATTTTGTTTGGCGCATTTCTGGAACAAACAGGATTAGGCCAGTACTTTATCGATCTTGCCAATTCAGTAGCCGGCTGGGCATCCGGCGGTCCTGCAAAAGTAGCGGTGCTTTCAAGCGGACTCATGGGCACTGTTTCCGGAAGCTCGGTAGCCAATGTAGTGGGCACCGGATCGTTTACGATACCCATGATGAAAAAATTAGGATATAAACCGGAATTCGCTGGTGCTGTCGAAGCTACTGCTTCCACTGGAGGACAGCTCATGCCGCCTATTATGGGTGCTGCGGCATTTCTTATGGCAGAAATTACCGGTATCCCGTACGTACGGATTATTGGAGCCGCAATCATTCCTGCATTACTGTATTATACTGGAGTTTGGGCCGGCGTCCACTTTGAAGCTAAAAAGCTAGGGCTGAGAGGATTAAGCAAATCTGAGCTGCCTAAACTTGGCGATATTTTCTTTAAGCGCGGTTATTTGCTCATACCGCTCATCGGTATTGTATGGCTTCTTGTGAGCGGTTTCACACCGATGACTGCAGCATTCTATGCAATAATTCTATCACTTGCATCGGCAATTTTAGGCTGGTGGGCACCGCTTCCTGTTGGAGCAATGCTGCTCTTTTTTGCCGTGGTTCCGCCGCTTCTAAAAATTGATCCCAATACAGCGCAAGGT
>CAZVTR010000043.1:1185-19742 GCA_964630305.1 uncultured Treponemataceae bacterium | reverse complement strand
GAAAGGATTGCAAACCTCAATTCGCTGTTCAAATGGGGTAAGGTAAAACACGGGAGTGTTATCCAATTTGCTGTCGCCGGTGATAATATTCGTGATGTTGCAAAACTCCAGCGGTACTTAGCACAGGGAGCCAGCCCCGGGTTTGAAGCATTTCTCAAAGGTTCTGTAAATTCTGTTTTAAGCTTGTTTTAAGATAAGAGATAAGGAGTTACTATGAATAAGTGTGTCCATTTTTTTAGTCAGAATGATGTAATTAAGGATGCTGTTGATAAAAATCTTTTAGGAATGCGCGGTAAACAAACCAATGAATTTGCAGAACTTCAATTCCCAATACTGCCAGGATTTATCATTGATTCAAGTATTGCCAGCAAGCTCGAAAAAGAAGCGGTTATCGAAGTTATAACACCATTTATAAAAAAAATCGAAAAATATGTTGATAAGCGCTTTAATGACAGCAAAGAGCCAATGCTGTTTAAAATAGTCATTTCACCGAACCTTGCAATATCAAATTATCCGGCTTTGCATAATTTTGGGTTAACCTATAATACCGTAGATGGTTTTTCTGAATTTGTTGGTGAACATTTCTGTGCACATGAAATAGCATTCATGCTGCGCGGGTATTTGAAAATTGAAGAAAAGATTGCAGAATTTGAAGGTAAAGCAAAAGAACAACAGAAATTTAAAGAAATTATTCATGAGCTTTCAAAAATGCTTGATAATGAAACTATCGAAACTAAGCCTAAAGTCCTTATGGATACCTATACACCAATTTTGCCCAAAGGATTTTTCGTTGATGCGTGGAAACAAATCGAAATTGCACTTAAGCGAATCTCGTATCTCTTGTATCTTGATGAGCAGGATGATCCGGAAACTGCACTCATAGTTCAGCCAATGGTATACGGCAACTATGATAAAAAATCATGTTCCGGCTATTTTTATACCAGAAATATCGTAACGGGTGAAAAACAGCTCCAGGGTGAATTTTTTGTTGAGCACTTTGATGAAGTTGGTGCAGAAGGCAATGATATTAATAAAATAAATCCTCAGCATTTAAAACAGCTTCAAAAGCTTGCACAAACCTTAGAGGATCACCAGAAAGAAATCAGGCTTATTCGTTTTACCATCGAAAAAGATAAACTGTGGCTGCTTGAACAGCGGCAGGTAATGGCCAAGAGTGTACAGGCTGATCTCCAACTTTTGCTTGATCTCAATAAACGAAAAGTTGTTGATGATGAGTTTGTTATTCGCTCACTGCAGCCTGGACAGCTTAATGAAATTTTACATCCTATTGTAAACTTAACTTCTGTTAAAAAATTGAAAGGCGTTTCAGGAGGTATAGCCGGAGCTCCTGGTGCTGCAATTGGCCGGGTATATTTCTCAACAGAAGCGCTCATTGATGCATATCGAAGTGCACAGCAAAAAAATGAAGATAAACGGCTCATTTTGTGTATGCCTGCAACCTATGCAGAAGACGTTAAAGCCATCGAGCTTGCAACCGGTGTTCTCTCCTGTGAAGGAGGCTATTCTGCCCATGCATCGGTAGTTGCGCGGCAGTATGGTAAAGTATCGCTTGTTAAACCCGATATGAAAATTCGCGGGAAAAAAGCCACAATAGGTTCACTGGTCATTAATGAAGGTGACTATATTACTATCAATGTACCATACTACGGTGATTGTCAAATCTGGCTTGGAAAAGCAGAGCTCATCGAGCCGGATCCTGCAGAATCGGGACTTTTGGAACTCATTGCACTTGTTAAAAAGCATATGAAAAATTTCCATGTTCGCGTGAATGCAGATAATCCGCGCGATGCAGCGCTTGCTCTCCAGTTTGGTGCAGATGGCATTGGGTTGTGCCGAACTGAGCATATGTTTTTTAACGAAAAACGCATCAACGTTTTTAGGGAAATGATTCTTGCAGATGATACTGCTTCCCGGCAAAAAGCGCTCGATAAGCTCGAAGTCATGCAAAAAGACGACTTCTACAACATTTTCAAAATAATGGCTGGAAAAGAAGTTACGATACGGCTTCTGGATGCTCCTCTCCATGAATTCTTGCCGCATAATGATGCAGAGCTCATGAGTTTCTTAAATTATCTTACAGGCGGTTCGAGCAAAAAGTCTTCTAAAGCAATCAGCAAAGCAGAACTGCAGGCCCGCATCAATACCCTTGCAGAAATTAATCCCATGCTTGGTCACCGCGGATGCCGTATTGCGGTGAGCTATCCAGAAATTTACCAGATGCAGGTGCGCGCAATATTCAAAGCAGCATACCAGCTGCAAAAAGAAAAAGTAGATGTGCATCCAGAAATAATGATTCCTATTGTGATGAATGCCTCAGAGCTTAAGCTTATTGTGTTTGGCAAAAAAATAGAAGGAAAAGTGTACAAAGGACTTGTTGACATAGAAGAGGAACTTAGAAAAGAGCTTAAAGCTTCACCGCTCAATTATAAAGTAGGTACAATGATCGAACTGCCTGCTGCTGCAATCACCTCTGATGAAATTGCAAAGTATGCTGAGTTCTTTAGTTTTGGCACGAATGACCTTTCACAGACAACGTTGGGTATCAGCCGCGATGACTTTAATCGATTTATGCCAGATTATTCGCTCTATGACCTGCTTGAAGGCAATCCCTTCTCGCAGCTTGCACAACCGGTTAAAGAATTGATAGAAATATCTGTTAAACGCGGTAAAATGACTCGTCCGACGCTTGTGTGCGGCTTATGCGGTGAGCATGGAGCAAATCCAGTAAATATTAGATTTTGTATGGATGCAGGTTTGCACTATGTATCATGTTCTCCGTATTCAGTGCCAATTGCATGTCTCTCTATTGCACAAATCGAAATGGAGCGCACTTAGCTGTAAACTGACTTACATAGTTTATAACCAATTAGTAAAAGGGCTGTCCGATATTGAAGGACAGCCCTTGTTTATATAGGTTCACTGCACATTTATTTCATGGCAGCGCAGGTAATTATCCTGTTGCCCATTCCCAGGAAAGCGCGGTTTTTACTTTTTCTGCTATTAACTTTGCAACGCGCTTAGCATCGAATGTTGGAACAGCAGCTTCATTTGCAAGTGTTTTTGCAAAAAACATTTCCAGTGTTTGCGGAAGATCTGGAAGATCAAAAAATAAAAAAGAAAAATTGACGCCAGTGGGTTTAAGGATAGTAAAGTTCGTATGGCTGAATACTGCATTTTTACCAAAATATACACGAACTTGATTCTTGCACTCATATTTTTCAAGTTCATTAAAACGATGAGGAATCTGTTCTGCAGATTTTCTTACAAACGGTTCTTCGCTTTTATGAGGATAATTGGGAGGTTCTACCAATATAAACAATTTTTTCCCATCGGACTGGAAGGTAAGACCTTCTTCCGTTGGATAAATTGCTTTAACATTATTATACGAAATTACTTCGTATCGAGTATACGATGATGCTTCTGAAAAAAAAGCAGATACAATGTATCCGTGTTCTTGCGGCAATTGATTTTTACTGTATGCTTCAAAAAGATCCATTGCTTTTACTTGCATAATTCCCCCTTGTTTCGGTAAACAGATATTACTTATACATCTCTTCTACTATAAAACAGTTTCAAAAAAATGCAAGTAGTATTGCTATACGATAACATTATGTATGTCTGAGTCTGCGGGCTTTTTCCAGAAACTGGGCTGCAAGTTCTGCGCTTCCGCTTTTTTTGTGGAGTTTTGCTAAAGCGATGAGCGGTTCAGGATTTTTAGTATCGAGTGCATGAGCCTTGTAAAAAGCATCTGAAGCTTTTTCTATTGCATTGTGCATAAGGTAGAGTTTACCCATCAGGAGGTATGGGCGCGGTTTATTCTTAAGGTATCGTGCGCCTTTTTCAAGCAGTTCAATAGCAAGTTCTGATGCACGCATTTTTTCAAGACAGTATGCCAATGAACAGAGAAACTCTTCATTGTCAGGCTGGCTAATAAGCAAATTCCGATAGTAAATTGCAGCATCTTTGTACAGCTTTGCTTTCCGCAAGCAAAAGGCAATAAATGCTATGGTGTTCTCTGAAGGATTAGTATAGGTAAAACCATCTTCGAGAGTCTTTGCAGCAAGTTTCCATTTTTTACTGTTTGCAAGATATTGGGCAAATTCTTTGCGAAGTTTAAAATTATCTGGATAGGCTGATAAATATGTTTCATACCACGTTTCGATGCCTTTTTTATCGCGAAGTGATTCAGCAACTGCTATGCGGTATAAATATGCTTTTTCATGGCGGGGATTAATGCTGATAATTTTTTCAAACCAGGGGCCAGCCATTTCAGGGCGTTCAGTTTTATAGAGGCATTCGCCATATACAAACATGAGGTGTATATTGTCAGGCTTTTGATGGAGCAGCCGCTGAACAACTGGAAGCATTAGAACAGGATCATACGGTCCCTGTGTTATACAAAGAACATCAATAAACTCAGTATCTTCTGGTTTGGCGCCTCGGGCTTTTGCTCCCTGGACAATGTGCTTTGCGCTTTCATAATCTTCAACTTCTAAATAGGTCATTGCAAGGCTGATACGGAGGTCTAGTGCTTCAGGGTCTAGTTCAATAGCCCGATGAAAGTGGTTGATAGCTTTTTCATAGCGTTTTAGCTCGAGGTTTGCCTGTGCAGCCAGCGTATGCAGCAGTGCATGGTGTTCGCCGCGACGAATGAGCGGCAAGATAAGCTGCAGTGCTGTTTTGGGTTTTCCCTGCAAAAGGCTCTGGGATGCTTGCCAGATTGTAAGAATAGTATCAGTAAGTTCAACACCTTTAAACTCCGGCATGCTAATTTTTAGCTTATCCAGAATTGCAAAAGCCTCATCAATGCGCTGATGCTGCATGAGCAGCATTGCTTTTTGAAAAAGAATATCCGGATCAGACGGAGCATAGGTGAGGGCGGTTTCTATATCCGAAAGTGCATTAGTGATATTGCCAAGGTTTTTCCAGGTGAAAGCACGGTACAGGTAGGAAGATACAGCACTGCCGCCATTGCTGATAACAAAACTCAGCATCTGGTTGGCAAGCTCATATTCTCCGCTATTGATTAACCGAAGTGCCTGTACATACAGGGAGTTACGGTAGCCTCTAAAAATATACTCATTTCCAGGATCTGCAATGTGTGCTTGTTCTAAATGTGCTACAGCATTGGTAATATGCTTAAGCTTTAGTTCTGCAAAACCAAGGTGCGAGAGGAAAAGCGGATTGTTTGGCTCCTGTTCACAACATTTCTTAAAACAAATATATGCTTGTTTGTAATGATTGACAGCCATATATGCTCTGCCAAGAAAAAACCATCCCCGGATATCATCAAGCTCAAGTTCGATATAAGAACGGAGAGCAACAACGGCTTTGCCAAATTCTCCTGATGCATGAAACGCTCTTCCCAGAAATAACTGAATTTCTGGTGCATCAGAAAGAGCGCTTAACGAAAGCAATATTTCTATAGCTTTATTGTAATCACGGTTTTTACCGGCTTCTATGGCTTCTCTAAAACGCTTCTCGAATTCATTTTTAGTCATGCAGTAAGCATAGCATGGATTACGGAGTATAAACAAGAATAAAAGCTACTATTAACCAAGATACCGTTTTACCGCTTGATCCGGTGCAAAGGCATCGAGTTCAATGTAATCTTTAACAGGGCTCATGGCGATTTTTTGGAGGAGTACTTCCTCTATCTGAAAAAATCCGACAGATTCTTTCATGTAAATTTTAATGCCTATTGGTCTTTTTTCTCCTGCTTCTATGAGCACTCTGTCTATTGCAGAAGCAGAATACTGATGTATGTCACCAACACGTGGTTCTCTGGAAATCATCATAGGGATTCTAGCTCTCCCTTTTTCCATATCGCAGCCGTCTGCAACCAGAATTATACCGGCTTCAAGTGAATGAATTTTCTGAGTGGCCATGTGCCCCTGAATGCCTTCTACTGCCAGGGCTCGCAATGCTATCTGTTTATTGAGATCGTCAGGATAGAGCGTTCCTAAAAGCCGGGTAAGTATGGGATAAGCAAAGATAGCGCTGGTGTGTTCGTGGTTCTGTCTGCCTGAGCACATGCCAATGTCGTGAAGAAATGCGGCGAGCATCACACCGATGAGACTGTCTTCATAGGTTCCCAATTCTTCTTTTTCGAGACTCGTCTGTATGCCTGCACTATGGAGCAGTTTAAGCATGATACAGGCATTGATAGTTACTTTACGCATATGCACAGGACCATGGTCATTATAGGTGAGTCTTCGTATCGATACGGTGTTTGCATATTCCTGGAAGGCCTGGATTTCTGCGTCCTGAATGAGGAGTTCAGCGCAGGTGTGCGCTTTCCCATGAGTTATCGCGAGGATTTTTTCATCAAGGCTGGCTTCTTTTTGGCTTTTCATTAATGTGTCCTGAATAAAACTCCCGGTTTACTGAATTATAGCAAACCGGGACGTTCTGTTAACTATCTATTAAGTTAAAATTATTTTATTGTGCTGAACACTTTTGCAATAATTGCAATGGCTTCTCTCAGTTCTTTTTCAGTTATCACAAGCGGCGGAGCAAATCGAACGATGTTGCCGTGAGTCTGCTTAGCAAGGAGTCCGGCATCTTTTAGTGCAACGCAAACATCCCATGCTTCAAAGCCTTTTTCAAATACCACAGCATTGAGAAGACCTTTACCGCGTACTTCTACAACTTTTTTGCAGGGGATTTTTGCAACTTCTTCACGGAAGATTTTTCCAAGCCGTTCAGCGTTTTCATCGAGCTTCTCTTCTTCGAGTACTTCGAGAGCAGCTATTGCAACGGCGCTTGCAAGCGGATTGCCGCCAAAGGTAGAGCCGTGGGTGCCGGGAGTGAAAACATCCATCACTTTATGGTCTGCTACAATAGCGGATACAGGCATGACGCCGCCTCCGAGTGCTTTTCCAAGACACATAATATCGGGGCGTGCATTTTCATGCTGCCATGCAAAGCGTTTACCGGTTCGGCAGAAACCAGTTTGTACTTCATCGAGTATCATGAGCACATTATGTTTTGTACATAGTGCACGAACTTTTGTGAGATATCCCTCTGGCGGCACACGGACGCCTGCTTCACCCTGAATCGGTTCAAGTATGACTGCTACCGTGTTTGGCGTTATTGCTTTTTCAATTGCATCGGCATTGCCATAGGCAACACGGACAAAGCCGGGAACATAGGGACCATAGTTTACCAGTGAGTCTGGATCGTTTGACATGGTAATGACAGCAATAGTTCGTCCATGGAAGTTGTCTTCAACACAGATGATTTCTTGCTTGCCATTGGGTACGCCTTTTTTTTCTGCACCCCAGCGGCGTGCTGCTTTGAGCGCTGTTTCTACAGCTTCAGCACCGGTATTCATGGGAAGAGCAGCTTCAAAACCTGTAAATTCGCAAAGTTTTTTAAGGAATAAGCCCATTTTGTCGTTATGAAAAGCACGGCTTGTCAGCGTCACTTTCTGACATTGATCCATGACTGCTTTGATGATTTTCGGATGTCTGTGACCCTGGTTAACTGCACTGTAGGCAGAAAGAAAGTCGAAATATTCTCGGCCTTCGGGATCCCATACTTTTACTCCCTCTGCGCGGGAAATAACAACAGGAAGCGGATGGTAGTTATGTGCACCGTATGTTTCATCGAGCTTGATAAAATCTTCTGATTTCATAGAAACCTCCATAAGTAAACTGCATTTGTAACCAAGCATTACTGCAGAATGATTATACTCTTAGTTATCATGCTTGGCTACATAAAACATCGCTTCCGTGTATGATATGCATAAAAATTATAAGATATACTGGAGGTGTGAATATTTATGCAGTGGCTTATACTCGTGTATAGTGCATGCTTTTTTGCTGCTCATGGTTTTCTATTGCCAGCTTGAGCAGCAAGTCAAGTAAGTTTTCGTATGATAAGCCGCCATGCTCACACATTTTAGGAAACATAGAAATATTGGTGAATCCTGGCATTGTGTTGACTTCATTGAGCATGACTTTACCTGTTTTTGTATCGATAAAAAAATCGACTCGCGCAAGGCCTTTAAGACCGGCGGCTTTGTATGCCTGTACTGCTACATCCTGAATATAGCGTGCCTGTTCCTCAGTAAGCGGCGCTGGAATTAAAAGCTCTGCACCATGAGGATCAATATATTTAGCTTCATAGTCATAAAATTCATGTGTTGCTCTAATTTCCCCGGGAGGAAAGCTTTTTGGATCTGTATTCCCAACTACAGAGCATTCAATTTCCCTCACAGGCAAAAAAGGCTCAACGAGCAGTTTTGTGTCAAACTTGCCTGCGAACATGAGTGCATCCGAGAGTTCTAGCGGGGTGCTAGCTTTTTGTATGCCAACACTGGAACCGGCACGAGACGGTTTTATAATTACAGGGAATTGGAAGGAATCTTCGATTGTAGCGGTGAGCGCTTGGATAGTTTCCTTTGATAGTTCATGTGTGTGGATTTCGAGAAATGGTACTACAGGAAGACCAGCATGCATCCATATCTTTTTTGCATATGCCTTATCCATGCCAATAGCTGAACCATACACATCACAGCCGACATAGGGAATATCTGCACAGGCCAGGAGTCCTTGAATCGTGCCGTCTTCGCCAAATGTTCCGTGGAGCACTGGAAATACAGCATCGATTGAGAGCGGAATAACGCCGTTGTTGTTGCTTATAGCGATGAGTCCCTTTCCGGGTTCTACCAACACACGGGGAGCATCGGTTCGCAGTTCAAGCGGGGGCTCGGTTTCTGTCAAAGATTGATTAACAGAATCCGGTTGAAGGTACCACAGTCCGTTATTGGTAATGCCAATTAAGTAGAGCTTATGCTTTTTCGCTAGTTCGCGCGCAATATAAAAAGCCGATATTCGGGAAACCTCATGTTCAGCAGATTTACCGCCGTAAAGTATTGCTATTTTCATGGTCTGCCTTTCGTAAAGCCTAATTCAATCAATGCTTGTTTTGCTTCTTCGATTTCATTCCAGGGAATGACTCTGTCTTTATAAATTATAGTGTTTTCATGACCTTTTCCAAGCAGTGCAACAGTAGATCCTGGAACAGCAAGTTCAAGAGCTTTTCGTATGCCCTGTGCCCTGTCAGGAATTAAAAAGAGATCTTTGTCTTTTGTTTTACCGGCGCACCCTTTTGCGATATCTCCTAGCAGCGTCATGGGATCTTCACCGCGCGGATCTTCATCAGAGAGGATTACATAATCGCAGTATTTTGCCGCAATTGCACCTTGTTCAGGGCGCTTGAGCGTGTCTCGTTCGCCTCCTGATCCAAACACGCAAATTAGTCTGGTTTTAGTTTGTTCCCTGAGCGAAGGAAAAATTGCTTCAAAACTCGATGGTGTATGGGCATAGTCTACGATGACTTCAAAGGGCTGACCCATATCGATTCGTGTCATGCGTCCAGTAATTGGCGTAAGCTGAGGGAGAAGGCTGATGAGCCGGGCTGGATCTTCCTTAGTAAGCCGCTGTACGAGGAGCAGAGCTCCAAGAGCATTTTCAATGTTGAATGCACCAGGAAGATTAATGCGCGCAGGATAGGATTTCCCATCAAAATTGATAACAAAAGTTGAGCCCTCGCTGTCGGTTTTACATTCCGATGCGAAGCAATGAGCAGTATTAGTTTTAGCTGAGTATGTATACACAGGGCTCTGAGTGCATTGCGCCACATAGGAGCTGCTCGGATCATCTTTGCAAACAACGCCAAATGGAGTAATTGTACGAGTCTTTTCGCCAAAGCCCTTTGTTTTTACCGATGGAGTGAGCGCTCTAAAGAGATTAGCCTTATCATTCCGATAGTTTTCCCATGTTTTATGAAATTCAAGATGTTCATGTCTGATATTGGTGAGGAGTCCTGCATCAAAATCGACATCTCCGAGCCTGTTCATAATTTTAGAGAGTCCATGGCTTGATGATTCGAGCACAGCATATTCCATGCCATGCTCTAGCATTGCATGCAATTTCTCATGAATTGTTGTTGCTTCAGGCGTTGTTTGATGCTCAGGGTTTGGCAGTGTTTCTGTTCCAATTTTATAAGCAACAGTCGATACAAAGCCTGCTTTGTAGCCTGCCAGGTTGAGGAGTTCCGCAATGAGCGCCGTTACTGTACTTTTGCCTTCGGTTCCGGTTACTCCGATGGTGATGAGTTTGCGGGATGGATGTTCCCAAAATGTGGCTGCAACAGGAGACATCGCCGTCCGGGAATTAGGAACCTGAACGTACACAACATGGTCATGGTAGTGCTGTAATTCATGCTGATGAATAACGCAGATTGCGCCTTGCTTTATTGCATCCTCAATAAACGCATGGCCATCGGCATGAAGCCCTGGCAGTGCAAAATATGCATAGCCATTACTGATGTGCCGGGAATCATATGATAACCCGGTAATAGTACAATCGCAATAATTTCTGATGACTTTTTCTGAGAGTGCATCAAGAATACTGGTAATAGGCTGTTCCATTTGACACATATCCTATACTGTTATATTGTGCTTATGCAATATACTGTAGGGGAGATGCATGTATACTATACGTATTGAGCAAAGTTTTTCTGCTGCACATTTTCTTACTAATTTTCATGGTAAATGTGAAAATTTGCATGGACACAACTATACCGTGCGAGTCTATGTAACCGGGCAAACGCTTGACAAAGCAGGCATGCTTGTTGATTTTGGTGTGGCAAAACAGCATCTTAAACGTGTTCTCGAAATGCTGGATCATAAAAATCTCAACGATATACCAGATTTTCATAATTCGCCTAGTGCGGAATATATCGCACAGTTTATTTTTAATGAACTTGTTCGAGAAAATGCAGCAATACCATGGCAGGCTGTAGAAGTTTTTGAAACTGAAACCAGCATGGCGCGATATGAACCATAAAGATGCTGTGAAGTTCTTGATGGCATAGTAATATTTACTTAAGGATAGATTACGATATGAATCTTGAAGCGTATATTTTAGGCTGCGGCGGAATGATGCCGCTTCCATATAGGCATCTCACTAGCGTGCTCTTGCGGCGCGAAGGCTCGCTGTTTCTTTTTGATGCCGGTGAAGGAACTCAGGTATCATTGCGAAGACTTAATCTCCGCTGGAAAAAAATCAATGCAATTTTTATTTCGCATACCCATGCTGACCATGTAACCGGGCTTCCTGGACTCCTGATGCTTTCGAGTCAAGTTGATCGTGATGAACCGCTCTATATTTATGGCCCTCCGAAAATTGCTGAATATGTTGAAGAAAACAAGCGTGTCCTCGATATGTATATCAACTATGAAATTGTAGTTAAAGAAATACGAGAACAGGGCATCTGCTATGAAGAAGAAGATTTTTCTATTCGTGCATTTTATGTGCACCATACTAAACCCTGTGTAGGGTATGTGCTGGAAGAAAAAAAGCGTCCTGGTGAATTTAATCCAGACAAGGCTCTGGCATTACATGTTCCTCGCGGTCCGCTCTGGTCAGCATTGCAAAGCGGTAATGCTGTGACTGCGAACGATGGGACAACTGTGTACCCCGAACAGGTTTTAGGTCCTGAGCGCAGCGGCCGAAAATTTTCTTTTGTAACGGATACCCTCTATATGCCAGAAATCGCACCAGAAGTTGCGAATTCTGATTTGTTTGTCTGTGAAGGCATGTTTGAGCATGCGCTGCTGGATACAGCTATAGAAAAAAAGCATATGACGGCATTGCAAGCTGCAATGATAGCAAAAGCTGCCGGCGGTATCAAAAAGCTTTTGCTCATTCATTATAGCCCCCGTTATGCAGATAAAAATCTTTCTGTGCTGTTAGATGAGGCTCGAAGAGTCTTTCCGAATACCGAACTTTCTAAGGACAGGATGCATATTCCAATTGAGTATGTAGATTGATCTTGTAACGTATACGTTTGCTATATTGTTTTATAACGGCATTTTAATACATACTAGTCTCATTGAGTACGAAATATCACTGTACAATATTGTAAAGGAGCATAGGTATGATACGGGTAGAATCGTTGTACAAAAAGTACGGTACTTTTACAGCAGTAAAAAATGTATCATTTGAAGTTCCTACCGGAGTCATTGTAGGACTCCTTGGGCCAAATGGAGCTGGAAAAACCACCATTATGAAGGCTCTTACAGGGTATCATAAACCAACAGCGGGAACAATTCTTGTTGATGGCAAAAATGTTGAAGAAGATCCTATCGCAATTAAATCTATCACAGGATATTTGCCGGAAGGTGTTCCGCTCTATAATGAAATGACAGTCTATGAGTATCTCGATTTTACAGCAGAGGCTCGCGGCGTTATTGAACATAAAAAAGATACAATAGAACGCATCATGAAACAGTGCGGATTAACCGGTTTTGGTGATGTTTTAATTGATCATTTATCCAAGGGTTATAAACAGCGGGTAGGTTTAGCTCAGGCAATACTGCATAACCCTGCCATTCTCATACTCGATGAACCTACTACAGGATTGGATCCAAACCAGATACTCGAAATTCGAGATTTAATTCGAGATCTTGGTAAGGATAAGACTGTAATTCTATCAACACATATTTTGCAAGAAGTAGAAGCGCTCTGTTCAAAGATAATCATTATTAATGAAGGTGAAATCGTAGCAGACGGCACTCCTCAGGAAATTGCCGATGCTATGAAAGGTGAAGAAAATATTATATGCAGAATTAAAACAGCTATGATAGATAAATTTACAGCTCAGTTTGAAAATATTTTAAAATATCCTCCCAAAAAACTTGCTGAAAATTTGTATCAGACGGAAGTAACTGTTCCCGCATCGAATGGGGATAAAACAGCCGAAGCAATATTCAAATGGACTGCTGAACATAACAGCACACTGCTTGAAATGCGGCGCGATACGCTTTCTCTGGAAGATATTTTTGTCAAATTAACAAGAGAAGGGGGAAATCATGCATAAAGCTTTAATTATATTTCGCAGAGAGCTTAAAAGCTATTTTAATGCTCCAATAGCCTGGCTTTTTATTGTTATTTTTAATTTAGCAATATCAATATTTTTCTTTTTTGTACAGCAGTTTTTTGCGATTGATCGTGCCGATCTCCGACCGTATTTTTCTTTGTTGCCGTTCTTTTTTACTATTCTTGTCCCTGCATTAACCATGAAAATGTGGGCAGAAGAAAAAAAACAAGGAACCTATGAAATGCTTATGACAATGCCATTTTCAGAATTTGATTTAGTCATGGGCAAATTTCTGGCTGCATTTGTGTTACTGCTTATTGCTGTGCTTTCAACAATTTTTATTCCGCTAACAATGTTTCTTTTTGGCTATTTTGATCCAGGGCAGATTTTTACTCAATATCTCGGAATATTCCTTTTTGCTGCTGCTTGCTCCGCAATCGGCCAGTATGTTTCGGCAAATACAAAAAGCCAAATATCTGCCTTTGTGGTAACAATGATTCTGTTAATTATACTTAATATATTTAGTCAGATACCTTTATGGTTTAATATAACTGGAAAAATTGCAGATATGTTTAACTGGCTTTCTGTTAATTACCATTATAATTCATTTGCAAAAGGAGTTTTAGACAGCAGAGACGCTTTGTATTTTCTCATTATCACTGCAGGATTTCTCTATGCAACTATGCAAAAATTGTATCTAGGCAGATGGAGGTAATTCATGGACATGCTCAAAAAAGAAAAACAATTAATGATTTTAATTATAGCGGGATTGGTTCTTTTTGCAGTACTATCAACATTGTATTTTTTTAGGATTGATTTTACAGCCTCACATAGCAATACCTTGTCTAAAGTTGCAAGAAATTTTTATAAAGAACTTTCAGATACAGTTAGAATTACCTATTTTATTAGTCCTTCATTAAAAGCAAAACATCCAGGTCCTCAGATGATAGAAGATTTTTTGCTTGAACTTCAGGCTGTATCCCGGGGAAAAATTGTTGTTACACTCAGTAACCCGGAAAAGGACACTTACAAAGCAGAATCCCTTGGAATAAAACCACAGCAGATGCAGGTTGTGGAAAAATCGGAACAACGAATTGCTCTCGTTTATTCTGGTATTGCGGTAGAGTATCTGGATAGGAGTTTTGCCCTGCCTGCAGTAATTGCTACTGATACACTTGAGTATGAACTCCTTAAAGGTATTAGAGCACTTGTAAATCAAAAAGAAAATAGTGCAGGTATTCTCATCGGTGACGGTGATAAGAGTTTTGCACAAGATTACCGGTACCTGAAGGCCTATCTTGAAAAAGGCGGATATACAGTACAGGAAATTGAGAAAGGCAAGCAAATTGAAAAAAATATAACTGTACTGTTTGTAATAGGAAATTCTGCTTTAACTCGTTATGATGCATATTTTATCGATCAATACATAATGCATGGCGGCAGAGTGTTTTTTGCTGTAAAGGGAGTAAATATCAATGCAAACTATAATCTTTTTGCTCAGCCAGTAAGCGAAAACGGTATTATTGACCTTTTAGCTTCCTATGGAATTATTGTAAAGCGCGAATTAGTCCTTGATGCATCTAATCTTACTGTGCCTTTTCAGCAGCCGACATACACAGGTATGTTTACGATTCAATATGTACCGTATCCGCATTGGATAGTCATTGATAAAAAATATGTAAATGCAAACCATTTATTAACAGCGCGGTTTAATGGACTTGATTTATACTGGCCGTCACCAATTGAATATACCGACAGTAATGCATTTTCTCTAGTTCCAATTATAAAAACAACACCTAAAGCATGGAAGCAAACAAAAGCTTTTTATACTGCTCCGAATGATAGTAGAAGCTATACTCTCGAACGAGCTGAAACCCAGGGCTCGTATGTGTTAGGTGTTGCTGGTGAAGGTATCCTCAAAACAGCGTTTGCCGATCCTGGCAATCTTCCTCAAGGAGAACCTGGACAGGAATTACCTGTCGTGTCCGCAATTAAAGAATCTAAGACACGGCTTGTTGTAGTTTCAGGTTCTGATAGTTTTTCTGATCTTGTAGAAATGATGCAATCAGATATTAATTTAAATTTCGCAGTTTCTATAGCAGACTGGCTTGTCCAGAGCGATGATTTGTTATCAATCCGAACAAGAAGCTATCAGCCGGAACGGCTCGATAAAATTAAAGATGCAGATACCAGAGCAACTGTGATTGTATTGGTTTATATACTTACCATGGGCATAATACCTGCTGGATTTATTATAGCTGGTTTACTCATGTTTAATAAGCGACGGAAAAAAGAGCAATTGGCTCGTTTAGCATGAGGGGGTATCTATGAAAAATAAATTAATTATTGATAAAAAAATACAATATGCGCTGATTGCGGATAGCATACTGCTTTTCATTGTAATACTTGGGTTAATTTTTTCTCCTGGGAATCGTTCGCGTCAGGGCAGTCAGAAAACGCTCATAACGCTTGATACGGTAACAGAAATTAAATATTCAGGAGGATTAGAGCTCAATATAAAAAAACAGGGTTCAAGCTGGATATTGGAACGTAATGGTGCAGCGCTTCCCGTTAATACAAGCCGTGTTGATGCTTTTATAAAAAATATCAAAAAACCAGCCAAACTAATATCTGTTGGAAAAACGCAGGATGCAATTAAAACATATCAGTTAACTGAACAGGATAGAATTCTCGTTGAGCTATCAAATGCTTCTAAAAAACAAAGTTTTTATCTTTCGCCAATTATGGATACAGATGCATGTTATATTATGTTTGTTGGTAATAATACTGTTTATAAAGCAGAAACACCAGCAGCTTCATACCTTATGGGTTCTGATACTGATTGGCTTGATTTGAAATTATTAACTAATATTGCTGTGAAAGATGTTCAGCGTTTTTCAATACAGGGAAAACTAGATAAGGAGAGTATTCAAGGTACCTTTGTTCGTAATGCTGAAGGATGGAAGTATGAAAACAAGCCAGATCTTGCAGTGGCGCGTGTGGAAGGCTGGCTTTATAGCATAGTATCGCTCAGTGCTCAAAATTACATGGAAACATTATCACTTCCAGGTCAAAAAGAAGCAGTGCTCATAACATTAGAACTGGGTAAAGGGACAACAAAACATATTAGGGTTTACACAATTGAGAATTCAAAGGATTATATAGTATATTCTTCTGATAGATTGTATCCCATGCACTGTTCGCAGTATCAGATTGAAAATATTCTTAAGACAATAGATGAGTTAAAATAATTTAAATGTGCTGTTGGTTATCAAGCAAACCTGGCATTGCAGTACCTTTGTGTATGCTATGCTTCAAGTTTGCTTGATAAAATATATTGTTTATACCTTTCAAGGTCTGGCTTAAAGGCAACAACATGAGTGTCGTGTTCTTCTTTTGCTTTGAGGAGAGCTGCTTCTGCTTCATGGATTAGCCGCTTGCTGTCAAGAATTCTGCCGCCTCGTGAACTCATGCCAAAAAATGCTTCGACATAATGCATTTCATTTTTATTTTGTTGTATAAGGTAGGTTATTTTTTTTATAAGTTCATCGCACATGCGAAGGGCATGTTCAATATCCATATTTTGTAGAATTATTCCGATGCTATCATCTTTATACTGAAAAATCATGTCACGAAAGCTAAAAAACTTTTGCACCGTTTCGCAAAACGTTGTATAATCTTCAGGCTCATAGAGTTTCATATCAAGGCTTGCAATAATAAATACCAGTTCGTTTTCAAATGACGCTGCACGTTTTATTTCTTCATCCAGTCGAGGAATAAGGTCTTCTGCCCAGCATAAGCCAGTTACGGGATCAAACAGCGTTGTTCTAATCTGTTTTTGTGGTTGTTCTTCCTGTATCTTTTGCGTTTCGAGATCGGGTTCTGAACAAAGGGAACTATTTTCCTCACTAGCTGAAGATTCGGCATGTAAATCGGATTCTTGAATTGCATCAGTATCTGGTAGCTTTTGGCCTTTTCTTGCAGGGAAAAGAGCAATGCCGATTAAAAAAATAAAAAACAGAATTAAGAATAACCCAAGCGCTTGAAATCCTTGTTTTCTGATAGTTTCTAACGGAACGAGTTCTGAGAAAGATAACACGCTATATCCGCCTGAAAGGTCAGTGCTGTTTCGAATTATGTTGAATTTTTGCGATTCATTCGTTAATGCAGCGATAGTGCTAGTTGAGGGATACAGTACAACGGGCGGTTCATTGTTTTTATATACAGCAAAACCGCAAATCTGCGGTTCTTGTTTAATAATTAAATCAAATTGAAATTGCTGTGCTGATGGATTGGAAGAAGCTAAGACCGTTTGTGCGAGCATTGTGAGCCGGTTGTGGCCATTCTGAGCAGCTTTTGTCCCGATTGATACTGCATGTGTATAACTAATAGTAAACCAGAGCAGAGGAATAACGATGCAGAGCAATATAAAAATTGCTGATACAATTTTCTTGTCCATAATGAATAGTATACACTATAATTCTCAATAAGAAAAAGAGAATCTGTATACGGGAGGCTTGAGATGCGAAAACGATTGCTCCCCTATGGCTGGTATCCATCAACGGCACAAGAAGTGCGAAAAACAATTGAGGAATGGGATAAGGAGTTAGAACCTGTTCAACAAACAGCTTGTGCTGCAATTGCACCTCATGCTGGATGGTATTTTTCAGGCAAATTAGCATGGCTGTCGTGGCTCAGCGCTTTTAATGCTGATTGTGTTGTAATTGCCGGAGGGCATTTAGGGGCCGGAAACCCGCTGTTACTATATGATGACACTGAGTATGCGGTGCCAGGAGGAACGCTTCCTGTTTACCGAGATCTTGTGGATGCAATAAGTACTCAGTTAGCAGCCAGACCGGATTACAGTGCTGATAATACCGTTGAAATACAGCTTCCGCTCTGTGCATCCCGGTTTGGATACAGCATACCTGTTTTAGGCATGAGAGTGCCAGAAGACAATCAGGCTATTGCTCTTGGAGAACTGCTCGCTGCATGGGGTAAAACGCATGCAGTGCGGCTTTTTGTATTGGGTTCTACCGATTTAACGCATTATGGACCCAATTATGGTTTCATGCCGGCAGGTATTGGAAAGCAAGCAGAAACATGGGCGCACAATAATGACAGAAAGTTCATTAATGCCTGTCTTGCTCTGGATCCTGATGCCATTCTGCATGCAGGAAGGGATTTACAGGCAGCATGTTCGTCTGGAGCTGCAGCATGTGCAGTAAGCTATGCAAAAGCTCTCAATGCCTCACATGGGAAACTGCTCGCATACGAAACCAGTCTTGCAAAGCATACCGATAGTTCATTTGTCGGATATGCAAGTATAGCGTTCACTATTCCTAGTTAGCTTATTCAGTTGTGCCAAGCATTGTTTTCACTGTTTGTTTGAACTGAAGTCCTCTATCAAATTCGTTTTTAAACATGCCAAACGATGTACAGCCAGGTGATAGAATTATTCGCGATCCGGATGGTGCAAGCTCATAGGCTGTTTTTACTGCTGTTTTTAAATCAGTGTAAGGACCTTTATAAGCAATACCACGTTTTTGAAGCGATATAATAAGTTTATCTGTGCCGCTTCCGGCAAGCAGTATAAGATGGAGCGGTTTTGCATATTCTTCTGCAACAGGTTCAAAATCGAG
>CAZVTR010000043.1:0-1085 GCA_964630305.1 uncultured Treponemataceae bacterium | reverse complement strand
GTTTAAGATAGGGATTATCGGGACGTACTGCTGGATTTTTTATAACTATGTCAGCATTTTGGAAGTCTGCCTCATCATGTTTCCCAAGCACATACCGTATTGGGTATTCCTTGAGCGCTTCGATTGATGGTCTCAATATTTCTTCTGTTTTCATATCGGTGACGGTAACCTGAGCACCGCATTTTGCAAAAAAACGTGCAGATGCAAGCCCGCCTCCGTTTAATCCAAGACCCATTATTGTGACACGCTTGTTTGCAAATTCATTGAGCTGGATTTTCATACGTAATTTGATACTCCTTTTGTTCGTATTGGTTCAGATACGAAATAACATAGAAATTTTGCAGCTGCTTTTTCCATTCATCGGGAACAGCATTGGCGATTTCTTTGAATTCAATTAAGTTTTCAGAAAATTTTTGATTGCGGAGTACTTCCTGAATTTTAGGAATATGCGGTTTAAAAAATATTTTTGCTTTATGAAACAAAGGCAGCAAGAGCTTACGTCCCTGATTGCCAATCATCGGAACGAAGCCGCATAAGGTTTTATATTTGCAGAATAACGGATAGTACGGATAAATCTTTTTTCCTTGAGGAATGAATGCTTTTGAAAAGAATTTTGATAAATCGGTATCCATCCAAATACCATGCACCATGTAGCCTCTGCCTGTTTCTCCTATCCATGTTTGGGATATTATCTGGTCGATTATAAACCGCGGAAGTGCAGGATTGTCGGTAATGATTTTTTCTAAAGGAATTAATTCGGATTCTAAATAGAGTCTCTTGGTATAATATGAAGCAGTAATATCGTTATTACCGCTTTGTTTAACGGATACTTCTAAGAGCCGCGGATTCAAGTCAATTCTTACTATATTAAGATATAAGGATTCTTCAACTTTATACAACTTATAGAAACAAGGTTTTAGAATTTCCGCGGGGTCAAAGAAATATGTTAATCCTTCGAGAAGTTCGGGCAATAAAATGCAGAGCTGTTCAACAATTTGAGCAATTAGTTTTAGGTAGTTTTTTGCAGGAGTATTACTGCGAATATCATGATGAATGGGTAACTGAGGAACAAAAATTTCTGATGG
>CAZVTR010000042.1:7778-20207 GCA_964630305.1 uncultured Treponemataceae bacterium | reverse complement strand
TAGCTTTCTGGGCTGCCTAAAGCCCAGGGGGGTACCATGTGTGTTTAACGACCATGGTAATGATTACTATTTTATTAAAAAGAACTATGTATTTTGCATGAACCGCAGTATATCGTTTTGAATATTACTGCATGAAGCATAAACATGATCACGGTTACAAAGCGTTGTTTTCGCATGCAGGCTTGCTCAAAGAACTCATATCGACCCTCGATGAAATTATTGCTATAGTTCAAAAAGAACAGCCTGATGTTTGTAAAGAGTTTATTCGGTGGTTATATTTTACACAAGGGGATAACGATACAAATACAATTGCAAGTATAGAACATGCAGTTACGGAGGTGCCAGAGATGCTTGCTGCAAAACTCAAACGGTGGCAGGAAAACATACTACAGCAGGGTATTCATCAGGGAATGGAACAGGGAATACAGGAAGGTTTAAAAAAAGGTATGCAAAAAGGTATACAAAAAGGTATACATGAGGCACGCATTGAAACAGCAAAAAAATTAAAGGCAAAAGGATTTAGTACCCAAGAGATTGCAGATTTAACTGGTCTTACTGCAGAAGAGATAGAAAAGTTATAATCTTATTATTAGTATAGTATAAAAATTGTGTTAAATTGAGAGCTGCTTATGAGTGTTTTTGAACGACAGTATTTACATTCTTCACACTACACCGCACGTATGCTTAGAACGGTGATGCGTCTCATCGGTATGAAGAAAAACACAGAACAGAACATGGTACACAATAGGTTTAAGAAGGTTCCCGATGCGCTGCCGGTAAAATTCAAGCGTTCATGTGCTATCAAAACAGAGAAATTCGCCGGACAGACGGTGTGGATTATACAAAGCAAGACTGCACTGAGAGCATCGGAAGACAATCATGCAGTACCTGTTTTGCTCTATTTTCATGGCGGCGCATTTCTAGAAGGTATAACAAAACGGCACTGGCTTTTAATAAATGAGCTTGTACAGGCATGTAACGGGACAATTGTGTTCCCCGACTATCCGCTTGCATCGGAGCATGGGTATCACGCTATACAGGACTTTGCATTGGCTCTGTACCAATCTGTATCAGAGAGATTTTCGGCCTCTCGTGTGATACTTTTAGGGGACTCTGCGGGCGGAGGTCTTGCATTGAGCATTGCGCTTCAGCTAAGGAATCAAGGTGCAAAGCTGCCGCAAGCATTGGTTTTGTACTCTCCCTGGCTGGATCTAACCATGAATAATCCGCAGCTTGCTGAGCTTGAAAAGTTTGATGAAATATTGAGTGTGCAGGGGCTTAAGGCTGCTGCGGTATACTATGCTCAGGGTACACTGCTCGATGACTGGCGCATAAGCCCGATCTATGGCAGTTTTCACAACCTTTGCCCCATAGCTTTATTTACAGGGACACATGATCTCTTATATGCCGATGCAGTGCGCTTTAAGGAGCATTTGGTAGCAGCAGAACGCGACGCTCAACCGCGGGCCGAACCTATAAACGGAGAACGCGGCGCTCAACCGCGGGCCGAACCTATAGACCAAAAATCGGCCCCGCTTGCGGTTTGGCAAACCTATCCGGATTTGTATTATTATGAGTATCCGGGTATGTTTCATGATTGGATGCTCGTGCCCTCTCTGCTGGAAGCTCAGGATGTTATTGCAAAAACAATTGCATTTTGCAATGAGATAGTTTCATAACGCTCAATAAAAACATAGCGGGCACGTCAGTATTTGTCAAAGTTTTCATGCTATTGCGTAAAATT
This sequence comes from uncultured Treponemataceae bacterium, assembly GCA_964630305.1. Taxonomy (GTDB): domain Bacteria; phylum Spirochaetota; class Spirochaetia; order Treponematales; family UBA12059; genus JAKPPT01. Next base: position 18,463 of record CAZVTR010000042.1, on the reverse strand, counting down.
GAGAAACTTACTATTATTACCTCAGCATTAAAACCTGGCTTTTCTCACTTCTACGGTAGACCAGGAATCTATATTTTCAAGGACAAAGCAATGTCAGAGAAGAAAATGGTCATGATTGACGGCAATGCTGCCGCAGCTCATGTTGCCCATGCTTGTTCGGAAGTAATAGCTATTTATCCTATTACTCCATCCTCACCAATGGGTGAGCTTTCAGATGAATTCAGCGCTCAGGGGCGCAAGAATATTTTTGGGACTGTCCCTCAAGTAGTTGAGCTTCAGTCAGAAGCTGGAGCTGCTGGCGCAGTACATGGTGCGCTCACAAGCGGTGCACTTACCACCACATTCACCGCAAGTCAGGGACTCCTTCTCATGATTCCCAATATGTACAAGATTGCGGGTGAGCTTACTCCCACTGTATTCCATATTGCAGCACGCGCGGTAGCTGCCCATGCGCTCTCAATTTTTGGTGATCATCAGGATGTAATGGCATGCCGCCAGACCGGCTGGGCTATGCTTGCTTCTGCAAACGTGCAAGAAGTTATGGATATGGCGCTCATTGCGCATGCTGCTACGCTGGAAGCACGCGTACCGTTCCTGCACTTTTTTGATGGTTTTAGAACTTCTCATGAGGTGCTCAAGGTTGAGGAAATTTCTTATGACACCATGCGTGCAATGATTGACCCTGAACTTGTTCGTGCTCACCGTGCACGCGGTCTGAACCCAGAAAAGCCAGCAATCCGCGGTACCAGCCAGAACCCCGATGTCTATTTTGCAGGACGAGAAGTTGCAAATAAATACTATCAGGCTGTACCGGGTATCGTTCAAAACTATATGGACAAATTTGCTAGGCTCACTGGCCGCCAGTATCATCTTTTTGATTATGTCGGCGCACCCGATGCTGATAAAGTTGTTATCATAATGGGTTCAGGTTCAGACACTGCAGAAGAAACCGCTGCATACCTTGCTTCACAGGGACAAAAAGTCGGCGTGCTCATGGTTAGGCTGTATCGGCCGTTCAGTGTCGATGCCTTTATCAATGCTTTGCCCAAAACCGTTAAAAAGATTGCAGTGCTCGATCGCACAAAGGAACCTGGTTCCATTGGTGAACCGCTCTATGAAGATGTCCGCACCGCAATTGGCGAGGCTATGGAATCCGGCAAGGGTCACTTTAAGGATTGGCCGCTTGTTGTTGGCGGACGCTATGGTCTTGGTTCTGCAGAGTTTACTCCTGCGATGGTTAAGGCTGTGTTTGAGAACCTCGATGCTGCTAAACCCATGCATGAGTTCACTGTAGGCATTAAAGATGATGTAACCAATCTCAGCCTCAAATACGATGAAAATTTTGAGCTTCCGCTCAATGGCATCAAAGAGTGTATTTTTGTTGGCCTTGGTTCTGACGGTACTGTCGGCGCAAACAAAAACTCTATTAAAATCATTGGCGATGAAACCGATTTTGCCGCACAGGGCTACTTTGTGTATGACTCCAAAAAAGCTGGTACCTATACAATCAGCCATCTTCGCTTTGGCCCCGGTAAAATTGAAAAGCCCTACCTCATCACAAAGGCCGATTTTATTGCATGCCATAAATTCTCATTCCTCGAAAAGCTCGATATTCTTTCCTGGGCAAAAGAGGGCGGCACGTTCCTCTTAAACAGCCCATTCCCCGCTGACAAAGTATGGGACCAAATCCCGTATGAGGTGCAGGAAAAGATTATTGCAAAAAAACTCAAGTTCTATGTGATTGACGGTATGGATATCGCAGAAAAAGCGGGCATGGGTAACCGCATCAATACCGTTATGCAGACTGCATTCTTTAAAATTTCCGGCGTGCTCCCCGAATCAGAGGCAGTTGCGCTTATTAAGAAATACACAGAGAAAACCTATGAGCGCAAAGGTGCCGATGTAGTAGCAAACAATCTCAAGGCAATTGATATGGCGTTGAGCGCCGTGCAGGAAGTTAAGTATCCTTCACAGCCTTCAAGCAAAATCAGAATGATCCCGCCTGTTCCGGCACAGGCTCCCGAGTTTGTGCGCAAGGTGCTCGGTGAAATTATTGCCGCTAAGGGCGAAAAGCTTCCTGTGAGCAGTTTCCCGGTAGATGGAACCTATCCTACTGCAACCACTCAGTACGAAAAGCGCAATATCGCAGAAAAAATTCCGGAATGGGATCCTGCGCTCTGTATTCAGTGCGGTCAATGTACCGTTGTGTGTCCTCATGCTGTTATCCGCATGAAAACATATAAACCTGAACTTTTGAAAAACGCACCTGCAGCTTTCAAGAGTGCCGATGCTAAAGGCAAGGAGTTTGAAGGGCTCAAGGCAACTATTCAGATTGCTCCGGAAGATTGTACCGGATGCGGCGCTTGTATCAATTATTGTCCTGTAAAGGATAAGGCCGATCCTAACCGCAAAGCAATCAATTTTGTGGATCAGCTTTCTGTACGCAAACAGGAAGTAGAAAACTGGAACTTCTTCCTGTCGCTGCCAGAGCCAGAAAATCTCAATCTAGGCACAATAAAGGGTGTTGCAATGAAACGCCCGCTCTTTGAGTTCTCTGGCGCTTGTGCTGGCTGCGGTGAGACACCCTACGTAAAAATGGTCAGCCAGCTTTTCGGCGATCGCGCTATTATTGCAAATGCAACCGGCTGTTCTTCAATTTATGGCGGTAACCTCCCCACAACTCCCTATGCTCAGCGCGCAGACGGCAGGGGTCCAGCATGGTCAAACAGCCTCTTTGAGGACGCTGCAGAATTTGGTTACGGTATGCGGCTCAACGCTGATAAGCTTGCTGAGTATGCCCGCGAGCTTCTCACCGCTAACAAAGCAAAGCTTACCATGGCTGATAAGCTCCTCAATAATACTCAGGAAGATGATGCTGCAATTGAAGCTCAGCGCACAAATGTTGCAGAACTTAAAAAAGCGCTCGCAGGTATCAATGAAGAGTGGGCAAAAGAGCTTTCCAATGTAGCAGACTATCTTGTTAAACGCTCAGTCTGGATTTTCGGCGGTGACGGCTGGGCTTACGATATCGGTTTTGGCGGTCTTGATCATGTCATTGCTTCCGGAAGAAACGTTAACTTGCTTGTGCTCGATACCGAAGTCTATTCCAATACTGGCGGTCAGATGTCCAAGTCCACACCGTACGGCGCAGTTGCAAAATTTGCAGCAGGCGGTAAGGATATCGGCAAAAAAGATCTTGGTATGATTGCTATGAGCTATGGGTATGTGTATGTTGCGCAGATTGCGATGGGCGCTAACATGAACCAAGCACTCAAAGCAATCCGTGAAGCCGAAAGCTATAACGGACCGTCAATCATTATCGCATACAGCCATTGTATCAATCATGGTATCGATATGATGAAGGGTATGAATCAGCAGAAGCTGGTTGTAGAATCGGGAATTTGGCCGCTCTACCGCTATGACCCGCGCCTTGCTCTCGAAGGCAAAAACCCATTCCAGCTTGACAGCAGAGAGCCTGCATTTGAAAAGGTAGAAGAATTCATGAACAGCGAAACACGCTTCAAGAGCCTTAAGGCTATGAATCCGGAGCGTGCTGCAATGCTCATGCAGAAAGAACGGGCGCTTGTTGAACGCAGGTGGAAGGAATATAAATACCTTTCAGAACGTCCATTCTAAAAAGATACTATTTGCGGGCACCGAGCATTGAGAACTTGTGATAGTTCCCAGTGAGGTGCCTGTGCTAAAATGGTTTAGGTTGAAAAAAGCTGCTCACTCACGAGCAGCTTTTTTCATTTCAAAAGAGCAATGAATGTGATTTTTAATTTACATCGCAACAATTTCTTTAATAAGAAATTCCCTGCCGCTCAAAACAGTAAATGATTTACTGCCGCAGTGCGGGCACTGTGATGCATTTTGCAATATGTTAAAAGTTGTGTTGCATTCATGGCATCTGCCTTCTCCGGCAATAATTTCTAGTTTGAGTTCGGTGTTTGCAAGCATGGTTCCGTCTACAGCTGCAGGATAACATTCTTCTAAGTAATGAGGAATCACTGGCGATAGTTCTCCAACCTGCAGGACAAGGGTTTGAATGGTGCTTACGCCATTTTCCCGGGCAAATGCTTCAACCGTTTCAACAATGTTAATAAGTATTCCTAATTCGTGCAATGTTACAATTCCTTATGCATGCAAGGTAAAGCAGACAGCCGGCTAAAGACCTGCTGCCTGCGCAGTTTTTTAGAGAACCTTTTCTTTTTGCTTTTTACCGGTAAATGGTGCCGTTAGCGCGGTTACTAGTTTTTTTCCAGTAATGCGGAGCTTGCGCATAAGCATATACTTCACTACTTTGGGCTTAAGCTGTTCGAATGGAACTCCGGCTTCGTCATAGCGCCGCACCAGTTTGATAGCATCAAATTTGCATTGAGTAACGCACTGACCGCATCCCACGCACATAAACTCATCAATAACCGATGCGCCGCAGGAGAGACAGCGCTCGGTCTCTTTTTTGACCTGCTCTTCGGTAAAGGTGCCGCGCGTATCGCGCATTGCCGGTGTCCCGGCAGGTTCTTTATCGAGCGGACGCTGGCGCGGTATTCTGTCATAGCCTTCAAGATCAAGATTTTCCTTGTCGAGCGGTTTGTAGTCGCGTTTGAGTCGCCCTATAACAAGACTCTGTCCCTTGTGAACAAATCGATGCAGTGAAATAGCGCCTTCTTTTCCCATTGCAATTGCATCGATCGCAAATTTGGGACCGGTAACGACATCGCCTCCTGCAAACACATCTGATTCGCTCGTTTGGAATGTAACAGGATCAACTTTTATGGTTTTATTGGGATTAAGCTCGATCGTGGTGCCTTCGAGCAGTTTTCCCCAGTCGATAGCCTGTCCAACTGAGAGGAGCACATAGTCAGCATCAATTGTAATTGTTTCGTTTTCATTGTAGGCAGGACTGAATTTACCTTCGGCATTAAATACTGAGGTACAGCGCTTGAGCACTACACCTGATGCTTTCCCGTTTTTATTAAGAATTTCTTTGGGACCCCAGGAATTTTCGATAGTTATGCCTTCATGCAGCGCTTCTTCAATTTCTTCGGGAAGTGCAGGCATTTCTTCGCGTTTTTCAAGACAGTACATGGTGACTTTTTGCGCGCCGGTTCGCACTGCGGTGCGGGCTACGTCAATAGCCACATTGCCACCTCCGATTACAGCGACTTTCCCGGAAAGACGGGGTGTGTCCCCAAGGTTAACCTTGCGGAGAAAATCCAAACCAGTCATAACGCCCTGTGCGTCTTCCCCTGGCAGGTTGAGCATGCGTCCTGCTTGTGCGCCGACTGCAATGTAAAAGCCTTCAAACCCTTCTTTTCGAAGCTGCGGTATTGTTACATCTTTTCCAACTTCGACACCGGTCTTTATTGTTACACCGAGTGCGCGGAGAACATCGATTTCCGCATCGATGACATCTTTTTCAAGCCGGAAAGCGGGAATGCCAAAAGCAAGCATACCTCCCGGCCGCTTTTCTTTTTCAAAGACTGTTACATTATAGCCGTCTTGTGCCAGGAAGTAGGCGCAGGATAATCCAGCAGGGCCTGCGCCAATTACTGCAATTTTATTGCCGTACGCATGCCGTTTTCGCGGTACATAGCGGCTTCCGGCATGGAGGTCTTTTTCTGCAATGAATTTTTTAATTTCATCAATCGCGAGCGGATCATCGAGGCTGCCTCGTGTACACTCCGATTCACACTTGCGGGGACAAATGCGCCCGCACACAGCGGGGAAGGGATTTTCCTGCTTAATGAGTTCCAGCGCTTCGGTATATTTACCTTGAGCTGCTAATTTCATATAACCTTGAATCCCGATATGTGCCGGGCATCCTGCTTTGCAGGGGCTTGAGCCGGTATCTTCAACAACTTTTCTGTTGATGCGGTAATCGGGATTCCATTTATCCGGACCCCATTCTGTGTTATAGGGAAGCTCTTGTTTTTTAGGTTTTGCTTTTGTGTCTGCGCATATTTTTTGACCGAGCTTTGCAGCGTTGGAGGGACAGTTCTCAACACAGGCGCCGCAGGCAACGCATTTTTCAGGGTCAACTTGCGCAACAAAATTGGAGCGTACCATGTCTGGGTTGCGGAACATGTTGGCGATGCGCATTGAGAAACAACCGCAGCCGCAGCAGTTACAGATTGCATGCGTGTGACCAGGCCCGTCAAGATTGGGAATGCTGTGCATGAGTCCGTTTTCTTCAGCGCGGCGGATAATTTCAAAAGCTTCTTCGCGGGTAATCTGGCGTCCGCGACCTGTGCGAATATAGTATTCGGCAGCATGTCCAAGCTGTATACACATATCTTCTTTGAGGTGGCCACAGCCTTCTCCCATTACTTCCCGAGAAGTTCTGCAGGAACAATCAGAAACAGAGAATATGGTTGCTTCATTAAGATATTTTGATACTTCTTCATAGCTGGCATGGCGTGTTCCTGCATCGAGAGCTTTTTGAATGGGGATAACGCGCATCACACCTGTCCCCACAGGAAAGTTTCCAGCCGTTTTGGGGCCGCGGCGTTTTCCGTATCCATCAAACGCTTCTGCAACCTGCGGGTACTTGCGGACATTTTCTTTATTGTTAACAATCATTTCCATGTGTCCAGGGACCCAGACATCATGCCAGTATTTATCAATACCATCTTTTTTGTTGACAATGGCCACACCGGCTACCGCGAGTTCCCACAGTAATCGTGATGTTTCTTCTACGCTTTTGCCGCACTGCGCTGCTATTTCTTCTGCGCTTTGAGGCTGTCTGAATTTTAAAAACATTGCAACATCGGCCATTTCATCGGTAACAATCGGTTCAAGTATTTTATATTCTGGATATTCGGGCTTTATCTCATCTTTTGAGCCGCGTTTTACTCTGCTGATTTTGCATGCAAGGTTAATGATTTTTTCTCGAGCCATGTGTTACTCCTTATGTTTAGTGTTTTTCCATGCTTGAACTTCCTGATACAGCCAGTCGGTCCATGCGGGAATGCCTTCTCCGGTTTTTGCAGAGATAGGAAATATTTTTATAAGCGGGTTAAGCTTGCGAACACGCTCCTCAAATGCTTTAAAGTTAAAATTAAATAATGAGCAAGTATCAATTTTATTGATGAGCAGTGCATCGGCCATTTCAAACATGATGGGATACTTAAGCGGTTTGTCATCGCCCTCCGGAACGGATAATATCATGGCATTCTTAGATGCTCCCGTTGCAAATTGAGCGGTGCAGATAAGGTTACCGACGTTTTCCAGTATGACTAAATCGAGGTTTTCGGTGCCAAGTCCGGTTAATCCTTGCCTGGTCATGGCAGCATCGAGGTGGCACATGCCGCCTGTATGGAGCTGTATAACTCTTGTGCCGGTTTGCGCCACTGAGTGAGCATCGACATCGGAGTCAATATCAGCTTCCATAACACCGATGCGGAGCCGGTTGCTGAGTGCTTTAATTGTTTCAAGAATCGTACTGGTTTTGCCCGATCCAGGCGATGACATGAGGTTCAAGAGGAATACACCTTTTGCGCGCAATTCTTCTTTGAGTTCTTGAGCGCGCTTATCGTTGCCTTCGTAAACGCTCTGCTTAATTTCTAGTATTCTGAAAGTGTTCATGATTGCTCCACGGCATAAAAGACAGTACGAGCATATACTATTGATATAAAAGTATCAATATATTTTTATCAAGAAAAAAATAAATGTTTGGCTGAGTAAAATTATGTGTTTAAATGGTATCGTGAATTTTTTGACTTAATATTGCTGCTTAATTGTGCATCTATAGTTTTTCTTTAATTGACCAGAGTCCTAGTGATGGATTTCTGATAAAGAAAATTCTTTCGCCGCCAGGTAAATCGTTAAAGCCATCTGTGAGTTTATCTGGGTTATAACGCTCTAAAGCGGTAGAAATATCCATATACTGATACTGTACCTGTTCAATTGCTTCCTGAGAGAGATGTCCTGGCGCGTATGTTATTGTAAATCTTCCTTCCGATGATCCATGGATAAGATGCGCAGCGGCATGAGCCATTTTTTGGAGTTCGGGATTCTGTTTCCATGCTTGCAGAATTGCAGCAGACCCGCTATATCCATAGGTGCGAATGAGTTTATCTATATTTTCATGTTCGCCAAAACGTTTTAACCCTGGAGCAATTACAATAAGTTCGCCGCCATCGGCAATAGCCTTGCAGGTTCGATACACTGCTTTATTGGCAACCCAGGTGCTCTCATATTCATCGGGGTCCATGTATGCAACAACTTTTTGCAATGGCGGCACAACTGTTATATTTTCTTTTTGTGATTGTTCTGCAGCTAGTAAATATGTTTCAATGTCGTTTCCGCAATAAAAGCCAGTATGCACAGGTTTCCCGTTTTCATCGTGAGACATTACTAAAAGAATGTATACCTTAGGGAGTGAGCTCAGAAACTCATTTTCTGCTTTATTAAAACAGGATCGTAATGGCGTAAGTATTTTGCCCATGGTGTTTTCTATACCATAACACGCCGATGCCATATGAGTGGCGGCGATAGTATCTCTTCCGCCAATGCCAATGATGAAATTTTTATTATGATTAGCAAATCCGACTACCTCATGCGGAACAACCTGTCCCACACTAATAATGATATCCCAGGGTTCATCAAAGAGAACTTTATTGATAGATATTGGTATTTCCCAATCGGCTTTGCCATCCATAATCGCTGAGACATATGAACTGGGGAGACTGCCAACGGTTTTGGCATCATTAACACAATCATGTTTGAGTATGCGGTCTTCCGGAATTGAGCCAAACATTTTTTTGTTTTGTTCCGGAGTGTGCGGCTTGTGCTGCCCTAGTGTGGGCATTACAAAAACATCTGCATGCTGGGAAGAAAAATAGTTATATAAAGTTTCTGTTATCCAGCCGGAACCGCTGTGTATGCGTGTAATATCGGGCGGGAGAATGAGAACACGCTTTGGATGCATACTGTAGTGTTCTTGTGCTGATTGGGCGCACTGTGTTGTCAGCTCAAGTATTGTTTGCAGAGACAGTGCTGTCCCTCGCTTAAAAAACCACGGCATGGAATCTCCTCTTCAATTGTTGTAATAAACTATTTTTTTAATTTTGGCGGCTCAAATTGAACGGTAATTGGCATTCGAACCAGTTTTACAAAATCATACTGTCTGCTTTTGGTTATTCGCGCAATTGATGTTTCTGCTGCGCTTTCAAACACTGCGATAGTAAAAATACCGTCCTGTGTAAAATAAGGAATGAGTGCTGCAACATGGAAGAAACGGCGGAGATACGGCGACTCTTTTGCTCGAGCGCTCAGTGCTGCAAAATACATATTGCCGGGTTCTTGCAGAGCAAGGAGATACAGCATAGGAACTAGTGCCTGAATTTCAAAGCCAGCATCCTGAAAATTTTGTGTTACCAGTCTGTATTGGACACCCCCGGAAATAGGATTAGTTCCATTTATCATAAGACTAAAAGTAGGTTCATCAACATCATGGCGCAGAGGATCTTTTTGTGAAGTGTTATTCACAACATTCCATGCTGATCGAGCAAGCGCGCGAATCCAGTCAATGCCAAAATACGGGTCATAGGTTTCTTCAAAAGGTTTTGTAAAACTCGAACCTCGATAGTCAAGCATGCGTTCTTTAATTTCTTGAATTGAAAGCAGTGTTCCCGTATAAGGATATAACATACCATCTGTAATCCATTTTAAAAATCCAGAACAGTTTAAGCCATAGGGAGGTTGCTGCAGTTCCAATGTGCGTATCCAGCGCGGAGATCCATCGTTATCGATAGCTCCGTCGTCATTATAGGCGAGTTCAGGTATGTGTAGCCGAATATTTTCAATGAGCCTTTGAGCATTTGTGTACAACACTTGTTCTGGAGCAAATAAACTCCAGTCAATGACAGCATTAGTAGCATTGATAATAGTTTTCATACTTGCTACTGCAAGGTTTTCAAATGACAGTGGAATAATTACCTCATGGTAAATTACTGCGCCAAAAACAATAATATCAGCTTTTGTGCGTTCTCCAAATGGATATATCCGCATAAACGTATCTTCTGAGCTGCGCAAAAATATTTTAACTTGTTCAAAAGCTCCTGTTTTTAATGATCGCCTGAAAATCCATGTTCCCTGCATGTAATCAGCATATGTGCCGTTGCGTTCAGGGCTGATAATCGTATAGAGGTGAGTTGAGTTTGTGCTATAGTTTATTTTCCATTGACCCCATCCATTAGCAAGCACCGCTGGCTTTTGATTTCGTGCTGTGATGATGTCTGCATTGATAATTGTCTTCCAGAGTTTTGCGCGTATATCTGCTGAATCTTTTATCTCATAGATAGATGCATCGCCGGGAATTTGCTGGGCAAAAAGTACGGTGGCAGAAAAGAATGTACTAACAAAAATTAGACAAATAAGCGTTCGGTAGCATCTCATCATAGTGATTTTATAATCGGTAATATGGTAAGAAAAATCAAGATGTATCATTATTATCTGTAACTAGTTTTATAAGAGGGGAATCAAGAAAGCATTTAACTATCCGATATATAAAAAGCAGTACCAGAGTGAGCACATTGTACTGAGCGGCTAGCATGCTTGAAAGGGTACTGCATCAATACATTTACAGCATAGGCGAGGCATACAATGAGTGAGCATCAGCGCATCAAATCGGGAATACTTGCAATAATTTTGGGATTGGGTATCAGCATGTGTACACC
>CAZVTR010000042.1:3513-7678 GCA_964630305.1 uncultured Treponemataceae bacterium | reverse complement strand
GCTGGAATACCGGTGCTGGCCCACAGTCAGATACTCGCTTACTATGGCAGACCTGGCGCTCGCTCTATGGGTATTTTAGGACAGTACAGCAAGGAACAGCTTGCACCCATGCTCGAAAAACTTGCCAGCGAATATGATGCATTGAATGGCGATTTGGGGATTGTCCCCGCTTTTTACATTATATACGGCACATGTTGGCCGGAAGGCAATATTGGATATTTGTCAAAGGCAGTAGTGAGAGACTATATCGAGTTTGCATTAGCGCGGGGCTGGCTTGTATTTCTTGATCATCAGATTGGGAAATATGATGTAATACAATCGCTCGAAACAATGTTTGAGTTTTTATCATACCCCAATGTGCACCTGGCACTTGATCCGGAATGGCGTACTACTAAACCAATGAAAGAAATAGGTTTTGTAACAGCAGATGAGATTAACCGCGCACAGGAACGGCTTCAGGAATTTCTTGTTGCCAATAAAATTACGGGTCCCCGCATGCTCATTATTCATCAGTTTAAGCCAAAAATGATTATGAACCGGGATGCGGTCAAGGCGACGTATGATCAGGTTATTCTTATCCATGTTGCAGATGGATTTGGTAATCCACAGCTTAAAAAAAGCACTTATTCGATGATTGCTCAAGCAAAGAATATTCCCATAAAAGGTTTTAAGCTCTTTTATCCGCCAACAATTCAAGGCGCTGGCTGGGATAATCCGCTCATGAGCCCGCAGGATGTGCTTATGCTGCAGCCAATGCCGCTTGTGATTATGTATCAGTGAAAGTCTGTCCAGATAATTTTACAGACAAGTAATTTCATGCTATAGTTAGGTCTGTCCCTGTGACATTTACACTATTCAGACGAAAGGAAAAACCATGAGTATTCATATCGAAGCACCGAAAGGCGCAATTGCAGAATCAATATTATTGCCCGGAGATCCTCTCAGAGCAAAGTTTATAGCAGAGAATTATTTAACTGAACCCGTTTTGTTTAACAAAGTCCGAAATATGTTTGGTTATACCGGTACCTATAAAGGACAAAAAGTCTCAGTTATGGGGACAGGTATGGGTATGCCATCACATTCTATTTATGTGAATGAATTACTGCGTGAGTATGGCGTGAAAAGGCTTATTCGCGTTGGAACCTGCGGATCGCTCCAGGAAGATATTAAAGTTCGGGATGTTATTATAGCTATGAGCGCATGTACGGATTCAAATGTCAATAGAATCAGATTCCAAGGGCTCGATTTTGCGCCTACTGCCGATTTTGAGCTCCTTGAAAAAGCCTGGAGGCGGGGCAAAGAAATAGGGCTTTCGGTAAAGGTTGGTTCGATTATTTCCAGCGACTCATTTTATTCAGAAGATCCTGACCAATGGAAAATGTGGGCACGTTACCGAGTTCTTGCAGTGGAAATGGAAACGGCTGAACTTTACACGCTTGCGGCAAAGTTTAATGCTAAAGCTCTTGCAATTTTAACAGTAAGTGACAGCCTTGTAACGCATGAGGCAACGTCTGCTCAGGAACGGGAAACTACGTTTAAAACAATGCTTGAACTTGCTCTTGAAACAGTAAATTCATAAGCACTAAACAAGAGTAAACTATGAATCGTCTTGCATCATTGATTTGTCTCATTATATTTGTGTTTTCTTGTGCTCAAAAGGGGATGTCGCCTCAGCAAAATGCTGAGGTGCAAAAAACAGCAAAAACTGACGCTGTAAAAAAAGTACTGCCGGTTGTAGTCTTATTTCCTGAAACACGCGGATATCCAGAAGGCATGTATACAGGCGGTGCTGGATTTTCAATGAGCTTTCCTGGGTCGTTCGATGCACCCCAGGGCAGAAGTCAGGTGAGTGCATGGATAGAGTATGCCATGCGTACAATGATAGAACAGCATGGTGTAAGGGCTTTTATCATTGCACCAGCAGTAACGGGTACTGTTACAGCAGTTCAGGAGGTACGCAAAACATATCCGGATATAATTGTTGCGGCTATTGAACCTGAAAATAATATATATGAAGTAGAAGCGGAGTGTGATTTTGTGCTGGCAACCGATTACCGCAAAATTGCATATGGAGCAGTAGTAACAGCAAAAAAACTAGGATTAGAAAAAATATTAATCCCGGATTATTCAAAAGCGCCCAAAAACAGTCTTACTTATTTTTACAATAACACATTACTGCAGTCTATAAAATACGAAAATGCAGAAAGCATACTGTACAGTGAGAAAACATTTGATTATAGCATGCAAAATACAGCTGTACTGTATGCACCGTCAGCAAAGTTTAGTGAAGAAAAAATAATAAAAATGAATAATTTGCTTGTGTTTATTCCTGGATTTCCTGTTAGTTACAAGCCATATCTTGAAGCATTGTTTGATCAATATGGCCATGATGGGAGCTGGCTCCCGACCTATCCAGGCAGAATGCTTGGAATAATCAATAAATATTATATAACGATAAATCCTTATGTAAAAATGATTGTGCCGGGATACCCGCAAGAGGTTGCGCTTGTGGAGACAGCGTGTAATGAAATTGCCCGTATTCTTGAATCCAAAAATTACAGACGGACAGCCATAACAAGGTTTGTCAATGCTAAAACGGTGCTTGAAAATTTAAAAAAAATTGATAGTTCCATTGGCTGGGAAGCTTCATATTTTGCTGATCCTGCAACTGGAATACGTTCCATGAGAACGGTTCTTGTATCACAGGATTTTTATCAAATTGGCAAAGGTTTTATACCAATATCCCGTCAGAGAATCCCAGCGCAGGTAACCGGGCAATAAAAGAATTTACAGATGTAAGGAAACTTTAAATTGGGCATAGGAATAACAAGCATGTAGGTTATTCCTTGCCTTGAAACCCATTTCTATTTTTGCTATGCTCCTATGCACAAGTGAGGTTATTCATGGCTCGATACGCATATACAGAGATTGAAAAAAAATGGCAGAAGTACTGGGAGGAACATAAGACTTTTAAGTGTTCCGAAGATACTCGGTTCCCGGAAGGTAAGCGCTATTATGTGCTCGATATGTTTCCCTATCCTTCCGGTGCGGGACTCCATGTCGGACACCCGGAGGGCTATACAGCTACCGATATTTTTTGCCGTTTTTTGAGAATGTGCGGCTATAATGTGCTCCATCCTATGGGGTTTGATGCATTTGGGCTTCCTGCTGAGAACTATGCAATCCAAACAGGAACGCATCCTGCTATAACCACGCAAGCCAATATTAACCGCTTTAGAGAGCAAATAAAAAGCTTTGGCTTTTCATATGATTGGGACAGAGAGATATCAACATGCGATCCCGAGTACTATAAATGGACACAATGGATTTTTCTCGAGCTTTTCAAAAAAGGGCTTGCATATGAGTCTGATGAACCCATTAATTTTTGCCCTTCATGCAAGACTGGTCTTGCAAACGAAGAGGTGAAAGAAGGACTCTGTGATCGGTGCGGTACAAAAGTCGTACGAAAACGCATACGGCAATGGGTATTAAAAATAACTGCTTATGCTGACAGACTGCTTGAAGACCTTGAAGAGCTCGATTGGCCAGAACCAGTTAAGGCAATGCAGAGAAACTGGATTGGAAAATCCGAAGGCGCTCATGTACATTTTAAAGTTAAAGGTACTCATGATACTATAACCGTGTTTACAACCCGTCCGGATACACTGTTTGGTGCAACATATATGGTGCTTGCACCGGAACATGCTCTCGTTCAAAAGATTACTACTCGTGAGCAGCGCTCAGCTGTTGAACGCTATATCGATGAAGCGGCACACAAGAGCGACCTTGAGCGTACGGATCTTGCTAAAACCAAAACAGGGGTATGGACAGGTGCGTATGCGATAAACCCGGTAAATGGGAAAGAAATACCTATTTGGATTTCCGATTATGTGCTCATTAGCTATGGAACCGGCGCAATTATGGCTGTTCCTGCACACGATGAGCGTGATTATGAGTTTGCTAAAACATTTGGGCTCCCTATTATCGATGTGGTTAAGCCCGTGGATAGACCTGATTACTGTACAGAAAAAGATGGCTGCTTTTCTGATGACGGTATTGCCATTAATTCTGGCGAGTTCAATGGACTTTCTACAGCGGAGTTTAAGAAAAAAATTACAGCCTGGCTCGAAGCTCATGGACTTGGCAAGTACGCGGTGAGCTATAA
>CAZVTR010000042.1:0-3413 GCA_964630305.1 uncultured Treponemataceae bacterium | reverse complement strand
CAGAAAATGTCCAAGAGCCGCGGTAATGTTATCAATCCTGATGATATTATCAGGGACTATGGGGCAGATACGCTCCGCGTCTATGAAATGTTCATGGGACCGCTCGAAGTAAGTAAACCCTGGAATACCGCTGGGCTCAACGGCATAACTCGATTCTTAGATAGGCTCTATGCTATTGCGCAAAAGCCGCTCTCTGACGATACGGGCGATACAAGTCTCATGCGTGAGCTGCATAGAACGATAAAAAAAGTAACTGAAGATACTGCAACACTAAACTTCAATACTGCTATTGCAGCAATGATGACGTATTCATCGGAACTTAACAAGCTTGATGTTATACCAAGAAAGCTCTGGGAGCCACTTGTGCTACTTGTTGCGCCGTATGCACCGCATTTAGCAGAAGAAATCTGGGAGATGGCAGGGCATACAACGACACTGGCCTATGAACCCTGGCCAAGCTATGATCCTGCGCTCTGTGAAATCGATGAAGCAACAATAGTGGTGCAGGTTAACGGTAAAGTGCGTGATGATTTTACAGCCGTAAAAGGAACAGATAAATCGGTGCTTGAAGAGAAAGCCAAAGCACTTCCTAAAATTCAAGGCTACCTGGATGGTAAAACTATAGTAAAAACTATTGTGGTACCGGACAAGCTTGTAAACTTTGTTATAAAATAATAAAAGGAGCGCTACGAGCGCTCCTTTTATGCAAGTAATCAATAAAATTTAGCTGTCATATAGCTTAATTGTATTAACTAAAAAAGCTATACAAACTAACAAATAATTAGTTTATGTTATAAATTTATCTGTCATTTCTGCAAGGTGTTTAATGCCAGTATCAGCAGCAACAGCAAGATTGCTGTTATCCTGTGCTGCACTCTGGATCTCCTGAGTTCCAATGAGCATTTCATTCATACCGTTTTCTATCTCTGCGGCAAGCTGTTTGATTTGCTCAATTTCATGTATGAGTGCTGTTGACCCAATTTGCATTTCCGATGCTGCTTTTCGTACCTGACTGGTAATGCTATTGATGTCTGCCAATGATGAAAGAATCATATTAGAACCAGCACTCTGTTCTTTCATAGCATATTTGATTTCTTCTTCCAGATTTGATAGCTGTTTAATTTGCTCAACGATATCTTCAAATGTATGAGCGCTTGTACTCGAGCTGTTTACTACAGCACCAATGACATTTCGTATTGATTTGATGTTTTGGGCAATTGTTTTAGACTGCCGCGAAGCATTTTCAGCAAGCTTGCGTATTTCATCTGCAACAACTGAGAAGCCGCGCCCAGCTTCTCCTGCATGAGCAGCTTCTATTGCGGCGTTCATTGCTAAGAGATTGGTTTCTGCTGCAATGCCGGCAATAAGGTTGTTAGCCTCTTGCAGTGCTCCAGATTGAGTATCTATATCATGAATTTGTTTAACCACGATATCAATAGCGTTTTTGCCTGCATCGGAACGCTGGATTAATTTTTCATAATATGTTCCGATTCGTTCGATGTTGCCAGTTACAGATTGAATGTTTGCAACCATTTCTTCAATCGAGCTGGATGATGAGGAAACGCTTTCTGCCTGTTTCTCAATGAGTTCATGCAGATTGTTAATGCTACGAGTCATCTGCTCCATGGTAGCTGATGAATCATTTACGGATGCACTTTGAGCAGCAGTTTGTTGTCTAAGGTGGTCAATGTTTGCTGCTATTTCTCGAATAGCGCTTGCTGTTTCTTCTGTATTGCAGGAAAGCTGGCTTATGAGATTCTTAAAATCTCCTATTTGCTGTTTAATGCCAGTAATAAGATTTTGAAGCATTACTATAAAATCGTTAAAATGTGAAGCAAGCTTTCCAAGTTCATCAGGAACGCCTGGCACTATACGCTGAGTAAGATCGGCTTCGCCTGTTGCAACAAGTTTCATGCGGTTAGATACCAGCCTGATTCGTTTAGCAACATTGCTTACAATCAATATGGAAAGAATTAGAATTACAACAAATATTGCAGCAATGACTGACAATTCACCCAGCAGAAATCGCGTTTGATTGTTTTGTACAAGCTGTACTTCTTGTATGCTAAAGTTTAAATTGCTGTTGATAAGCGCTTGCACAGTATCTACGAGCTGCTGTGTCTTTTGGAAGATAAAACTAGCATCTTTTCCATAATTGCCGGATGAAGCATTGGCAACAATTGCGATGAATGTGTTTTTAAGAACTGTCCATTCAGCACTTGATGTAAGGGATGTGATTTTACTTTTAGTTTCAGAGTTGTGCTGGGTTTTGCTGTAGTTAAGAAATATTTCTATTGCCGAAAATGTTTTAGACAGATTGACAACATCTGATTCATATATTGGTTCATTAGTAGCTGCATATGTGGTTATGAGGATTGATGCCAAACTGAGATTATTTTTGGCATACTCAAAGTTGGCGATATATGAGAATATTTGCTGTATTTTAGCATCAGATGCGGTTGCGACTAGTCCAAAAATTTCTAGGAGCGTATCTATTGTGCTGGAATAATCTCTCAATATAGTAAGATTGTCGTATGTACGGTTATCGACATTCGAACGCAATGTTGCAAGACCATTTATGAGGCTTTCGAGTGTAGCAAAATTTGTATCGTCTATGTTTGATGAGAATAACTCTTTTGCAGATTCCCACGCTTTATCTGTGTTGCTGCGTGTAGCAGTGAGTATGTCGCCAGCTTCTAATCCCAGTGCGCTCGATACACCTGCCCCGCGTTCTTTTTGTACTGCTGTGATTAAATTGCTAAGATTATTGATAACACGCATTTGAGTTTCTGCCTGCTTAGCGGTTTTGATGCCTTGAGCAGACTGCATTACGAACAGTATAGAAACAGCAAGAAATGCAATGAGCGGAATAATCATTAAAATGAGCAATTTATTGCGGAGTGAAAATAGCATGCATAACCCCTTGTATTATTTATTATACTATTATCGGCTTATTGTGTCAAAGATTGCGGCTGATAGTGTGTTTCAATAGTTAAAAGGTATTCATCAATGCCTGCAATAATAGCTTTACGCTTAATGGTTGGTTTAATGGAAAAAAAGAGTTTATAGAGATTTACTATTTGAGCAAGCGTGTTGCCCAATCGGCCTGGAAATTTCAGGTTCGAATCGATAGTGTTTTTCGAAAGAATAATAAGTGCCTCTAGGAAAAAACCGCTTTTAAGTCCTGCAATCAATGCTTGTTCTGTAATAGGAATGCCCGGGAGATTCAAGAGCACGCGGCCTCGTGGTACGAGAATATGTGCTACCGTAATACCTGCGATAACAAGCAGCGGCATAATAAGTGAAGGTGTTTTTATATGTTGCATTTTTGTTCTAATAAATGCAATAAAAAGTGCAGCTATAAATCCGCCCATCGCAAGAGGCAAGGTATTCCCAAGTATTACTGCTGCCAT
>CAZVTR010000041.1:0-20953 GCA_964630305.1 uncultured Treponemataceae bacterium | reverse complement strand
ATAAAAAGAGTCTTTACGGAAAAAGCTTTTTCGGAATTATTCGAATGACTTATATTATTGGACCTGATGGCAAAATAGTAAAAGTATATCCCAAAGTAAAACCGGAAGGACATGCAGAAGAAATATTATCAGCATTGTCTTAACTGTGTGTTTTATGTAACCATAGCATGTTGCCATAAAAAAAGACCGCTCAGCTGAGCGGTCTTGCTGCCACCGGTCAGAATCGAACTGACGACACACGGATTTTCAGTCCGTTGCTCTACCAACTGAGCTACAGCGGCAAGTGAGAGTATTTATAGCAAATGAGCATAAAAAGGTCAAGAGCTGATAACTAAAACCTGAATCTTTATATTCATAAAATATACAATTCAATGCTTATCAATATTTTAAATACTTCTCAATAATCTTTTTATACTCATCGGAATTGCGCACTGATGCAATGGCTTTATTGATTGTTTCCATTACAATTACGGGAACAGCCTTAGAAGCAATAATATAGCGGTCAGGCCCCGCTTTTGCATCTTTTAATTTGATTATTTTTGTCTTTTCCATAGCATTCTGATTCATACGCCGTAGATAGACAGCTTCTTCGATGCTCAAAAACATATAATCAATTCTGCCGGCAGCTACCATAGCAAGCAATGCTTCCTGTGTGCCTGAAACAGCTTCTTTTTTGGGTTTAAATGTCTCAATAGCGCTATCAAGTACCATACCGTATGAGAAACCACTAATAACACCGAGCTTATACGGTGATGAAAGCATGGTTTCAATGGTAACAAAATCCTGCATAGAAACTTTTGAAGCATTCACTATAGCAACCATCGGTCCGTCAGTATAAATTGGCCGTGAATATTGCGCCCATTCTTCACGTTCATATTTATAGTACCATCCTACAGCAAGCGCATACTGATTTTCTCGAAACAACTGTTCAACACGACTGGAGGGAACCTCTTTCCATTGATAATGCAAACCCGATTTTTTGAGTACTAAATCAACAATTTCACAGATAAATCCGCTGGGGACAGGGTTTTCTGTATACATATAGAGAGGCGGTCTATGGAAATAATAAACAGTAAGCTCTTGCGGATAGCTTTGAGAAAATAGCATGCTCACAGCAAAAAGCAGAAAGACTGCATGCAAACGGTTCAAAATATAAATCCCCCTCGTATGTATTTAGTTTATAAAGTCAACTTCTTTTTAATACACTTATTAATATAGTACTATTACAACAATATAACAACCTATAGTTCTAAATAAAGCCATTTTGAGAATACTCTAAAATCATATTAACTACCAGTAGTTGAACTCACAGTATCTTTTACTGTTAGTAACCGATATGCAAGCTGAGACCAAGTTTCAAAAGCATCTAACATGAGTTTTTGCGCGGGAACCCAGCGCCAATGCTCAAGTTCAGTATCAACCGCTATTATCATATGAGCAGGAGCCACAAGGCCAATAACAAGCCCAATATGCACCGACCCTACAGCTGACTGTTCTTCATTAATTAATCCATGCATCACAATACGAGGAATATGGTGGTTTGAACTTGTTTCAGACTGCGCTGAAACGAGTTTTTGAAATAGAGCCGGTAGCATATCTTGAAGCGATGGGAGTTCTTCTGCCAGTTCCCTCTTGGCACCTGCAATAATTATAGAAAACAGGTCTGTCCCCGTATCTTTATTATTGATATGCCCGCCGATACCTAGCGAGCTAAAGCCATGCAGACGAGCTTCAGAGCCTTTTCTATCATATACAAAAAAATCGCCCTGCTCGTTTTGCACAACACAATAGGGAATTACCTGTTTAAATGTGCTATCATGCTCTGCTTTATTTCGATCTATAAAACAATACGGCATGGATCTAAAAAGCTGCATTACTTCAATAGTTGAGAGAGGAATTATACCTGTCTGCAGGTTTACAGTTTGTTCAAGGTTTTTACGAGCTATACATAAAATTTTTTCCTGTTTCATGCTGTACATTCTTATACGAGCTCAGTTAATTTGTCCAGTTGTATAAAATGCTTCGTGTACTCTTGTTTTTTCCTCAAGATGCCATTATTCTAGCCAGTATGCTTACTCTCCTTTATACACATGATGATTTTCTCATAGTTAATAAACCGCCTGGTCTTGCCGTTCAAGGAGGGAAAGGCATACACACTTCGCTTATCTATGAAATAGAACGAGATTTTCATTGTAAAACATGGCTGGTGCACAGATTGGACCAGGAAACTTCTGGTTGTATCGTTGTTGCTCGTTCTCCAAGAACTGCTTCAATGCTATCAAAACTGATTGCATCCGATGTTGTGCAAAAAACATATGCTGTGCTTACTGCGGGTCACTTTCCTCCCGCTTGCCGAGTACTCGATTCACCGCTCATAATCGAAGGGAAATCGGTATCTGCAAAAACCATCATAGAAAAAGTAATTACGATTGACTCATACAGTTTTCTTGCATGCACCATTAAGACAGGCCGTACGCACCAGATACGAAGACATTGTGCTTTGAGCGGTTTCCCCATCATAGGCGACGACAAATATGGAGACTTTGAAATAAACAAAAGTTTTACTAAATTATATGGAACTAAAGCATTATTTTTGCATTCATGGATACTTTCTCTTGGCCAACCATATAACGTAAAAGTATCTGCACCGTTTCCAGAGCACTTTACTCGTTTTTTTAAACTTTCAGGTGAGTCCATCGTTAAAGAGTTAGCTGATTACGAACAGCAGGAGTGCATACATGAATGACTCCTTATTTCCTTTTGCATGGACTCAAGGTGCAATTTGGTTATTGCCAGAGGGAACAATATATCTTGTGCCTGGTTTTCATGATGAATGGATTAAACAGCATCAAGATCTTGTTCCTGGTTGCACCAATGTCAGTGACGTTATTCTTACCTATAACTGGATTTCAGTAGTTACATATGCAAAAAACTATATAGAAGTAATGATTGATTCGCGTAAAAATATGAAATCAATAGACGCAGCGCTAACCTATCTTGGACTAAACCTTGAAAAATGGGAAACAGCTCTTTTCATGGCAATGCAGGAAGATTACTATGAAAAAATCTCAATAGAAGACTTCAATGACATAGAAGCGCTCAAAGTTAAACTACGAGGTTCCGAATAATGCATTCACCAAATACAAGCGCTAAAAAAAATCACAACCACCTGCCCAAAAAATCAAAAACTTTAACCAGAGGGACAGACCTCCAATTTATTTATGAAGACAAAGATATCATTGCAGTCGAAAAACCTGCAGGTATACCGGTAATTTCACCGGACAACCGTAAAACAAGAAATATTCTCGATATGGTAACACGGCATATTCAGATAAAAAACCCGAAAGGCAGGGCTGCGCTCGTACACCGGCTCGATAGAGACACCTCAGGTATTATGATTTTTGCAAAAAATGCAAAAACAAAAGCAATTTTCATGAAAAATTGGAACCGGCTCGTACAAAAACGCTGCTATATCGCGCTTGTTGAAGGCACACTTCCGCACAATGCAGGCACCATCGATACCTGGCTTGTAGAACTCAATGCACAAAAGGTACAGCAAGTTCCGCCTCATACGCGAAAAGCATTGCGAGCCATTACGCACTATAAGTTAATAAAAACTTCCCTTGGCTTTTGCCTTGTAGAACTTGAACTTGAAACAGGAAGGAGACATCAAATACGGGTACAAATGGCTGGACTTGGTTGCCCTATTGCTGGAGATTACCTCTATGGCGCACAAACAAACCCATTTAACCGGCTGTGTCTCCATGCGCACCTTCTTGCATTCATACATCCCTATACAAAGCAGCTTGTGACACTGGCCAGTACACAACACAACTTTGAACTCTCAAATTAGATTGATAAAACGACCAGAACACATAATTTACACATGAAACAATTGCTAAAGACTACCAAGGGGACAGACCCGTATATTTATTTATACTGTATATATTTATTTCCTATGTTGATATTTCAAACTTAAATTGGGCATCCAAATTACTACGCTGGAGTTCTTGCATGAAGCAGCGCAGCTAGCTGTTTTGCATTTTTTACTGCATTCCCGCGCGCATGATTGTTAAAAGCGATAAACAAAACTGCCTTTTGAGCCATCGAAAATATTTTTGGGATCCAACTCATTAGCTCATCATCGGAATAGTCATAGTCATATCTGCTTGTAGCGTCACCTTCCCACCAGTTTTGTGCATTGCGGCCATGCATGCGAATATATGCTTTACCGCCTGTAACCAGATTTTGAGGCGACGGAAGCCCTCGTAATTCAGGTGCGTCCACCATGACAAGTCCGGCATTGCGCTTATCTAAAGCTTCGTATACACGTTCCGTAAACCATTCAGAACATCGAAACTCCACAAAACACGGTACACTTGTCAAAGCTTTTAATAAAGAAGCAAGATACTGTCTATTTTCTTCAGTATAGTGAAAACTGTATGGCAGTTGTATCAGAACACCTGCAAGCTGATTATACTCTGCAAGCGGCGTAATATTTTGCAAAAAAAGCTCAGCTTGACTTTTCCAATCAGGAGTACGCTCATGGGTAAGCCCTTTAAATGCTTTAATGCTAAATAAAAATGATTTTGGTGTTTTTTGAACAAGTCTCATCAGTGCATTTCGAGAGGGCATTGTATAATAAGAAAAATTAAGTTCAACAAAAGGAAACTGCAGGGCGTAATATTTGAGATATTCACTTTGAGGGAGTACTTCAGGATAGAGAATCCCTCTCCAATCTTTATATGAATACCCGCTCGTTCCTATATATATTGGATTCACGCTGCTATACCCCTGCAAATAAAAGCTTCTGCAAACAGTAAAATCTAAATCTCTCAGTAATAATATACTATACAACAAGCAACATAAAAAATGGGAAAGTTTTATAAACTAAATTGTCGATATCGATGCACTCATGTGCGCATGATAACTTTAGTTTCAGTGTTCTTCTGTCCACTGTAAACAATCAAAATAATTAACTATAAAATTTTCCGTGCACTTTTTATTTATGTGCACTATACTATGTTTATGATGCATTAAAGTTCAAGGAGGCTTTTTATGGCTGGCAAATTTGAATATTTCAAAGATAAAACCGGGAAATATCGATTCAGGCTCAAAGCAGGAAATGGGGAAATTATTGCCGTGTCAGAAGCATACAATTCACTAGATTCGTGTCTTAATGGAATAGAAAGCGTTAAAAAAAATGCACCAGACGCAAGCACTGTGGAAGTAAAAGAATAAATGCAGATCCTGTTGCTCAATATGCAACAGGATAGATTCAGCAAATTACAGTTTGCGCTGAATCGAAAGCATTGTCAAATCATCATACTGCTCATCTTCCTTGAGGTGTCCATAGAGCCTGTATTCGGTAATATGTTCATCAGGATAGGGCCGCTTATCCCAACAATAAGTTGAATATTCCTTGAAATGTTTTTCAAGGAAATCATCGATAAGGCTGTCAACAACGACTGTATCCGTTTCGGTAGCATTGGGATCAGGTATCATTCTAAAGACTTTTTCTACCGCTGCTAACCCGATAACAAGATCATGAAGACTTCCATCACAGGAAGAAAAATCAAAAGTGCACTGTGCGTCTGACCCTAAAGGATCGTCTTGTCGTATTAACACATACTGAGAACGATTATAAATTGCTTCTGTGATTGCTTTAATACGCTCTTCACCAAGCTGCTCTTTAAGATATTCTTCATGCAGCTTTCCAGTTCTCGGATCTTTAACAGTTTCTGAAAGCGGTGTAAAATCAAATTTACGCCGTGCTCGGCTAGCTTCCTCAAATCCATCAGTATAGAGCAGCAACACATCACCAGGCTCTAATGGAAGAGTCACAACGCGGAATGGCGCCGTAGCTTCTACCGTCGTGTTATCAAATGTCCCCGCTGTAGGACTCGAAGGCAATTCCTGCGTTACAAATTGCTTCTGTTTCCATTTATAAAAATGCACAAGCTTATCGCCTGCATGGCAGAGATGTAAGAGTCCGCGTGAACTATCATAAAGTCCCATGATAAATGCTGCGAATCTGCCGCTAAATCCCTTTTTCTCTATATAATCATTAATCTTATATGTTATTCCAACAAGATTAATTCCATTCTTCTTAAATGACCAATTTGCAAACTCTGTGGAGAAAATTGTTGCAACACCCACCATAATGAGTGCTGCAGGAACGCCTTTTCCGGCAACATCACACTTGATAAATGCATAATAGGGAGACTCTAGCGTCTTAAAATCAAAATAATCACCAGACACACCTTTTGCGCCTTCATAATATCCATACACAGAAAGATTACTTGAATCATGAGCAAAAAAGCTGAGCTTTTGTCCACTTGGTTTTGTTGCAAGCGGCAAAAACATTTTTTGTACTTCTTTTCCTACTGTAAGAAGCTCGGCTTCCTTAGCAGCATCTACCAAGCTGACGGTCATGTTATTGATTGTTTCTGTAAGCACACCTATTTCATTTTTTGCTTTAACATTTATCACAAAGTTTTCAAGCTTTTTTTTGTCTTCTGTTGTTCTGATTACTTCAATGCCCTCTGCTAGTTTCAATATTGGCCGTGCAATGATTCTTGCTAATGCTAGTGCACCAATTATTCCTACAACGAGAGCAAGAGCAGCAATGATTAATGTATTTTGGATGAGCAAGGCTCGTGCTTGCAATAGTTCTTGCACAATAAGCTCAGTAGAAACCGAAAGTCTCACAAAGCCGCGGAAATACTCATCGCTCCCTTCCTGACGGTAAATAATCGGCTTAAGGAAAATATAGTGTGGAGGTATAGTTCTTAAATTAAGCGGGTTCAAAGCTTTTGTATTAAAAGTAGGCTCTGCTGTTACTGCTTCCTCAGCGATAGCACTAAGACGCTGGTTTAGTGTTTTCTCGATATCTCGTAAGGCCGATGATAATTCCTGAAGCCGCTGCTGACTTTTTGGGTCATCAAGTTTTGTCGCGAGCGCTCGTCCTTCTAAACTGATACTCTGAATAGTTTTCGCAAGATCTCCCACTCTTGTCTCAGCTTGTGTATTTACCCAGTTTCTAATTTCTTCCAGCCTTGATGAAAGTGAATCATTATAAATACTAATACCGGGATCTTCTCCTTTTGCCTTTTCTTTGATATCCGGATCATTCGATGACCAGAAAATTTCATTTCCTATATTTTGAGGATTAATTGATGTTATTGTAATATAATCAGCCTCTTTTATAGCTGCCTTTTGAGCTGGCAATAAGGAAAGCTCGAGAATATTTTTTGCAGGGAGATAGGTTTTAGCTCCCTGCGCCACACTTTCCAAAAGCACTCGGGAACGCTGTTCAAGACCTTGAGCCAGAGCTTCTCCCTGCGCAGTGAGAAGCTGATAACCAAGAGGAAGTGAAACTAGAATAACAACAAAAAGAACTAGAAGTGCAATAGTCATTGCAAATTGAATAAAAAGGCCGCCGCCTTTTAGTTTTATTTCACGTTTCTTTGATTCCGCAATATGCGCCGCCTTACCTTTCATAATATTAGTCACCTCCTCAAGCAGTGCATAACGTTCTGCTGTTAGATATCTCAATTTTATAAATGTACCTGTAATACCCAGTAATGCCAACAGTGCAGTAAGTAACATGAAAACGAAAGCAATATTTACTTGTCTCTGTGGCGGTTTTACAAAAGTCCATGATGGCTTCCAGGAAATTGAATAATCGCCGATTTTCACCGTACCGGTTATATCTATCTTAAAAATTGGTCCTGTAAAAAGCCATCCCCTGCCGGTATGGTAAACGCCAATTCGGTACACACCGGGATTCATATCATTGACTTTGATATTGCGTATTACTGTATCGGATAATATTTGATAATCTTTTTGTTCAAAAATT
Organism: uncultured Treponemataceae bacterium; assembly: GCA_964630305.1. Lineage (GTDB taxonomy): Bacteria > Spirochaetota > Spirochaetia > Treponematales > UBA12059 > JAKPPT01. The sequence continues at coordinate 13,092 of CAZVTR010000041.1, read as the reverse complement.
TTATCATATGGGTCTTTGCCATCAAGGTCTATAACAACGCGAGAAATAATTCCATCTTCCAAAAAGCCGCGCCCAATGATGCTGGCATTTATATCACCAAAAAATTCCTGATTGACAAGCACATTTGTCACTGCAGTATATGGAACAAATCTATCTGCGCGGATAATCATCCTTGCTGGCTCACTGATATTACCTACAGTATCGATTGCTGAAACTGCAAACACGTAGTAGCCGTCATCGATATTGGTAAATGCTGCTGATGGCGAAATCGTTTTTCGCTGCGAAGGAGGCTGAATATTCTCATATGGTTTTGTTATAGTTTTTTCATATTCAGTTATTGGCTCAAAGGCATACTGCATTGATACATCTGCCTTGCCTGGCTTCTCCTGAAGTTTTCTCACAGGCAAGCGATCCAAAGATCCTGCATACTGCAGCGTCCATGTATACCCAGCAATCTCATCATCTATAGGAGCCTGCCAGGATATGGAAAACGTATTAGACAACAAAAAATATTCACTATCAAATTCTGGAGCATTAATAATTGGTGAAGCAGGTGGTGTAGTATCACGCACAAAAGTAACAACCGCAGGAGTTGACCAATTTCCAGCATAATCGAGTGCACGTATTTTGAAATACCACTCGCCATCGCCATCTGCAACAAGCTGTTTTCTTGTACTAGTACTTAATTCCATTAACATTTCTGGAGGTTCTATTCGAGGATCCCTGCTCCAGCTCCACGAAAAACCCATAATTCCAGAAGAATCCTGCGGAGCAAACCACTCGATAAATGGATTTGAATTATTTGTTCTTGCTCCAGCACTAAAATTGAGCGGGCGAATACGGGGACTGTCTACCGTTGTATCGGGAAGCAATCCAATAATACGATATGGTTCCTCAGCTGTCTGCCAAAATGAATAAATTCCACCATTTTGATACAAGGTTCTTCCAAATAAAGCAGACTGTCTCGTTTTTTGTGAAAGGTTTGTTTCATTCCACAGAAGCCCTTCACGAACAGCCATAATCACAGCAGGATTCCCTCTCCTGTCGTCTACCCATGAAACACCTAATTTATTGTCGAGTTCAAATAATCGAGGATCGGAGCAGTTTCCCTGGCCTGTCGAGACACGTTCTATTGTTGTGGTTTTCGGTTTGCCTTCGCGATCAATCTGCATCAGATATATCTGGCTACTACCTCCGGTTACGAGCTGACGGCGTTCCCACACCAGCCAGAGTTCGTTTTTATAGACAAAAAGAAGTGGACGCTGGTTATCGAAGTTAAAAGCGGCAGATCGATTTTTGATAACAGGATCATCAAAAAAGGTGATGAGTTCTGCTTCCGACCAGGTCTGTCCCCCATCGTCTGAATATTTGGAATAAAGCTGAAAACTGCTTCTCTCAGAACCAGGCAAGGCTGTCAACGATTGAAATACAACAAAATCGCGGTTATCCAATGAACCTGCAGTTGGCAAAAAATTCATATTGAATGCAGATTCATAAACCAATGGGCGAACAGCAGTCCAGTTAACCCCATCTGCAGATGCTGTATAAACAATTGAAAGATTTGCTTCCTGTCCTTTCGTTAAAAAAATGTACCAGCCGCCTCGTGCTCTGGCAGAGAGTCGTGGTAAAACAGCCGGTTCAGAAAGCGTTGTTTCAGAGATTTTAGTAAATGAAACCGCATTTTTTTCCATGAGATAAAACTGAATCGTATCGACTGATGAAGATACAGCAATGCCAGCCTGGCCGGCACTATTGCTCTGCAGAGAAAAAAGTACCGGAACTGTGGTGCCTTTGAAACTATATGGGCCAGCAAAACGTTCAAGATATTGAATTTTTTCACCCGAATAGACTGTTCCAGAAAGCCAGACTGTCCCCCCATCCGCAGTCTTTTCATATGTTTGCCAGACGACAACGATTCTCGTAGCCGAACCGCTATTTACGAGCACAGCTTGAGGAAAAGCTCCAGTACCTTTTGAAATTTGAAGTGGATCTTCCCAGTAATAAATAGCTGCAGTTCCGGGCTTTAATGTTATGTAAAAAATTAGTCCCAGTAAAACAATGAGCCGCACATATATAAAGCTTATTTTTTTGGGGCATATTGAATTATAGCATCTCTGTTTCTTATTTTTACACATCTGTCCCTGCTGTTAATACCCTAATGCTTTGAGCCGTGCATCAAGATCAATGACTTTTTGCATTTTCGCAGCCTGAGGATACGCTTGCAACAGTTTTGCAAGCTGGCTCCTCGCAAGAAGATAGTCCCCATTACTGAACAATCGAACAGCTTCATTATACATTGCTTCACCGGCAGCTGGAATAACAATCGTAGTTGTTGCACCAACAAACGTGGCTATCTTATCTTTCAAGCGAGAAGCTTCTTCGTTATTTGGATTGAGCTCCAGAGCTCGATTTAATTGGATTAAAGCATTGGGGAATTGGGTTACATCTCTGCTGTCATAAATCTTTTGTGCAGCTGCGGTAAGATTTTTTGATTCAGCAATTGCTTTTGGATCAGGCGGAGGTAGTCGTAGTCCCAGCAAAATTTCAACCTCAACGAGGAGTGTTTTTAATCCAGGGTAATTTGGTTCCAAAGCTTCTATATCTTTCAAGTCGCTATAAGCAACCGCGAGATCTGTTTTTGTCTGTATTTTAGCACGTGCGGTTTGCACCATTGAAGCAATTTTCTTATAAAATGCATCTGAATCAATAAGCTTATCGATTCGTAAATCAAGAATACGTGCATCCCGATTTAAGGGATACATGAGCTTTACTTCCTCAATTTTTTGACGAGCCTGCGCAAAACTCCGAAGCGCAGAAGGTGTATTTTTTTGAGCCAGTAATTTTGCTCCCTCATCATAAAACTTTTGAGCAAGAGCAAGGAGCTGGCTCATTTCCGGATAGAGAGGCGCTGTCACCGGGATTTCACGGCCCGATTGAATGGTAACAGCATTTTGAACAAGCCTGAGCCAGTATTCAACTTCTGGTTCTGGATCTGCATTTGTTGTTTTCCATCTTCCGCGTGCCTGAAGCAAAGCGTCCTCTGCTTGTGTAAAGTTGCCAGCAAAGTAAGCATTTTTTCCTTGCGTTAAAAGACGCCGTGTATCAGCAATTACTTTGTCATTTTCAGCTTTAAGTATTGCTTTTGCAAGATTTTCAAGTGCAGCATCACTCTGTGCTCGCAGAGCCGGATTTTCTTCAATTGCAAGAGAAGTATTATACCGTTCTCGTGCACGTTCAAGCCGTTCTCGCGCTGCGTCAAAATTTCCAGCATTAAAAGCAGCTGTAGCTTCTTGAAACCTTCGATCAGCTTCTAGTTTTGCTGCATCAGCAAGCCGTTTTTGATCGGATGCACGAGCAGTGAGTACAGTAAGACTTTGCCGTTCAGTCTGCAGCTGTTGAGTCAGTGAAGAAAGTCTCTCAAGCCACTCTACTATAACTGGAGATTGTGCAATATAAACCGCCTCTTTTTTTATTGCGGCTGAAATATCATCAATTTGCTTCAGTAAATTTTGAATAACAGCATTCATTGAAGCTGAAAGCTCCAATGCTTTTCCGGGATATTTTAACACAACAACAGTGCCTAAAACAGGATCTGATTTAGTTTCTCCGTCAATATACACCGTAATCTGACTGAGACTAGCATTGACAGTTGCATTCATAGCATCAAAGACCATCCAACTGTATTTCGCCTTTAGTGAGACTGCTTGCACGAGCAGATCCTGTAATGATTGAAAAAATTGTAAAGCAGAAGCATCAAAAATGCTTTGCTGAGTTTCCGCAAACGGCGAAGAATAATTTAGTTTTGCTGCAGTAGCCAGCCACTCTGCACGATCCATTGATATTTTTCGAAGAGCATCATTATCACTTACGAGAGTGTAGAGACGTGTTTTAGTTTGATCAAATTGTGCTAACAGTGTAGCAAGTGTTTCCAGTGAAGGGACAGGAGATTCACTTAAGGTTTTAAGCTGAGCTTCTTCCTGAACTTTCCGTGTTTGGTATGCAGTAATAGTCCGCCAAGATCCGAGTATTTCATACGCATGCTGATACTGTATGTAATCACGACCCTTTGACACAAGAATTGCCTCTCCCAGAGCTGTCGGAGTACCGATTATCTCTTCGGGGACGTACATATTCCAAAAAGCAATAAGATCCATGCCTGATAAGCATAGACGTTCTGTAACATCAAGATTGTTTTGAATTTGCTGCCATTGTCCCTGATTGTAAGCATCGGTAATTTCCTGGAATAATAATTCAAGTGCTTTATCAAGTTCTGATTGGGGGACGCTCATCTTATGAATCCAATCAGCATCGAGGGTTCCTACAATACCTTCAAGCTGCTCACCTGTCTTTCTGCCAAGAATTAAACGATATGCAAAGGGCAAAAATGAGTTTTCCGTAATGATTTCTACTCCTGCATTCAGGTCAACAAACAACTTTTGCAGGCTCGTACCTTTTTGTTTTAATTCACGGCGAAGCAAATAAAGCTCAGCCATTGAACTTTTTGCTTCTTCCTGAAACACAGCAATATCTTCAATAGCTTTTGCTCGATAAGCATCTGCAAGAAGTTTCATAACGTTTTCTGTTTTTTGTGACACCTGTTCATATTGACTTAATATGCCCTTAATAGCATCGACTGAAGCAAGAGTCTCTTCGATCAGCGATTTTTCAAGTGTAGATTCAATAAACTCATCTCGATAGAGGACAAAACCGGTTTCATATAACTTTACAGCATCAATAAATTTTTGGGCAGCAAGTAATTCTCTTCCGCGGCTCATTATAGATTCAAACTGTGCTCTATTATAAGTAAATAGAGCTGCTGCTTTTGTTTGATCAATAAAATCTTTCAAACCAGTACTGGGATTTTTTTCAAAAGTTTGCAATTCCTTTATCATGGCAAGTTTTTTTTCATTATTTTCCGGTTCTTTGACGATAACATCCAAAAGCTCTTTTGCTTTATTATTATATGCAGCACGAATTTCAACAATCCGCTTTAAACGAGCTTGAGCTTCATCGAAACGCTCAGGGTACTTTTTCATAAAATCTGTCAAGTAGAGAATAGCTTCATCGTATTTTTGCTCGGCAATAAGTTTATCAATGTATACGAGTGGGTCTTCTTTGGCACCAAAGGCAAAAACTGTGCCAGCTATGAGAAGAATTGTAATACTAAGCATCAACCGATACCTGACAGTAGACATATCCATTTTCATTGTCGGAATAACTGGACATGAGATTGAGAATATCAAAACATCTGCTGCAGAATGTAATTACTCTCTGTCAATGCCAGTTATTTCTGGTTATGTTATCCCTAAAAGTTGTTACTATCTACTTTACTAAAAACCTATGGGTCTGTCCCCTTAGCTGTTCTTAGCTGCTTGTTACTTAATCTAAGCTGGAATTTACTCGCTTTCTATAGTATAGTTTATATCAGGATGGTCAAGAAAGCACTCAAAAAGGCTATTTTTCTCCTGTTTTGCTTTTTTTTTCTGGCAATCCCTTCAATTCATAGTCAGGAATTTTTTTCATCAGCATACGAACTCATATACAACATTTTTTCGGTGAGCAGTGACCCAAACGAAGGCATGACCGTCTTTTTGAGTACACTTATCCCAATGGGCGGGACTGCAGAAAGTATGGGTTTAGCCTATACTGCTGTTGCAAATGACTCATCATTTTTAGAAATAAATCCTGCTGGCAGTGCTATTCTAAAAAACACAGAATTTTCACTTTTTCATAATAACTGGATTGCTGATACCAGAATCGAAGCCATAGTGTTTACTCAACGATTTGGAAGTTTAGGTTATGCTGTTGGTGGGAAATGGCTATATATACCATTTACAGAACGTAATGATTTTGGTGAGCGAGCTGCTACTGGCTACTATTCTGAGGCAATTGGTATTGCAAACATAGCATATCACTTTTGGCCTGGATATTACTTTTATGGCATCGCGATTGGCGCAAATCTTAAACTTGCATATCGCTCTGTACCCGATTATACCGATGAGAACGGTATCCTTATTAAAGGTTCAGGATTGGGACAGTCCGCTATTGCAATAATGGCTGATGCAGGATTGATAACCAAGTTTAATTTTTTAAAACCGTATTCTTCACGTGATAAAAATTTTTCTATTGGTTTGGCTGTCAGAAATATTGGTCCACCGATTCTTGGTGAGCCACTAGCTACAGTAGCATCACTTGGCTTGGCATACAGTTTTTTACGACCTCTGACACTTTCAATGGATATTTTTCAACCCGTTAATCTACTTGAAATTGCACGAAGCGAAAAACTTTATGGAGGAATAGGTACATCATTACAAATTGCTGACTTTTGGAAAATGCAGGCAGGCTTTTTATTAAAATCTGGGAATCCGCGTATCTCAGTTGGTGCTACCGTAACCATCGAATCACTAATTGTTAATATAAATTACACATTGGACCTGACAACTCAAATAACCCCATTAAATCGAATGAGCATTGAAGTTAAATTTAATCTGGGCGATAATGGCAGAAAAGCAATAAGCGATCAAGTAGATAAACTCTATATTCTTGGTCTTGAAGCTTATGCATCAGGCAATTTTGAGCTTGCAAAAAAATACTGGGAAGAAGCGTTAAAACTTAACCCATACTTTGATCCTGCACGCGAAAGCCTTGCTATGGTTAAAGCAGCAATTGAAGTTCAGCGAAAAGTATTAGAAATACAAACACTTGGTGAATAATTTTTTATGAATCAATTCAAATTGCTGAAATTGAAGCATTTGACAATATTATTTTTATGCAATACAGTAATTCATTAGACAGGAATTAAATTTATGGCAGGTTTTTTTGCAGTATTGATAAATCTTCTGATATTTTTCATACAGATGTATAGTCTGTTTATTGTTGTATATATCATATTAAGCTGGATTCCAAACAGCGAAATGTATCCAATTCGCACATTTCTTGGCAGATTTACTGAGCCTTATTTGCATTTCTTTAGCAATAGAAAATTTTTTACAGTCGGGAACCTTGATTTTGGTCCATTAGCTGCCTTGATTGTACTATCTATCATACGATCGCTATTAGTTCTGTTGCTTATAGGAAAGTTTACTGTTCTTGCAATAATTTATATAGGAATCAATACATTATGGGATCCCTTTGCTTTTTTTATGACACTGTATCTCATTTGTATAGCGATTCGCTATGCGGGTTTTATTTTTGCACCACATAGTCTACATCCATTTTGGCATGCTCTTGATATACTCATTAATCCAGTTCTTGCTTTCATTGGCAGAAAACTCTTCCCAAATCGTATTATTAAATATGAAATAAGTTTATTTACCACGTTGATAATTTTTATCGTACTTCGGTTTGGTATTGGTGCCCTAGTAAATCTATTGGGGAAATTTGCAGGTATGCGTTTATAACCTTTGGTAACTTTTGGGTCTGTCCCCTTAGTTTCTCCTGTTTTCTAAGTTCTCATTTTTTTTAGTTTTAAAAGCTTTAACTTCAACATTTTACTACATTTACTCTCTTTTTCTTATTTTAAAGTAAAATAATATTTTAATAATATTAAGTAGTTTTTATTCTGATTCTATTAAAACGATTTTCTATGTATTTTTATAATTAATTTATATTGATTATTAGCACAAAATATTTTGAGAAATTATTAATCTTTTTTACGTTTTCCCTCTAAAAAGTAAATAATCGAATAGTATTTACGGAATATCTTCTTCTGTATCACATACTTCATATTTATTCATTAGTGCAAACTGATATATCTCATGAACCCAATCACTAATCCATATTTTCATTAGCTCATAAAACTTTTGATAAAAAGCTAGTCCAGACCATTCCCAATCATTAGCTTTTTTTACTAATTGAGCTTTTACTGGATTTTCACTTATATATCTAAAACACCGTTCAAAATCAAGTTTAGTCCATAAAATTTCAGATTTATAACGGTCTCCCCATAAATGCCCCGAACGATTATGCCTTCTATTGTATCGAATTGCTACGGTCATAAGTAAACGTTTCATAATATCAGGTAATTCTAAATCCAAGGTTTTAATAATTAAATGAAAATGATTACTCATAATTGTAAATTGTTCTACTTTAAACTTAAGTTCAGCTTGAAGTGCTATCAGCACTTCAATAAATATCATTTTACATGATCTCATTTTTAATCGATGTTCTTTGCTATTAATACGCGCAAAAACATGATATGTTCCTCCAGAAACAAGCTGACGAGGTTTTCTCATATTCAATTCCTCCAATAGCTTTAGTATTTTAACTATAATTACCTGCAAAACTGAGTTTTTACATGCGATAATCCAGAATATTCTTAGAAATCTTAAAATTTTTACCAAGGGGACAGACCCGTATGTTCTTATACTTTTTTACATTTTCTTATGTTTTAACACAAAGAGCTTACATATAATTTAGAATAGAATATAGCCTGCTTTGAATTTTTAAGTTTGATCTTTTATCTTGATAGTATATTTTATTAGTCACACCTTAATATTGTAAATAATTAAATGAATCAATAATAACTTCAATACTTTTTTGGTCTACAGGTGCTTTACCATTCATAAGCCATAAATTGATACGTGCTTGAACTGGACCAGGTGGCGGTAGGTCTGTCCCCGTATATTCCCAACTAGCGATAGTCTTCCAATCAGCTTGTGAATTATTATCACTTTCCTGACTTATAAACTGTATTTTCTTCGAAGTCCATGAAAATTGATGCTTTGAATATGTTTTTTTAATGGTTAAAGAAAATTTCTTATGGTTTCCTTCAAATTCCCATGGCTGCACTGAATAATGAACATTGGGCCCTTCTGCTATTCCCCAGCGCGCGAATTCAATATCAATTTCTCGATAATTTTTTTCTGGTGCAGTTTCATCCCAGGTAAAAAACCCAAGCACGGCATATATATCAAGATTATCTATGGGACTAGCTATTACAAATGTATATTCCCCATAGCCAAGAAACTTCTGTGTGAAAACTTCTGTACAATACCATCGATTTTTATTTTTCTTTATCGTAAGGTGTAGCCTTCCATGCTCATCTACCCATACTGCATCTTTGCTGTCAGTAAAATAATTAGGACCTGGACCGATGCAGTTTTTGCTATTTTTAACATACCAGGTATAACCAGAAAATTCTATCGTTCGCATAGTATCACTAAATAGACTTTCATTTTCCAGAGGCAAGAAATCAAACACTAGAAAAAATATTATAAAAGAACAGTATAGATGTTTTTTAAAAGTTGTTTTCATAGTAAGACTATTATAATTCATTTTAAGAAATAAATCTTTACGTTTTATTTATAACAGCATTATAATATATAAAAGTATTAATTCTAGGAGGCATCCTATGCAGATTGATATAGATTTTAATCTACTTGAATCACTATTATCTCTTGCTACTGTTATAGAAGCTCGTGATGAATATACCGGAGGACATACTTGGCGTGTTTCAAAGTATGCGGAAATTCTTGCTAATGCATATGGTTTGAACACTGATGAAATCTTTGTTGTAAAAGTAGGTGGTCTTGTGCATGATATCGGCAAAGTCGGTATTCCTGATGCCATTCTTAATAAACCAGGACCGCTTGACCATGATGAATTTGAATCAATGAAAAAGCATCCTCTTATTGGAAACACGGTTATCGAACGACATCCTCTTGCACCACTTGTTCGTACTGCAGTTTATAATCATCATGAACGTATCGATGGCAAAGGCTATCCGCAAGGTAATGTCAATCTTTCAATCTATAGTAAAATTATTTCCATAGCCGATGCATTTGATGCAATGACAAGCTCACGACCCTATCGACCTGGCATGCAGCTTGAAAAAGCCATTAAAATTATACAAGAAAATGCAGGTACTCAATTTGATACAGCATTAGCTCAAGTATTTATTTCATTGGCACATACAGGCAAATTGACACATATTTTAGGACATGCCAATGAAGCTCATACCATGCAAAGCTGTACCGAATGCGGTCCAATAATTGCTGTTCCTTCAAATATCAATAATGGCGATCATATAGCCTGTCCTCATTGCCATGGCGATTATGTTGTGCACATCGATACACACGGCATCAATATTGAATGGACTAAAAAGTCATTGACAGCAAGGGAAATTACACCCGATAAGGACGCAGTACAATCAGTTTTATCAAGTGCAAAAAAAACAATCAAACTATAATGTAATTTAGAACTCACTACAGATCTAAATTATTTATTCTTATAGTGTCACCCTCTCCTCTAACTAAAAGAATTTGTGTATAATAGAGCCAAAGTTTTATTAGTTTAGCAACATCCAAAGCTACAAAGGAGCTATTTCATGCTTTCATCCAAACAGAGAGCATTTTTAACTGGTTTAGCTGCCCAGCTTAATCCAATAATCCACTTAGGCAAGCAAGGGCCAGACGAAGGATTTATTTCTGCACTTGACAAAGCACTTGAAGATCATGAACTTGTCAAAATACGATTCATTGATTATAAAGACGATCGCAAATCAATCGCGTATGAACTTGCAGAAAGCCTTCATGCAGAACTTGTCAGAGTGCTCGGACATACCGCTATTTTTTACAGAAAAAGCACTAATCCGGAAAAACAGCATATAAATTTGCCTTGAACTTCTTATCAATCAATTCGAAATTATAAAAAACATAATTATGAAAAACCATCAAAACTATTGGGTCTGTCCCCGTAGCTCTATTGACCTCATATAGCAATACTTTTTATAGTAAACATCATTGAACGGAGATAGTATGGATTTACATCGCATGAGAAATATTGGAATTATGGCGCATATTGACGCCGGAAAAACTACCACTACTGAGCGAATTCTCTTCTATTCTGGTAAAACATATAAAATTGGCGAAGTAGACGATGGTAACACCGTTATGGACTGGATGGATCAAGAGCAGGAACGCGGTATCACCATTGTCAGTGCTGCTACTACGACTTTCTGGAAAGACCACCAGATTAACATTATCGATACCCCAGGACATGTTGATTTTACTGCTGAAGTGGAACGCTCGCTGCGTGTTCTCGATGGAGCAATAGCTGTTTTCTGCGCAGTTGGCGGTGTAGAACCGCAAAGTGAAACTGTTTGGCACCAAGCTGATAGGTATCATGTACCCCGCATAGCATATATCAACAAAATGGACCGTCCGGGAGCGAATTTTCATGCTGTCATCGAAGAAATAAAAACAAAGCTTGGCGCAAATCCAGTTCCTATTGAACTTCCCATCGGCGCTGAAGATACATTCAAAGGCGTGATTGATTTAATTACACTTGAGGAACTCTATTGGAATTCAGATGATGATGGCCAAACCATCATAAAAAAACCGCTTTCGCCCGAACATGAAGCTCTAGCCCGCGAATGGCGAGAAAAACTTATCGATGCACTTGCAATACATTCAGAAGAAATTACTAATCTTTTTCTTCACGAAGAGAAAATTACTGAAGAGCATATTCGTAAAGCACTCCGCGAGCAAACTATAACATTCAAGACTGTCCCCGTTATGTGCGGTGCTTCACGCCGTAATATTGGCGTACAACCGCTCCTCGATGCAGTTGTATATTATTTCCCCGCACCGGATGAAGTACCGCCGACACATGCAATTGATCCGCGCAATGAGCAAATAACAGAAATACCATGCAAAGAATCTGGCATTCCGCTTGGTCTTGTATTTAAAGTGCAATACGACCGTGAAATGGGTAATCTGTGTTATGTTCGCATGTACTCTGGATCGTTCAGAACTGCCAGCACTGTATATAATGTTGCCAAAAAAAAGCGAGAGCGCATTACCCGCATTCTCCGCATGCATGCAAATAAAAGCGAACCTATGGATGAAGTAAAAGCAGGTGATATCGCTGTGTTTATCGGCATGAAGCTTGCGCAAACCGGCGATACGCTCGGCACGGAAGGCAAACCATTGCTCCTCGAGCGCATGCATTTCCCTGAACCAGTAATTTCTGTAGCTATAGAACCCAAAACTATGTCTGACCGTGATAAGCTCAAAGAAACCCTGGAAATTCTTGCAAAAGAGGATCCCACATTCAAAGCTGCAGAAAATGAAGAAACCGGACAGCTCATTATTCGCGGAATGGGCGAACTCCACCTCGATGTCCTTGTTACAAGAATTTTACGTGAATTCAAAGTGGGCGCAAAAGTTGGAAACCCGCAAGTTTCCTACCGTGAATCTATAACAATGGAAGCAGAGCATACAGAGCACTATGAGCGCAACCTTGGCGGGAAAGATATAGAAGCAACACTCACACTTCGCGTAAAGCCGCTCCCACGCGGCACCGGCAATACATATACAAAGCTGGTTCGGAACCATGAAGTTCCAGAAGAAATATATGATGCCATTGAACGCGCTGTCAACAACGCAATGAACGGCGGCATTGTACTTGGTTATCCCTGTGTCGATATCGGTGTAGAACTTATTGGCATTGAGTATAACGAACTCAAAGCATCACCATTTGCCTATGAAGCATGTGCCAGTATGGCTTTTGATGAAGCCTGCCGCAAAGCAGGGCCCGTAGTTCTCGAGCCCATCATGAAAGTCGATATTACAACACCGCATGACTATGTAGGCAACGTTATGAGCCTCTTATCGCAGCGGGGCGGTATTATATTAGGGTCAGACTCACGGGGAACCATCGATGTTGTCCATGGACATGCACCACTTGCGGTAATGTTTGGCTTTTCAACTAGCCTCCGTTCTGAAAGCCAGGGAAGAGCTAGCTTTAGCATGGAATTCAGCCACTTTGAACAAAAGCGGTAGCCAAACAGAAATAATTGAACTACTAAAACAAATTAGAACACCTCGAATATTTGACAAACTGGTAACACAATATCATACTTAATTGTCAAGATGAGGAGGTGCTCATGAGTCTCTTTTTTGTGTTATTCGTACTTTTTGAGATTTGGTGGATTATCTGGATTATCGTTGCCCTTGTCAGAAAAGCCTACACAATGTTTACCTTTTTGCTGTTTACCGATATTGTCTGGGTACTTATTTGCCTATTTTCTGCTGATTACCTTGGAGCAGGCCGTCTAGCACTGCTCGTTCTGCCAATCATTATTCTGCC
>CAZVTR010000040.1:17544-21400 GCA_964630305.1 uncultured Treponemataceae bacterium | reverse complement strand
GCAGCAGCATCCATTCGTTTTTTAGTATGCTTATTTTTGCCTGCAACAGTGATTAAATTTATCTTTTTTTCTGAATTTGCCAATAACTCTATGTATTGAAAGACTTTTCCAATGCCTTGAGCTCCAGCAACGGCAAGAATCGTTGGATAGTTCATAGCAAGCCCGAATGAGGCTTTTAAGGCATCGGCTTGTTCTTGAGCAATTTTTTGAAATGACTGTTTTAAAGGAAATCCTTTGATTACAATTTTAGATTCATTTATCCCGTGTTCCATTAAACGTTTTTTTGAATACTCAGAAGCAACAAGCAGTGCATCTGCATCTTCATTAGCCCACCATGCATATCCGTCAAATGGATCGACTACATAGGCTATGATTGGACACGTTAGCTTGAGTTCTTTTTTTGCTTGAACCGCTATATATAAACAGAGCGGATGTGTAGCAAAGATACAGTCAGGTTTATACTCATCGATAAATGCAATACCTTTTTCGACAAAATCCTTAAAAAACGTATCGATATATGAAAGATTATTTCCCGCTAATTCCACTAATAAATAGCCGATTCTCGCAGAAATTGGAAATGCTAATGCTAGATCCCATGACTTTTTTAATTGTTCATCAGTTTTATGAGCGCCGCTCGCATGAGCAAAATCAACTACATCATTAATAATTTTATCGCCGTATTTTTGCAATAATTGTTCCTGTACTGCAAGAGCAGGAGATTTATGCCCAAAACCAACCTCGAGCATTACTGAAAGAATCTTTTTTTTATACATATTTATTTAGCTCCATTGCTTATCGCTTCAGCGCAGAATCCTCCGATGTCATGGTTCCAGTCTCAAGAATTTCTAGAATTTTATATGTTCCATATTTTCTGGCTTTGAGAAAACCGGACCAGGCGGCTTCTGCAAAACGTCCATCATTAAGATACTCAAAAAGCCACTCATGCGTAAAGGCCGGATCATGCTGTTTGATTACAGCCTGCACATCCTGCAGCCAGCGAAGATTGAACTCTTCCTGCGCCCCAACACAGGGTGCTGCTATTATCGGAAGCCCTAAACCAACATAAAACGAAAGTTCGCTCGGTTTAGTCCAGAGTATATCGGTGGTGTGCAAACATGCATTGAAACGCGAAAAATATTCAGCATCGGTAGCTCCCAAGATTATTGATACATTAGAGCAATCAGGAAGTAATTCGGATTTTGCTCTCAAAAAATATTCCGCAACTTCTTTGCGTATTCCGCATACAAGATTCAGTCTGCATGAACCTTCCAGCAATTTGCTCTTAAGACTTTTCATTGCTGCCACGCCGATCTCTTTTTGCGCACCTGCTCCGCCTACCGCAAACGTAATTATTAATGGCCGCTCGGTATCCGGTAAAGTTCTTTCGAGAAAATGTTCAACATTTCTGCCATGGAGCGGCATAAAGCGATTATGGGGGTCTAGTATTTTAAGCCGCTCTGCTAAATCATGCCGCAATACATCAAGCGTTGCATCACCCAATAGTTCTAGGGGCAGCGGAAATCCGGTCAAAAACATTCGTTCATCGGGAACGCCATACTGCCTGAGTCTTCGTAATGCCATACCGCAGGGGACGCAATATACTACTTTTGATTCATGAGGACGCTGTGCAACCCATACACGGTTAATATCAGCGTCACAGATTATGCAGTAGTTGCGGGAAATACCAGCTTCATCCAATGCAATAGTAGTTAAGAAAAAACTTGAAAGCACAGGGAGCGGTTTCGATTGCACTGTTTCAATAAGCTTTTTCCCCATGCCTTTTTTTATAAACTTGGCTACCATTTTGGTTTGAAAGGTGGGAAACGAAAGGTCAATACGCGGATATGCTGGGCGAATTGCCTGCAGTCTATCCATGAGCCCAAAAAGGAAATTTCCAATTACCGGAACGCTCTTAATTCTAGAGAGGCTTTCATATATTTTCTTTTGTTTGCTCCAAAGCTTCAATTCATCCGGAGGAGCAAAAGATTCCGAATTTGCAATAATAATTCCATTGTACGCTATTGATGCAAATGGATAAACTGCGCGTTTATGACCAAGTCCCATATCGGCTGCAACAACCCACGCTTGTAAAGTATCGTCTAAAGTTGTTTTCATATTATCTGCTCCTCTTGTTTTATTGTAATCAAGCTTACGAACATTTTCAAACATGGAGCGTAGATGATATATATTTATCTCATATTTTATGCTATACTAGTAAAAAACATGCGTTTGGTACGGTTAAGGAGTCTCTGATGCCAGAACAACTTATTGTTAAAAATCTTCCATTTATTAAAATTTTGCCGCGGTGGGCACAAGAGCTATCGTATAAATATTGTTCAAAGACTGCAAATCTGTATATCTTACACGGCAACATTCGCGATTTTCTTCCTCACAAAATGGATGAAGACGAATTTATTTTTGTAAAACTTCAAAATTATATTTCAGAAGTGCTGTTTGGAAATCGTGATATTATAATTTTTTGGGACAGATCGAGCGGAATTTCTTTTTGCACATCAGAAATGCATCGCGATTATATAAAAACC
Organism: uncultured Treponemataceae bacterium; assembly: GCA_964630305.1. Taxonomy (GTDB): domain Bacteria; phylum Spirochaetota; class Spirochaetia; order Treponematales; family UBA12059; genus JAKPPT01. The sequence continues at coordinate 18,857 of CAZVTR010000040.1, read as the reverse complement.
ATGAAAGAAAAATATCCGGATTCCTCAGAATCAGATTTATTTTCATCAGACCCCGCTGTCGCATTTAAACTTTTAGAAAAATATTTTTTATTAAACATTCCCCATAAAAAAAGAATTGTACTCATAATTGATTACGCAGAAACTATTATCCCAGCTGATGAAATAGCAAGGCTCGATGAAACAGATCGTTACTGTTTTGTAACATTAAACCGATGGTCGCATGATCCTCTTTTCACACAGGGTGATGTTTCTATAATTCTTTTTTCCGAGAATCTTTCTGAATTAAATGCCAGAATTGTAGGAAGCCCATCTACTGTAAAAATTGAAATACCAATGCCAGATGAAACAGTACGGACGAGCTTTTTTAAATTTCTTGAAAGAAAAAATACACTGCTTGTTGAAAAAGGCATTTCAAATGAAGCATTAGGTGCAATTACGAGCGGTCTTAACCTATTAAATTTAAATAGGCTTGCTGCAGAGAGCTTTCAGGAAAATCGAGAAATTTCTATGGAATACCTTAAAGCTAAAAAACGGGAAATTATTGAAAGCGAAGCCAATGGTCTTCTTGAGTTTATTGATACCGATCATGACTTATCATATATTTCCGGACACGATTTTGTACGCCGCCGATTAAAGAATGCAGCCCGAGCATTAAAACAGGGACGGCTCGATGTTCTCCCTATGGGGTATCTTATCGCAGGTCCTGTAGGAACCGGTAAAAGCTTTATGGTATCGGCATTTGCCGGCGAAATTGGCATTCCAATGGTACGGTTTAAGAACTTTCGTTCTAAATGGCAGGGAGTAACTGAATCCAATCTGGAACGAGTTCTTTCAATTCTTAAAGCGATGGCACCTGTTGCGGTTATGATTGATGAAGCAGATGCATTTTTAGGCGATCGCAATCAAGAAGGAGACTCCGGTACATCTAACCGCATTTTTGCACAGCTAGCATCATTTATGGGCAACACAGAATACCGGGGAAAAATTATCTGGTTTTTAATTACCTGCCGCCCTGATCTTCTCCCCATCGACATGAAACGTCAGGGAAGAGCCGAAGAACATTTAGCGCTATTTTATCCGGAAACCGAAGAAGAAAAACTCGATTTATTTGCTGTTTTGGTGAAAAAACTTGATCTTCAAATACGAAAATTTCCCGTTCATGAAATATTAAAAAAATTTAAGCATGAATTTTCAGGAGCAGATCTAGAATCTGTATTGATTCGAGCCAAATTTAAAGCGACTATGGACAATAGAAGTTTTGTCACAAGAGAAGATATTGAAGAAACACTTAAGGATTTTGTGCCGCCTGCCTA
>CAZVTR010000040.1:4835-17444 GCA_964630305.1 uncultured Treponemataceae bacterium | reverse complement strand
TTCTTAAAAATTGATAATAATTTATTATATGTTTCACCTATTCCTTTTGTCATTGCTACTGCATAGAGGTATGGAACTTCCCCATTTGGCCCATTATTAATTGCAACTTGAAACTGCACGCCTATAAAATCACTTGGTGCATTTTTTTTCTCGAGCATGAAGCGGATATCTTCAGGTATATCATTTTTTTGTTTATCTTTATCAAACCGAATATATGGTGTCAAAACAAAATCTTTTGAATTTTTTGCGCTCAATAACGTTACAACAGTTGAAAATTTTTTATCTAGTTCTGGCGGAATAAAAAACCGTGTAAATGCAGCAAACAGCGCAGGAATAAAAAATAACAAACCATCAGCAAGCACGAGAGCAACTTTTGAATTGTTATCGCCTAATGCAAAAATACTTAAAAAAATCATTAAAACTATGAGAACAACAGCGCAGCCAATACTGTTTGAATACTTTTTCCCTTGTTGCCTTACATGCTGTATGGATTTTAATATTTTATCGACAGTACTAATTTCTACTGGCCGCCAGTCTTCAAAACCCTGATCATCTGGTTTGTTTGTTATTGGCTTTTGTCCTAAAAGTACCCATGCACTTATTATAAAAGGAAGTCCTGCAAAAAAGTTTTTTGTTAAGAATTGAAAAGCTATAGCAAGACAATATAATGATGCAGAAAAAATAACCCGTGAATAAAACGGCAGTTTAAACCAAGTAAACTTAATTTCATTTAAATTAATATTAATAGCATCGCTTTTGGTTATATTGCGATTCATGGATTCCTCCTGCACGTTGATAGTTCGTCATAGCTATTATACTTCCAGTACAATGGACACGCAGACTGACAGGCGGTAAATGCACTGCACGTTTTACAAAATTCTGGAGCGTATTGTTTTTGTTTAAACCATTGAGCCTTTTCAGAAAACCAGAGGCGGTTAAAATCCTCATTGAGGATATTTCCAATTGGCTCATCATACGATGAACAAGGCAATATACTGCCATCAGGAGCAATTGATATTAAGCCATCGCATGCTGCACAATTTTTATTTCCAAGTCCATGAGCCAGCGGATTATACAAGCATAGCGGCAATGGCGAATACCAGAAAAATTGCATCTTCGCATTGTGTGCCGATTTTTGCAATTGAGGCAACAATTCAGCACATGCTGTATATGATACTGCAAGCTCATCACGATACTTTTGAGTGCCTGCTGGAATATATAAATTCATCGACATACGGTTTATTCCCAGGCTTTTAACAAATTGCGGAATATCAATAACTGCATCTTTATTGCGTGCAGTTATTGTTGTATTTGTTTGCACCGAAATTCCTGCTTGAAGCAAATGCTTAATACCCTGAATTGTTTTTTTAAAGCAACTAGGAGTACCTGTTAAGTAATCATGCATTGCTTCATCAGCAGACTCTACACTGATCTGGGCAGTTCGCAATCCTGCTTGATATAGAGCATGAGCTCGTTTTTCTGTAACGAGTGTTCCATTTGATATGAGATTAACGCGCAAACCAATTGATACAGCATAGGAAATGAGCTGTTCTAAATCATCTCGGAGCAGCGGCTCTCCTCCAGTGAATGAAAAGAATGGAATTTTACATTGTTCTTTAAATTTATGTATAATCTGTTTAATACTCTCTGAATCAAGCTCAGGATATTTCTCCGTTATTGAATTTTGTAGTCCGGTACAGCCAGCATAACAAAATTTACATGCATTGGTGCATCGATAGGTAACAGCTATTTCTCCAAGGACAGGGAGCTTTGTAAAAGAAAAATCATATGGCTGTGTTTGCAATGCAACAGAATTTCCGCTATATACTGCACAAATATCGGAGAAAAATTGTTTTATTTGCTCCATTTTTTGAGCATTCATACCTGGGAGGTTAGATAGTTTTCCGCCATTTTCAATATACTGTATGAGTTTTATTCCGGTGCTGTTAGTTTTATAAACAAGGTTTGGCGGAATGATTACAACATTATCATCCTCACGAGCATACGCATATGGTTTTAATTTATTCCAAAAGTCATAAATCCAGCTTAGCTCATGTTCTAGCTCTTGCTTTTGTTCAATAAGCTGTATTGTATTAGAAGGAAAAAACTGCATAACTAGTGTGCTCCACCGGAAACACATGCGCTATGGCATGCGCTATGACAGGCACTGTGGCATGCACTATGGCATGCATCATGACAGGCACTGTGACATGCATTATGGCATGCACTGTGACAGGCATCTACAGTGCCAATATTTGCTGGAGTATAGCAGCCGCTATAACAAGCATTTGACCGCATGAACTGAGCATAAGAACCCGAAAGTTCATTTGGCATTCCAAGCCCTGCATATACATCATGATGAATGTGTACATATGCATAGCTTCGCCAATACCAGTAGTAAGCATCGGTGCTTGCGCCTGGTTGAATAGCAGTATCTTTTTCTTCTTGATACTCGAGTAATTTCTTGCGGTAATATGCTTTTGTAGCTTCAATATCGCAATCCCAAACTTTTAATTGTAAGTTTTTTATTATTTTTTCATAAAAATCGGCAAGCATACCAGGGAGCACTTCTCCTTTTGAATTAAACGATGCTAGAAATTGTTCTTCATATTCATGGTGGGCTTTATTACCACTGAGTATTTTTATTTGAAGCGGATCTTTATTTACAAGTTCGATTATACCTTGATTTTTCAAGCCTTCAAGCATAATTGCTGTTATTTGCGGCAATGTAAACTCTAGCAGCAATGCAGCTTCTACAGGATGCAAATCTTTGTTAATTTTTCCGGGGACTTGAAAAGTGCCAGTAATTAGTTTTGGAGGTTCCCATGAATCTCCTGCCCAAGCAAGCTCTTTAATTGCATTAGTAATTTCAGCATATTTTTTACTCCGTTTAATATATGCAAGCAAAGAAAGAATTATCAAAGCTCCAAAAACAGCAATGAGTAGTAACGGCCGTTTGCGATAATAGTCAAATGCATTTTGCGACTCATACGATATATTAGTTTTTTCTTGTTCTTCACCAATTTGATCTACTTCGCTACTGCTTGTATCTGAACTGCTATTTTGTGAAAGCAAAAATTCATACTGCATTGGAATATAGTTTTTAGGAAAATAAAGCTGTATATGCTGTTTGCTATATGCAGCATGATTTTTTTTATAAAATAAAATTGTTAAATAATAATTGCCATCATTACCTTTTGTGCCATAGTAATCAATGCTGTTTTGTTTATTCACAAACTGCTCTGTGAGCATTGGAATAGCGTTTTTTTCTTCTTGGGAAAGCTCCGCTCCTCTTACCTTGACAGGAAGCACTAACCGCACCGCTTGATACTGCTGGCTGTACTCCCATTCAACTGGTGCCCAATTAAAATAAAAATATTCTTCGTTATTTGCAGTGGTTAATCCAATTAACCCAGTCGAGGCAAAATCTCCTGCATAATTTAGAAAATATATTGCCTTTCCAGAAAACCTTTTTCCATTCGCTAAAACAATATCGTAGGTATTAGTGCCAACTTTTTTGATGGAAAGCGGGAGCCTTGTTTTATCAGGAAGATCAGCAAAACATCGTTCCATATTCCAAATAGGCGTAAAAGCTTCTCCTTCAAAATAAAAGCCGCTCATGGTTCCGCCTGTAACATTCCATTCAAGCTGGTAATAAATCTCAGCTTTGCCATCAAGATTCACCGAAACAGTAATTTCTGTTGATACAAGTTCTGCATCTAAAGCTGCGACAGTGTAAGCGATGAGCAGCGCAGCAATACATAGAACTGAACGGACATATCTCATAAGTATTCCTTTCGTTCAAGTTTTTCTGCCGGCAAAATATCGTGAGCAAGAGAAAGGGATGTGTGTTCAATCTTCCTGCTGATTCTTTCAAGTTCAGCCAGCACCCTGTCTCTTGCAAAGGGAAACTCATGCTGATCAGCAAGTTTGAATCGTGCTTCAATTGCCGTTTCATCAAGTTCATTCAAGAGCGCATCTATGAGTTCAGGAACTTGCTCTATCTCATAGGTAACAGCTGGTTCATGTGTCTTATTTTGTTTGCATACTGCAATATATTTTTCTGCACGAAACGCAATTTGAGTAACTAGTTTGGATAATTGTTCATCCGATAACCGCATGACTTTAATTGTTCGTACAATTTGTTCAAGATTAACAAGTTTGGCTTCAATAGCCATCCAGGTTTCTGCTTCATGGGTTTTTAATGCTGAAGTAACTCCAACTCTTGTAAATAATCCAACGAATAACATAAGTAAAAAAAAGAGTATACCAGATACAATACCGATAAACCATGTGATAAAGATTGTGGTAAATAATGCAATTAAAATTGTACATGCAATTGCTGCTGCGCCAAATGCCGATTTAAAAAATGATTTAAAAAAATCCTTAATAGTCATATGCTCCTCATTAATGTAATATTGTTATTTCAACTCTACGATTGCGAGCGCGGTTTTGTTCAGTATCATTGGGTGCAATTGGTTTATCAGCGCCCCATCCTTTATAAATAAATCTTCCGGCTGGAACGCCTCGTTTTACTAATTCATCGACAATTTTTTTTGCTCGCGCTTCTGACAAAGCATACTGTCCCTTAGGATTTCCGACATCGGCAGTGTGCCCTTCAACTAAAAACATTCTATCAGGAATAGAAAGTAGTATCTTAGCAATTTCATCGAGCCTTGGTTTTTCTGAAGGAAGCAGTTCATCGCTATCAGGCAAGAATCTGAGGTCAAACAATAAAATGACCTGTCCTTTAGGAGAATCAACAATTTCATATGAATTATTTTTAACTATCGGTACATTTGAACTTTGAGATCCAGTATCAGAGCTTGAGTTTTGCAGAGCCATATTTGATGGTTCATTATTCTGATTTTGATCTGTTTGTACACCAGTAGTTGGAGCGTTCTGTGAATTTTCAGAACCAGAAGTTTGTGATGAACTGGTATCAGAGCCTCCCGAAGCTGCATTGGCAGAACCTGTAGTTATACCGGAGCTGGAACTTTGATTTTGCGTATTCCCCTGCATGAGCCCCATTCTTCCGAGAGCCAATAATACAGGCTCTGAAGAAAATGCTCCACGAATAAAATGTAACAAAAAGCCTTTATAACGAACTGTTTTGCCATTCTGGTAGTAGTATGTTTCATCAATAATTTCACGAATAAAAATTGGGAATCCTGTACTCATAGAAATATAAATATCAGCATTTCTGCCGCCTTCAGTTCGTATGAGCGAAGGCTCACCATATTTATCAGTTCCCTTATATCGTACGGCATATTGGGCTTTGATATAGTAAACCTGTTCATTATTATATTTTGTAATGCCGGCAAACTCATATGCAACAAGCACAGGCACACGAACATACTGTTCTTGGGTATTTCCTCGAATAACTACTGTTCCGGTTCCTTCCCAGGTATTGCCTTGAACAAGCGGCTGATTTGGTATAACCGGAATGCCGCGTAAAAGCGGATATCCTGCATCTTTCGTTATGATAAAAGTGCCATCATTTTTTTCAATATAATTAATTGGGAAAACTGCATCCATCCGCTTTGCTATCGGAACCATATCTCGATAGGCTTCTTCTAGTATTAATACATCTCCTGAATATTGCAATCCATCTGATACTTTTTTTATCAACACATCTAACCGGGCCTCACGATACACATGACCAACATACTTTCCATTTTCATATTTTGAAAAATCTGACCTTTCGATAATTACAAGCGGTCCTTCAATACCAGATCGTAAAATTGTAACTGTATCGGCATATAACAGTAGTACAGCACAAAAAACAATCAATAAACAAAGCGTTTTTTTAATCATACAGCATCCTCTGATGAATAAGCTATTACTGCTATCATTCTAGTAAAATTTTCAGGCTTTTCGCGTCTGTAAGAGCCAAATACCGTATTGCAGCTAGTACAATCGTCAGCAATCCAAAGCTCTGGTAGACCAAATTGTTCTGCTATAACAATATTAGCCTGTGCAAGATTAAGGTAATATGAGCCATTATTAGTTTTAACAGATGCATTGCCATACTGTTTTATAAATAATTCCGCACGTTCTTTATCAACTTGATAACAGCAGTCTTTAATATGCGGGCCTAAAACAACAGTAATATCATCTGAAGTATAGCTCAATTTGTTGCAGAGCAGCGAAAGTGCCGAACCAAGTATTCCTGTACCCTTATATCCTGAGTGGAGAACTCCTATATAATCATTTGATTTAGTAGCAATAAAAATCGGAATACAATCGGCTACTGTAATTGCACACGCTGAAAAAAATGATCCAGCTTTAAGCAGCATGCCATCACCATGTTCCCCATCAAATTCTTTTATTGTATCATCAATAACATGAATCTGTTTCCCATGATCAAGCAAAAGCCCGCAGCATGTTTTTGGATGTATACCATGACTTAATAACCACTTATTTCTAATATCATTTCCTTCTTGAGGAATATACGTCATCGATCCAGCTGCTCTGGTGCTCATGAGTATTGTGATATTTTTGATACTCGCAATTTCAGGAATAGTAAATGTATAGGGATCTTTTTGTTGCATTGCAAAATTATGAATGATCATACTGTTAGATTTCCGTCAAGTTTATTTTTTGTAGTTACAAGTGCATAGATATCATTTATTAAATAATAGCCTCTTTCCAATTTATCTTTAATTTTTTCTAGATTTTCCAGAAATTGCTTATTATTTCTGCCATCGATTTTTGTCAGATTAGCGAGGGTATCGTATACGCTATTTTGTTGCCGAGTTAAAATTCCCCGCAATATAAAAACTATTTTTTCAAATGCTGTGGTGACTTTTTTAATAATAGCTTCTGTTTCAAACTCTATTGACAGCAATATCGATTCTGTTTTCTTTTTTAACACAGCTTGGCTTGCAATATCAGTTTGTGTAATAACGTATTGCTTTCCAATATCTCCTTCCGGAGAAAGCATGTCATCGAATTTTTTTAACATTTCAGGAATCTGCAAAATAGTATTGTAAGCTTCGGTAAATTCCTGCTTGTTATCTTTTTTATAAAAATCACCCTCAAGTAAAAGTATTTTTAAAGATTTATTCATTTCAGGAATAAATACATTATTGTAAACAGCTTCAATAAATTTTAGTACTCGTGCATATTTTACTGGAGGTACAGTTTCTCTTCTTTTTTCGTTAATAAAAACTAAATTCGATTGATATGGCTCTTTAAGATAGTTATTGACTTCATTTTGAAGCTGTTCTGCTTTTTTTTGAAAGGAATAAATAGTATAATTCTTTTCGATTCTATCTTTCCAATATTTTTTATACACAGAGAGCCAATCTTCTCCTCCAGAAACTGGTGTTGGTTCATAATCTGGATTCTGAGCAGCTAAAATTGTTATGTCATTGAGATAAACTTTTTTACGAAAGTTTCGTATTATTTTATAATTCTCCATTGTTAAAGCAACTTCGTTTGAAATTGCAGTATGATAGGCTTCTGGATTCCCGGCATATTTTTCTCCATGATAAAAGAAAAACAGTGCATCAAGCAAACAAATTGATGGAAGATCATTAATTTCATGTAAAAGATTATTTAGTTTTTTTAATAATTCAAAATTTATACTTATAGGTGCTTCATATTTTCCATCAATTGATAAAAATGATTCTATTAGAGTTTTTAGTGGGAAATTAACAAGTTCACGTAAAATAAAAAGTAAATGAACATCGGTATATACCATCATTCTTACTGAATCGGTAAATTGTCCTGATATTGTTTCCACTGCTTTTTGCATTGCAGATCGAATTTCATTTTCTTTCATATCGGGGAATTTTTTTTCCAATTTCCATGGATCGGTAGAGTCTATTAAGGTATGATGTATATCACCCGAATATAATGAAACTAAGAAAATATATAATGGTGCAATATTCTCAGAAATTATTTTTGTAAAAATAGTTTCAAAGTAACTTATTGCTTTTTCAAAATTCAAAAGTTCATCATAAAATGATTTTAAAAGCATTTTCCCGCTGCTATCTATTAGACCATGATGCATGCTACTAATTTTTCTAGCTATGTCATGCAATAATTTTTCTTTTATAAGTTGTGATTTTGGTTTATTCAAAAACAAAGATTTAAAAAAAAGAAGTATTTTATCAAACAGTGTTAGATGTGCAGAATATTCAGCAAGATGAATATGAGGTTCTTCGTTGATTTCATCAGTAAGCGGAATCCCTCCATCAACTGCTGGCTGATATAGTTTCAATTTTTCCAGCATTTTTGATCGCTCAGCTGGAGTGAGTTCAAGCACTAAACGGTCAAATGCGGATTCTTGCGGCATAGTAGTATACTACTATGAGTGCTTGAAACATGCAAGCTTGATTTTAGTCTATTGCAATAGCTAAAGCATAGATTTTAGTACATCCATGTGCCTTTAATACGCTTGCACATTCATTGAGAGTTGCTCCGGTAGTTACTACATCATCAAGCAACACAATGGTTTCCGGTAAGTCCTGTATGGTATGAGCTACTGAAAATTGTCCCTGAATCAATGATGCTCGATTTACTCGGTCAAGTTTTTTTTGTTCAATGCTAGCTTTTTTCCTATAGAGTGCTCTCACTATTAAAATTTTATACTTTTTTTCTAACACATTCACAAGCAAAGCAACCTGGTCCCATCCATGATATTTTATTTTCCCTTTTCGAGGAGGCACTGGCACAAGCGGATATGCATTCCATGATAAAGCACACAATTTATTATAAATACATTTTGCAAAAAAATATACAAGGCTTTTTAAACCGCTTCCTTTATAGGAAATTAGTACCGTATGAATTTGCCCTCGATACTGAAAAATAGGCACGATTCTAGCAAATTCATGATTTTTTGTTCTGCATTCCATACATAGTTCTTGTTCTGATACAAGAGGTCTCCCGCACTTTTTACAGCATGGTTCAACAATGTGAAATAGCATTTGTTCGCATTTAGAACACAAAGGATACCGTGTATAGCTTGTTATTGGTTTATTACATAAAATACATTCTTGTGGAAAGCATAGCTCATAGAAATTTTTTAAAAAACTAATCATAAGCGTATCCTTAGGCATTTTGACAGTTTTGAATTAAAAACTAAATTCAATTCTCTTGCTGATTTTAATGTTGTGTTAAATTATACCTGAGACCAGTGCTTTCCGCATGCAAACACTTACGATAATATTTATACTGTTTTCTATTCCAGCTCTTTTTTTAAACTAACGAGAAGTCCTAATGCATCAAGCGGAGTCAGTGAGTTTATATCAATCGATCGGATAGTTTGAGCTGCTAATTCTTCTTTAGAAAATAACATTCCTGTACTATTGCTGGGCTTTTTATCTTTAATAGTTTCTAAAGGCAGTTCTGTTTCACGATTATCCAGAATGTGTTTTAATTCTGCGGCACGGCTTAAAACAGTCCGCGGAAGCCCAGCAAGTCTTGCAACATGGATTCCATATGAGCCAGCTGCTGGTCCTGGGACAACTCGTTTTAAAAAAACAATTGTCTCATGCGATTCTTCTACAGCCATTGAAAAGTTTACAAGGCCCCGGTGCGTCAATTGTGTTAATTCATGAAAATGAGTTGCGAATAAAGTTCTGCATTGCACTGTATTAAGCAGATACTCAGCTACAGCCCAGGCAATCGAAAGACCGTCGAGTGTTCCTGTCCCTCTGCCGACTTCATCCATAATTACAAGGCTGTTTGCAGTAGCATTATTTAAAATTCCTGCAGTTTCATGCATTTCAAGCAAAAACGTTGATTCTCCGCGAGCTAAATTATCCTGCGCACCTACTCTGCAAAATATTTTATCACAGATTCCTATTACTACTTTATCAGCAGGAACAAAAAGACCTGCTTGAGCAAGAATGACAATGAGCGCATTTTGCCTAAGATAGGTAGATTTTCCAGCCATATTCGGACCAGTAATGAGAGAAAAATAAGCACTTTTTGTATCGAGATGGCAGTTATTAGGTACAAAATTTCCACGTGCTAGATGAACTTCTACCACTGGATGCCTGCCTGAAACTATTTCTAATTTTGGTTCACTACAAAGCTCGGGTTTACAGTATCCTCGCTGTAAAGCACAAATAGCCGAAGAAACTGTAACATCGATATGCGCAATAGCAGACGCCAATGATCGCAAGAGAGGAACAAATTGCACGAGCCACTGTAAGAGATCCGTAAACAGTGCTTTTTCTCTTTCAATACTTTTTTCCGATGCAGAAGCAATTTCTACTTCAAGCTGTGATAATCGCTCTGTTGTGAACCGTTCTGCATTTGTAAGGCTCTGTCTCCGGATAAAATGCTCAGGTACATCTTTTGCAGCAAGCTTTGTTGTCTCTAAAAAATATCCCATCATCCTGTTGTACCGTAATTTGAGCGTTTGGATGCCTGTTGCATTGCGCTCTTCTTCAAGATATGCAGCAAGCACATCTCGCGCTGACGAATGGAGCTTCCGCAATGCATCTAATTCTGAGCAGTATCCATCTTTTATTACGCCACCATCTGCACAGGTAAGTGCCGGCTCATCAAGCAAAGCAGCATCAAGCTTAGCAAGTATTTGTTCACCTATTTCATACATGGATTCATCTGAAAAGAGTTGAAAGTCTTGAGGAATTGCTGCATTTTGTAAAAACCTTTGTCCCGCAATACAGTGTCGTACTGTTTCTCTAATACCAACAATATCACGCGGAGTTGCCTTTTTTGTTGATAACCGTGCAGCAAGTCGTTCAAGATCCAGCATACTTCCTAAAATGTTACGTATATCATTGAGAAGTGTCTGATTTTTATAAAACACCTCAACAAAATCAAGCCGTTTCCTTATTTCCTGTACATCAATGAGCGGCTGGAGCAGTCGCCGTCGAAGCTCTCTGCTTCCCATTGCGGTTTTTGTAAAATTGACAACTTCAAACAATGAATAGTTCACGGTATTATCATGAAGATTTTTTACTATCTCAAGATTTTTTTGTGCAGCTTCATCAATTGCAAGTACGGAATATGCTTTGAAGTTTTTTAAGGCTTCGATATGAGATACATCATTTTTAATCGCTTCTTTAAGATATTGCAATACAATGCCAGCTGCAGCAAGAGCAGGATCAGTGTCATTAAAACCAAAACCAACGAGTGACAATGTCTTAAAATGCTTTGTAAGCACCTCAAATCCGGGATTTATATCGAATATCCAATCAGGATAGCGGTTAAGTACCAATTGCGGTTTATCTACAAGATATTCTGCTATAACTGGATTTTCGAGACTCGATTCTCTGACAATAAGCTCTTTTGGTGCTATACGTTCTAGTTCTTGAAATAGAATATGCTTTTGTGTAATAGGCAAGGTGCCCGCATAGAATTCACCAGATGCTGGAGCTATCCACGAGAGCGCAAATACCTGTTCTTGATGCACGATAAATACACCCAAACCAGCAATATAGGTATCCGTAGATGCATCAAGGTATTCATCTTCTAACACTGTCCCTGGTGATAAAACCTCAACTACACCGCGTTCAATAATTCCTTTACCTTTGCCAGGTTCAGTTAACTGTTCGCAAATTGCTATTTTTTTCCCAAGTTTTAAGAGCCGTGCAATATATGCTCGGCTGGCATGCCAGGGAATACCGCACATAGGAGCGGACTGACGCTTTGTCAATGTTAGATTGAGCAATTGGCTAACGACAATTGCGTCATCATAAAACATTTCATAAAAATCTCCCAGGCGAAAAAATAAAATGGCATTCTTATATTCTGCTTTAATTCTTTCATACTGGGCAAGTAATGGTGTCTGAGCTGTTTCTTGCATAACAGTTGCATTATACGCAAATATGAAGTAGGATACAATGAGAAATTACTGCTGATACTGAAGTCGACTTACATATTTATACAGTGGAGTACTTTGCCCCATGGATGAAATGATTTTTTATAAGAAAGAAGCTGATACAGTATATATCAGAGCAACTGGGCATATAACAGCAAATTCTTGTTCCCAGCTCAAGGACAGGGTTTTTGAAGATTTTGATAGTGATGCTGCGCCACAAAACATTTTCATTGATCTTTCACAATGTGAATACATGGATTCTACCTTTATGGGTCTCATAGCAGGCTTTAATAAAAGACTTTTACGCCAAGGGAAAGGACCGCTTACTCTTTATAAAGTCAATGAAACCTGCCAAAAATTGCTTAAAACCATGGGAATTGCTAATCTTGTTACTATAAGTGAGGATCTTCCGCAATTCCCCGCTATGATGGAAACTATGAATGCATCTGAAGATGCATCTCCCGAGTTTATTCTCGATTCACACAATAATCTCATAGAATTGTCTGAGGAAAACGAAAAACGCTTTGCTACACTGCGATCAATTCTTCAAAATACAATTAATGAACAAGATAAAACTGATAAAAAATAAAAAAAGGCTGCCCATACGAACAGCCTGATACTATACGCAACTTTTTCTAGTTCTTAAGCATAAGCTGAAGAACCTTATCGGTAATATCAATAAGCGGTGTAAACCAGATAATATTTGATGTCACCTGGTTCAAACCCCGAATATCAAGCACTATTGAATAGCCCTCGCTTTCTGCAACCTGCTGTACAGTCTTATATAGTCTACTCATAAATTC
>CAZVTR010000040.1:1251-4735 GCA_964630305.1 uncultured Treponemataceae bacterium | reverse complement strand
ATAACTCCTTAATTCAGAGGCTGTGAAATACTGAGCACAAAATCCAATCCTTCTTTAACTTTTATTAGATTTGTACCATCATTGTAATATCGCTGTACAAAGTACAGTTTAAAGGGGAATTGCTGTAAAGTAAAGCGTATTCCAAAGCCTAATCCATAGGTAAAGTTGCTGAGTGATGGTGTGAGAATCGTTCGGTCTGCATCATAAATTGGCGAAACACCGGTTTTTAATGCAGCAATATTAAGGAGACCGGAACTTGTCTGCAGGGCAACCATTTCCCAGAATGTGTCAAAAGAGAAAATACCCGGTATTATAGGCATTCGCAACTCTATCCAGTTTTCCCACAATGCGGTACCTGTAATAGAAGCAACATTATTGGTACTGTCGCTGGCCCAACCTCTTCCAATAAAACTTCCATCAATTCTCAGCATATTAGCAGTGGCAATAACTGGTGCGGAATAACCTGGCTGCGCAAATATCGTACTGATACCGCTATGAGCGCCGACAACAAGTTTAAAAACCCAATTGGGAATCAGAGCTTCTTCGCTGAACTTATAGGAAAACAAGGTAAAATAGCCTTCGAGCTTAAAATCATCGCGCATGTAATGCTCAAGTTCGCTATCAAATATTCCATACAGGGTTAAACGATTACTTGCAAAATATCCCTTAGAAGGATCATACCAGATATCAAGACCGTTGAGGTATCCGCGAACAAATACGCTATTGCCAAACAACCATTTTCCTAAATTTTGAGCGATAAGCGGATCATACGGTCTATAAAGTTCACTGTCGTACGATTTACTGTTTAAAGAGCTAATGAATCCCGTACCAAGTCCAATATCACCTATACCAGTTTTAAAGAGGTACCCTGTTGCAAGGCTTACACCGACAGACCAGTTTTCATAGGGCATTTTCCACGATGATGGAACAAGCCCATTTGCATTCTTATACTCATCGAGCGTTGTAAACGGGTCAGGAACGCGCAACGGATCATCATATGCAAAAATTGGGCCGACTGAATCCTGAAGTGTCGTCAACGATTCATGCTTAAACATCAATTGGATAGTGCCGGACCAGCGCCGGTTAAACAGCCAGTTTTCTGTAAAACCAAAACTTAAGTTCTGTGAATCTTTAGAAATATCGGCGTTGATGCTTAATGTTTGTCCATTTCCCAGGAAATTTTTGTCATTCCACTTAATTACTCCTGTTGGAAGACTGCCAGAGCCAATATTTTCCAATGTTACGCCAAACTGAATCTCTGCTGTGCTTTGTTCTTCTACCGTAAACACAAGATCCATCAAAAGATCTTCGCTGCCTGGTTTAAGTTCGGGGGTAATCGATGCAAAATACTGAAGGTTGTACAGGTTTCTCAAACCATCTATGACTTTGGTTTTTGAGAATACATCACCAGGCTCAAGTGGGATCTCTCGATAAATAACATGATCTTTTGTTTTATAGTTACCTTGAATAATGATATGTTCAATGTGTGCACGTTCACGTTCTACAATAACAACTTCATAGGAAACTATGCCCTGTTCATCATCCCAGGTATCGCGAAGCTCAATTTGATTAAAAATGTAGCCGTTTTCATAGTATAAATCATCTATTTTTGCTTTTGATTCCATAAGTTTCCGGTAGTTGAGCACATCTCCCGGTTTTAATGAAACCAAAGCCTCAAGCTGAGCCGTTGGAAACACATTATTTCCTTTAAAGGTAATGCCGCCAAACGTATAACGATTTCCTTCGCTAATCTCAAAGGTAACTGTCAGATATTGAATATTCTTTTTTTCATCAAAACGAACCTGTTTATCAATCGAGACAACTTTAGCTTTCATATAACCACGGCTCTTATAAAAAAATTCTATAGCTAATTTATCTTGTTGAAGTTTTTGCTCGTTAAAAACGCCGTTTTGAAAGAGATTTTTTTCTTTTAATGAAAGCTGTCCCTTAAGCACCGAAGATGATAAAACTGAATTGCCAGTAAAGTTAACCTTCTCAAGTATCATTTGCGCAGTTTCAGTAATTTCAAACTGTATTGTTACTTTATTGTTTTTAGTAGCTATTGCATATGAAACAGATACCGATGGATATCCCTTATCAAGATAAAATTTCTGAATGAGCGCAATATCATTAACTACTTTGCTTTCCTTATAAATTGCACCAACTTTTGAACTTAAAACATCTAATAGTTCATTACTGCGAATTTTATTATTCCCCGAAAATACAATTGCATCAACCGAAGGCTTTTCTGTTACCTTAATAATTATAACTACTGCATCTTTTTTTGCTGATGCTGCAACAGCAGTTGGTTCTATATTTTCAAAATAGTCAAGGTCATACAATTTTGCCAGCAATTCAAGCCAGACATCATCGGTAAACTTTTTCCCTTTGAAATTATCAATAATGAATTGAACATCTTTTAATTTAATAACCTGTAAACCTTCAAACCTGATATCAGCAATAGGCAAATTGTAATACCATTCCTGAGCTACTACCGCAGAACCAATTATACATACATACATAAGCACTAAGAGAATAATTACTTTTCTCTTAAACATTTGCTGTGATACGTGCATCAAAAACTCCTTGTTGTAGGTAACAGTATAACAAACATTAAAATTAAATAGTACTAGACTGGTTACACAATATACAATTTTACTGTATTAGTTCAATATGTATGCTATTTTATTTCAATTCGCCACATAATTCCTAGTGATTGGTCGGTAATAAAGAGTGTATTTGGGTTTTGAGGCTGAATCTGCCACCAAAGTGTAAAGTAAGGGTTTACCCATTCCAAGCTAAATGTAGTGACCAATGATAAATTTGCAAGATTTGAAAAAGGATCCTGTACTACTTGCAGTGTTCCCTGAACATACAGCTGATCGGTAAGGTATTTCCCGCCTACAATCGCTGTATTATCAAGATATTCTCCTAAAGTTCCGGAAGTTGCAGAAAGTCCGCTGATATCTACAAGTACCTTTTGCAACAGCTGTGATTGAAAGTAAAAAACATCAAGACCTGTAAGTGCAATAATTTGAGCTTCTATCTGCCCCGTTAAATCCAGCTGAGGTATTAAATCACTATTTTCTACAAGCATTTGCCCAACAGATAGAGAACCATTTTGAATTTGAAAAAGATCATGTCCTAAAGCTTTTGCAATTTCCAATTCTGAAAGCGGCGGAATCGATTCCAGTTTAAACAGCAAGTTATCCAAGGGAGAATTTTGTGTTGATAGTTTAACCAGAATTTTATCCTGATTGTAAACCGTCCTGGATTCAGCTTCTAGTGTTATTTGCGGACTAAATTTTCTATTGCTTTCATTAAATGTTATAGATGCTTTTTTTAAATAAAAGTTTCTTTTAATATAAAGCACATTGCCATTTCGAAGATTGATTACTCCTTTAATTGTATAATCTTCGGTAAAACCATCATATACTACTTGAAGTGCACTTCGAGGAGCTATCTGCCCCTGTATTACGGGAAA
>CAZVTR010000040.1:0-1151 GCA_964630305.1 uncultured Treponemataceae bacterium | reverse complement strand
GTCTCATTGATCTGTATTGAAAGTGTAGGAGTGATAAATCCATGTACCTGCAAACCAGAAAAAATAGTTTTAACAGGAATAGGATAATCAGCAAGTCCTGCAACTGATATGCTGATAGAATTGGGTACCCATGCTTCTATGTTACTGGTAAACCGTAATACAACCTTCCCTGTTCCAACACTTACTGAAGTCTGATACAGCTCCATAGTTTTTTCATTAACATACAATGGCTCTACAATAGGACCAATGAGTTCTTCTGAATAATCGGGTAGCATAATTTTAAAATTTTTTGGAACAAGAATACCACTGATGTCAGGATCGGCAATTGGTCCTGTAAATGAAAGATTCCCGGAAGCTGTTCCAGATTCTACTTTTATTGCTGGCAATGCAAGAAAATCAAACAGATATGGTAAATCAATTTGAACATCATCTGCAACTGCATGCAGTTGATTATCATCAAGTGTACCCTCAAGAGAACACGAAACAGGAAGACTGCGGGCAAGTTTTAGCACAATTTTATTGCGATTAAGAATGGCAAAGTATGCTTCTTCATTTTCGCCAATACTCATTACAAAATCATCATTATTTAACTTAATAGCAAATGGCCAATTAACAAAATTACCTTCGTTTATAACAATTGTATCGAACATACCAATAACAGTATAGGATAATCCAGTAGTGCCAGTTTTACTGCTTTGTGTATTATTGCTTTTTAACATATTTTCACCAGCAGCATTAAAATGCAAAGTAGCAATAGAATTTTTTTCGGTACCTTCCAGCAAAAAAGAAACATTGCCTGTTGCAGAAGATTTCATTGTAGCAACATTAAACTTGAGCTCTGCATCAGTTATGCTCAAAGAACCGGTATAAAATTGGATATTAGAAAAGGTAATATATCCATTATCATACTCACAAGCAGCTGTTAAAAATGGTGATGTTTTTATTGTTTCTTTTTGATTTATTATAATATTTGCATTTATGAGCGGTTCATTGATAGTACCGTCAACTAGTATAGTTGACGATATTCTTCCTAGATTCGCTGGCAAACCAAGCCTTTCAAGCAATAATTTTTCAATTTTAATAGTACCATTTAAAGAATTTTCATAATTTTGCACTTGAATTGTAAAATTTTCATTTTTATCACTTGAAAA
>CAZVTR010000039.1:0-22675 GCA_964630305.1 uncultured Treponemataceae bacterium | reverse complement strand
ATCTAACATATTCTACCTTAGAAAACCCTATAAGTCAATTTTTCGTATTTGCACCACTATAAAACTTAACTCTTTTGCTGCTTTTACTGTTTTAACTGCAGTAAAAGTAGCATCCCCATCTTGTATTCCCTTGTTTTCTATAAAAAACAATATTCCGTTGCATGCACCTGTTAACTTCTGCGTGAAAGAATATTCAGGGGTTTACTATGCAATACAATGAACATGAGCTTATCAGCTTTTTCCAAACACAGTGTCACTTCAGTGAAAGAGAAACAAAATGGGCTTGTATCTGGGTACATAAATTTATTTCTGAATTCCCAGATTGGGTTAACAGCAGAGAACTTTCTCTCAACAGCTTTTCATCAAAAATTAATAAACAGCACAGCAATTTTGCCGTTCAAAAAGCTGTTCAGGCTGTGCAATTGTTTTTTACATTTATCGATTCGCTTACGAATACACAGACACAGACCAGTACACATAAAACTAATCCTGTACAAAGCTCATGGTCTAACTACAGCAGTTCCCTCATACAAGAAGCACAGACGTTTTTAAAACTTAAGCACTACTCTTTTCGCACTCAAAAAACATACATACACTGGATTCGCCGATTTCTTACTTTTCTTGAAAACTATAAAAGTGCCTTAGATAGCCCGCAATCACCTAGACTTACTCCCGACGATCTCCGCATTTTCCTTTCATATTTAGCAGTAAAAAAGAAAGTGAGCGCGGGCACCCAGGAGTTGGCGCTCAATGCTATTTTGGTGGTATACCGCAGTATATTGCATATCGATATTGATAATCTGAATGCAGTGGTGAGGGCGCAAAAACGTCACCGGCTTCCTGTTGTGCTTACACGAGAGGAGGTTGCCGCACTATTAAACAATCTTACCGAGCCTTTTAAGCTAATGGCTTCGCTCATGTATGGATGCGGCATCAGGCTCGAAGAGTGTTTGAGCTTACGGGTAAAAGACATCAATTTTGATGACTGCACAATAGAAATTCGCTCAGGCAAAGGCGGTAAAGATAGAGTCACAGTGCTTCCTGTCATATTAGTTGATACATTACAGCGATATCTTAAAAACCTGGAAGTGCGCTGGAAAAAAGAACGGCGGGAATCATATCCGGGAGTTCTTCTGCCGGAAGCCCTTGAACGTAAATATCCTGGACTCGCTAAGGAATGGAGCTGGTACTGGCTTTTTCCTGCAAACCGATCGTGCATCAGCCCTGCTAATTCAAAAGAAGTGCTCTGGCACATCCACCCATCAGTCGTGCAAAAACAGATACACACTGCTGTCAAAAGTGCTGGTATTCACAAAATGGCTTCTGCGCATACACTCAGACATAGCTTCGCTACCCATCTGCTTGAAGATGGATACGATATCCGCACGATCCAGGAATTACTCGGCCACTCCAGTGTAAAAACTACAATGATTTACACCCATGTTGCAGTGCGCAGTAAACGAGGTGTAAAAAGCCCGCTGGAAAACCTTAATTCACTGTCCAGCCCCATCATGTAGCTGAGCGCGCTGATGACAGCCGGAACATGTTCATCAGTCCGCAATCTCAACATTGTCCAGTTATTTTTATGCTACACTGATCTAAAGCACATGTCAAATTCAAATACATTTGCATGATTTCTTGCACTTTTATAGTTAACCATAAAAGTCCCTTATTCTCTTATTTCATATAAAACAATCTTTTAAATTCTGTCTTTCTTGACGGTTTTTCTGTTCCAGAGTAAGATTTTACAAGTTTTTTCTATAATATTGTACAGCATGCGTCTTTCAATTTTTCAACAAAAGGAGTGCTCGAGGAAATGCGTAAGGCAACATTCAGGGGAGGAATACATCCGCCCGAAAACAAAGAGCTCAGTGCTCATATTCCTATCGAACTTGTCAATTCGATAAAAAAAGTCGT
The DNA here is from genome assembly GCA_964630305.1 of uncultured Treponemataceae bacterium. Classification (GTDB taxonomy): domain Bacteria; phylum Spirochaetota; class Spirochaetia; order Treponematales; family UBA12059; genus JAKPPT01. The sequence goes on along the minus strand of CAZVTR010000039.1, from coordinate 20,758 downwards.
TATTCCAATAAATCAGCACTTTGGTGCACCAATTAAACCGATTGTAGCTGTTGGCGATACTGTCAAGCGCGGACAAAAAATTGCGGATTCTCAGGATCGAATGACTGTTCCGCTTCATGCTTCAATCAGCGGTACGGTTAAAAAAATAGAAGCCCATCTCCTTGTTAACAACATGGAGGGACCGGCAATTTTTATTGAAAGCAACGATTCAAACGAAGAAGAGTTTCTCCCAGTTCTGGATCCATTTGCCTGCTCAAAGGACGAAGCAATTGCACGGATACGGGAAGCTGGCATTATCGGTATTGGCGGCGCAGGTTTCCCGGCCTATGTTAAGCTGGCTCCGCCTCCCGATAAACCCATAGAATACGTTATTGCAAATGGTGCCGAGTGTGAACCGTACCTGACAATTGATGAACGCACCATGGAAGAATCTCCCGATGATGTTGTCGACGGTCTTACAATCGCAATGCACATTGTAAAAGCAAAGCATGGCATTATCGGCTTAGAAGATAATAAAAAACACCTTGTTCCTGTACTTGAAGCAGCAATAGAACGAAAAAATACGAGCCTTGGGTTTGATATTAAAGTTGTACTGCTCAAAACAAAATATCCGCAAGGCGGTGAAAAAATGCTCATCACTGCTGTTACCGGCAGAGAAGTTCCTTCTGGCAAGCTTCCTATGGATGTCGCTTGCGTGGTAAGCAATGTCGGCACGCTCAAAGCAATCTCAGAAGCATTCCGCAAGGGACGTACCGTCGTTGATACTGCTCTCACCGTGAGCGGCCGCGCCTGCACCACCCCCAAAAACATTATTGTGCCAGTAGGCACTGTAGTGCAGGATCTCATCGGGTTTGTGATTGAAGTTAAGGAAAACGAAGTGTTCCGCATTGTTATGGGCGGCCCGATGATGGGACCAGCCGTACCGTCTGCGGTCGTACCGCTCCAGAAAAACACATCCGGTGTGCTGTTCCTCAATGCCGATGAGGCTCGCCACTACAACGAAGGTTCCTGTATCCGCTGCGGACGCTGTATGCGCGCTTGTTCCTGCAGGCTTTCTCCGGCGTTGCTCAACCGGGCGCTCTCTGTTAACGATCTCGACGAAGCTGTTGCGATAGGCGTACTCGACTGTATCGAGTGCGGATCCTGCAGTTTTGTCTGCCCAGCCCATATTCAGCTTGTACAGCGGTTTAGAATTGGCAAACAGCGTGTGCGCATAAAAATGCAAAAGGAGGCTCAACGTGCTGCAAAATAATCTTTTGTTATCTTCAAGCCCCCATGTGTACAGTAAAATTGATACCCGCAAAATTATGCTTGCGGTCATAATAGCATTGCTCCCTGTTACTGTGTATGGTGTGGTATTATTCGGGGCTCATGCCCTCTTGGTCATTCTTGTTTCTGTTGCTTCGGCTGTGCTCTTTGAATATTTGTTCCGTCTCATTACAAAGCAGGATATACGCATTGACGATTTTTCTGCTGTGGTAACTGGATTACTGCTTGCGCTCATTTTGCCACCATCAACGCCAATCTGGGCAGCAGTCATGGGCAGTTTTGCAGCTATTGTGTTTGCTAAAGAGTTTTTTGGCGGCCTTGGTGCAAATCCTTTTAACCCAGCGCTCATTGGGCGCGCTATCCTCCTCATGAGTTTCCCTCAGCGCATTGGCGGCAGCTGGCACATTCCGTTCAAAGCCATTTCTGATGCTACCACAACCGCTACCCCGCTCACCATTCTCAAGCTTGGCGGTACCATTGCAGATGTTGGCAAGAGCTTTGTCGAACAGGGTGTTGCAGCTAATGCCGATTATCAGTCTATTCTCAATGTGCTCTTTTTAGGTAATCGGGCTGGCTGTATCGGCGAAAGCTCTATCCTGCTCATTCTCATCGGTTTTGCATTCCTGCTCCTCGTTCATGTTATCGACTGGATAGTGCCTGTCTGCATGGTCGGCTCTGCATTCATACTCTCGTTTATTCTCGGCGCAGACCCTGTGTTTGCAATCCTTTCTGGCGGCTTAGTGTTTGGCGCTGTTTTTATGGCAACTGACTATTCCTCAAGCGCACTTACTGTAAAAGGCAAAGTGCTGTTTGGTATTGGCGCAGGCGCAATGACCATAATCATCAGGCAGTTTGGCGGTTATCCCGAAGGCGTAACCTACGGAATTCTCCTTATGAATGCGGTTACTCCCTTCCTCGACAAGCTCCGCACAAAAAAATATGGGTTCACTAAACCTGTAAAATCGGAAGGAGCACGTTCATGAAAAAAACCATTATTCGGCTTGCAACTGCCCTCACCTTGTTTTCCGCATTTGCCTGTGTCGCGCTTGCACTGGTAAACTTTATTACAGAACCTGCTATTAATGCAAATAATGCGATCAAGCTTAAAGAATCACAATCGCAGATCTTCCCGGAAGCTGAAGATTTTAAGCCTATAGAAAACGGTATCACCTCGAGCGACAACACTGTCAGCATCGAAAATGCATGGCATGCAGTAAAGGGCGATGCCTCGCTCGGCATCATCATCAAGGCCAAGGGTAAAAGCTATGGCGGCGATGCTGTGCTCCTCATCGGTGTTGGTACTGACCGGCGCATCACCGGTGTGCGCGTGCTGGCATTAAACGACACACCGGGACTCGGCGCTAATGCGACTAAGCCGACATACTTTGTTGACCGCTCTTCGAGAACAACGTTCCCCGGCCAATTTGTAGGAAAATCAATCAATGATCCATTTACGGTAAAACAGGATGTTATTCCGATCACAGCGAGCACCATTACCAGCAAAGCGTTAACAAATATTATCAAAATATCAGCGCAAGCTGGTTCTGCTTGGCTCGAAGCACACACAGCAGGAGGCAACTAATGAATAGCTTATGGAATACGTTTAAGAAAGGTCTAATCATAGAAAACCCGCTCCTCATGCTGATGATTGGTCTCTGTTCGTCGGTTGCGGTTACCACTGCTGTTGCTAACGGTATCGGCATGGGGCTTGCGATGACCTTTGTGCTTGTCTGTGCAGAGTTGGTCATTTCAATTTTCAGAAAACTCATTCCCAACGATGCGCGCATACCGATATTCATTATCGTTATTGCTGCTTTCACGACTATTGTCGATCTTGTCATGCAGGCATATTTCCCAGAACTCTCAAAAGCGATGGGTGTCTTCATTCCGCTCATTGTTGTCAACTGTATTATTATGGGACGAGTCGAGGCTTTTGCCAGCAAAGAAAAACCGCTCACCGCTGTTGTCGATGCTCTCGGTATGGGCGTCGGTTATACCTGGGTGTTAATCGGCATTTCTACATTCAGAGAGATTCTCGGCAACGGAACGTTTCTTGACAAACAAGTGTTCCCGGATTCTTTTGAACCAATTTTGTTCTTTACACTCCCGCCAGGCGGCTTTATGGTTTTTGCTTTGTTTATTGCGCTTAACCTCTGGCTTAAGAAAATTACCGGAAGAACTGCCGGCAATGCCATTGTATCGGAGAAACTATGAACCTCGTAAAAATATTTTTAAGTGCATTTCTTATTGATAACATTGTGCTCATGAAATTCCTGGCACTCTGTCCCTTTGTTGGCATGTCTACCGATGTCAATAAAAGTATCGGTATGGGACTAGCAGTAACCTTTGTAACTGTGCTTGCTACATCGGTAACGTATCCGCTGTATTACCTCGTGCTCATTCCTTTTAATCTCAGATTCTTGCAGATTCTTGTTTTCATTTTAGTAATTGCAAGCCTTGTTCAGCTTGTTGAGTTTTTCTTAAAAAAGAATGTGCCAGCACTCTATGCATCCATGGGCATTTACCTCACGCTGATTACAACAAACTGCGCAATTCTTGGTGTTACCTTCAATAACATTTCTTATAAGTTCAATTTTATTGAGGCTATCGTGTACGCAACAGGTACTGCATTAGGATTTATGCTTGCGCTGGTGCTCATGTCCGGCATTCGCGAACGTCTGCGCTCTTCTCCAGTGCCCAAGTTTTTGCAGGGCACACCCATTATTTTTGCGGCTACCAGCCTGCTTGCAGTAGCGTTCATGGGATTTGCCAATCTCATTAAATAGCAGACCGAGGAGTTATATATGATTTCGATAATTATCACACTGATTTTTTCAGTAATTCTTGCCTCTGTCCTCGGTATTGCGCTTGGCTATTTCAAGGTCAAGTTCAATGTCGAAAAAGATCCCAAAGTAGCAGAACTCGAGGGCATTCTCCCCGGCGTTAACTGCGGCGGCTGCGGTTACCCCGGCTGTTCCGGTTATGCCGAAGCACTCGCTAAAGGTATCGCTCCTGTTAATCTTTGTTCACCTGGCGGCAAATCTGTTTCAGACGCAATCGCTGCCACGCTAGGTGTCAATGCAGCGAGCGCTGAACCAGTTGTGGCCGTGCTCATGTGTCAGGGAACAAAGGATGTAGCTAAAGACCGCGGCATCTATGTCGGCATTAAAACATGCCGCGGTGCAAAAATATCGGCAGGCGGTACAAAGGTATGCGCGTATGGCTGTGCCGGTTTTGGAGACTGCGTCGCAGTATGCCAGTTCGATGCTTTATCCATGGGTGCTGATGGTCTGCCGCATGTTGATTATTTAAAATGCACCGGGTGCGGTATGTGCGCTCAGGAATGTCCGCAGCAGCTTTTTGCAATGGTTCCAAAATCCAGACAGGGTTCTGTCGTTCTCTGCAGTAATCGCACTACAGCTAAAGCGAGTGTCATCAAAGCATGTAAAACAGGCTGTATTAAGTGCGAAGCCTGCGTGCGAGCGTGCCCTGAACACTGCATCAGTATGGTTAACGGTATCCCCGTTACCGATTACAGCAAATGTACATCATGCGGAGTCTGCGTAGAAAAGTGCCCGACTAAATGCTATACGCTCATTCAGAAAGTGGTTCTGCAGGCTTAATTTTAGCGCCCTGCTTGAATTCCTATTCTGATAGAGCAGCGCTTACTACGCTAAACGGCACACAAATTTATTTTTAACCTTCCAGCCCGCTGTGCGGTTGCACAGCGGGTTTTTTGTTAGTATAACTATAGCACACTGTGAAAAAAGGAGAACACATGGACAGAGCTTTTTATGAAAAATATGCTGATGTGCTTTTGTCAGCGGTAAACTTGCAAGAAGGTCAAAACCTGCTCATCAGGACAGAACCATATCACCTTGAATTTGCTGCTATCCTCGCTGCACAGGCATATAAACGCGGCGCACGGTATGTTCGCTTTGATAACAACGAAATGGAAAATCCTCTATTGTATAAAGCGCGCATTGAATACTCAAAAGAAGAATATTTAGACTATGTGCCAGAGCTTCGCATTAATGCAACAAAAATTATGCTCGAAGAAGATTGGGCGCTCATAGCTATCCGCGCTCCTGAAGATCCAGATATGCTTGCTCAGCTCGATCCTGCACGTAATGCAAAAGCGAGCAAAGCAATCGCGCTGACCATGAAGCCGTACACAAGCCGCATCAGCAATAATGAAATTGCCTGGCTTGTTGCTTTTAATCCAACGCCAAAACTTGCTGGCAAGATAATGAATATGAAACCATCTCAAGAAGCGGTTGAAGCTCTCTGGCAGATACTCATTCCAATTCTCCGCCTCGATAAGCCGGATCCTGCACAGTTTTGGATTGAACACGGCACGATACTTGCCGACCGCGCGCAAAAGTTAAACAGCCTCCATCTCGATAAGCTCCATTTTAAAGGACCTGGCACCGACCTTACTATTGGACTCATGCAGGGCTCTGTCTGGCATGGCGGTCCGGACAAAACACAATCTGGAAGACGATTCAGTCCTAACATTCCCACCGAGGAAGTCTTTACAAGTCCCGATTTTAGAAGAACAGAAGGCAGAGTTCAATTTACCTGTCCAGTTTTTGTTCCCACTGTAGGCAAAACCATAACCGGCGGCTGGCTTGTTTTTAAAGACGGCAAAGTAATTGATTACGGAGCACAAGAAGGAAAAGATGTTCTCGATACCTATTTCAGTCTGGACGATAATGCACGATTCCTCGGAGAAGTAGCGCTCGTAGACACATCATCACCGATTTTTAAATCGGGAAAAACTTTTTATAATATTCTGTTTGATGAAAACGCAGCCTGCCACATTGCACTTGGTTCTGCATACCCTGGCTGTCTCAAAAATGGCTCCACTATGTCTGATGAAGAGCTTACAAAAGCCGGAGCAAATGTTTGCTCAGTCCATACCGATTTCATGATAGGTTCCCCTGATGTTGAAGTGACTGGAATTACATCGGACGGCAAGAGTGTCCCCATTATCGCTCATGGTGTATTCAAGCTGTAAAGTCTGCATATAGCAGCGGCAAGAAAAATAATTGCTCCTGTCATTACCTGTACCATAAGTGCAGAAACAGACAGGAGCAGTACAAGGAGCAGTACAATGACAAACTATGAACAGTGGGCGTATTATCCGGATACCGAAACGTGGGTACAAATAAACTATTCAGAAACACCTAATTATTTAGAATTTGTAGAGACGCCACTCGGTTTCATATCGATAGCAGCAAGCGAACAATTTGTTCATCACATTTCCTTTGTATCTGATAATAATGCTCAGAGCAGTTCTAATAAAAAGCATGCCTTTCAATCTAAAACTTTGCCTCATGAAGTATGCTCTCGAACACATGATCAGCTTAAAGAATATTTTTTAGGCAAACGTATGAAATTTTCGCTTCCGCTCTTTATTCAAGGCACACCATTCCAGTGCCAGGTATGGCGCGCACTTGCTGCTGTGCCCTACGGAACAACGCAATCATACAAAACACTCGCACAAGTAAGCGGTTTTCCGCGTGCGGTGCGAGCAGTCGGAATGGCAATGCGCAATAACCCAATAGGAATTGTGCTGCCTTGCCACCGCATTATTGGAAGCAGCGGAAACCTCGTTGGATACTATGGAGGATTGCAGTATAAGGCCTGGTTGCTTGAGCATGAATCCAAACACTGTTCTGTGCCGCTGTAAGCTGGTGTTATAGGGTTCTTTTATGGAAAACCATGAATTTGAAAACACACATTCTCTTACCCGCTGCCCCTGGTGCGGGACAGACCCTCTCTACGTTGCTTATCACGATAACGAATGGGGCGTCCCGTGCTATGATGACTGGAAGCTTTTTGAGTTTATTATCCTTGAAACTTTTCAGGCAGGTCTTTCCTGGATAACTATTCTCAGAAAGAGGGAGAATTTCCGCAAAGCTTTTGCAGATTTTGATCCGGTAAAAGTAGCGCGTTTCACAGATAAAAAAATGACTGCACTCATGGAAGATGCTGGCATTATCCGCAACAAACTTAAAATTGCTTCCGCAGTTACGAATGCCAAAGCGTTTCTTCGCTGTCAGGAAGAATTTGGTTCCTTCAGCACATACTTCTGGCACTGGGTTGATAATAAGCCAATTATCAACCACTGGCACTCAATGCAGGAAGTTCCTGCCAAAAGTGAGCTTTCTACAACAATAGCCCGTGACATGAAAAAGCGCGGCTTTGTTTTTATAGGTCCGACAATTGTTTATGCTCATATGCAAGCCATGGGACTCGTCAATGATCACCTCATACAATGTTTCAGACATAAAGCTTGCCATTCCAGCTAATACTGTGGTTAATAATTAGTTACGCTTTAGCGGAGGTACCATATTGCTTTTCCCTGAAACTATATTTGCAAAAACAGCCAAAAGGGCTGCTCCGCCAATCAATGCTATTGGAATAAAGGTAATTTCGAACAATCTAGTATAACCGCGGAAATAGTATACTACGAGAGCAGCTACTGCATACAGCACAAAAATTGCTATTCGTGTTTGTAATTTATATGTAAAACCAAATTGACCGGTGAATACAAACACTGCAACAAAACCAAAAAGGAACATAGGCCAGGTATCTGCAAAAATTGAGCTCTGTACCCCCTCAGCTAAATGTTTTTGCAGTGAAATCGCAGGCCCATGAAGTCCAACTAAGATTTCAAGTACCGTGATCCATCCAATTGCAGTGTGTATGCGAGTTCCAGCAAACGATAGCTGAATAAATAACAAAAACATGTAAAAGAAACCTGTTAAGAGCCCATAATCACCTTCCATTGGATGAAACCAGAACGTATACACGAGCGCCCAGCTGATATATAAACCATGATATTTACGAATCCATCCGTAAACCCTTGATTTTAGCGGCATGTTTACACCAAGTACTATCCCGCGGCGAGGAATAAGGAGATAAATCATTATCACGAGCATGATAATTACTGACCATTGACTGCTCCATACCGGTACGTCTTGAGCAATACCATCATAGAATACATGCGTTTGTAAAAGGTGCAGTCCCATGAATACAAGATTGCCCCATAAAGCAGTCTTATTCAAAACACTGACACTATCAGGATGATTTTTTTCTTTGAGCATCCGAACTACAATCCACCATATAAATATCTGATGCACAACATACAGTCCCCAAGCAGAAAAGCGAGTCCAAACAGTTGGATGTGCCAGCTGCCAATAGTACCACCATGACCCTTGATCCTCAGGTTTAGTGAAACGAGCTAAATTTGGGTCCAATACCGCAATGAGAGCTGTAAAACCTGCGGAAACAAGCACTGACCAAAAAAAATACCGCTTGACTTCATCTTTCTTTTTTAGTTCCATACTTTGCTCCTGATATGCACTTCTATGTTCTAAAATAAGCACAACGAATTAAAAAGACAATGTTGCAGAGTATAGGAATTATTATGTATGAAACGATATTTTGTATTTAATTGCAGCAGCGCATTATTTTTCTTTATCTGTAAGCAATTCTTTCATTGATAGCACTGCTGTTTTTCCTTCATGACTCATTGCAGCAAGCTGTTGAATCATCTGGACTATTCTTTCATGTTCTTTAACAACTCCAGCTATATCTTGTTCAAGCGAAATCGATATCTCATGCAATTCATCAATATACTTATCTACTGTTCTGCCGCCTTCCTGCTGTGTCTCCGTCTCTTTTCTTATTTCTGCCGCAGCTTGAGAGAGCTCGGCTAAAGCCTTTTTTAGCTCTTCCGTAGCCGTCCGCTGGTTCTTAAGCGCAGTACTGATTGTCTCAATACGCTCAAGTGTTTCTTCTGCGCTCTTTGCAACCAACGTGAGCGATTCTGTCATATTTGCATTTGCAGCAACACCCTGCTCTATCCGCCGTGAAATATCCAAAATCGAATCGCGTATCATTCCAACCTGCTCTGTTGATGCTGATGCAAGATTTTTAATTTCATTTGCAATGACAGCAAAACCCTTGCCTGCCAATCCAGCATGTGCAGCTTCTATTGCAGCATTCATTGAAAGTATGTTTGTTTGATCAGCAAAATTTTCTACTGCTTTTACAATGTCTACTATACTTTCAGAAGTTTTCCGTATATTTTCTATGGCTTCTGATAGTTCATTTGATGCTTCAAGTCCCTGCATTGCTGCTTGTTTAAAATTCTTTGCCGATTGATTTGTCTGTTCCATATGAATTGCAACATCGGCTGCAGCATCTGCAACAATCGATACTGAAGCTGCAGATGATTCGAGACCGCTCGCTTCTAAATCTACATCTTTTGTAACCTTCACCAATGAGCCTATCAGCAACTCCATTGCCTTTTTTGAATCTTTTACCGCATGAGTCTGCTTGATAGCACTCTGCTGGATATGATCTGCTTTAGCAAATAGTGTTTGAGCTGATTGAGCTGCCAGCACAGCATCAGCATCCATTTCAATTGAAATTGCAGATATTGTCTGTGCGCTTTTCTCAAGACTTTCGATAAATTTTGTTAACTGTTGTGTTTTATTTTGCACATCTTTAGAATATGACTCTAGCTCCCGATATAACCGGGATGATCTAAACGTAAGTGAAACAAATAGAGAAAGATTAAGACAGAAGAATCCCACTCCCTGCAGCCATACCAACGGTTTTTTCCCTGATATTGAATACAACACATCATGAGTGCCAAAAGCAAGTCCTAGTATTACTCCAAACAGCAAAATAAGTGCTTCTTTATTTCCTTTTATTATAGAGCGAATTGTTATTACTGTTATAAATACAATACAAAACTGAATAAATATCAACGCTTTGTTAAAAATATTTGCTATAGCAAAAAGGTCTCTATTTGAAACAAGGTAAATTATTATTATTCCTAGAGGAATTATAAATAACACAATAGAAAATATTTTATGAATTTTAATACGACAGAAACTAATAAAAAACTGCACTAAAGCTGCCATCGACATAGGAAGACACGCTTTTGCAAAAGCTCGCTGAAGATTATAAGTAAGTATAGCGCCATTAAAGCCCATCTCAATAAAATACACAGCAATAAAAATAGATGCAGCGGCATACCAAAAATTTGGCATATCCTGCATTCGTGTCAGCCAAAGTGCGAAAAAATACAGCCCAATAAAGGCACACAAAACTCCTAAAATAACATAGAGCTGCGCATTTAAGAGTGTAACAACCTGATCCTGAAACAGGGCTCCTTCTGTGTTAGTGATGCTGAGCGGCAAAATCACTGCTGATGTTCCCTGACTAAAAATGCGTACCGTGATGGTATTGATACCGTCTTTCAGTAACTTTGTTGGCAAAACCCAATATGAAGCATAGTTACCGGGAAGTGAAAACTGTTTCTGTCCATCCGGAATCGTTCCTCGAAACCCAATATAGCTACCATTGAGAAAAACCTGACAGGCATAATCAACTCTGCCAGCAACAAAAAAATATGGTCCAGTAAATGGTATAGCAGTCGTATCGAATTCTGCTTCAATCCAGGCATAGCCCTCCTCAAGCGAAATGGTTACAGGTGTAGTAATTTTTTCACCAGATTTATTTGTTTCAAGCAACTGATACTCCTGTAACATATCATAATGAAACAATTGCCACTCAGTTATTTCATAGTACATGGCTTTTTGCGCTTGGGACCAGAGCAATAGATTATTACATACTAGTACCAGAAACAATAGCTTTTTCTTGCCTATCATAGTTTAATCCTAGTTCTTATTAACACCGGGCTGTCTATCATCTTTGAGCATAATGGATTTTAAATTAATATCAATAGAATTGCAGCATATTTATAATATTCATAGAGATTTTTAATTTTTATTTTATAATAAATAAGAGGCTGATAGAGATGCCTCTTTTCAGCCTCTTCAATTAAATACCGCTATGCTATTTATTTTAGAATATGTTTAAGGACAAATAATATTCCGACAATCCATGTTACCACAGAAATGTCTTTAAACTTGCCTGATAATGCTTTAATAAGGATGTATGCAAGAATACCAAATACCAGACCTTCTGCAATGCTGTATGTTAGCGGCATAAACAATAAAGTAACAAATGCGGGTATTGCTTCGGTATAATCTTCCAGATTGACTTCTTTTATCGGTGCGAGCATGAAGAGACCGACCAAAACCAGAGCCGGAGCCGTGGCAGCTCCTGGAACCAGAAGGAAAATTGGGGACAGGAAGAGAGCCAGCCCAAAAAGAATAGCTGTAGTCAGACTGGTTAATCCTGTGCGTCCGCCTTCTGCTACGCCAGATGCGCTTTCGATGTACGAAGTAACAGTTGATGTTCCGACACATGCACCAACAACAGTACCAATTGCATCAGAGAGCAGTGCTTGTTTCACACGTGGAATTTCACCGTCTTTGCCAATAAGTCCTGCCTGCGTTGTAACACCAACCAATGTGCCGATGGTATCAAAAATATCAACAAATAAAAATGTGAAAAATACTACAAAGAAATCTAATGTGAATATTTTATCAAACTGGAAAGCAAACCAGATAGGAGCATCGGGCACCTTAAAGGGAACCCAGCCTTTGCCTACAGTAGTTACACCAAACGGAATGCCGATTATAGTTGTAAGAATAATACCAATGAGCAGAGCTCCTTTGACCTTATATGCAAGCAAAACACCCATGATTACTAAACCAATGAGGGCAACAAGCACATGTGGAGAACCTAAATTACCAAGCTGTACGAGCGTAGCATCATTTTTTACAATAATCCCTGCGTTCTGCAATCCAATAAACGCAATAAAAAGACCTATACCTACCGAAACAGCCTTTTTAATATTGGTTGGTATCGCTTTAACAATTGCTTCCCGTACATTAAAGAGCGATAGAATCACAAAAAGAATACCCTCGAGAAACACTGCTGTTAATGCTAACTGCCAGGTATATCCCATTCCCAAAACTACGGTAAATGCAAAGAATGCATTCAATCCCATACCAGGAGCAAGCGCAATGGGAAGATTAGCCAGCAAAGCCATTGCCAGTGTAGCAATGAGCGATGCAAGTGCAGTTGCAGTAAACACACCCCCTGGTGACATACCGGTGGCACTCAAAATACCTGGGTTAACAGCTAGAATATACGCCATGGTCATAAAGGTTGTAATACCAGCAATGATTTCGGTTTTCACAGTGGTATTGTGCGCCTTTAGCTTAAATAAGCTCTCCATGTATAACCTCCTTGTGCATTTTGCTAGAGAGTATTATAAACCGGTAACCGCATTTTGCAAATTTTTATTTCACAATATTTATTTTCCGTATATAATAATTAGTATATGCAATCCTTAAACCTTTTCTGGTATTCATGTTAGGGAGTAATCAATGAAGCATTGTAAACCTTTTACTAGCTTGTTTATTTATATTATAGCCATACTATTTTTTTTGACCTTATTTTCGTGTACGGTTTTACCCAACGATACAGTAAACCTCTCAGGCACATGGGAATATGCATATTCTCAAAAAGGATACGAAACTATTCAAACTATTCTAACTAAAGACTTTTATCCCCTGCCACCTTCTTCATTAAACTCACTGTCATTGTTCCTCCCCGAAAAAACCGGTGTTCTCTGGCTTAAATACAGTGTTTCTATTGAACGTTCCTTTATTATTCAAAACCCTCAGCTTGCTCTCTATCTTGGCCGCATCACCATGGCAGATGAAACATATTTTAACGGAGTGCTCATTGGTTCTGAAGGCAGATTCCCTCCAAATATATTCAGTGCCTGGAATAAATTCAGAATGTACCGAATTCCACAAGAAATAATAAAATACAATGAACTTAATACTATCCTTATTAAAGTGTATATTGATAAAGAAGGCTCGCTTACCGGGAAACCATTTATTGCACCATTTCCCATAGCACAGCAGCAATACACAATTGATACCTTTATTAACTCAACAGTTAATTTAATTGCATCCGGTATCATGTTAATTGCCGGCATCTATCACATCATCATCTGGCTCAAACGAAAAAAAGAAACAGAAAGCCTTTACTTTGCTTTACTGAATATTCTCGGAGCTTTATACCTTTCCAATTTTTATTTATACGATACATTTATTTTTAACGTTATCAACATTGACTGGCTCTGGTTCCAAAAAATAATTGCAAATATGTTAATTTATATCATAGGCTATATAATCTGCAATTTCATTATTTCACTCTTAAAATTAAGAGAATATCTTGTTTTCCACATCTTGCGCTTATTGCTTTTAATTGTACCGCTTGTGTGGATTCTGATCATTCCAGATTATTCTGAACTCTACAACAAACGTCTCTACCTGCAATTATTTGTGATTCCCGTTATTTTTTATATTTTGGGGCTTGTTGTTTTATCGGTAATTAAGAAAAATCCTGCAGGCCGTATAGTTATTTTTGGTATGATTCCGCTCTTTGCAACTTCGCTTTTCGATATTGTAATTCATTCCGTATTGCAATTGTATGATTTTCCCTACCTTGCTGGTTTAGGCTTTCCGTTAGTTATATTGAGCATTTTCTTCCTCCTTGCCAGCAGATTTGCCTCTTCACTCACGGAAGTTGAAGAGCTCAACCTCCATTTGGAAGATAAGGTAAAACAGCGCACTCAAGAACTTGAAGACGCAAACAAGCAGTTAAGTGAGACATTATCACAATTGCGCGAGGCACAATACATTGCAGAACGTGACCTTAAAATGGCAACTTATGTTCAAACGAGTTTTTACCCCAAATCTGCACCCCAGACTAAAACATGGAACACTGGATATTTTTTCCAACCTGCTGCAGCGGTTGCTGGAGACTTGTATGATTTTTATGTTAAGAATAATGAACTCCACGGTGTTGGCATTTTTGATGTGTCCGGCCATGGTATTGCAAGCGGCCTTGTGACAATGCTAGCAAAAACCATTATTTTTCACAGCTTTTCAGAACATATATCTAAAAAGCTCCATGAGGTACTTGCAATAATAAACAATCAAATTATCAAAGACAAAGGCGATATTGAAAACTATCTAACCGGTATTCTCCTGCGCATTAATGAATATATAGTTGAATATGTTAATGCAGGACACACCGATTTATTATTTTGTAACGGTACAACTGGGAAGATAATACCTGTCGCCGATGAAAAAAATCAGGCTAAAGGCATGTTTTTGGGTATTCCGGATCTGCCCTGTGAAGCGCACACGTTACGGTTTAAGGTAAAGCCCGGCGATATCCTCTGTCTCTATACCGACGGATTAACCGAGGCAAAAAACCCAGAAGGCGAAATGTTTGGCGAGAACAGGCTCTATAGTTTGATCGAGCGCAATAAAATGCTTAATGCAGAAGATATTGCAGAAACTATTCAAAAAGCATTTATCAATTTTAAACAGGATGCGCCATTGACGGACGATGTTACACTTATCATTCTAAAAGCAAAGTAGAGGCAATTATGAAAGATTTACTATTTTATCTAAGCACATCAGAAATAACCGTGATGAGTGCCCTCTTGAGATTAACCTTTAGCTTTATAGCCTGCGGTTTTATCGGGCTTGAACGGGAAATTCACAAACAAACCGCAGGATGGCGCACACACATTATTATAGGACTTGGCGCAACGCTCCTCATGCTCTTATCGGCCTGGCTTCCTCAAAATTTTGGACTTGATAAAAGTGATCCCGCCCGAATTGCAGCACAGGTTGTATCTGGCATTGGGTTTTTAGGAGCAGGAGCTTTCCTTAAAATTGGCAACAATGTAAAAGGACTCACGACAGCCTCTACCATTTGGTTTTCTGCAGGTCTTGGACTTACTATAGGTGCTGGCATGTGGGAAATCTCACTCATTGCACTTGCACTTGCCCTCATTACGCTGGTAATTCTTGAATTTCTGGAACGCAAGTGGTTCCCCCAGGAACGGCTCAAAGTACTCCAGGTATGGAGCAAAGGCGAGCTCCCCGATATTCAACACCTTCAAAAAATCTTTAATAAATACCGCATCACCATACAAACCGTGGATGCCTCAAAAAGCCGATCCGAAACCAGCAATGCTAAAATGAAAATACTCATAAAAATATCCGTAAATGTTAACATCAAGCAACTCTTTAATGATTTATACAAAGATAGCAATATTGTCAAAATACGACTACAAGAAAACATATAAGCAATAAGTTTGACAGCTATTTCATAAAAATATGTGCTCTATTAAAATAAAAGTTTATTTTATTGTTTTTTTTTAAAAAAAGTGCTATAAAATTTTATAAATAAATCTTAGCTAGTAAAAAACGGAGAAGCGTATGAAAAGTTGTTTTATTTTCGTGATTTTATTCGCTATTGTTTCCTGCAATAATATTACAGATAGTTTCACACAAAATCCAGGTTCTCTTCCTAAAAAAATAGTTTTCATGGGCACCAGCGGAAGCTACTACGATATTTATATCGTTAATGAAGACGGCAGTAATCTCACTAATCTTACCAATACCGCTGATAGCTCAGAAGTATATCCCAGCTGGTCCCCCGATGGTAAAAAAATATATTTTCTCAAACAAGAAAATTCAAAATTTTATCTCTATGTCATGAATAGTGATGGAACAGGCCAAACCAAAGTAACTACTGAAGCCATTTATAATTTCAGCTATGCTATATCTCCCGATGGCACAAAAGTTGCCTTTACCGGAGATGATGGGGATAAGGAAATATATGTAGTAAATGTCGATGGGAGTGGGTTAGTTAATTTAACAAATAATAATACTTATATTGATATTAACCCTTCCTGGAAACCTAATGGGGAGTGGATTGCTTTCTTAAGCAATCAAAATGGTGAAAACTATGGTCTATATGCAATAAAACACGATGGAACAAATTCTCAAAGAATCGAAAACTATGCTGATGTTACTAACTCTTATACTCCTCAATGGTCGCCGCAAGGCAATAATATTGCTTTTGTTCGGTATGGAAACTATTTTTTAGCTGATAATTATGAGATTTTCGTTAAAGGAGATTCCTTTCTTAATATTAGTCAAAACAATAAAGATGACACCTATCCTAAATGGTCTCCAAACATCAATGAGTATAAGATTGTCTTTGTGAGCAATCGGGATGGCTCTGACAATTCGAATATATACTTGTGGTCCTCAACTAATACTATTCCTCAGCGCCTCACCGACAACCCCCGAGAGGATAAGCAACTCTCCTGGTCCCCCGATGGTACAAGGCTTGTGTATGTGTGCATGACCGATGATTCCCTAACAAAGGGTCAAATATTTATTATGAATGCAGACGGCAGTAATAAGACCCGGATTATAACTAATGCTACCCTTGCTTGTGCTTACCCTCAGTGGCAGCCATAATTTATTCAGTATAGATAATATTATTAAGGAGTGTGTAATGAAAAAATATGTTTACCTTTTGTGCTGTGTACTGATCATATTGTATACGGCCTGCAAACCTACAGTAACTGCTAATACAAACGAAAATGCACCTGCACCTACATCTTCGCCCGCACCAGGAACGTTGGATACATCTTTTGGCAATAGCGGGATAGTAATAACCGATTTTGATTCCCAGATTGATGAAGCAAATGCAATTGCTATCCAAAGTGACGGTAAGATATTGGTCGCAGGTGTAGCTAAAATAACTGGTAACAATAATGATTTTGCGATTGTCCGATATAATGCAGATGGAACACTTGATTCTTCCTTTGGTAATAATGGAAAAACAACAACAAATTTTGGTAATTTACGTAATGATGTAGTATGTGCAATTGCAATTCAAACTGATGGTAAAATTGTAGTTGCTGGTTATACAAACGAAGGTGGTAATCTTAATTTCGCAGTTGCACGCTACAGCATAAATGGTAGTTTGGATACATCCTTTAGTGGTGATGGTATGGTATATACCGACCTCAATAGCAGTTCAACCGATTGTGCATATGCTATTGCAATTCAAGGAGATGGAAAAATCTTAGTAGCAGGATATACAATACCAAACGGAGGTTCAATAGCTGATATTGCAGTTGTAAGATATAAGTCTGATGGAAGCTTGGACACTGAATTTAGTCCTAATGGTATTGTGATAACTGATATAGATAATAATAAAAATGACTATGCACGTTCTATTGCTATCCAGCCTGATGGTAAAATTCTCATTGGCGGTGATTATAATGGCAATAGATTTGCTATTGTGCGCTATAATGAAAACGGTTCCCTGGATACAAATTTTAATATTAATGGAAAAAAGGTTTTACAGTTAGGGTCTGGATTGCATATGGGGAATTCTCTTGTTCTTCAAAACGATGGTAAGATTATACTGGCAGGTCATGCTAATTTTACATCTTCAGCTTCATATGATTTTGCAATTGCATGTTTATTATCTAATGGAAATATTGATAACACATTTGGAACAAATGGTTATGTACAAACACACTTTGAAGGAACTAATAGGAACGATTATGCATATGGTGCTGCCATAGATTCATCAGGGCGAATTGTTGTTGCTGGACATACCTCTATTACTACAAACGTATATGATTTTGCATATGTAAGATATAATTCAAATGGTGCAATTGACAATTCCTTTAGTACAATAATCCATGATATTGGTAGTGATGATGATAGAGTAACTTCGGTCGCAATACAATCTGATGGTAAAATACTGATAGCTGGGAAAAAGAAAATTTCTGATACAAATTATGATTTCGTTGTAATTCGTCTCTGGCCATAAAGTTCTAATATCAGTAAGCATTGCCAGCAACATTACTGGTAGCTGGTAATGCTTATTTATAATAAAAAATTTGCTGAAAAATTATTTGACAGTCTGTAAACACTGTTTTACTATTACTTTCATATAAACGAGTGTAAACTAATAAAAATATTTACATTCCTTATATAAGAAAATTTTATCAAAGGAGCCTACATGAAAAACCTCTTCCGCTTTGCAGTTATTGCTGTAATTCTATCCATAATGCTTTCCTGTGTATCTACATCAAATACAGTAAAACCAACATCAGAAAAACGCCCGCCTTTGTTTGGTTTTTTGCCTATAGATGCAAAAACAGCAGTTGTTCCGACAAAAGAAAAACTTATAGCCACCGCTCAGCAAATTGGACCCTTTGCTGATATTAAGCAGATTCCTCAAGAAAAAATAGATAAACTTATTAACACGATTGGCATTGATACTAAGAAAAGTTTTAAACCGGGAGAAACTCTGTACTCATTTGCCAATGGCCAAGTAATTGATGTCGATACAGAAGGTTTAACCGCATGGGGAAAATACATACTCATTGAAGGCACCTATAAGTATTTTCTCTCTGATGGCGAAAAAGAAGTCCCATACCGACTGCTTTTTTGTTATCTTGCTACTATTGCAGATGGCATAAAACCAATGGCAACCATTAAAGAGAATACAGTTCTGGGCACAATACAGATACAAAGCAACTCTTTGAAAAGCACAAACTTCCTCCTTTTTACTCCTGACACTAATGATATATTCTTTAATTATTCAACACCAAGCTATCCTGTTGATTACATAAACAACCGTTGGTTCCCTGTTTATACATTACTCAATCGAAACGCACAAAACCTATTTGAATATCCAGAATGGAGCCCTCATGAAGCAGCTTATACATTCTGCCACTGGCACGACCCCGAAACCACCGAAGAGCGAAGGGATCCCCCGCCTCCCGATTATCCATGGGTAACAATTATTCAAAGCGGATGCCGTTTTTCGCTAATACTAGAAAAGAAACCCTATATTCTAACATCCCAGGAACAAAAAACTCTGGAAAACCGACTTGGGTTTTATAGAAAAGCAATAGGTTTTGGTGATTTAATTTCCGTAACAGCATGGAAAGACAACGACTATACATACTACCTTTTTTGGGGACCTAACATGAACAAATATATACAGGAAGAATGGGACCCCAAAACTCCTGTATTAATATCTGCAGGGATTATAACAGCTGATGTAGCAACAAACAGCATTGTTTTCTATGTCGGCGAATTTTCCTATCAGCCTCTCAGCCAAAAATTAGAACAGGTCAAAAAAACAGTAATAAAGCTTGAAGATTGATACCAGATAAGATCTGTATACATAAACTATTGCTGGCACCATGCTTACACACAATTTTTTGCCAGCAATAGTTTTATTATTCTTTTAAGGCTTTATATGCATCGAGTTCCTGCTTAATGCGCAAGTACTCCGTATTGAGTTTTGACATCCTTAAATTGAGCCGTGTGATACGCTGAGCAAGCAGCCGTGCAAGGAAGATACCGTAGTGCGGATTGTCGCGTATGAGGTTTACAAAATCCTGTTTCGATATCTTAATTAACACACTCTTACCTTTTGAGACGACGGTAGCAGAACGATGGTTAGAAAGCAGGAAACTCATTTCACCTAGGAACATATCATCCGGTGTGAGTGCAGAAACGAGCTTTCCTTTTGTATATACATAGAGTGTCCCTGAAACTATGTAGTAGAGATAATCAGAAGGTTCTCCTTCAAGGCACACATACTGTCCGTCCTGAAACACCATCTCATGCGAAGCATCGAAAATACCGGGTATTACGTTTGATTCATTCTTTTGATGTTCAATTTCAAAAGTAACTTCATTACCCTTATCGTTGTACTGAAGCCGCAGCACATAGATGTTTGCCATTTTTATGCCCATGCCATGGAGCTCAGGCTCATCTTTTTTTTCTGCAATACGCGATTTCCAGTCAAACCCGTCTCCTTCATCACGAATTACAAAACGGCTCCATTCCTGTGTCATGGTATAAGAAAAATAAACTTTTTTTGCCTTAATCTCCGGAAGCTTATTCTTTTCTCGAATTAAATCCATGATATCTTTGTTCTGTTCTAGCCATGCGGTTTTTTCATCATAGCTGATTTTGCAGTTACCGTGTTCAATTGCGTTGATTAGCAATTCCATTAAGGCAATATGCAGTTTTTCTTTTGTCTCCCGGTTAATGAGGTTCGCATTGTACAGGTAGTTTGTAATAAGGTTAGAATACGTTGTAATATCCAGAGGATCGTTATCAATAATAAAAGAACCCGAAATATTTTTTAATAATTTTTGCTGAATACCGCGCTGGAACAAAATCTGTTTATTCTGCCTGATAATTTTAAGCAGTCGAATAAAATTGCTCTGCAGTTCATTTCGTTTTAGTATTGCGATAACATTTTGTCCCTTTAATATATCCTGAAGTTCTTCTTCCG
This sequence comes from uncultured Treponemataceae bacterium, assembly GCA_964630305.1. Lineage (GTDB taxonomy): Bacteria > Spirochaetota > Spirochaetia > Treponematales > UBA12059 > JAKPPT01. Next base: position 319 of record CAZVTR010000039.1, on the reverse strand, counting down.
TAAGGCCGGAATGTATTGCAATAATGCCGCCATAGTGAAGCCATTCATCAGAGCGGATTTCATCACAAATTCCCTTGATATCTGCAGTTTGATCCGAAAGATTGAAAATCTTTACTTCTGGCAGTTCATATTTGAGAAAAGAAACGGTTTCATCCTTATCAGTAAAAAAAACCAATGAAAAGTCTTTATTAAACACATCACACTGTGCTTTTATAAATGAATTTAATGCTTGATCGCTCGAAACTACCGGTATTTGCCTCATAAAAACTCCCTCAATATTTAAATAATTACACACTTTTCAAGAGTTTGCAATCGATAT
>CAZVTR010000038.1:22119-23206 GCA_964630305.1 uncultured Treponemataceae bacterium | reverse complement strand
TAGCAGCCTTGCTCTGCTTTTAATTTATTTTTTGTTGACAGAATTCCTTACTGCCCCATATCATTATGGTAGTATAGCTTGTGCTATATAAAACAAGATAATGTAAGGGGGTTCTAATGGAAAAGCGCGGTGTTTTTGATTGGTATTTTAAGACCAATCTTTTAGCCAGAATTCTTATTGGCCTTATTTTAGGTGCAATTGTTGGAATTGTGCTAGGATTTTTCCCCAATGCAGTAAAACCTTTCGTCGATAATTCAAAATTCTTTGGGGATTTGTTTGTCAGACTCCTTAAGATGATTGTTGTGCCGGTAATACTATTTTCCTTAATAGCTGGTGCAGCAAGCATAACACCCTCTCGTCTTGGAAAAGTTGGTGTAAAAATATTATTATACTATCTTTTTACCAGTGCAGTAGCTGTGATAATTGGGTTGCTTTTTGCAAATATTTTTAGACCAGGTTTTGGTTTTAATGTAGTAGGCGATGCTGCAATTAAGGGAAAGGAATCCGGAGCGCCAACACTGATACAAACACTGCTTAATATAATTCCGACTAATCCATTCGAATCGATTGCAAAAGGCGATGTGCTCCCAATAATTTTCTTTGCAGTTGTTTTCGGCATAGGATTGTCATTTATTAAGGATTCAAAAAACAATACTCTAGCACAGTCCGGTGTGTCCCTCTATCAGCTTGTAAACGCTGCTGCAGAAAGTATGTATCTTGTTGTTAAAGGAGTCATGCAGTATGCACCAATAGGTGTTTTTGTACTCATTGCACAGGTGTTTGCGCAGCAAGGTCCTAAAGCCATAGGCCCGCTTCTCATTGTAACACTGACAGTATATCTTGCATTTATTGTGCATTTTATAATTATTTATGGCGGGTTCCTTGCTGTTTTCAAGTTAGGTTTATTTAAGTTCCTTAAAAAAGCAAATGAGGTATTGGTTACAGCGTTTGTAACACGATCATCGAGCGGTACCCTGCCGGTTACGATGCGGTGTTCTGAGGAAAATCTTGGTGTGCCGCGTTCAATCGGTGCATTTACCCTGCCGCTTGGTGCGACAATCAATATGGATGGAACAGCAATCTATCT
>CAZVTR010000038.1:0-22019 GCA_964630305.1 uncultured Treponemataceae bacterium | reverse complement strand
CATTTACCCTGCCGCTTGGTGCGACAATCAATATGGATGGAACAGCAATCTATCTTGGTATCTGCGCAATGTTTATTGGCTTTGCGACAAATCAGCCTCTAACCTTTAATCAGCAGATAACCATTGTGATAACAGCAACACTGGCAAGTATCGGCACTGCTGGCGTACCAGGTGCTGGCGCAATAATGCTTTTGATGGTGCTAGAAAGTATAGGACTTAAAGTGACAGAAGGTTCAGCAGTTGCAGCAGCGTATGCAATGATTTTAGGAATTGATGCTCTCTTAGATATGGGACGCACTTGCCTCAATGTCGGCGGCGATATGGTAGGAACTACAATTGTAGCAAAATCTGAAAAAGAGCTTGATGAAACTTTGTGGAAAAAAAGTTAACTAGCATATAAAATAAAAATATAAAGAGAGGCCATTTGTGCCTCTCTTTTTTATTAAGCTATTTCATAACAATGTATTGTACCCCACCCATGAGACTAAAGCCTTCATGAATGGGTAACCCGAGCATATATCCCGAGGTTTTCCATCGTCCCAGTAAACAGAGTTGCCATCGGTTCGTAAGAGGTATATAGATTGTTGCTTCCAGCGCTCCGCCTAAATTGCAGTATTCTTGCGTCCACAGATGCGCAGACATATCGAGCGATACCCAGCTAAACTTTACAATATCATAAAGCGTAACACCCATTCCTATATTTTTTAAAGGAAATCCATAACGAAAATAAATATTTACCGACTGTTTGTTGAGCGCAGCAAAATTATAAAAATAAATTTCGGTTCCTAGCTGTGCAATGGTGGTAAAGAGTCCGTATGAATACCCCCACGTGCTATTCCCAAAAAGCCAGGGAGCCTGTTTGCCGTTTGTTTCACCTGAAAACAATGCTGCAGCTTCATAGTACGTATGATAATCTAAGAGATTTACTAAAAGCGATGCCCATTTTGTTATATTGTAATAGGTAACAAGTTCCGGATTAACTGAACCATCGTTAAGCAATACAGGTTTGTTTTGTCGTTCAAAGACAAGCCGTGCGGTGCTTGCAACATCTCCAAGAGCAATATCGTTGCCATTGGCATCACGCCAGTTAGCAGGGACTGCAGGATCGATAATAAAGGCATAAGCAGGAAAAATAATTTTATGAAACAGTGTTACAAAAAGCTCATCGTTAAAGAGACTATTGTATCGGTACCAGTCTTTCTGAACATTCGTCGCATAGAGTGTGTTTACTTCTATACCGCCGGTTACAAACGCTAGTTCATCCTCTTTGGTTTTTGTTTCTGGAAAAACAATGTGCCCCACTGGACCTGGAAATGCCAATCCTTCTATCCAGAATGTTGCATTGACTTCATTAGCTCTAAAAAAATGCCCCAGTTCATGCGGTGCCATGCTGGAAAGCCAAGTAACTGTAAAAGACCATAACGCGCCAAGACCGTTTCTTAGGAGATCATTTTTTATAGCTGGTCCGAGGAGCCGGTAATAGCCATCAAATAGCATGTTGCTGATTGTTCGGCAATTGGTCACAGCATTTTGTACATCACCCCAACCGCCAAAAAGAAATTGATAGTCTCTATAAAATGATGGCTCTGCTTCCTGAACTGTTACAGTTGATTCTTGTGCTGATAATAAAAAAGTGCATATAAACAATACCGCTATGCTTATAATTCGTTTATACCACATCGTTTTTACTCCTTTTTGGCAGTTAGTTCTGTAGGTACAATTATAACGCAGGTATTCCGCAGAAAAAATTTTGTTGTTGTTATTACTATAATATAATGATGCAGCGGCTTGCAAATAAGCAAAAATCGATTACACTAAATATAACAAAAGCTCAAGGAAGGAAATGGAATATGAGTAAACAGGAAAAAAGAATTAGCAAATTGATACAAATAATAATAGTAACTAGTATTGCTATTATTGCGACATCGTGTCTTGAAATTACACAGCATATAAGTATGAATGGAAATGCTATTCGTACGAATACACGGGTAACTATTCAAAAGTCATTATTTTATTTAGCGGATAGCTTTGATGCCGGTTTTAGTATGGATGATTTTCCAATAGACTCAATAGGTGATAACATTTCCCAAAAATACATTAAAAATATTGAGCAAATTGATACAGAACAGGAATATGGCGCATCATTAACTTTGGAATATTCAGCAAATGATGCATTAGCGCAAATTGAAAACATAGATAATAGTTTTTTACTACCAGTAAAGCTAGAGAATAAATTGATTTTATTTATTAAGCCAACAGAAATGGATTATGACAGTGATACGCAAGGAATGATGGAGATGATTTTTTCTAGTTATAAGTACCGATTGTATATTAGCAAATCAGTGCTGGCAAATCCCCAAAAAGTTACGGTAACACGGAATGATACCTATTTCGAGGCAAATCTTATTACCTATCCGGATTTTACCGCACTAGAGCTGCCGCTTACTATTATTTTTGGCGAAGAACCTTTTCAGGTTATTATTGAGTAATTGAGTAATATTGTAGCTTAAAATTATAAACTCATTCTATGGAGGTATTGCTATGAGGGATCACATTATTAAAGAAGTTCCTCGATTTTATACCATTATCGCACTCAAACCGTTTCGTCGAACTAAAGGTGTTTCTTTTGATATTATGCCTATGGAATTTTTGCCGCATATCGATGGCATTGATAGGGTTATTCATGAGAGCAATGCACTTTCTCCTGGATCGGTTATGGGTGTGGAACGTCCATGGTACGTGCATCCTCATCAGGAAGATAACCTTATGGTATTGCATGGCAAACGAATTGTAGATATTTATACACAGGAGTATGGCAGGGTAGAGCAGTTTATTGTTGAACCTGATAGAATTACTCATAATGGAGAAATTATTTATGAAGGAGCTGCAATGCTCGTTTGGCCCTGTAATGTGTTTCATAGGATTGAATCAGGCAGTGAGGGATCGGCATCCTTAAATTTTGCTGTAAGACATGAAGGTTTTGATATTAAAACCAATTTTAGTATTTATGACCTTAATACGGATACCGGGGAATATAAAGTTCTTCGGCCTGGATACATGGACCAGGTGAATAGCTGATAGCGCAGATTTGCATATGCTGTAAGTTGATTATTTCATATTGCCAACCAAAGCTGATTACGATAGAGTACTCATATAGGTTCATAAAAACTTTTGCAACCACAGTTGTTGCCAATACTTGTACAGCGAGTATCGGAGGAATATATGCATAATTTTATCTGGGGTGTGGACTATTATCCCGAGCAGTGGGAAAAAAAGCGCTGGGCAGAAGATGCTGTGAGGATACGGAATTTTGGCTTTACGCATGTGCGCCTTATGGAATTTGCCTGGGCACTCCTTGAACCCGCCGAAGGCACCTATGACTTTACGTTGTTTGATGAAGCAATTCAGGTTCTCTATAATGCCGGGCTAAAAGTTGTTTTAGGAACCCCTACAGCAACATTTCCAATCTGGCTTCTCGAAAAAGATCCGACAATGCGGGCGGTGTTTAGCAATAGAATGGACAGGGATTTTGGCGCCAGAAGACTTGCTTGTTTGAATAACAAAACCTATCGAGATGCTGCACGAAAGTTGGTTAATGCTGTTGCTGAACACTTTGCAAATAACCCTGCAATTGCAGGCTGGCAGATAGACAATGAAATTGGACACGAAGGATCGGATCACTGCATATGCGCTTCGTGTGAACGAGCCTGGCATGAGTGGCTTCAAAAAAAATACAGTACAATACAAAAACTCAATGAAACCTGGGGGACAGTCTTCTGGAGCACTTCATATACACGGTTTGAACACGTTCCTGTACCCCGTTCGCAGCCGGCAACACAGCAAAATCCATCATTGATTTTGGATTATGATAGGTTCATGTCAGATACTAATGTTGATTTTGTACATGAACAGGCAGCAATCCTCAGACATTATTGTGGTACCAAACATTGGATAACTACGAACCTCTATCCGTCACCGCTGTCTCAGTGTATCGATATGAAAAAGCTTTTCGAGCCGCTCGATGTAGCAGCATATGATAACTATCCGGTATGGGGTGATCAGACTGAGCCTGTCCCCTATATATTCACTAATTATGTGCTAGCATATACACGTGGACTTAAATCCAGTGGAAAACTTGCGATAATGGAGCAGTTTACCGGGATTCAGGGACACACCAAATTGGGATATCTTCCTCCTCCTGAGCAGGTTGTGCTGTGGACAAATCAGGCAGTAGCGCATGGCGCTGATCGACTTTTTTATTTTAGGTGGCGCACTGCCCCGTTTGCTCAAGAGCAGCTTTGCTATGGCATTTTTGATACTGATAATGAAGACACACCACGATCAAAAAAGATAAAAGAAAATATTGAACATACTTCGAAGCTTTTTGATTCATTAGTTTCCAATCCAGTTTCTGCGCAGGCATGTCTTGTTTATACACGTGATAACGCAAATCTAATTAGACAGCAGCCTCTGAGCACTGGTCTTGAAAATTGGATGAACATGTGGAGCAGTGTCGGTTTTGATGCGGAGCTTGCGCGCTGGTATGCTGGATTTTCTATTTTTAATGTAGAAGCTGATGTAAAGCCGGCAGAGGCGGTTGACCTTGAGCAGTATAAGCTGATTTCACTTCCGCTCTATGAGCTTGCTGATCCTGAGTTTGCACAAAAGCTTGATGCATGGGTAAGAGATGGCGGTGTGCTCGTTCTGGGTTGGCGGGCAGGAGCACGGACACTTGAAAACTGGAATATCGATAAACCGCTTCCCGGTATTTTTTCTGAAATGGCTGGCGTGCGGATAGAGGCATTTGAGTCTTTAGGAAAAGGTTCAATTGGAGTGCGGAGAGGTTTATTCCGGGTCAAAGGAGAAGTGTGGGCTGAACAGTTAATTCCCTATACTGCAGAGGTGATTGCTCGCTATACCGGAACACGCTGGAGTAATGGCAAAAAGGCAAAGGTGTTTTATAGAAGTAAACCCGCAATAACACGGAATCAGCATGGAAAAGGATTCGTGTATTATATCGGTACCTCTCCCGATGCTGTGTTAACATATGTTTTGTATAAAAAAATACTCTGCGATGCAGGCATTAAGGCTCGATTCAAAGGATATGGCATAGAAGTAATAAAACGCACCCTCGATGATGGGAGCATATGCACGCTGTTCCTCAATCATACCGATAAAACTCGCCGCGTCTGCTTTAAAACATTGCCGCCATATGGCTTTAGCTGGAAGGTTAAGAAACCTAAACATTAATAGTAGTAATTTGTAGACTAGCAGCAAGAGGCACACGAAACTCTGGATAACAGATACTGTTTGTTTCATGTGCATCTCGCTGCTACCGGGATTTGTGTCATCCTAAAAAATATGCTGCATGAACAGCAGTTATTCCTGGCGCAATAGTTTTAGTTTCGGGGTCCTGGGACAATATAAAACTGTGCATGAGCGGTTTGTCGAGAAACATTTCTAAACCAAGTAAGTGACGCGCATCGGAATGAGATATTTTTTTAGCTATTTTAATTTCAAACGCTATATATCCCGCTGGAAGTTCAATAAGTAAATCTACTTCTCTCCCGTCAAACGTGCGAAGATAATAGAATCGTGCATCAAGCGCTAAAGTCTTTGTCTGTTTGTACAGTTCTGCTATGACAAGGCTTTCAAACTCAGCACCTGTTAGACCGCCGCGCTTCTGGAGTATTGCTTGCAAAACACCATTATCAAGCATGTGTATTTTAGGAGCCTTTACCAGCCGTTTGTTGTTATTTCTTGACCACGATGGGAGCACAAGAACCTGGTAACTTAACTCGAGATATCTAATATAGCGCTGTACAGTTTTGGCAGAGACACCAACCTGTTTTGCTATGTTTGCAATATTGAGCTGTGCTGCCGTGTTAAATGCAATGTAGTGCTGCAGTACAATAAATGGTTCAAGATCCCTGAGCGACGCAAGATCCCGCACATCGCGTTCAAGATAAGTTTTAACATATTGAGAGAGCCAGGAGTAGCGATCTTCATTGGTGAGTTCATCGTCGGTTAATGCAGGATAACCTCCGAAGTTGATATAGTGCTGCCAGGCTTTTTGGATTAAGGTGTATTTGGGGTGCAGGGAAAAGGATGGCAAAAACAATGGTAACTCATTTGGATTGACAATATAATTCTGATAAATAGAATTGCTGATATCAGAATTCCAGGAGTCAGTTTCAAGTTCGGGTAATGTCAGAGGATACAGTTCAATGATTGTACATCGGCCTGCAAGGCTCTCTCGTACTTTTTCCAGTAAAAGAATTTGGCTGGACCCTAACAGAATATAGCGAGGGTCAGACCACTGATCATAAACCGATTTAATGCTTTCGATAAGGAGAGGTGCTTTTTGAACTTCATCTAATATCGCAAGAGGATATAGATCTTTCCATTGATGGGCAGTCAAACGAGAGTATTCAGTACGCAGAACAGGGTCTTCGATGGAGAGGTATGCATAACTTGGAAATAGCGCTCGGGCGAGTGTGGTTTTGCCAGTTTGTCTTGCACCGGTAAAAATCAGTATCCTGCCTTGCTTTTTACTGGCAGCTGTGAGAATGTGCTCAGTGAGCTTTCTCCGTTTCATACATGATAGTATACTGCATCTGTATAGAATTGTCTATTTTTAGCTTAAAAATAGTTAGATATATCCAAAATTTGGCGTAAAATATGGAATTGCAACTCCTTCATAAAAAAGAACAAGCATCGGGTAAGTTTTACTGTTAGACTTACTTTTATTCATGGAAGAGTGTTAAAAAAAAACTTAGGTAGAGTTATAGGTATAGCACTGCATGATTATCGTTTGTTTTACACTATTATACGTTTATCGGTCAGATCAGAGTAGTCCCAGGGATACCATGTATGTTTACATACCAGGCTCTCTTTATTTTTTTATTGATTTTTTTTTTTTATTATAAAATGTAAACAGACTTTAATGTAATCAGGAGAAAAGAAATGAATAGGAAATGTTTAGTTTTTTATATATGTATAGTGATTTTATTTAATTTTATTTTAAGTTGTCAAGTTCCAAATTCTAATGTTTCGGTAACAATAGGAAATCCGGAAACTGATAAAATAAGTTTTTGGGGTAATATTAGAGGTAACCCACAAAATTCGGGACTTCTAAAAAATATTCAAAGAAGTAATAAAAATACTAGACTAGTAAAATCGAATGCTAGTTATCGTTGGTTTTTTTTAGGCAGTGGTAGCTCTAATGGTTCATTCGCTGTTTTAGATGCAGAAGATAATATTTATTTCCAGGGGACTGATAAATATTTATACTCTGTGAATAATAGTGGTGAACTAAACTGGAAGATATTAAATCAAAATTGTGGTTTTGTTTCTCCTGTAGTGGGTCCAGATGGCCGCATATATGTAGGCGACTATCAAGATTATTTCTATTGTTTTGATCCACAAGATGGAAGAGAAATATGGTCTAAAAACTTTGGTTATCCAGCATCTGGGTTTGTTAATGCACCAGTAATAACAGACGATGGGCATATATATATTTCCTCATGGGATGGCAATTTATATGCCATGACTCTTGAAGGGGAATTACTTTGGTTCTTTAATCAACCTTATAGTTTCCAAGGAATTCCTGCAGTTGATAAAAATGGTAATGTTTATGTTATGACTGATAGATTATATTGTCTTAATGCGTTAACTGGTGATGTTAATTGGTCGTTTTTACCCGAAGACGATCAAAATGGTTCTAAATGGTTTTTTGAATCATCACCAGTAATAGCAGATGATAATACAGTTTACATTATTGGATATAATAACAAACCTGACAATACTATATTATGTTTATTTGCAGTAGATGTCAATGGTAATGAAAAGTGGCGGTATGTTTTATTAGAAAAAGACCATATAGATATGGGTTTGCGTACATCTCCTGCAATAGATGCAGATGGCACGATTTTAATTGTACTTACTTCAATTGATACGCTAATTGCCTTAAATCCTGATGGTTCACTTCGTAATACTAAAAGCTTTAATCGTAAATTATCGTATGAAGCGAGCCCGAGTATAGATTTATATGGTAATGTTTATATCTCTTACACTAACGGATTAGCTTGTTTAAGTGGTGATCTATCAACATTATTATGGGAATTTGTTTTCCCTGACAATTTAGGATTTTTACATAATGAATCTTCACCGGCCATAAGTCGAGATTCAGTATATATAACGTGTGTAAGTGGGGATAATGCAACCGGATATCTCTTTTGTATTCCGATAGAGCCTTGATTTATGCTCCTAGCAAATTTCTCACACATAAACTTGCTAGCATGTGTCCAGCTGTTTGCGGTACAAAGGCAGAGGAGCCCTGTTCTCCTCGTAGGCGGATCTCTTCATTGGCATAATCTGGCTGTGCTGAAAGGCCACTGGTGATACTGCATGTTGGTTGTGCGCCATCATATTTTTCCCTTGCGAGATGAGGCACCGAGGGATGATGCGTCGTGAGATTGGGCATGCGGGGTTTAACCGGAGGTTCGTCAGACCAGACGCAGGGAAAATCGGCACAGCGGTCTGGAAACTGTTTTTTATTGTGTTTTGTTGGTTCAAGGAAGCCTAGCTTTCTGAGCCGGGAGCGAACACGCTGAGCAAGCGGGCATCCTCTAGTTTCCCAGATACTGCCAATTTTTAGCAGTTCAGGGCAGAGTCTGCCGCCGGTTCCCATGCTCGAAGCAAACGGAAGCTTTGTTTTAAGCAATATCGAAAGCACGGCAATTTTGGGAGCCAGCGTATCAATGCAGTCAAGATAAAAATCGCATGCAAGCGGAATATCTTGAGCGGAAATTGTTTCAAAAGAAGCAGTGTGCGCAGTATTGTGGAAATAATAATTATTATGCTCAGAATAATTTTTGGGTTTTTGAATGCTTGAAAGTAGTACATTATGTGTAACTATTGTAATGTTTGGGTTAATATTTTTTGCGTATTCAGTAAAGACTTGTGTTTTTAATTTCCCTATTTCTGAAAGGTAACCAAAATATAACCTGTTGAGGTTGCTTTCCTGTACTGTGTCAAAATCAAAAACAGTAAGCGTGCCAATGCCAGAACGCACTAAGTCCATTGCCGCTGCAGCACCAACTCCGCCAAGCCCAAAAATACAAACATGGCTTTTAGAAAGTTTTTCGAGTCCTGGAGCGCCTATTAAAATTTCAAGCCGGTCAAATATGTCCATTAAAAATCCTTTGAAAATTATTGGATATTGTTTCAATAATTTCATTGTGCAGTATAGTGTCTGGCTGCTGTAACCAAAACCCAGGAACAAATTTCCCGGAGAGCTCTCGTGCAGACGCAATAAATGAAAGTATGCGGGGAATGTCATCCTGACAGCTAAACATGCGAAGGAGAGGAGCACCCTGTACGGGTTCGGTACGCGGCGGCTGCCAGGGAGCATCAGACTCGGTGAGCACATGAGAAAGCGGCAGTGTCCCAGCAGATGCAAAAGTTTTCTTGTTGCCATTTAGAATGCTTGTACCTATTGAAAAATACGCTTCGGGAACGTGCCGGAGCAGGTCATGGGCTTCTTGCGGAGATTTATTCCAGGAATGGAAGATTACAGCACGAAGTTTTGCAAGCTGCTTAGTATATTGAAATAGTATTGCTTCTGCTTTGCGCGCATGAATAATGAGCGGGAGTGCGAACCGCTCTGCAAGTGCAATTTGAGCTTCAAACGCTTTCTTTTGCAGTGCAAGGTTAATATCATTAAGCATACATCCGGGTCTGTCCCCATAAAAATCAAAGCCGCATTCGCCAATAGCTTGTATGGTTTTTTTATGAGCTAAATCTGAAATAGTATCGAGGAGGCTCATTTCTACAGCTTGAGGATGGATACCAACACTAATATAGATGCATGGAGCGCTCGGCAGACTCGTTGCTCTATGTGCAATGTTCATTCGGTTATGCATGTTGATATTTTGTGCAACAGCATTGCTTGCTGTAAAACTCTCAAGCGAATGACAGGATGCAATGCCGGAAATTGCTGCATTGGTTAACTGTGCAGGCAAGTCTGGCACATATTCCATGAGATCATCGATATGAAAATGCGTGTCAATGTACATGCTGTTGCCAGTAAAATCTAATACACTGGATAGGTGCCTCGCAGGGACTCGATTTTTTTGCGAGCATTTTCAAAACTATGGTTGATAAGCATATCGGTGAACCAATTCAGGGTAATAGTTCGCAGTGTTTTCTCATATGCGGCAGCGTTTATCGTGCCGCTCCATTTGATTAGTGATCCGACATTAGTTAAATATCTAATCATAGCCATATCCATATGAGCGCTGTCTTTTATTCGAATACTGACGCATTGAGGTGTTAAAGATATTGTTTTATTAACGAGTTCTGCATTCGGTCCCTGTTCCCACTGAGCGCTTCCAATATGCAATACAAAAGCTTGTGATTGAGCTAGAACAGGAGCAACGGGCTCGAGCCATGCATCGAGCGCAATAAACGCATTTATTTCACTGCGGCTTTGTGTGAGGTAGTACCCTGCTCCCGCACCTGTTGAATGCGCAATGAGTCCTATTGATTTTGAATCGATAATAGCATAAAGAGGGACAGTCCCCGCAGCTGTCGGCAGCTCCATGGAAAGCTTCCCTTCAAGAATATAATCGAGAACTAGAGCAGTATCGGCAGCATAGGTTTCTTCTAACAGCCGCGCTTTTTGCCAGTAAACATCATTTTTTTGTGAAGAAAAAGTGCCAAGCGCATTTTGATCCCGAATAGCCTCTATCCCATCGGGGAATTGCACCGCAAGCGATCCATAGGTGTGATCAATTGCCATGACAATAAATCCGTGGCTCGCATATTCTTCAGCGAGGTTTGCATGTATAAATCGCGAACCTCCCCAACCGTGTGAAATTATTATGACAGGGTAGCGCTGCGATGGGTTAATAAAATATGCATTTTCGTACGAATTGCTCATAATATACCGCAAATGAGACATCGTAAAAGACGGTAAATTGCTGAATTGTGCTAGTGATTTATAAATAATACTGTCTGGAAGCCATGGTGTGCGCTTAATGGGTACTGCTTTATTATTGGTGCTTAATGCAGTATTGGTTTTTGCGGTAACAGAGAGTGCCGGATACCAAACTTGGACCATAATGCGGCGCGGAAAACCTTTTGGTGTATCGGGTCCATACATTTCTTTACGGTTTTCATCAATCAGCATAAAAGAAGCTGTGCCGACAGTGTTTTTTCCAGTAGGAGGCGTAAGATTTTTTATAGGGAAGACATACACTGCAGTGAGCGAGAGAATGCCAAAAACTATGCCAATAATAAAGAGAGGACGGGGAAGTGCAGATTGTTCTGACCATGCTGAAAATATTCGTAAAATATCACCTAGTAGCAATATAAAGCAGAAAGCGTAAAAATAAACTGTTCTCCAGTTATTGAGATTAAAAATTAGTATTAAGAAAAAATATATAAAAAACAGCGGCAATAAAAATTTTACTAATCGCTTTTTATATTTAAAAAAGTAACGAGTGATTACTAAAAAACCAAAACTAAGTACTAGTGTAAAAAAATCAAGAATTGTATACATAACAACCCTCCATTAGATGATAAAAGTATTCGCATTAAAGAACAAGATAATTGGTGTTTAGTATTATTTTAACGCTTAATTGCGGAAAGGTACATATCATCAATAGGCCTATCGCCGGCTGTTAGTCCGAGTTTTCTGTCGGGACGGATGGGGCCATGGTAATCGCTTCCTGCGCTGATTCGAAGCCCTAGTTCTCTGCCAAGATGCTCAAGCCGTTCACAGTCGGTCACTCGTGCAAGCGGATGCCATGCTTCAATACCGTCAAGTCCTAATTCTTTCCATTCTATAAAAAGTGATTTAAGATGCGGCCAGCTGACATATAAAGACATAGGATGAGCAGTAAATGCGAGCCCCCCTGCATCATGAATAAGTTCAATTGCAAGTTTGAGGTCGATACAATCTTTTTGAATAAAGTATGGTTTGCCTTTTGCAAGAAACTCATCAAATGCTTTTTGTTTGTTTTTAACAATTCCTTTATCTACAAGGTGCTCGGCAATATGTGGCCGGCCTATCATTCTTGTGCCATATTTTTCTTTAATTTCGTCATAGTTAACGGGATAACCGTCATCTGCAAATTTTTTTAACACCTGGCGGTTTCTGGTTTCTCTTGCTTGGGCTAACTTCTTCATTGTTTCAAAGAGCCTGGTATCAAAAAAATGATTAAGGCTGGTATCTGGAGCAAGATCTAATCCTAATAAATGAAACTCGCCCGGCGAAAAAACAATTTCAATTTCAACGCCGCGTATGAGTCTAATGCCGCACGTCGCTGCAGCTTCCTCTGCTTCCTGGATGCCATCGATGCAGTCATGATCGGTTAATGCAATAGCGCTAATGCCTGTATCTTTGGCCATATGCATAAGTTTTGCAGGCGACCAGGAGCCGTCGCTTGCGCTGGAGTGTGTATGCAGATCAATCATTAGTTAGATTTCCTTAATAATTCAAGGTTTTTTCTTGCTGCCATATCCTCTGGATTGATTGCAACCGCCTTTTCGAGACAGTCGAGCGCTTTTGCTGTGTTGCCTGAGCGTTTATATGCAATTGCTAAATTGTTTAACACCTTTGTGTCAGAAGGCACCAGTTTGCAGAGTTTTTCCAGTATAGAAATTGCAAGCTGATAATTGCCTGATTTGAGCGCTGATACAGCATTTTTATGCATTGCAATAGTATCACTATTAGGAGTAGGTTTTGCAGAAGCAGTTTCTGGTACTATGGAGTGTTCTTGTTCATTATGATGCTGCATTTGTGAAGCACGAGCAAAAAATGATGACTCGGGAGAAAGCGGTTTATTTTTTAATACAGTATTATCACTGCTTTCAGATAGCGAAGTGTTAATAATATTTTCGGCTTTTTTAAGTAAGCTGGCATCCTCAATAGGAGGGAGCTCTTCTATAGAAAAAACATTAGCAGTATTATAGTTTTCTTCAAACATAACGTCGGGTATAACGGGGATTTCGAAATCATCGTCTTCGAGGACAGGTCCAGTGGCAGTTTCTATCTCATCGGATTTATCAGTTTTTTCTATACGACTTGTAATATGAGGGCGTTCATGTGGCCTGTTTGTGATGAGGTAAAAAACTAAACCAATTAATACTAATCCAATTCCAATGATAATAAAATATATTGTATATTTTTCGAATGTATATTGCAGGATAATTTTAACTTGAGGTGCAAGTATATTTATTTTTGCACAGGAAAATCCTGCAAGATTGCCGCTGCTGTCTGCTATTGGTGCGAGTGCATACAGTGAAAGCAATGACCCTGTTTTAATTGTATATGATGCCGGCTTTATTTTAAGCAATTCTGCATATATTTGTGTTGGTATAAATCGTACAGGCTGATACAGTCGGTATGCATTCAAGTTGTCTGTTATTGTGAGAGGCGAAACATCTCCAGGAATACAAATGGATAAAAGAATATCCTTTGAAACTTCTGCTGATGTTTTTGAAACCATCTTTTTTAGATCATCAATAAAAGCAATAACTTTGTCGCTTTTAAGCTTTACGAGTTTATCGCCATCAGTTAAAGCCGCTGCCGTCTGCGCAGCACGAATAGCTTGTTTTTGAATAGCCTTTTGCTGTGTATTGAGCGCAGATCGTTCTGCATTAAAGAATACCAGTAATAGCATGAGGAGAATTACAAGTATGCTTGGGAAAAGCACCAGTAAAAATGTTAAGAGATTATTTTTTATTGTATGGAGAGAAAATAACGCTTTAAAAATAAGCACCAGGAAAGTTAAACATGCAATAGCAAGTGCTGACCATGTTAGAATTGCTTTTTGAATAGTTTTTTTGCTGAGCAGAACCCCCTGAATGCATTTATCAGGTACTTTGTCTGATGCAATAACAATTTTGTTATTGATATTGTCTATAAACAAGTATTTATCTGAGCTATAGGATATAAAAGAAATACCCGATGAAAACACTAACCCGCTGTTCCATTCCAGAGTGAAATTCTTATTTATAAAATCTTCAAACATGAGTCCATGTTTTTCAGGAATTGGAGTAAGTGATGCGAGCAGTTCAGATATTCGTGCAAATTGTTCTAGTTTCCCATTAGCTTGATAGTGAAAAAGGATGCCGCTATTGCTGTCAGCTAAAAGGAGAGTATCATTTTTGCCATGGGAAATCGCAGTGCAATATGTAAGTTTTGGCTGTATTTCTGGCAGTGTTTGCAAAATGCCTTCAAAATAAAGGAACACTGTTCCTTCTGATTTTATAAAGTATTTTGAATTGAAAGCTGCAATTTCTGCGTTATCGATATTCCATTTTGTTCGAAACAGCCCTTTCTCTTCATGTGAGGTAAGTGATTTCTTTTTAAGATATACAACTCCTTCAGAATCTTTTTCCATATACAATAAAGTGTCGTTTGAAAGCGTGAGGGAGCGGGGAACAAATGAACGTTTATCAGCGGTTTTATACTGTAAGAGTGTTTCTATTGGTTTACCGCTTTGAACATCAAAGCGAATGAGTCGTTCATAATGAATATCCTCTATAGAAATAGAATCAAAAAGATATAATTCATGTTTGAGAGGATTAGCAGCTGCACCCGTAATAGTTCCGAGCATTTCGTTTTTTGTGTGCATCCACTGCAGCATAAAATTTTGGTCGCAGTAGAGAATCCTTTCACCATTGTGATCAATTATTACATAACCGTTATCAAAGGCAAAAGCAAAAATGGGCTGTTCTATTGAAATTGCATGAGTTCCAGGAACAAATATGAGATAGTGGTTGTACATAATGACAATACCAGCTGTTACAAGCACTAGTATGCACAGCAAGCCAATGAAAAATTTATTCATGCTTATAAGCTCCCTGCAAGGATGGTGTGACTCTCTTATACAGTATCGGCTATTTTTAGATTCTTTACCAGTGGTTGTTGGTCGCTAAAAGCATTCAAAAGCAATTTCTGGTAAGAAGATTGCTTGTGTTGGATTAAAGCTTGAAATTCAGAGAATTCGTGTTGTTTTTCCAAACGCACGGATGGGTATTCCATGTAAACGGTCAACAATGCTATGAACAGCATCGCTCAATTCCCTGTCGGTGAGGGGACTCACTAACGGTGTTAATGGTTTTCTGGAAATGGTATAAAAATCGATTCGTTCAATGAACACACCGCTATCAACCATTGTGCGTATCAGTTCGGCATATGCGATTAATTCATGCAGGGTAGGAGGAAGCCCCTGGTAACGGGCAAGCATCGTTTGTATAACAAGCGGTATGAGTTTTCCTGCTGTGAGAATACTGTTTTGTACGGTTTCAAATGCATTGCTATCTGGTTTAAGCCCGCACATGCGATAAAATTGATCCGGTGTGCCGGCATCGAGTTTTGCCCAGACTGCAAATGGAGTTTTGGAACGTATGGTTTGCAAAAAATTGATTATATGACTTTTCCCCAAATCCAGTGCGTTTGTAATGACCACAATTGGGAGTTCTGGCATGTATCGGTTTTTAATTGCTAAAACACTTGTAACCGCATCCATAAAATGCGGAGAAAGCAAGGGTTCTCCGTGGCCGGCAAATGCAATATCGTTAACCGGCTCAGCGCTGGACGAATATACTGAGAGTACACGCTCAAGCTCCCTCTTTAGCTCTTCAAGGCTAAAACTGCGTTCATGGTGAAACGGATGTACCTCACAGTATGGACAGTTAAAAGAACAATGTTTTGCATCGGGGAAAAGATCGATGCCGATAGAAATACCTTCGGAACGGCGGGAGTACACTGGATACACGAGCTGTTCATTCATACTGATATCATAGCATACCAATCATTCAGATAACAGCATGATGCGGTCAAAAATACTTGAGAGGGTTTCCTGCCTGATAACATACCGGATAGCTGAGCTATTGGGTATGGTTTCGCGGTTGAGAGCCTCTCTGTCCATGTATGGGCGAGCTTTGCTGATACTGCTCCAGTACGTGAGCGCAATTGCACCGTGTTTTATTTCTAAGCAGGTAATACCGGTTTTGCCGGTAGCGCAGCCGCTGTTAAACAAGCAGGGGATGAGCAAATCTTCTTCGGCATAGAGGCTTTTTGAGATTCGTGCTTTATCCTTCTTTTTAATGGTAATGAGCTCATTTCTGTACAGTTTGATGAGCTCGGCAATCTGCTGTTTTTTAGGTTCTTCTGCAATGATGTACTCCCGGAAGAGTTCTTCTATTGTCCAGCGAAGGTTGTCGTATTTGCTCAAGGCATCAAACAATGGCCGGTGTGTATGACCAATCAGTGAAACTAATTTGAGCTCTCTGCTTGCTTTATAAATGAGGCGTTCGACAGCTATCCGCGCATAGGCGCTCTGCCGAGCCGATGAGTTCTTAATTGAGAGCGGGCGTGCAACAAATCGGACTATAAAATCTGAGATGTAAGGAGTTTTTGTCAACAATCGGGATGCCTGGTGTCCATGAAGGACAAACACCTTGTTACTATTGTAATTAAGCAAGAGACTTTCTTTAAGCTCAAACGGATAGTCATAGAGCATAAGGCCGGAATCATGGTTGCCTAAAATCTGATGCAGCCGTTTCTGCTCATTGTACTGTTCCAATATAGCAATTGTACTCTTCCATGCATCCATGATGCGTTCATAGCTATACTTTGAAAGATCGATGATATCGCCATTAAGTATCAGCGTGTATCCTTTGTCATAATAGTGCTTGAGCAATGTCTCAAGCAGTTCCCGGTTGTGCACTAGATCATCCCGGCTTCCTCCATCTCCCATGTGGAGATCGCTCAGAATGAGAAAGCTGTCGGTGTTGCCAATGGTAATGTGCGGGCTTCTTTTGAGCGTTTCCTCAAAATTATATTTAAAAATGTGGTAATTCATTTAAAGGCTCCACAGCTTGCTGTTTGGATTCGCTTACCATATGTGAGTAGATAAACGACCTCATGTAATGTTCATTCATTGTTAATAGTAAAAAGTTTTTTTGTTAAAAACAAGTAAAAGTATTGTTAATAGTGTTAAATACAAGTTTTTTAGAGTACAATTAAAGTATGCTCTATAAAACATGGAACCTGAAGTGGTTTAATAAACTGCTCCGCTGGTTTTACGGTGTATACCTGCGGCTGCACTACAATATGAAAGCGAGAGGGACAGACCTCTTGCCAAAAGGAAAACCCTATATAATTATTGCAAACCATGTGAGCGTATTTGATCCTTTTTGGATAAGCGCTTTTACTGGCCGTCCTGTGTACTGGGTCACGAGCGATGGCAATATGCACAGCCTGATATTGCGGCTTCTTTTAAAGCTTGTAGGTTCAATTCCCAAATCCAAGGCTATACCGGATATTGTCACGGTTAACATGATAATGGATGTGCTTCGGAAGCGGAAAGGTGTTGTTGGTGTATTTGCAGAGGGACAGGCAACCTGGGACGGTACTACACAGCCGTTTATTGAGAGCACTGCAAAGCTTATCAAGCTTTTTAAGGGGACAGTCGTTGGTGTAAAAATAAAAGGCGGGTATGCTTCCCGTCCGCGCTGGTCATGGAATGACCGGAAGGGGCACATAGAGCTTGAGTTTTTTAAGCTCTATGACGGACCAGAGCTTAAAGCCAAAACACCAGAAACCATATATAGTGAAATTCAAGCCGCACTTGATCATAATGAATTTGCCTGGATTGAAAAAACCGGAATTCGCTATGTTTCAGCAAAACAGGCAGAGCATCTTGAGCTTGCTGTTTTTGTATGTCCTCACTGCAGCAATGACAGCTCAATGCGCAGTAACGGGAACGTGCTCTCGTGTTCGGCGTGCGGTGCTTCATGGCGGGTAACTTCGAAGTATCAGCTTGCGGGAAGGGCTCCAACGGCTAAAACGGGGACACTCCCCGAGTTTTATCAGCAAACTTCTTTGGTATTTCATCGGATTATGGATGAACGCTATGAACAGTACAGCTTGCAGCGCAAGGCTTTGCTTTCTGATACTGTGATATTGCTGCGGGGGAGACGATTACGGCAATTTGATTACATCGGTGTAGGGCAGGCAGAGCTCTCTCCTGATACAATCACAATACACATGGACATAGAAAGCAATAAGCGGCTACTGTCGCGGCTGTTCCCGGAAGGCCGATATGACATTGAGTTCCCTCTTAAAGAGCTTGAAGGCCTGTCGGTATTAAAACAGCAGTACTTTGAGTTTTACTATCAAGGAGCGATGTTTAGGTTTAAGTTTCCACACCGATACCAATCGGGATTGCGCTGGTACTGGGCAGTCGCATATTGCCAGAACAAAACTCAGCTATAATCCCGCTCAAGACAGGTGCAGTAAGTTCTCACTAATCAATCCATAATTTGCCCGGGTTTTTAAACGATTTCTCTTTTGCAACAAGCATATAGCTGATAATGCAATAGATGAGGTAGCCCGCTGAAATGCCTATCATGGTCCAGAACGGCACCATAGAACCGGTTTCGGTCGCTTTAGCTGGGAGATTGATGCTCAAAATAAAAGGGATTGCGAGGAGAAATGTCAATCCAGAGGCCAGCATGTAGTCACGGGAAACTTTTGTTTTAAACTCAGGGTCTACAATGCGGAGGAGCGCTAGTCCTGTAGAGAGTGTCCCCGTTGAAACACCAAACAGCATAATCATGCGTTCAAACCGATGATCGCGGAAAATACGAGCACTCCACCATGGCACGGTGTACACAGTAACAATACCCCCAATGGTGCTTATTACGAGTATTGGCAGCCAGTATTGAGCAACAAAAACGAGCGAGATTGCTGCAATTGCTGCAGCTACCATAAAATCGATTGAAAACCCGGATATTCTTGACAGCGCATCGTCATCAAAATAGTGGCCAAGCTTGAGTTTATCGAGAACAAATCGCACGAGTAGCGCTGTTACGGCAGAAAAAATAAAGTTGATGCCCCAGAGATTGTTCGCAAGTTCGGTACCGGCTTTACCCGCAAATGAGAGCAAGTAGGTAAGTCCGAGAAGCAGCAGATAGGAAAGGAGATAGGTCAGGGCAACTATTGCTGTATGAAATGATAAGGGATCGAGCGCCTCAAGATCGGTAGTGCTGCGCATCGCAACTGGCTTTTCTTTATCCTTTGGGACTAATCCTGTGAGCATAACAGCATCAGCCTGAACGCGATGAGTGAGCCAGCCTTTTCTGGTGCCGATATTTACAAGCGCTACTCCTACGATACATGACCAGAGATACCCGAGCGCTGCCATTGTCAATCCTACTGAACCCGCCCCAGGGAACCCCATAGATTCCCAGCCTTTTCCTATCGCGTAAGCCTGGCCTGGGCCCAGTGCAAAACCTAAGGGCAGTGTCAAGCCAATTGCGAGGCTCAGCTGAGGCGCAATCGTAACCACAAAAAGGAGCGCGAGCCCCAGTCCGATGAGTGCCTGGATAGCATACTGTGAAAGTATTACCGTTGACATTCCCCACACCGAACCGCGCTCACGATGTTCAGCCTTTGGAGTCGGTGCACGCAAGCTCATTGCAATAAAAGATATATTGAGGAGGTGGTAGACAAGGTCTCCCAACCGGTGCTGTCCAAGTCCGATGAGCGGCAATATAAAATTGTAAACTGGAAGCAAGATAAAACCTGCTGTTAGGGCATTAGGAACCATAAATTTTTGCAGGAACTTAAGCTTATGTCTCAATGCACTAGCAAGCAAAAGTGCAGCAGAAATAATGCCAGCATCTATTGCAATTTTCCAGAAAAAATCCATAGGTACCTCCTTATAACCAGACAGTAATCCTCATTAGGTAATTGTACTAGTTAGTATAGCATATATCAAATATTTAATAAAAACTTTGACTATAGAAATCACTGAGTGTATGCAGTAAAAATTTTCTATCAAAACTGTCAAACAGTTGTTTGACAAAAGCGATGGTTTTGGTAAACAAATAGCTGGAGCACATTGATATGAAAACAATGCTATGTATAGTGCCTTTGATAGCCAGTTTAAGTGCATAGGGTGTTGTATCGTGTTCTTCCCCGGTTATTCGCACAGGGACAGGTGCTAGCGTCAATTTTACCTTAAGTGGAGCGGTAATTCCTGCACTCCAGCTGAGTCCCGATCAGGGGATCGGAAACAGAGCATTCTTGCCAAACACCGCTAAAATTAAAGTGGATGTAAGCAGTGCAGATGGATTCCAGAAGACTGTAGAAGTGCCGATGGCAGGAGGGCTTACACCAGATGCTGTGACAGATTTACCCGTGCAAAAAGAGCTCACATTTGTTATTACAGCGCTTGCGCTCGATGGTGAGGTACTGACAAAAGGAGAAAAAAAAGCAACCCTGAATGCAGGGCAGAACAGCCTCTCAGTAACGCTAGCGCCCGACCCATCTGCTGTAACAGTAAAATCGCTCGGTGACATATCGTCAAGTATTGAACTCACTATCGATAATGCTGCAATAACACTCTTGCCCGGAAAAGCCAAATTTTACCGGGTAGAGTACACTGTTGATCAGCTCTATGAGCGGTTCATTCATATTGAAACCAATAAAATGCAATGGTTTTGGCTCAAAGTGTACGATGAAAACTGGAACCCTCTTCCTGCTGTTGCACAGGATGAAGCGCTCGGCTGGAGTGTTATAAGATTACCTCAGGGGACAGGTGTTTTTCATGTTGCAGTTGCAAATATTCTTGCTTCGCCGCTGTATCCGGCTGGACCAATCGAAGGCACTTTGTTTATGCGGCAATGTGTGTTTGTAAAGCCTGGTGGCAGCGGGACAATGGGCTATTCAACTGATCCTGCCCCGCTTCAAACAGGAAGTGTATTTACTGGTTTATATACTAAACGAGCTATACTCTTGCAGTCAGGTGTTTATGTGGCTAGTGAAGAGTTGAAAATATCAACAAATGATAGGTTTTACATTATTGGTGGTTTTGCGCCCGATTGGAAGACACGAGCCGGTAAAACTGAGATAATACTCGATGCAAGCTCTTCTTTTACTTCGTTATTCAATATTGGAGAGAGCTCAAGCCCCAATGTTTTTATTGATAACATCAATGCAGGTATACAGGGCATTGCTTTTGGAACAGGTGCTGTTACAAAAATAGGTATGCAAATTAAAAACGGCGCAAAAGTAAGGCTCATGCGAAGTAACGTGACTGGTGTGCTGGATAGCAATCCTTCGGGTTTTTCAGGACAAATTAATTCTCATGGCATTCAAATAGAAGATGGTGTTCTTGAGGTTTTTGCTTCTGCGATATCAGGCGGCAATGCAATTAATCCAGGCAGCAGTGATCAGGTATCATCTACGGGCATTGTTATTGTAGCAACTACATCGGTTACAGTAAAACTCTATACATCACTTGTTGATGGTGGTTATGCTGTCTCTCCAAATCTAAGCGGTGAAACAAATGGAATAAAAAGCAATGGTGCAAGTTCAATTTTTATAACTCGGTGTAAAATATACGGCGGAACGGCAGTTGGCGCAACAGGCGCAGTTGCGACGGGTATAAAAACTTCGTCACAAGCAGGGCTTATTGTAATGTCCTCTATGCTGAGCGGTGGCTATGCAAAAAATACTGATATGACTAATACGTATAATGCACAGACGGTAGCATTGAACATTGCAGATAATGCGTATCTAGTTATAGCAGGAAATGTTATTGATACCGGCATCGCTAATGCAATTCAGGATGCAAGGAGATTTATCAATGGCATTGTCGTGTGGGGTCTGCAGAGTCCTAATACTGAACTATCTGGAAATATCTTTATATGCAGCGCTCCAGGCATTGGTTACGGTGATGCTTCTGCAATTTATTCAGAAGACAGCAGTCAGTTTAATGATGGCTTGGGAAATTATAGATTAAGAGCTGTTAAGCAAAATTTTATTGCCTATGCAGATAATTGTCAGCCGCTTACTAATTATATAGTAATTGCCGGAACAGATAATAGTGCTGCATATCAGCTTGAAAACGGGTATACTCCAGTTGCAGGCGGTTATGGAAACTTTTTTGAACAATATGCTCTGCTAGCATCATTCAATCAAAACAGGT
>CAZVTR010000037.1:21185-23497 GCA_964630305.1 uncultured Treponemataceae bacterium | reverse complement strand
TATCCGTCGGATCGGGGTAGGCCCAGGGGGGTACCATGTATATTTACATACCAGTGCTCAACGTGCACCTGCTTGACACTTTTTTGCATTTACTGTATTGTCTCGTAACAATCAGGACAGGTATATTCTGATAGCCCGCAGAAGCTCTGTGTGAGCTTTTGCAAAGCGGAGTTCCACGACTCCGGGCGCTGGGTCATTGTACACGCCCGCCAGGGTACGGTATGGTGATGCCTTCGCAAGTGATCTTTGGAGGACTTATGAAAGACAGAATCCGAGTCAGACTCAGGGGCTTCGATGTGCGTCTTGTCGATGATAGCGCTCATGCTATTGTTCAGACTGTTCAGAAAGCCGGTGCAAAAGTGGCGGGTCCAATTCCTTTGCCCACACGGATAAACAAGTATACGGTGCTTCGTTCACCGCATGTGCACAAAAAGTCACGAGAGCAGTTTGAGATGAGAACGCATAAGCGACTCATTGATATCATCAGTCCCACAGCTGATGTCATGGATGCGCTGATGAAGCTTGAGCTTCCAGCAGGTGTGGATGTAGAGATTAAGCAGTAACGAACAGTTTCGTACTGTATCGTTCAACGCAGGAGTAAGTATGGTAGCGTTAATTGGCAAAAAAATCGGCATGACCCAGGTTTTTGATGATCAGGGTGTATTGGTGCCGGTAACTGTAATCGCAGTTGAGCCTAATAAAGTTGTTAAAGTAAAAACAACTGAAAAAGATGGCTATAATGCGGTTGTGCTTGGTGTTGGTGCCAAGAAAAAGAGTCATATTACAAAGCCCTATGCTGGACAGTTTCCAGAGGGTATGGATCCGGCTGTAATTTTGCGTGAGGTTCGCGATTTTACGGGGACGGCTGAAGTTGGCGCAAGCCTGGATGTGTCACTGTTTGAGAAAACCCGCTTTGTTGATGTTGTAGCAACGAGCAAGGGTAAGGGTTTCCAAGGCGTTATGAAACGCTGGAATTTTGGCGGCGGACGTGCAACGCATGGTTCAAAGTTTCATAGAGAGCCTGGTTCAACCGGTCAGCGCACATATCCGCATAAAACATTCAAAAATCGCAAGATGCCTGGCCGCATGGGTAGAGAACGTGTAACTGTTCAGAATTTGAAGCTCGTCAGGATCGACAGCGAAAATGGTTATATGCTGATTCGTGGTGCAGTTCCTGGTCCAAGAAACTGCACGGTTATGGTGCGAACCGCTATAAAGAAGTCGAAATAAGGATAGGCTGGTATGCAATACAAAGTACTTTCAATTCAAGGAAAAGAGATTCGTTCTGTAGAGCTGGCTGATTCCGTGTTTGGTCTGCCGATCAATGAGGATGTTATTTATTACGCAATTAATAATGAGCTTGCTAACAGACGTGTTGGAACAGCAGATACAAGAACGCGTTCAGAAGTTCATGGAACAAATAGAAAGCCGTATGCACAAAAAGGTACTGGTCGTGCCCGTCAGGGTGACTACAAGAGCCCGATTTTTGTCGGCGGCGGTATCGTGTTTGGCCCGCATCCCAGGGATTATTCATATGCAATGCCTAAAAAGGCAAAACGTCTTGCCATGAAGAGTATTCTCAGCCTTAAGGCTCAGAATAAAGTCATGACAATCGTTGAAGATTTTAATATTCAGTCTGGAAAGACTAAAGATCTTGCAGCATTGCTTAAGAATCTTATCCCGCAGGAAAAAGAGGGGCAGCGTACTGTTATCGTTCTTGGTAACGATGATGATGTGATTAAGAGAGCAGGACGGAATATTCCCTGGCTGCATTTCCTTTCCTATAACAGATTGAGCGCTCATGAGCTTTTCTATGGAAGAAATGTGATTGTCATGGAATCTGCTGCAAAGGCTCTTAATGATTTTTATGGCAAAGATGATAAATAAGGAAGACGGAATATGGAAAACAATGAAATTATCATAGAGCCGGTTCTTACTGAAAAATCAAATACACTGCGCGAAGCAGGACAGTATGTATTCCGTGTTGATGCTCGGGCTACCAAGGTTCAGGTTAAGAAAGCTGTTGCGGCATTATTTAATGTGCATCCGGTTTCCTGCAATATGATCAATGTTAAGAGCAAGCCTAAACGCTTGCGCGGCCGTCCGGGACGGACTTCTTCATGGAAAAAAGCTGTAGTAAGGCTGGCACCAGGCGAGTCCATATCGGTATTTGAAGGTGTGTAAGGGGAAAGAGCTATGGCAATTAGAACATTTAAGCCGATAACTCCCGGTCAACGGCACCGGATTCAGGTTATAAATGAAGAGATTACAACCGGGAATAATCCCGAGCGTTCTTTAACAAAGGGTAAGAA
>CAZVTR010000037.1:0-21085 GCA_964630305.1 uncultured Treponemataceae bacterium | reverse complement strand
ATGATTGTCGGTACCGATGGTGACTATGTTATTCTTCGTATGCCTTCAAACGAACTTCGCATGGTGTACAAAAAATGTATGGCAACAATTGGCTCCGTTGGTAATGAAGACCACATGAATGAGCGTTTTGGTAAGGCTGGTAGAATTCGTTGGCTTGGCAAACGTCCTCGCGTACGCGGTGTTGCCATGAATCCTGTTGATCACCCGCATGGCGGCGGTGAGGGCCGTGGTAAGGGCTATAAACAGCCTGTTACTCCATGGGGTCAGCCCTGTAAGGGTTACAAGACCCGTGATCCTCATAAACCCTCAAGCAGCTTTATTGTAAAGCGGCGCAAGTGATAGTGTAGGAGAGAGCTGTGTCAAGATCAGTGAAAAAAGGACCTTTTGTAGAAAAGAGTCTGTATAAGAAGGTGCTTGAAGCATCGCGAACAACTGATAAAAAGGCTATTAAGACATATTCACGTTGTTCAACAATAATGCCGGAAATGGTTGGTCTTACCATTTCTGTACACGATGGTAGAAAGTGGGTTCCTGTTTATGTAACAGAGAATCTTGTTGGTCATAAGCTTGGCGAATTTGCACCTACAAGAACGTTCCGAGGGCATGCAGGTTCTGATAAAAAGGCTGAAAAGAAATAGGCGGTATATATGAAACAGAAAGAAGGATATAGAGCAACTGCAAAGTATCTTGTAGCCTCACCGTATAAAGTTCGGCCAGTAGCGGATCTGGTGCGAAATAAACCATACATGGAAGCAATTGCAATACTTGAAAATCTTCCGCATAAGGGTGCCAGATTGATTCGCAAAGTCGTTATGTCGGCTGCTGCTAATGCACTGGCAAAGAATAAGAAACTTGGTGAAGATATGCTGTTCGTTAAGGAACTGCGTATTGAGGATGGTCCTCGTTTACGAAGAATCTGGTTTAGAGCACGCGGCCGTGCTGATATGCAGCTTAAACGTATGTGTCATATCAGCGCTGTAGTCGATGAAGTTAAGAAGGTGGAGGCATAACGTGGGTCAGAAAGTATGCCCAATTGGGCTCCGGCTTGGAATCAATAAAGAGAGCAGTTCCCGGTGGTACAGTGAACCTCGAGAATATGCAAAAAACTTGCATGAAGATCTTGCAATCAGGAAGCATATTGAATCTCTTCCTGATTATAAGAATGCAGATATTTCTGAGATTGAAATTGTGCGTCATCCGCAAAAGGTTACAGTAGTTATTCATACAGCTAAACCTGGTGTGCTTATTGGTCAGAAGGGTGCAAATATTGAAGCTGTAGGACTTGAACTTCAAAAGCTTACCAATAAAAAGATTGCACTCAAAATTAAGGAAGTAAAACGACCTGAAGTTAATGCTCAGATTGTTGCACAGACAATCTGCCGTCAGCTTGAGAACCGTGCTTCGCACAGAAGAGCAATGAAAATGGCAATTGCCAATGCAATGAAAAATGGCGCTCTTGGCTGCAGAGTTAGAATGTCAGGCCGTCTTGGCGGAGCAGACATGAGCCGCACAGAAGATATGCGTGAAGGCCGTGTTCCTCTGCATACGCTTCGTGCAGACATTGATTATGGTTTTCATGAAGCACTGACAACCTATGGAAAAATTGGTGTGCGTGTATGGATTTGCAGAAATGAAAATGTTTTTGCAACTGATAAACGCAATGATGCAGGATTGCTGGTAAGTAAACAGCGCAGAGAGAGCGCTGCTCAAGCAGCTGAACAGTCTGAAGAGAAGAAAGAGGCACAGAAGCCAAAACGATCCAGCAGTAAGCCACGGGCATCACGAACTTCAAAGGAAGCAAGGAGTTAAGCAATGCTTGCACCAAAACGTATTAAATTTAGAAAAGTCCAGCGCGGACGAATTCATGGTGATGCTCATACCGGAAACACCATCGCGTTTGGTGAATATGGTCTTATGAGCCAGGAACCGCACTGGATTACAAACAGGCAAATTGAAGCTGCCCGTATTGCAATAAACAGATTTATCAAACGTGGCGGAAAAATGTGGATTCGCGTTTTCCCGGATAAACCATATACTAAAAAACCTGCTGAAACTCGAATGGGTAAAGGAAAGGGTGCTCCAGAGTACTGGGTAGCAGTAGTAAGACCGGGTACGGTTATGTTTGAGCTTGCTGGCGTACCGCGCGATGTCGCAGAAGAAGCAATGAAATTAGCAAGCGCAAAACTGCCGGTAAAATGCAAGTTTATCGCCCGTGCTGATTGGGAATTGGAGGGTGGTCAATGAAAAATTCATTTAAAGACCTCAAATATCAAGAACTGCTTACCAAACGCAGAGAGTTAAAGCAAAAATATTTTGATCTGCGTTTCAAAATGGTAACCGGACATGTGGATAATCCTCTTGAAAAAAGAGTTCTGCGCCGTTCTATTGCCCGTCTCAACACACTCATCAGCGCTGAAGAACGGAAGATGAAAGCAGAGGGGAGTAAGTAATGGAAAATTCAGAAAAGAAATCCAGACTGACACTGCAGGGAATAGTTGTCAGTGATAAAATGGATAAAACAATCGTCATTGAAGTGCTCATGAGAAAACTGCATCCCCTGTACAAAAAATATGTGAATAAAACCAAAAGGGTTAAGGCACATGACGAAAAAAATGAGGCTAAGGTTGGAGATACCGTACGCATTGAAGAATGCAGACCGCTCTCCAAAGAAAAACATTTCAGGCTTGTCGAAATTGTGGAACGAGCCCGCTAAGTGATGGAGTAACAACATGATTCAGGTACAGACCAAATTAACAGTTGCAGACAACTCCGGCGCCAAGACTGTAATGTGTATTAAAGTACTGGGCGGAACTCGCAGACGGTATGCTTCGATTGGAGATATTATCGTTGTTGCAGTAAAGTCAACTATTCCGAACTCGAATATCAAAAAAGGTTCGGTTGAGCGTGCGGTAGTTGTCCGTGTACATAAAGAGTATAGAAGACCTGATGGTACCTATATCAGGTTTGATGATAATGCCTGTGTTCTTATTGATGCTGCACATAACCCAAAAGGAAAGCGCATTTTTGGACCAGTAGCACGTGAGCTTCGAGAAAAAGATTTTATGAAAATCATTTCTCTGGCTCCTGAGGTGTTGTAAGGAGAAAACTGATGGAACAGAACCAGAAAATACACACCAAACTCAAGAAAAATGATCTTGTGGAAATTATTACTGGCAAGGATAGAGGCAAACAGGGAAAGATTCTCAAGATTGATCGCGAAAAAGGAAGAGTCGTTGTTCAAGGGCTCAATATGGTAAAAAAAGCCCGCAGAAAACGCTCACAAACCGATCAGGGCGGTATTATCGAACTTGAAGCACCGCTGCATATCAGCAATGTTATGATCGTTTGCAAAAAGTGCGGCCCGACAAGAATCGGTTATAAAATTAAAGATGCAGAAAAAATCCGTGTTTGCAGAAAATGTGGGGAGGCACTGTAATGGCTGAGAAAAAGTCTACATATGTTCCACGCCTTAAAAAGATTTACCTCGAAAAGGTAGCACCGGAACTAAAAGCAGAGTTTGGTTATACATCTTCCATGCAGATCCCCCGACTGGCAAAAGTAATTGTTTCCATGGGTGTGGGTGAAGCAAAAGAGAATAAAAAATTGCTCGATGCGGCAATTGAGGATATTGGAATTATTACCGGACAGAAGGCTGTAAAGACTAAATCAAAGAAATCAATTGCGCAATTCAAAATTCGCAAAGGTCAGGAAATTGGAGCACGAGTTACACTTCGCGGAGCTCGTATGTGGGAGTTCCTAGACAGGCTTATGAATGTTGCACTTCCTCGTGTTAAAGACTTCAGGGGTGTAAATCCAAACGCTTTTGATGGGCATGGAAACTATGCATTGGGCATCACTGAGCAAATTATCTTCCCGGAAATCGATTTTGATAAAATCGAAAAAATCATGGGAATGAATATTGCAATAGTTACCACTGCCAGAACAGATAAGGAAGCAAAAGCACTGCTTCAAAAAATCGGAATGCCTTTTAGGAAATAAGCGAGGGAAATAATGGCAAGAAAAGCAATGATTCTGAAAGCCTTGGAAAAACCCAAATATATGACACGGCGTGTAAACCGCTGTAAGATTTGCGGTCGTCCAAGAGGATATATGCGCAAATTCGATATGTGCAGAATTTGTTTCAGAAAGCTGGCAAGCACTGGTATGCTGCCTGGTATAACAAAGTCGAGCTGGTAGGAGGACATGAATGAGCGTTTCTGATCCTATCTCCGATATGCTGACAAAGGTACGCAATGCGAGCATGGCACGGCATGAAAAAGTAGACATTCCTGCCTCAAAAATTAAGCTCGAAATTGTGAAAATACTGAAAGCAGAAGGATATATAAAGAATTTTAAGAAACTTGTTCAGGATGGAAAAGCAACAATCCGTATTCTTCTCAAATACGATGAAGCTAACGATCCCGTGATTCACGGTATTGAAAAAATTTCAAAACCTGGACGAAGGGTGTATGCAGGATATAAGACGATGCCGCGTGTTCATAACGGTTATGGTACGCTCATCGTTTCAACATCGAGCGGCATGACGACAGGCAAGAAGGCTGCCGAATTGCAGGTGGGCGGAGAACTCATCTGCAGTATCTGGTAAATGAGGAGTAGAGCATGTCACGAATTGGATATAAACCGATTTCCGTGCCAAAAGGCGCAAAGCTTTCTGTGCAGGGAAACGTGATACATGTGGAAGGTCCAAAAGGCAAGCTTTCACAAACAATAGATTCCTCTGATATTACAATTGAAGTTAAAGGTGAAGAGGTTCTTGTAAAACGATCAAATGACTTAAAGCCTACTAAAGCGCTGCATGGTCTTTATCGGAATCTCATTAACAATATGCTTATAGGTGTAACTGAGGGATTCAAACGTTCTCTCATTATTAATGGTATTGGATACAAGGCTGAGGTACAGGGTAAACTTCTCATGCTGAGCCTTGGATATTCAACTGATATGTATGTTGCTATACCTGACGGTATTTCTATCACACTGGAAAACAACAACCAAAAAGTTGTGGTATCCGGTATCGATAAGCAGAAGGTTGGCAAGCTGGCAAGTGAAATCAGATCATTGCGGCTTCCTGAACCCTATAAGGGAAAAGGTATCCGCTATGAAGATGAAGTTGTCCGCAAGAAAGTCGGAAAGACTGGTATAAAGTAAGGGTAAGCATATGAGTTTAAAAGAATTTGAAGAAAAGCTGGAACGGAGATTAGCTCGAAAAGTTCATATTAGAAAGAACCTGAGCGGTACTCCGGAAAAGCCGCGAATGACTGTATATAAATCGAACCGCTATCTCTATGTACAGGTTATTGATGATACTAAGGGGCATACGCTTGCTGCAGCCAGTACACTGGAAGAAGCTCTAAAGGGTACAAAACCGACAGTAGAGGGCGGTGCCAAGCTGGGTGAGCTTATTGGGAAAAGGCTTAAAGAGAAGAATATAGCTACTGTTGTCTTTGATAGAAATGGTTACAAATATCATGGTGTAGTTAAGGCAATAGCAGACGGTGCCCGCAAGGCAGGACTTGATTTTTAGGGGGAAAATGTGGAGAAGCGTGAAGAAAAACATGAACGTGAAGAAAAGTCCAAAGACAATTACATTGAGAAACTTGTCAGCCTGAACAGGACCGCCAAAGTTGTTAAAGGTGGACGCCGCTTTTCATTCGCGGCTTTAACTGTCGTCGGCGACAGGAACGGCAATATCGGCTTTGGATTTGGAAAAGCTAATGATGTGTCTGAAGCAATACGAAAGAGCATTGATAAGGCAAAGCGAAATATGATGGCATTCCCCATTAAAAACGGAACGCTGCCTTACGATGTAACAGTAAGCTATAAGGCAACCAAATTGATTCTTAAACCTGCATGTCCTGGTTCCGGAATTATTGCCGGTGGTGCTGTTCGTGCAATTATGGAAGCTGGCGGAGTAACCGATGTGCTTGCAAAGTGTATCGGTAGCCGAAACTCCAACAACGTTGTGCGAGCAGTATTCAAAGGTCTGAGCATGCTTAAGAATGCAAATACAATGGCATTCAATCGTGGAAAAGCGATGAAAGATTTCTGGGGTTAAGCACATGGCAGAAAAATTATTGATTAAGCTTGTACGCAGTACAATAGCAACAAAACCAAATCAGCGGGCAACCGTTAGATCGCTTGGCTTACGAAAAATCAATTCAACGGTTGTACAGGAAGATAGTCCGGCAATCAGGGGGATGATTCGGACCGTAGCTCATCTTGTTGAAGTTACGCCCTATAAGGAGTAATACCATGGCAGAGTTTGATATACATCCGCCTGCAGGCGCAAAAAAGAAAAAGGTGATTATTGGAAGAGGCCGGGGCTCAGGACTTGGCGGAACAGCCGGTAAGGGTAACAAAGGACAGCAATCACGGTCCGGAGGAAAGACCTATCCTGGTTTTGAAGGCGGACAGATGCCTCTCTACCGGCGCATAGCACACCGCGGCTTTGATAATACAATGTTCGCAGTTGAGTATCAGATAGTTAATCTCTCATCACTCGAAAAGAAATACTCAGCTGGTGAGACTGTGAATAGTGATTCTCTGAAACAGAAAAAACTCATCAAGCATAATGATAAACCAGTCAAACTGCTTGCTAAGGGTAAAGTAACAAAAGCACTAACAGTAGATGTTGATAAAGTCTCAGAAGCCGCAAAAAAAGCTATTGAAAGCGCTGGCGGTAAAGTAGTTACTCATGAGTAACAGTCAAAAAGAAGGAAACTTATATGGCTGAAAATGCATTGGTAAGTATGCTTAGGATAAAAGAGCTTCGCCAGAGAATAGGTTTTACCATTTTTTGGCTTATTGTGTTCCGTCTCGGAACCTTTTTGCCGATACCAGGTATCAACCTCACTGCGTTAAAAATTTATTTTGCGCAGGGTTCTGGCGGTGTAACTGATTATCTTGATTTTTTCTCCGGCGGTGCTTTTAAGAACTTCTCGCTTTTTATGCTTGGTGTAATGCCATATATTTCTACGCAGATTATTATTCAGCTCTTAATCGTCGTATTCCCAAGTCTTAAAAAGATGATGGAAGAGGAAGGCGGAAGGAAAAAAATATCACTCTATACAAGGTTGGGTACTATAGTTGTCTGTCTTATCCAGTCTTGGGCGCTCGTTGCATGGGCACGGTCAATTGAAGGCGCCGTAACAATTAGCCCTGGACTCTATACCTTGTTTGCTCTGACTACTGTAACTGCTGGTTCACTGTTCCTGGTTTGGATAGGTGAGCAGATCACAAAACGAGGTGTCGGTAACGGTGTGTCGCTCATCATTTTCGCTGGTATTGTTGCCCGGCTTCCCAATGCATTGTATGCACTTGCTGTGAAAATAAGAGCTGGAGAAGTTAATCCGGTATTTGCAATCGTCGTTATCCTCATGTTTGTAGTAGTGGTTACTCTTGTTGTGTTTGAGCAGCAGGGACAGCGAAAGATTCCGGTCACCTATGCAAAACGTGTTGTGGGAAGAAAAATGTATGGCGGCCAGAACACCTATATTCCGTTTAAAATCAATCCATCCGGCGTTATCCCTGTAATTTTTGCATCAAGCTTGTTAACGCTGCCGCTGCAGATAATCAAAACAGTTGGGGTGCAGGCAAAATGGCTTCAGAGTGTAGAGCAGTTTCTTGATCCGCGCGGAGCACCACATCTGATTTTATATGTTATCTTCATTATTTTCTTTGCGTACTTTTATACACAGGTAACATTGAACCCAACAGAAATCAGCAAGCAAATTAGGGAAAATGGCGGTTCAATTCCTGGAATCCGCTCAGAAAAAATGGAAGAGTATCTCACTAAGATTCTCAATAGAATCGTGCTTCCTGGTGCAATTTATCTTGCAATGATTGCATTGATTCCAACGCTGATTCAGGGACTGTTTAAGTTCCCGTCTGAGCTGGCATATCTCCTGGGAGGTACATCACTCTTGATTCTCGTTGGTGTCGATCTCGATACGATGGCTCAAATCGAGTCTATACTTAAGATGCATCACCACGACGGATTGACCAAACATGGTCATATAAAGGGAAGAAACTTATAAAAACAGCCTGAACGTTTATGGTATGGACTAATGCTGTAAAATATGGTACAAAAAACGTTCAGGGTTTTATGGAGGGTAATATGAAAGTGCGTACCAGCGTAAAACGCATGTGTGATAAATGTAAAGTTATCAAGCGCAACGGAATTATACGGATTATTTGTGAAAATCCGAAACATAAACAGAAACAAGGCTGAGGAGGCTATAGTACATGGCACGTATAGCAGGAGTTGACCTCCCTAATAAACATGTTGATATCGCGCTCACCTATATTTACGGACTTGGAAGAACCAGCGCAAAGAAAATTTGCGAAATGGTTAAAATCGATCCTGAGCGAAGAATCAATGATCTTACCAATGAAGAAATCAATGAACTGCGTAAGGTTATTGAGAACGATTTTAAGGTTGAAGGACGCCTCCGCAGTGAAACTGCACTCAATATTAAACGGTTAATGGATATTGGCTGTTATCGAGGCCTCAGACACAGAAAAGGTCTGCCGGTTCGCGGTCAGCGCACACGAACAAATGCACGAACCAGAAAAGGTAAGCGCAAGACCATTGCCAATAAGAAGAAAGCAGTATAAGGGGATATAGATGGCACAACAGCAAAAAGAAACTAAAGGAAAGAAACGGAAAGAGAAAAAGTCCGTTCATGAAGGCAATGTCTATATTCAGGCAACCTTTAACAATACCATCATTACTGTTACAGATCTCAAGGGTAATACTATATCATGGTCTTCTTCAGGAGCGCTTGAGTTTCGCGGCGCAAAGAAATCCACCCCCTTTGCAGCTCAGAGCGTAACTGAACAGGCTTTGATTAAGGCACAACATGCAGGGCTTCGAGAAGTAAATGTCTTTGTAAAGGGTCCCGGCATTGGCCGTGAGTCAGCTATTCGTCAGATTGGTGCACTTGGTATTAAAATTCGAAGTATCAATGATGTGACACCAATTCCGCACAATGGCTGTAGACCAAGAAAAGCCCGAAGAATGTAAGAGATAGGGAGAAACAATGGCACGTTATATTGGACCAACATGTCGGTTATGCAGAGCAGAAGGAAAACGCCTCTTTTTAAAGGGTGAACGCTGCAAGACAGACAAATGCGCAATAAATAAAAAGCGGCCTGCTCCTGGAAAAGATCCAAAGTACAGAGCAAAGAAGCCGTCTGACTATGCAGTACAGCTCAGAGAAAAACAAAGATTACGCCGTTCTTATGGCCTTTTGGAACGCCAGTTCCAAAAAACGTTTGATATGGCACTGCGCATGCCTGGCAAAACAGGTGAAAACCTTTTTGCACTGC
Organism: uncultured Treponemataceae bacterium; assembly: GCA_964630305.1. GTDB lineage: Bacteria > Spirochaetota > Spirochaetia > Treponematales > UBA12059 > JAKPPT01. Next base: position 11,737 of record CAZVTR010000037.1, on the reverse strand, counting down.
TTGAGAGAAGATTGGATAATGTTGCATATCGATTACGGTTTGCAACTTCACGAGCACAGGCACGGCAATTGATACTGCATGGCCATATCCTTGTTAATGGGAAACGAGTTAATATTCCTTCATATTCACTGCGGCCTGGTGATGTTATTTCAGTGCATCCAAAATATCGGCAAAACAAGGTACTGCTCGGAGCATTAGCAGAATATGAAAAAAGTGGTGTAATGCCCTGGCTTAGTCTCAATGTTGATGCATTTGAAGGAAAATTTGAGCATATTCCTCAGCGCCAGGAAATTACTGATATGATTGATATCCGTGAACAGCTGGTCGTTGAGCTCTACTCTAAATAAGGAGAGGCAATGGCACGTAAAAATCTGCTTAAAGGATTTAAAAGACCAAAAGGTCTTACCTATGAGCTTGCTGAAAGTACCTCTGTATATGGCAAATTTGTTGCGTTTCCGTTTGAGCCTGGCTATGGTACAACCATTGGCAACACCCTGCGGCGTGTTTTACTTTCTTCAATTCAGGGTTATGCAATTACGGCGGTCCGCATAAGCTATACCAAAGAAGATGGCTCTCAGCATCAAGTTGCCTCCGAGTTTGAAGCTATTCCTGGTGTCTCAGAAGACACAATAGAAATTATCAATAATCTAAAACAGCTTCGTGTTAAGCTTCCTGATGACGAAGAAGAAATGGTCTTTGATTATACCTTTACTGGACCACTGAAATTAACTGGAGAGCATCTTGCAAAGGATAAGCCGCTTGAAATATTTAATCCTTCGCAGCATATTGCAACACTTGAGCAAGGTGTATCACTGACAATGGAAATTCAAGTAGATCTAGGCAGAGGTTATGTGCCAAGTGAAGCTAACGAAAAATACATTGAAGTGATTGGAACTATACCTGTTGATGCTATTTTCTCTCCAGTCACTAAGGTGAAGTACTCTATTGAACCAACCCGTGTCGGACATCGTTCTGACTACGATAAACTGGTGCTGGAAATCTGGACAGATGGTTCAATAAAAGCAGAAGATGCTTTAACAGAAGCTGCTAAAATAACCCGCGAGCATCTCAATGTATTTATCAGTGATGATTCAGATACTGAAGAAGTAGAAGAAGAGGGCGACGAAATCGATGAAGCAATCAGGCAAATTCTTGCTACTCCAGTAGAGGATCTGGAACTGTCAGTGCGCTCTTCTAACTGCCTTAAGAACGCTAATATTAGAACGATTGGCGACCTTACGCGCAGAACGGAAGAAGATATTGCCAGAACCAGAAACTTTGGCAGAAAATCATTACAGGAAATAAAGGATAAACTGCAGGAATGGAATCTGTCATTTGGCATGACCGATTACAGCCAGCTCCGTATGCATCTTAAGAATAGTAAGAAGGATAAATCACATGAGGCATAGAAACGGATTTAACAAGCTCAACAGAGATTCTGCACACCGCAAGGCACTGCTCAGTAATATGACTACCATGCTCTTTAAGCATGAGCGCATTGTTACTACAAAAGCAAAAGCTATTGAAGTACGACGTGTTGCAGAAAAAATGATTACACGGGCAAAAGAAGACTCTGTCCATAATCGACGAGTTATCGCTAGCAGAATTAAAGATGAAGCAGTATTGGCAAAATTGTTTAACGAAATTGGTGTGCGCATGAAAGAGCGAAATGGGGGCTATACCCGCATATTAAAGCTTGGCATGCGAAAAAATGATGCAGCGAAACTTGTTGTTCTGGAACTTGTTGATCGTGCTGAAGATGACAGCAAAGAAAACAAGAAAAAAGAGCGCAAGGCAAAAAAAGCCGAAGCTAAAGCAAAAGCTAATTAGGATGGAGGGATTATATGTCCAAAGCACATAGAGGAAAAGGATTAAAGGAACTCCCCTCCCACGGAAGAGGAGCCTGTCCAGTTTGCAAAAGAACCGGAGTAAAATTGCTCTATGATTATGAACTGGATGGTGCAAAAGTAAAGATTTGCAAGATATGCAAGGCAACTTTTGAAAATAAAAAAGGGTAAAACAGCCACTCGACAAGTAGATTGCACAGCTAGTGCAGCGAGCCTAATGAGCATGTTTTAGCCAAATGGAAGAGAGGCACTTCAAAGCATTGAATGGCCTCTTTTTTTTATTAAATAAACATGACATACTAGCGGTATGAATACAGTTCAAAACACCGGTTCGTTTAAACTTTCTGGTATGGCTGCTGGAATTGCAGCATATACCATGTGGGGATTATTCCCGCTTTACTGGAAATTGCTGATTAATGTAAACCCGTATGAAATACTTGCGCATCGGATTGTTTGGTCATGTGTTTTTACATTTCTGCTTTTAGCATTCCGTAAACAGCTTGCGGGTGTAGGGCATGTTTTTAAGTCTCCAAAAATTTTATTACATCTCGTTGTATCTGGTGCACTTGTTAGTCTTAATTGGGGAATTTATATCTGGGCGGTTAACAATGAGAGAATACTAGAATCGAGCCTCGGTTATTATTTAAACCCTTTGCTTTCGGTGCTTATAGGAGTACTAATTTTTAGAGAACGATTTGACGTGTGGCTGGGAATTGCTCTCTTATTAGCGCTTGCCGGTATTACACTTTTTATTGTAAGACTCAATTCGTTCCCTTGGATTTCGCTTTCATTAGCACTGTCATTTGCGGTATACGGCGCATTAAAAAAAATTGCTAAGGTTGATAGTATTATCGCGCTCATGGTTGAAACATTGAGCATGGTACCCTTAGCGTTATGGTACATTGTGACAATCAACAGCAGCAGTGCTGGCGCATTTTATAGAGGAAACGCTGGTACTATCTTGCTGCTCATACTAGCAGGGGCTGTAACCTCGATACCGCTGCTCTTATATGCAGAAGGCGTAAAAAAACTGCCATTAAGCATAATGGGATTTTTGCAGTACATTTCTCCGACCGGACAATTTTTACTCGGAGTACTTGTGTATCATGAGCAATTTTCTAGAGATAAAGCCATTACCTTTGGGCTGGTTTTGGCGGGGCTCGTAATTTTTATGGCAACGCGATCCGGTGCACGAAAAATCCCTGAAGAAAGCCTGGTTGAGGATTAGAATAAGCTATTGTTACCGCTTATGCACAATTTGCCCGTGCTTATAAACGGAGTGCACAATATTCATGCCGGTGTTATATGCAAGGTAGCGGTAGTCTGGTGCATCGAGCACGAGAAAATCCGCTTTTTTACCCGGTTCGAGTGAGCCGTATGAGTCTGCAACACCGCAAGCAGCGGCACCGTTGAGGGTAAGTGCAGTCAGCGTTTCTTCGATGCTGAATCCCATATAGAGCACTGCGAGTGCAATAATGAGCGGTATGGATTGCGAGTAACAGGAACCAGGGTTAAAGTCGCTGGCCAAGGCTACTGCACACCCTGCATCAATCATTGCGCGTCCTGGAGCAAAGGGTTCTTTGAGCACAAAAGCCGTAAGCGGAAGCAATGTTGCAATGGTGTCGGACTTAGCTAATTTTGCAATATCAGCCTGTGATGCTTTTAAGAGATGATCCACGCTTACTGCATGGTAATCCACACCAAGTCCGGTTCCGCCGAGTTCGTAAATTTCATCGGCGTGCAGTTTAACCTGGAAACCAGCGGACTGTGCAGCCTCAAGGTAGCGCTGCGTCTCTTGAAGTTCAAATACGCCTTTTTCGCAAAAAATGTCAGCAAACTTTGCTATGCCCTGCTTTTTAATTTCAGGTAGTACTTTTTGAATTATGAATTCAATGTATTGAGCAGATCTAGCATACTCTTTTGGAATTGAATGAGGACCCATGTAGGTAGGAACTATGGTTATAGGCTGATGCTCGCTTAATGTTTTCATAACATTAAGTTGTTTTAACTCAGTGTCGAGGTCGAGGCCATATCCTGATTTGCTTTCGACAGTGGTTATACCCTGTTCGAGCATAGCATTAAGCCGTTTAAGCCCAAGCTCAAAGAGAATTGGTTCAGGAGCTTCGCGCGTTGCCTTGACACTATTTGCAATACCGCCGCCGCGTTTGTGAATCTCCATGTATGGGACACCGCTTGCTCGCCAAACAAACTCATCGACACGGCTTCCGGCAAAAACAAAGTGTGTATGGGAATCTACAAAGCCGGGGATAACAGCTCTACCTTGGACATCGATGTGTTCATAGAGGTTGCCTGCAATTTCCGGTAAATCATTATTGTTTCCTACCCAAACAATGGTATCGACATCGATGGCGATGCTGGCGTTTTCAATAATGTTAATTTTACCTATTTCTGTACCTTTGCGTGCTTGTTTCCCCTGCGGAGTTGCGAGCTGTCCAATATTCGTAATGAGTGTTGTTGCTTTAATTGTTTTATTTGCCATAGTATAATGTGTCCCTTCCAATTGTACCTTTCAGAGATTCGGCAAACGATGGTTTCCCAAACTCCTGGAGCACTTGATCAATCGCTTTGAGCTTGGAGGTTATTTCTTTTCGTTCTGCTTCCGGCCATTCTTGATGTGTATCGAGCCATTTTTGGAGGTGTTGTTTACTGGTGAGCAGCCGCTGCTTTTCCATTGCGGTCCAATTAAAAAGCCGCTCCTGGTACCAGCTCGAGGTAAGTACATATTCCAGCGTAAATAGTTTTCGTATTTCTGGATTATCGGCTTTCATGCCTTGATAGGAGCCTTCGGCCATTATATACAGAATAGCTTTAAGCGGAGGTATCGCTGCTTCTACCGAACCGTCCTCTATATAGTTACGCGCAGATTTTGCCTGCGCTTCAGTGATGTTCTCGATACCATCAACAAAGTTTTCCATGCTTTGCAGCTCTGGTTTAAGCATATCTTCAGGAAATACAGAACCTGGTGAGTCAAAAATTCGGCCCAGGAAGTGTGCAGCAAAAAGATTTGTAATGCGGTAACCAAGCCTGCTTGCGAGAATGGTTTTGCCATTCCATTCAAAATCATTAACCTTTTCGAGGTATCCGTTTTGTATGAGAAATGAGGGTTCACGCTCTTGCGGGGTCAGCCTGCTCCAGATTTCCGGTATTAGCAGTGAAATATCATGTTCAATTTTATACTTATGGCCAATGTAACCAGCAGCTGAGGTAAATCCATTATAACCGCACAAAATGAAAGAAAGGAGTGCGTTGTTAAGGTCTGTAGTAGGAGGAAGAGAGTTAAATGGTCCTTTTGTAAGCGCTCCTTCAGAACCCGCACCGGTGGTCGAGGGGCTTTTACCGGTAAGTGAGCAGACAAAATCCATAAAGAGCTCAGGAAGTTCCTGATAGTGAATGGGATTGTATACCGCAAGCGGCCTAATTCCTGGTTCAGGAGGATTGTTTCGCCTTCCTGGCAGCACTGCTCCGACAGGGTAGATAATAGGAATGTCTTCCTTGACGAGGCGAGTTAGTCGAGTGCCGACATCGGCAATGTACCTGTCCCGCGGGTTGATATAGTTTCTGTCAAGCTGGAGGTATCGTGGGTTTTTTGATGGCTTACCGTCAACCATGCGCGGGAATGATGAACAAACAAAGTATTGAATAGAATCATCAGCCTCTGCTTCTTTAATCATGGTGCGCATTGGTTCAGTATACTCAGAGTATTCGATAAACCGTGTGAGAATCTCATTAGCCTTTGAACGAGTCAGTGGCTCAAAGTTGCTTATAAAATTATCACGGCGTGCCATGTCGGACTCGGCTTGTTTGTCATACCCGCGGATAACTGCATCATCGGGCCGCTGGAAAAAGCGCGCTTCGCAGTTTTTTGCAATTTTTAGAGCCAGCGATGCTGTGCCATCGGGAAGGTTGGGAAGTTTTTTTGCAGGAACGGTGATGCTTGCGGTTATATCGTCTTCCCACTGAATCTTTTGGGCAGGCATAAAGTCCTGGCGCAATTTATGGAGGGATCTATCTCCGTGTTCATTGAATCCGACTCGGAGATATGAGGCTTGAATCGGTCTTCCTTTATATTTGAGAACATTGCCTTGTGTGCCGTTTATCATGTCGGCTTTGAAATGTTCTGCCCAGTTGTTCCCCCATTCCGGGCGGTAGAAACGTTTTACAAGGAATACCAGGGCTTTAACGCGGTCGGGAATAGCCATGAGCCAGGCGTTAAACTCATCGGTGTATAATGGTGATGGTGATAATAATTTTATAACGCTGCCGAGAGATCGTTTTGGAGAAAGAATTGGTCGTGATTGATCTCCATGGTTTTCTTTTTCGTCTTTGAACCGATGACCATAGTTATAATTAATTATCTCTTCGGCTTTTTTGATGTCGGCAGCGTAATCGGCAATTACAAAGGGACCGCTCGTAATGGCATCAAAAATTGATTTTGAAATTTCTGATTTGCCGCCGCCAGATACGGTGCTTGGTTTATGGCAGAGGAGGCAGTCAGGATTAGTGCCAATGAGGCGCCAGGTTCCGCTCACCGGGTGCTGGTCAAGCTGAATTTTGTAACCCGTTGGGTGTATGTAGACACATTCAGGCTTAAGCGGTATTGCATGCTCACCGGTTTCATTAGACCAGCAAACCTTTTGTTCATCGAGTTCTATAATTGCGTTTTCGGGAATGTACACAATTTCGTGGTAAATGCGGTCGATGCAGTAGCCTTCGGGGTTGTACTCAACACGGCTCCCCAAAAGATCCATAACAGTTTGGAGGGTCTGTCCCTTATTTTTAAGATTAGTATCTGGGACAAAGCGGTTGCCTAAATTGTATGAGGGAAACACAAGGGCGCCGCCGGCATGTTCTTCTTCTGCAAGTCCATACAAATTTGCAGAATAGGAAATTTGTGTTTTGATTTCTTTTTTTGAGTAGCCAAAATAGTTATCAGCAATGATCGTTACCATGACTCCGTGATCGTCGCGGGCGCAGACTTTGAAAGCTTTTCCGTCGTTATAGAGTTCATCGGGGTCTTTCCAGCACATGCCGTCACGCTTCTGGCGTTCGGTGGCTTTGCTGTATTCAGGAAGACCAAGTTCTTTTTTAGTGCATGAGGTGAGGTGTATCGCAAGAATAATGCAGGAGGTATGCCCTGTCCACGTGAGCGGGTCGAGTGCTGCATCATTTGCCGGAATATACGGATCACCAGCGTTACCAAAAATACTTTCGACAAAATCAAGGTTTGCAACAAGTGAACCTGGTGCAAAAAATCGAGTTTCCAGGGCTTTTTCCTGAATAAAGCCGGGTACTTCGGGCACGACGGTAGGTCGTAAATAGAGCGATACAAATGCTTTTGCTTTTTGTGGTTCAGATGCTGTAAACGGAATAATCATGAGATCTTCAGGAGGATTAAATGCCTTTGCAAGCATTCGTGCAAAGGCGATTTTAGGAACTTCTTTTTTGTCGAGCGGTACGGGAAGTCCGCCTTCTGCAATATGGAAAACACCTTCTGTCGTGCGGCGGTCATTTTTAGGGTTATGGAGAATACCATTGCGTATTCGGTATGAGGTGAGGCTTGGAGAACTGTATACATGCGCATCGGGAGGGAGTGACATGAGCCGTGCCATACCGTAGCGATCGAGCGTTACGGTTTGCGCTGGAAGTGCAGGCCGTTCGTGTTCTGGTAAATCATGAAAATATGCATCGAGGAATTCCTGAATACGCATATCGCAGGGCGGCAGATACTTACCTAGCAGCCGGTTTTTTTCCCGATAGTTCGCAATCATGTCGTTAGCGATATTGAGAAAGCTGGTGCCTTCTTTTGAATATACGGGAAGTCCCATGCTGGAAAGTTTTAGGTTGATATAGGATATAAGTTTTCCACGTTCTGCAGGATTATTAATATCAAGGGATAGGCCTAAATCACGTTTGGGCATTGTTTCCTCCGCTCAAGTATTTATTTTATTGTAACGAGAAAAGTTTGAGTTTTCTAGTAGGCTACACTGATTATCTGGCTACATGGTTTTCGAGTTTTTATATTGATATGGTTTTCAAAAAGGTTCAATTTGCAAGGCTTAATGCATCAATTGGCTTTTTTCTGAGGAAAAATAGCCAGAACAGACCGCTTGAAACTGCATAGAGTATTGCGGTAAGTGTAAAGCTCGGTGCAAAGCCATACGTGTCTATCATGTTGCCCGATATCCGCGCAGAAACCATCCATGAGCCTGTCCAATTGAGCATTTTTAATGCATTCATGAGATGCTGCTGTTCATGCGGAACCATTTCCAACGCAAAATTATCGTTTATGGGACTGCTCATATTCATGAGCCCCTGTCTTATTAGAAATGCAACAATTACTGCCGGAATGAAATGTAAATAGGTCAGCACAAGTATAAAAGGTATGGATATTATTTGCGTTAAGAAAATAGTACGCTCTTTGCCAATTCGTCTTGCAATGATGGGGCCAGACATCATGCCAATAAACGTAATAACCTGTCCTAAAGAAAAAATAATTGCAATCACCGAATCTGACATAGAAAACGTGTTTTTAAAGTATAAGTTCAAATAGGGGATTGTAAGACCTGCGCCCATTCCGACGATAAACCCGGGAATCAAGATTTTAGCATAGAGCAGTATCGTGGTATTTACAGTTTTTTGAACTACGGCCGATTCTGGAGCCGAGCAGTTTTTGTCATTAAAATTTGTTTTTACAGATGGTTCTAAATCAGCTGACTTTGGTTTTTTAGAAAAAAATAACCGCCTTCCTGCTTGCGGTGCCTTTTGTCTTGAGATTTTAGAAAAAGGAATAATGGCCGCAATGATAAAACATACGGCAGTGAGCAGCGTCATTGCGTAGGAATAGGGTTCATTATGACTGGCTTCAAAAATGATATCTTTGACTATGCCGCCAAACAGCGAACCGATAACACCTGTCCCCATGCCGAGTGCGCCATTTAACGCAAAAATATGCGTGCGTTCTTTTTCACCGGAATTGCGCATAAAGAACGGACCTGCCGCTACCTGGTACACAGAATTAAAAACGCCGGTAAAGAAGACAGCTGCAGCGATTGCACCAAATGATGAGAAAATGCTCTGGGCAGTATAGCTCGCGCCGAGGAGTATTGCTGTTCCGATTAGTATGAGTTTGGGTTCAAGCCGTGCAACGAGTATGCTTGCCGGGAGTGCAATCAGAAACGACCCCAATGCTCTGTATGACAGCACCAGGCCAATCGAGGCACCAGAAAACCCCAGGCTTTTCATGTACAGGTTTAAGAGCAGCTGTACCATATTGGATGCAATGCCCAACATTACATTGCCAAGCAGAAAGTATTTTATATTGTGGCTGAATAACGAAAAAGCTTCCTTATACTCTTCTATAAGTTTCTTTGGTGAAAATCGCATGGGGCTATCATAGCTAGTTTGAAAAAGTATTGCAAGTATGAACGTTCAAATAAGTTGAACGGAGTAATATTATGCGTTATGCTCCAAAATATATTTTTAGTATGTAAACAAACATAGGCGCTCTTCTTACCTAATAAGTTATAGATAATGAGCAAGAATCGCGCCATAGCTTAAGTCCGGTTGAAGCGCATAGGGGAGTGCTACTTGATGTATATCTTACCATTATCTACATAGATAACAACACCATTAACAATTGCTCCAATATATTCCTTCTCATTGGTCAATATTTTAGTATAGACATCATGTTCAATAAATGCTGTATACGCCAATGCCTTTCCATCGGGAGAAAATTGTAACCAGCTAACATCATCATAGGGACCAGCTTTATACTTGCCAGCAATGATATAGCATTTGTTATCAATTTCTGCTTCATAAGCCAGTGTCTTGCCATTGGGGGGAAATTGAAAATACAAAACAGCATCATAGGGACCAGCTTTTTCTTTACCGGCAATGACATACCATTCGCTATAAATTTTTGCACAATAAGCAAGTGTCTTTCCATCGGGAGAAAATTGTAACCAGCTAACATCATCATAGGGACCAGCTTTTTCCTTGCCGGCAATGACATACCATTCGCCATAAATTTTTGCACAATAAGCAAGTATCTTTCCATCGGGAGAAAATTGTAACCAGCTAACATCATCATAGGGACCAGCTTTTTCCTTGCCGGCAATGACATACCATTTGTTATCAATTTGAGCAATATAAGCTAGTGTCTTGCCAGCGGGGGAAAATTGAAAATACCAAACAAAATCATAGGGCCCAGCTTTTTCCTTGCCGGCAATGACATACCATTTGTTATCAATTTGTGCAATATAAGCCAGTGTCTTTCCATCGGGAGAAAATTGTAAACCCCGGACATCATCATAGGGTTCAGCTTTTTCCTTGCCAGCGATGATAAAATATTCGCCATCAATTTTTGCAAGATAAGCCAGTGTCTTTCCATTGGGAGAAAATAGTAACCAGCTAATATAATCATAGGGCCCAGCTTTTTCCTTGCCAACAAAGAAATACCATTTGCCATCAATTTCTGCATTATAAGCAAGTGTATTTCCATTGGTAGAAAATTGTAACCAGATAACATAATCATAGGGACCAGCTTTTTCCTTGTCAGCGATGATATAATATTCGCCATCAATTTCTGCACGATAAGCCAGTGTCTTTCCATCGGGAGAGAATTGTAAATACATAACAGTATCATAGGGACCAGCTTTTTCCTTGCCGGCAATGACATACCATTTGTTATCAATTTGTGCACTATAAGCCAGTGTCTTTCCATCGGGAGAAAATTCTAACCAATCAATATAATCATAGGGACCAGTTTTTTCATTGCCTATTGTGACATAATATTCAACAATTGTTGATATAAGTCCCTCTCTTATTGTTTTCGAAACATACACAGGAGTTTTTCCATCAATGACTCCAATCTGCAATATATCTTCCGTTGTTGTATCAACAATTGTTTGTGCATGCAGTTTAAGTACAAACACGAATAGGCATAAAATAATCGCAATCTTTTTCATAGTTTCCTTCTAAGGTAACAGTAAGACAAACATGTGTCTAACCCATTTAGTATACACAGGCGCTCTTCTTGCCTAATAAACCTATTAATGATAAACAAGAATCGTGCCATAGCTGAGTCAAGTTGAAGCGCATAGTGGAGTGCTACTTGATATATATAGTACCATTATCTATGTAGATAACAACACCATTAACAATTGATCCAGTATATTCCTTCCCATTGATTAGTATTTTAGTATCAGCTCCATCTTTAATAGCTACTCTATAACCCAGTGTATTACCGTCGGGAGAAAATTGTAAACGGCTAACATAATTATAGGGACCAACTTTTTCATTGCCAGCAATAATATACCATAGGTAATTAATTTGTGCAGTATAAGCCAATGTCTTTCCATCTGAAGAAAATTTAAATTCAATAACATCATCATAGGGTCCAGCTTTTTCCTTGCCAGCAATGACATACCATTTGCTATCAATTTTTGCATTATAAGCCAGTGTCTTTCCATCGGGAGAAAATTGTAATTTATTGTGATGTTTTCTGTGGCGCATGGACGAGTGCGATATAACAAACAATAACTCATGCTGAGCTTCGAGCACAGTACTGCTTGAATGGTGCCTGTTCATAAAGAAAAGGAAATTATTATACGATTTACACATCCTCACTCAAAGAATAGGATACAAATATCTATCTACTTTCATATTTTATGATAAAAAGCGCTATAGTGTGAATATTTTATAGGTGTGTCGTTTGATAAAACTAAAAATTATAAGATTGTTGATCTTGTTTTTGGGTTTGCATCCTTATATTTTTTTTTCTGAAAAAATCGTGACAGCGAAAATGGCTCTTGTAAAAATATGGTCGTTAAACACACATGGTACCCCCCTGGGCTTTAGGCAGCCCAGAA
>CAZVTR010000036.1:0-23698 GCA_964630305.1 uncultured Treponemataceae bacterium | reverse complement strand
ACTCAAGGAATAATTCATGATGCTGATTCACCTCTGGGATTTGCACCATTTGTTAATCAACTGTTACAGAAAAAGTCTGGTCTTTATAGGCTCTCGTTTACCGCTACTGCTGACCCGCTCTTTGGACAAAATTATCTTCCTATTGGTATAGAGGTATATCTCAGGAATAAATCGGGCAAAGAAGAAACTGGTTACTTCGCTCCTTTGCAGTAAAACTGCAGCCTGGATTTATGTCTATAAATACTTATTCTTAAGCAATTCTGCAATATGAAGCAGTCTTTCCTTTGTATTGATCGCCGGATCATCGAGCACAGTTTCTAAAAGCTCCTGTAAAACCCTGCCAAGTACTGGTCCTTTTTGGTAACCAATTTTTTGTAAATCATCTCCATTTACTGCTAAATCTTTTAAGGATAATGCATGCTGATTTTGAATAATTGCCTGAACTCTTTCATATAAAGATTGAACAGTTCTAAAATCAGGCGGCAAGCCCGTCATTCCTGAAGCATCGGCAATTTTTAGTGAAAAAAACGCATCTAAGTTTTCTAATCCAATTCTTCGAATAAACCTGCGTACTGCTCCATCAGTCCAGCTTTCATTATACGCAATCATATGGTTAGCAATTAAAGCACATACTGTATCAATAACAGCATTAGGATATTTAAGCCTCATGAGAATTTGTTTTGCCATTTGAGCCGATTCTGTGTCATGGCCATAAAACGTTAATGTATTTTCGTTTTTATTTTTACAGTTTGGTTTTGCAATATCATGCAGCAAAGCCGAAAGTCTCGTCACAAGATGTGGCGGGCTGGCATCACACGATGCCAATAAATGATTAAATACATCGAATCGATGCATGCTGCCCTGTGAAACAGCTTTGCATGCCTTTAATTCCGGTAGGATATAATCTAAGAGTCCTGTTTTATCAAGCAGCTGGAGTGGATAGGAAGGTTGCGGCGCAAGCAATAACTTTGAAAATTCATCGCGCACCCGCTCTGCAGAAACATGAGGAAATTTTTCTAAAGCCATTGAAATTGCATGCAATGTTTCTGGTTCAATTGTAAACTGTAAAACCCCGGCAAACCGAACAGCACGCAGCGTCCTCAATACGTCCTCTTTAAACCGCTCAAGCGGTCTTCCAACAGCTCGTATAATTCGGGATTGCAAATCCTGTATTCCATTAAAATAATCAATTACGGTGCCAACCAGCGGATCAGCCGCAAGGCTATTGATTGTAAAATCACGCCGTGCTAAATCGAGTTGCAATGAATCGGTATAAGAGACACTATCAGGATGTCGGGCATCAGTATATTCGCTTTCAATTCTAAATGTTGTAGTCTCATAAGATTTACCCTTCCATCGGATTGTTACTGTGCCGTGCTGTATACCAGTAGGAATAACTGCTTTGAACATGGCGATAACATGTTCAGGCAAAGCGTCTGTAGCCAAATCCCAATCCTCAGGCTGCTTTTTGAGAAGACTGTCCCGAACAGCTCCGCCTACAGCATAACAGCGAAAACCATGAGACTTGAAGATTTTTGCAATTGCTTTCACATCCTCGGGAATTTTAATTTTCATAGTTGCAGTACCTGCTTGTAAGAAGTGTTATGCTCTGGTAGCATGCGATGTATGAATAATGCAGTTTTAATCATTGGCGGAATGGCTCCCTCATATGAATCTATTACAAACGATATTGCTTCTTCATATATTTGTGCTGCAGATTCAGGTTTTGATACCTGTTTAGCATGGAATTTACTACCCGACCTAGTAGTTGGGGATATGGATTCCGTTATGCATAGAGACAAGCTTAATATATGCAAAGAAATACTCCAATTCCCTCGCGATAAAGATTACACTGATACTGAACTTGGAATCAATATACTGTATGAACGAGGCTACAATCACATCACAATTATTGGCGGCGGCGGAGGCCGCATTGATCATCTATTTGCCCTTTTGTACCTTTTTTTTAGAACAAGCAATACTCCAGTGCAATGGATAACCGATAAAGAAAGAATTGTTTTAGTTAAAAATTCGATAACATGTAAACTCCCGCGTTATTCACTTGTGTCGGTATTTCCCGGCCCTTCCGGCGCATCAGCTATGAATAGCACGGGACTAAAATGGCCGCTTAATAGTGTACAATTTATGCCCGGATTTTTTGGAATTTCAAACATTGCACTTGATGACAACATTACCATAACAACCAATAACCAACCAGTGATTGTTATTGTACCGCTCGAAGCCGTTTTAATTGACTACAAAGCTTAGCTGCTCGCAGATACAATTGAAACATAAACTAAAGCATAATTGCATGTTTTTTTCCGTCTAAATCAGAAAATTCTAACCCGTACGCAACAAGTGAAAGCTTATCCTCAGTCCGTACTTCTGGGTTATAGAGTAGATCACCAATAAGGGGTAAGCCTATCCATGCACAGTGCGCTCGTATCTGATGACGAAAACCCCGATCGAGACGAACATTAATTAGCAAGTGGCCGTCACAATGTGTACAGGAAATAATATGCGTTGCATAGAGTTCATGAGTCCAGTTTTTCTTATATATAGGATTATACGCAGGGGCACAGCAAGCAACGGTTCTACTTCCTGGTCCATAAGCCCTAAAAAATGAAGTTATAGAACCGTGCAATAACGATGCTAGCCGCTCATAGTTTTTTTCCTGCAAGGCTGCGCCCCATTCTGTTGTCATACCTGGCGGAGCATATAATCTGGGGAATGAACCGGGTAAACCGAACGTTTGCGGCATAGCGGTTAATGCGTACATTTTCGTTAGCGAGACAGTATTCTGCTGAGCATGATAATCAAAAAAAGACTGCGTTCTGGCAATGAGCAATACACCCGCTGTATCTTTATCTAACCGATGCAATAAACCATAATCAGTTTCCCAATATCCTTTTACTGCTTTAAGATCAGGCATTATAGAGACTGCCCAATTGATGAGCACATTGTCCTTTTCACTGCCATGAGCAGAACTATGCATTCCTCTGGGTTTATATGCAACGATCCAATCGGCATGTGTTGCAAGAATAAATGGATAGTCTGGCACTTCTCGATACTTGTACATACCGCTATACTATGCTCACTTTTGTGGTGATTGCAATATAGAATAGTGAATGTTTGTACATAGTGCATATTATTACTCAATACTTATAATCAATATAAAAATGAACTCAGCCGATACTATGACAGTATGAAACACAAAAAAAATCGGTATAGTGAAAAGCATAAAAAACCAATCTTTTCGGAATTGCACAATCTTATTTATACGATTTGGCACAGTACTCTTATAAGAATTTTTTTAATTTTTATTCTTGTAGTCACTTCTATCGGTTTTATTGTGAGTTTTATTGAAGCAAACCATAACAATGCAATGTACACCAATTTTTTTGATGGGATATGGTGGTCACTAGTAACAATTACAACGGTAGGTTACGGCGATAAATTTCCGCAAAGTGTCGCAGGAAGAATTTTTGCAATGCTGCTTATGCTGTCAGGCATTGCTTTAACAACACTTATTTCAGGCACCATAGCATCCATATTTGTTGAACGAAGAATCCGAGAAGGGAAAGGATTGCAAATGATTAAAACTAAAGACCATATTGTCGTATGTGGTTACAATAAGAATATTCTCTCAGTACTGGAAGGATTTACCCATACATTAGAAAAACCAACGATTGTTTTAGTCAATTCCATGGATAGTAACGAGTTTGAATCACTGCAAGCATCGGTTCCTGGAGCGGTATTGAAATTTGTAAAAGGTGATTTTACACAAGACAAGCTGCTGAATATGGCTTCAATTAAAACAGCACGCTCCTGTATTATTATTCCAGATTATAATAAAGAAACCGGTTTTTCCAATGCCGATGAAAAAACTATATTAGCTTGCTTAACAATCCGTTCGCTTGCACCAGATATCCGCATTACCGCGTGCATTGTAAAACCGGAGAGCAAGTCTCATCTTATACGATCGCATATCGATGATATCATCCTTCAAGATGAGTTTATATCCTTTCTCATTACTGCAAGCGGATGCAATTCTGGAGTTTCAGAAGCTGTTACAGCTATGCTTGATTATAAATCTGCACAAGCCTTGCATAAGATATCATTTCCCAGTGATTTAATTGGCAAAACATTTCAAGAAGCAGTGCAATGGTTTTTAGTTAATAAAAAAGCTGTACTCGTTGGTGTACTCTCACAAGAAAAATCAGTAACGCTTGATGATTTATTATCTGATGATTCGAGTGCAATTGATAGATTTATCAAAAGAAAATTTGAAGAAGCAAATATCTCTGTTGATGATGAAACAACACAAGCTAATATAAAACTAGCACCCGATCCTTCATATATTATTACGCAAAATGATGCTGCCTTTATTATTGGAGGCACTGCATGAAACAAAAACGCATTACACATTTGCAAGCAGTAGATTTAAAACGAGCAGTAATTCTTGAAGGCATTCCAGATGCAGATCTTACAGTATTAGCTTCTCATGGCAGGTTTGTTGTTTTTAATAGCGGTGATATAATTATGCAGGAAGGCGACAAAGCAGATTCCATGTTTATTTTTATTGACGGAGAAGTAGAAGTCAGTAAAAACCTTACACTAAAACTGTCATCGAAAGATTTTGGGCAGGTCGAAAAATCAATGAATAGGCTAAAAGCATCTGTAGCATGGGTCTTTGGAGAAATGTCATTGTTTCAAACAGAACCGCGCAGCGCTACCGTTACTGCAATAACGCAATGCCAATTATTTGAAATTCATCGAGATGAGTTTAAAAAATTCTGCAAGGAAAAGCCTGAAACAGGCATTATTATTCTTGAGAGAATTGCATCGATTCTGAGCAGCAGACTAAGAAAGAGCAATGAAGACGTTCTTAAGCTTTCTACTGCACTTTCTTTGGCATTAAACCGATAAATACTATATGAAACGCACTGTACTTGGTATATTGCTCGCATTACTAGCTTTTTGTATTACAGCACAAGACAAAGGCACTAAAACAGCTGATACAGAAAAAAAGACTGTACCCCGTGAGTTTTCAGGTATAAGCCTTGGAATGAGCATGGAAGAAGTGCAAAATTTGCTGAAAGGCAATGGACTGTTCTGGTATAGAGGCGAAGCGGATGTAAGTTTGCTTCCGCGTCCTAATGAAACATTAATCGAAGTTACTGGGCTTTCATATATAAAAAGAGCATTTTTTCAATTCTATGAAGGAAAGCTTTTTATTATGATTTTTATCATGAATGAAAAACTGATTGATCATTATACAATTTTTACCAATTTTCAAAATAAATATGGAAAATTTACAAGCTTTTCTCCATCCGAAATAATCTGGCAGGATGAAAACACACGTGTATCTATCGAGCGTCCATTAGCGGTAAAATACATCGATCTCGCCGTGTATAATCAATTAATTATGCAGGGACAAGAGCTCGAGTCATACGAAAAAATGCTGCTTGATGATTTTTTAAATCAATTCTAAGCTTCTTTTTCGATGCCGAGTATTTGAATGCGATAGCGAAGTCTTCGCTCATTTATGCCTAGTTCCCTCGCTGCAGCACTCTTATTAAAATTATTGCGTTCTAGTACCTGCAATAAAAAATCTTTTTCAAAACTATGCATGATATCTTCATAGGTACCTAAATGCTGAACAGGTTTTTCATTCTGAGATTGAAATGGCAACAGGATATCATGTTCAGTTAAATACTTGCTCCGGCACAGTACAACACCGCGTTCAATAATATTTTCAAGTTCACGAATATTGCCGGGAAAGGGATAACGCATAATTCGTGACATTGCTTCTATTGTAATTCCGGCTATTTCTTTATTGTTTTTTCGAGCATATTTTTTTAGAAAATATTCCACTAAATATGGAATATCCGATTTATGGTCTCTGAGCGGCGGAATCTCTATTGGCACAACATTTATCCTATAGAAAAGATCAGCACGGAAATTACCAGCTTTAACCTCTTGTTCAAGATTTCGGTTAGTTGCTGCAATGATTCGTACATTTGCTTCCCGAGGAGTAGCTTCGCCTACTCGCTCATATACTCCAAATTGAAGCACCCGAAGCAATTTTACCTGTATGCCAGGAGGTATTTCTCCAATTTCATCAATAAAGAGTGTCCCTCCAGCTGCTTGTGCAAACCTGCCATTTCTGTCGGCAAGCGCTCCAGTAAATGCTCCCTTTACATGGCCAAATAATTCACTCTCAATGAGGTTTTCTGGCAATGCAGCAATATTTACTGCAATAAATGGTTCATGCTTTCGTGCTCCAGCTAAATGTATTGCCCGGGCAATGAGTTCTTTCCCTGTACCGCTTTCTCCCGTGATAAGCACTGTTGAATTGCTCTGTGCGGCTCGTGAAGCCATTGAAAGCACTTTTTCCATTTCAGGACTGTGCGAGATAATTGTCTGAGCATTATAATTGTACAAAACCTGAATGAGTTCTAGGTTTTCTGCACTTGTCAGGATTTTTTTTCGTATATTTGCAATTAATGTTTCTAATCTGCTTTTCTCAACAGGTTTTTTGATAGCTTCAAGGATACCTAATTTCATGAGCTCGATATTGAGCGTTATATCATCAGTTGTATGAAACAGTATAATATCACTACTTGGAAAATTAGTTTTTATTCCTGTGATAATTTCATAAAGTTTGTCAGCGCATTTCTCTATATCGATAAAAAAAAGCTGTGAATTTTGAGAAAACTGGTTAATGCTATCACAAAATGTAGCATCAACATAGTGCAGCATTGTATCAGGAAACTGTTTTACTATTTCTCTCAATATCGTTTGTTCGCTCTTATCAAGCAGTGCAGTAATTGATAAAACCTGTGATTGATGATTCATACTTATATTCCTTGATTTTGAAACTGCAATTTATACAAATTATAATAGACACCCTTAAGTTGTATCAAGTCATTATGTGTGCCTTTTTCAATTAACCTGCCTTCTGACAGTACCAAGATAATATCGGCATGCTGAATCGTTGAAAGCCTATGAGCAATTAAAATAGTGGTTCTATTTTTCATTAATGCTTCTAAGCCAAGCTGAACAAGATGCTCAGTCTCAGAATCAATTGAACTTGTTGCTTCATCAAGAATAATGATATGAGGATCATGAGCAACTACCCGCGCAAATGATAATAGCTGACGCTGCCCAGCTGATAAGTTAGATGCACCTTCACCTAATACTGTGTCATACTTTTGCGGCAACTTTTGAATAAACTCATCTGCATGAACAATTTTTGCGGCTTCAATTATTTTTTCTCGGCTTAACCCAAGTCCTAAATCAATATTATCAGCTATTGTACCTGAAAACAAAAATACATCCTGCATAACAGGTCTGATATAGCTCCGTAATGCTTTCAAAGAAAGCTCTTTTATTGGTGTATTATCAAGCAGTATCTCCCCTTTTTGAATATCCCAGAATCTTGGCAAAAGTGAAGTAATAGTCGTTTTCCCTGCTCCAGTATAGCCAACAATAGCAACTGAGTGCCCTGGCTGTACAGAAAAGGAAATGTCTTTTAAAACCCATTCATTTTCTTTATACGCAAACCATACATTTTTAAATTCTATTTTTCCTTGCACCTGTTGCAGCGTTTTAGTACCGATATCTGGTATATTTTCCTCTACATCAAGCAGCTTAAATACTCGTTCTCCTCCAGCCATTGCACTTTGCAAAATTGTAAATTTTTCTGAAATATCTTGAAGCGGAGAATAAAACATTCGGACAAGGTTTACAAAAGCAACCAGCGTACCTAAACTTACAAAACCGCTTTTATAAAGACCTGAACCATACCAGAGAATTACAGCAATTGACGTTGTTGAAAAAAATTCGATAACAGGCCTAAATGTAGCCATAACGTACATTTCGCCTAAATTTGCTTTCATTAAATCATGATTGATTTCTTTAAATACTTTTACTACATAGTTTTGGCGTGAAAATATTTTTACTATTGAAATTCCAGAAATATGTTCAGCAATATATGCATTTAATTTTGATAATATCTTTCGCTGTTTTCTAAAAGCATCTCGTGCTTTTCTTCTAGCGATACTAGTAATAATAAGAACGGGAGGTATTGACAATATAGCAACAAGACCAAGCTTAAAAGACATATTGATTAAAACAATGATTACTCCAATCATTACAGAGAGATCTTTTATAAATGCAACAACAACATCGGTAAAAAATTCATTTATTGTTTCCACATCACTTGTTAAACGAGTAACTAATCTTCCAACAGGCTGTCGTGTTAAAAAATTGAGACTTTGATGAATTGTTTTATCAAACAATTGCATACGAATAGATTTCATAACATGCTGACCCGTAAGGCTTGTAGACCATGTTTGAAAGAATGTTCCAAAAAGAGCAGCACATACAGCAATAAAAAATAAAAAACCATACAAATTTAACTTTTTATAATCATTACTGCGTATAATTTTTAATTCACCTTTAGAAAAAGATTTGAGAGTGTTTAATTGTATTACAATAAAATTGCTGTCAGCCAGTACCTCGGCATTATGTTTTTTTATTGCATCTAAAGCGTCTTGATTGATAGCTGTAATATAGTATTCTCCTATAAGTGCTGTTTCATCACTTTCAATCTTATTCTGCAATGCTTTACTAAAAAGCATATAGTCTTTTTTCCTGACAAAATATGTATCATGAATGTTTAGTATTTTTATTTTTGGAAATGCTTCTGATATTTCTTTCACTAATGTTTCATTTTTACCAACCGCCATATATGAGATTATGAGGACATCATCAATAATTTTTTGAGAAATAATAGGCATAGCCAGTTCTGCAATAGTTGAAATTAACAAACAGATAACTATGAGCAGCAATAGTGCTTTATGATTTTTTGTATATGAAAAAATACGCTTTATTATAGTACTATCATAGCTTTTTACAATTTCATCTGAATCAAAAAAATCACTCATATTAACTATCCTTCTCTTTCGATAAGCTCTGCATAAGAGCAATTTCTGCAAAAAATCCTTCCTGATTAAGGAGCTCTTCTGGTGTACCGAGCTGTATTAATTCACCGTGACTAAATACACCGATGCAATCGGCATTTTGCAGAGTTGATACTCGATTGGATACAATTATATTTGTTTTCCCTCTACGAAGCTTGCACAATGCTTTGAGTATTTTTTCCTCAGTTTCTGTATCCACAGCAGATAGCGCATCATCAAAAACAAGAATTTCAGGATTTACAGCAAGAGCCCGCGCAATGGAAACACGTTGCTTTTGTCCCCCAGATAAAGTTAATCCTTTTTCCCCTACTACAGTCTCAATACCATGCGGGAAGAGTGCTAAATCTGGTTCTAACCCTGCAATTTGAATAATATTCTCTAGCTCATCATCAGAAAGATCCGGATTAGCAAATAAAATATTATTTTTTATTGAGTCAGAAAATAAAAAGCTTTCTTGCGGAACATATCCGAATAATTTTCTCAACTCATTAATGTCAATTGATGTGATATCTGCATTGCCATACAAAATTTGATTTGGTTCAGGTTCTAGAATACGGGTCATTAGTTTGAGCAATGTGGATTTCCCGCTTCCAATTCGGCCCAATATTCCAAATGTTTTTCCATAAGATATAGTAAAAGAAACAGCATTGAGTGCAGGCTTTTGAGCTCCTGGATAGGTAAATGTCAGATTATTAAAAACAAAATCTCCTCTCTCAGGAATTTTGATACCGCTTGTGTTATTTCTTGTTTTTTCCTCTTGCGGTAAAAAGAGAATTTCATTTATTCGCTTAAGGCTCGCTAGACCGCGCTGTATTGTATTCACTGTGAAACCTGCTCCAATCATAGGCCACAAGAGCATTTCAAGATACGCAATCATTGCTGTTAATGTCCCGGCGCTCATTGAGTTTTCAAGTATCGCATTTCCACCTGTTATAAATAAAATGAGCATGGTAATGCCAGCTATAAAATTGATAAGGGGGAAAAAGAATCCGAATAGTAGCACCAGCGACATATTTGCTTTTCGATAGGAGTCGTTTTCGTTTTCAAATCGATTTTTAAAAATATCTTCTTTTACAAAAGCTTTGACTACCCGTATCCCCTGCAGCACTTCTTGGACAAGCGTACTCATCGTGCCATAGATTTCCTGTATTTTCTTAAATCGTTTGCCTATTTTACGGCCAAAAAGAATAATGATAAGTGTTACAATTGGAAGAGGAAGTATAACTCGTAAGGCAACCGATGGATTTTCAGTAAACATGCGTACTAATACTATGGCAGACATGAAAAAACCATCGATAAATGCAACAATCGCCATTCCAGTAAGCATGCGGATTGCCTGCATATCATTTGTGGCTCTGGCCATAAGCTCACCAGTTGGATTATCCTGAAAAGCTTTCATAGGCAAAGCCATATAATGTTCAAAGAGACGAGCCCGCAAATCTCGCTCTATTCTTCGTGAAGCACCATGAATAAAAAAGCGCCACATGAATCTTCCAATGGCGATACCTGCTGCAGTGAGAAGCATAAAAACAAGATTGGTATGCAATACTGTTTCATCAACACCAGCAAGTATAGTATCTACAATTTTTTTAATAAATTGCGGAATTTCGGTTTGTGCATAATCAATAGTAATAAGAAACAGTAAACCAAACGTGTAGCGCCACCAATGTTTTGTAATTAGCGGTTTGAGTGTTTGTAATTCTTTCCACATAGAGCCATGTTACTCTTATTCTTCTTTTTAGACAATCATATTGAAAAACAGCATCAAGCTTACATTGACAAAACCGATTTCAAAAATAATAATGGTACTATGAAACAGATACTGTGTGCGTTTACGATTGTATTACTCTGTTCTTCATGTGTAGTATTTCGGATAGGAAATCTTGCAACTTCCACAATCCTTGATGAAACTGATCCCCTTCTGGTTGAAGAATCACTACCAGCCTTTATTAAGACTCTTGAAATGCTCTATAGAGATAATCCTGCTAACGAAACCAATGCAAAAACGCTTGCAAGTTTATATCTTTTATATGGCAATATGATTCTTGGAACAAAAGCATTTCTGCTTCAAAATACTGATCCGCTTGAAAGTTCAACAATAAGTGCTCGTGCAAACCTATATGCTGTTAAAGCAAAAAATGTTGTGCTTCCATTTATTACCAAAAAAAGCCCAAAGCTTTTATCGTCTCAAATCGACATTAATGCTCTCAATGACACAAACGCTAAAAAGCTTGTAGCAATGTTCACAAAAAAGGATACAACGCTTTTATATACCGCTGCAGCTTCTATTTTTGCAGTATTCAGCGGTAATCCGCTTGACTTTGAAACTGCAAATCTTATTCCTGCAGCTTTTTTGTTATTAAACCGAGCACTTCAGTTGGATCCATACAGTGAAAACGGCCGCGTTCTTACGCTTGCGTATTCTGTCTATGCAGGAATGCCGGAAGCATTGGGAGGTGATAAAACTAAAGCCTTAGAGTACTATGAAAAAGCCCGCATCTATTTTAATGAAACTAATGCGGGACTCTATGTCGATTATGCATTGCTGTTCGCGCTGCCGCTCAACGATAAGGAATTATTCCTTAAAAATATTACTCATGCTATAAACATTGCACAGAAACAGCAAAACCTCATGAACATGCTGGCTCAACAAAAAGCTACTGCAATTCAGGCAGATTTATACTTATATTTTACAGATTAACACTCAGGGAGTCATACCATGAAACAAACCAACCACCGACTGCTGCTGATACTAATAGTATTCTTCTTGTGCATAACAGCACTGTGGACACAGGAAATA
Organism: uncultured Treponemataceae bacterium; assembly: GCA_964630305.1. Lineage (GTDB taxonomy): Bacteria > Spirochaetota > Spirochaetia > Treponematales > UBA12059 > JAKPPT01. The sequence goes on along the minus strand of CAZVTR010000036.1, from coordinate 11,908 downwards.
ACGCTTCAGCTTGCTGCTTCAGTTCCGCCCAATAGTCCATGGGATATCGGCATGAAAAAGCTTGCAAGCGAATGGTCCCGAGTTTCCAATGGAAAAATCAAAGTTGTATTTTCACGGAGCCTTGCCAATGCCAACCAGGAGGCAATTGTTCAGCAGCTCACATTTGGTATTGATGGCGCACTATTAGAAACAAGTGGGTTATTTCTTTTAGACAAAGACTTGCTTTTGCTCTCTATGCCTGGCATTATTAAAACAACTGATGAGTTTAAGTTAGCTGTAAAAGCTTTGCAACCAATATTTCAAAACAGACTAGCTGATAAATATCAAATTATTTCTTTAAGCCAGGGTGGCTGGATACGTTTTTTTTCTATAAAACCTATTAAAGAACCTTCCGATTTTTCAGGCATTAGAATTGGTGTAAATAAAAATCAAGAAGCTTTAATTAGACAGCTCCAATTACTGGGAGCAAAAACAGTTAAATCAGATTCAACACTTTTTGTATCACAGTTTTCATCAAAAGCATTGGATGTTGTGTATTCAAGCCCTTTACTCGTAGCAACGTTCTGGAATCAGCTTAAAGCAAACGTAGGCTACATGTCATCCTTCACGCTCGCACCATTTTTTGGAGGCATTGTCCTCACAAAACGCGCATGGGATAAAATTCCGTCAGAGCTCCGCCAGCCAATTATCGATGTTACAGAAAAAGTTGCTCAGGAAATAACCACTCTCTCATTGCAAAAAGAACAAGAAGCAATAGCAATGATGACTGCAAACGGTCTTCAAACTCCTGCACTCACAGGAGCTCAGCTCAATGCGTGGAATGAGTTATTCACAGGTGCTCAGGCACAGAAACTACTAAATGAAATGTTCACACCATCAACGGTTAACATTTTATTTGCGGCTATAAAAAAATAGCAAGCGGAGCACTTCATGAAACGTTCCTGGCTTCTGAGATTTTTTGACATCGCATCGTTTTTCTCTGTCTTTATCATTGTGTTTGTCGCATCCATAGAGTTTATTGTGAGCCGTATTTTTCAAACAACCGGCATACCGTCTTCTATCCGCATTATAGAACAAAGCATGATTGCATTAACGTTTTTATCAGCAGCAAAATCAAGTTATCAAAAAAAACATCTGACACTGACAAATATCGTAAATCAAGGGAAAGACACCGTTTTTTCCAAAATTACTACCGCTATAACAGTGGCAATAGCTCTTACGCTTTTTTTTGCATCATGCAATACCGTCCTATTAACACTTCAGCCATTTGAACCCATTTATGGAATTCCTATACAAATTTTTGCACTTCCCTTGATACTGGGCTTTCTGGGTATTATTACTGCAGAAATTCGAAAAGAAAATATCATACCTTTAATTACTGGTATTATTGTTGGATTATTTTTGTCATTCCCTCTATTTAATGAATTAGCATCCTTACGATTTAATATTGATATTCCATTATTAAGCAAAACTTCGGCTTTTGTATATGTAACATTGAATTTTTTAAGAATATTTCTCATTTTAGGATTAATCAGCATGGCTCTCTTAGGGTTGCCGCTCTTTATGACCATTGCTGGTATTGCTCTTATATTATATGTTGGCGGAGGTCAGACTCCTACATTTATTACGTATACAGGATATAACTTATTGCGAGATAGTTCACTTCCAGCAATACCGCTCTTTACTGTCGCAGGTTTTTTATTGAGTAAATCAGGAGCAACTAAACGTCTTGTTAAATTGTTTCGAGAAGTTTTTGGATGGTTCCCAGGGGGCGAAGCCTTTGCAGCTGTTATAGTCTGTGTCTTTTTTACAACATTTACAGGAGCCAACGGAGTAACAATCCTTGCTATGGGCAGCTTACTGGCTGGAATACTTTTAGATACTGGTGTCTACCAGGAAAAAACTGTTCATGGTCTTCTCACTGCATCATCATCAATTGGTCTGCTTTTTCCTCCAAGCATTGCTGTAATTGTGTATTTTATTGCAGGTACATTTATTTACCAAAATAATCCTGATTTTATTGGAAGTGAATCATTTACAGTTACTAACATATTTTTAGGAACCATTGTTCCCGGAATTATTTTTTCACTTGCTATGGGTGGATCCGCAATATGGATAAGTATAAAGCATAAAGCGCCGCGGCATCAATTTAACTTAAAAGAAGCCGGTTCTGCCCTTCTTAACACATTGCCAGAATTACTCATACCCCTCTTCATAGTAATATTTACGTTTACAGGATTAGCTAGCCTCACAGAAACAGCATCCCTGTTAATCCTATACCTCCTCGTGGTAGAAAGCTTTTTTACCTATAAAGATAAAAAATTAGATCAAGTTTCAAACGCATTAGCTGACGATTTTAAATTCATGGTAAACACCGTATCAGAGGCTGTTTCAATTGCTGGCGGTACACTTATTATTATTGCAATGGCTCGAGCGCTATCCAACTTTTTAATAGATTTTGGTTTAGCAGAATTTTTTGTTACCTGGACACAGAATTTAGTGCATTCTAAAGTGCTATTTTTAATACTTTTAAACATCCTCCTGCTCATCACAGGCTGTCTAATGGATATATTCTCAGCGACACTTGTTATTGTACCGCTTATTATTCCTTTAGGAAACTATTTTGGCATACATCCTGTCCACCTTGCTGCAATTTTTATTACTAATCTCACAATTGGTTTTTTAACTCCGCCAATCGGCATGAATTTGTTTTTGGCAAGTTATGCTTTTAATAAACCAGTGTTAACAATATACAAGTCGGTAGTTCCGTTTTTTCTTTTGCAGCTCCTCGTTCTTGTTTTAGTCACCTGGATTCCAGCTCTTTCTTTAGCTTTTGTGAGATAATATGCAGATGGTATATCTCTTTGCTGATGGTGCGTGCTCGGGAAATCCAGGACCTGGAGGGTGGGGATTTATTGTAAAAAATAACTCCTTATACTATGAAGCTTCAGGTGCAGAACCTTTAACAACTAATAACCGCATGGAATTGTTGTCTGTTATCCGTGGACTGGAATATATTATGCAAACACATGGCAAGACTTTCCAGATTCGAATTTTTACCGATTCACAATATGTATTTTATGGTATTACTAAATGGATTCACGACTGGAAAAAAAAAGGCTGGAAAAACGCTCAAAAGGAACCTGTAAAGAATAGAGAGCTGTGGGAACAGCTCGATTCCTTAACCGGTACGCTTCAACCAGAATTTAACTGGATACGCGGACATGTAGGACATGAAGAAAATGAACGCTGCGATGAACTAGCACGAACTGCAATAAAAAAATTACTTGAACAAGCTTAATAGCATTACATCTAATAAACTATTATTTATTTACCAATAAGGGGGATGTCTTTAAATACTTCTTTGACATCCCCCTATTGATACATGTGTAACCAGTATTATGCCTGACCAGCTGATCCTAAAACTTCTTTGTTTTTATGCATATAAAGTTTTTTAAGTTCATCACGTGCTGGCCCGAGAATTTTTCTTGGATCAAATTCCTCAGGATGTTCTGCTAAAACCTTGCGAATCATAGCGGTCATGGCAAGACGGCCATCGGAGTCGATATTGATTTTGCAGACAGCGCTTTTTGCAGCTCTTCGCAGCTGATCCTCAGGAATACCCACAGAATCTTTAAGTTTTCCGCCATACTGCTCAATAAGGGCGACATACTCATGCGGCACGCTCGAAGAACCATGCAATACGATGGGGAAACCAGGAATTCGTTTCTCTATTTCTTCAAGAATATCAAACCGGAGCGGAGGCGGAATTAGTACGCCGTTTGCATCTCGGGTACATTGCTCCGGTTTAAATTTAGTTCTTCCATGACTCGTTCCTATTGAAATTGCAAGCGAATCGACACCAGTCTTTTTAACAAAATCTTCCACTTCTTCCGGGCGTGTGTAGTGTGAGTGTTCACTTGATACATCATCTTCAACACCGGCAAGCACACCAAGTTCTCCTTCTACCGAAACATAATCGGGACGAGAATGTGCATAATCACATACTTTTTTCGTTAATGCAACATTTTCTTCGTATGGAAGATGTGAACCATCAATCATCACACTGGAAAACCCATTCTCAATACAATCAACACAGAGCTCATATGAATCACCATGATCAAGATGCAATACAATTGGAATGGCATAACCAAGTTCTTTTGCATATTCAACTGCACCTCGTGCCATGTTGCGCAAAAGATTAGCATTTGCATACTTTCTCGCACCAGAAGAAACCTGCAAAATTACTGGACTTCTCGTTTCAACACAAGCTTGAATAATTGCTTGAAGCTGTTCGAGATTGTTAAAATTGTACGCAGGTATTGCATAGCCGCCTTTTACTGCTTTCTTAAAAAGTTCAACAGTATTTACAAGACCTAATTCCTTATAGCTTGTCATATTTCCTCCTGCTCACTAAATATATATACAAAGTACCCGAAAACATAATTTTTTTCAATAAACTAATTATCCACCTCTACTAATTATGAGTAGTAAAACTTACATGTTTTTATTAACCACTTGCACAGTATTGTGACCATTGAGTATGATACCATGAGTGAAACCAGCAATCTGCAGGCTCATTTTGGCCTGTCTTGTAATCACAGCATGTACACTGCCTCAGTCTGCTGCATTTCTAGATGAAAACTTCGCAGCATTGCTCCCCGATGGCACACAGGCTATAAAGAGGCATTTTTCTTCTACTATTATTTTACGCAATGCTAATACATCACTTGATTTGTATAAACATCTAGAACGAACAAAACCTACCATTGCATTTTTTAGTCCGCTATTGACAGGTGAACTTCTTTCTATTTTGGGCACATATCCTGAAATTATTCCAGTTGTAATTGCAACTGCTGACATTCCAGTACAGAGCTTTTCAAAAAAAGGGTATACAATTATCTTTAATCGTGAACTTGCCATCAAACAAGCGGTTTTATTTTTTAATAAAGCGGTAGATAACACCATTGAACCAGGTGTACTGGCAATTATTACTGACTTAAAAGATATCGAAATACTCAAAACACAAATAGTAAAAGAATTTATTCCTGCCTCTACTGACAAGCTGCTATTTGAGTTTTATAGTGCAGAAGATTCGGCAATAGGCAGCACCATTGAACAGCTAAAGCAAAAAAATATTTCGTATGCAGTAATCTGCGTAAGTGATTCACGTTTAGTATCACTTGTGGAAGCCCTAGTATCTAAGCCCAAAATACTAGCTATAATTCAAGGTGAGCCGCCGCAAATTAGCAGTAAATCTAAGCATCTGTATGCCTATTTACATTGGGATTTATCTAAAACCCTGGAATCGATTAAATTTTCAAAAACAATTGATGGCTGGATGCAGGTAGAAGGAGTATGGAAAATTAGTAAATAAGTCAGTTCAGTATAAACCGGAAAATTTCCATAATTGCCGATATTGTATATATGATTGGCCTTTGCACCAATTTTATTGTTTTCTATGCAGAAATTTAAATGAAAAGGTTTGACAAATATGGTTAGGGAAAATATAATTGAAATTAAAAGAAGACAGGTCCATAATCTAGACCATGAAGGAGTAATCCGCATGAAACAGCATGTTATAAAGGCATTTTGCCTGTCCCTGCTTTTTATCGCATTGATAGTCTCACCGCTACTCATTGCAGATGAAAACACGGTCAATTTGGAATCAAGAGTAATTCAGACTTTTGACAATCCCGAAACTGAGCCATGGTTTGCCATTGGCAGTAAGTTTTCTACAAAAGGTTTCCCCATAGTTCAGTATGTCAAAACCTGGCCCATCGCAGTATTTGGTTCAAATCCTTCAAATAAGGATCTCAAAGCTCTCGGTGTAGCCATGCTTTTTGACCGCAAAGAATACAACTGGGTCGATCTCATTCCTGGTGTAAAAAACGGCAGTGGCGATAATGTCACCTATGAGCCAAAAGAGCTTGATTTGCCAGGCCGAGTAAAAATGATTGATATCTGGATATGGTCTGGTAACCTTAATTATTACATTGAAGCCTACCTTCGTGATTATAAAGGTGTAGTACATACACTGCCAATGGGCGATCTCACACATGTAGGATGGAAAAATTTTAGAATTAATATTCCTTCAAGTATTCCTCAAGGCAAATCCTACTTACCGAAACGTGAAGGGCTCCGACTAGTTAAATTCCGTATCTGGGCTCGGCCAACTGAAGTTGCTGCTATCCCCACAAGTGCAGATGCTCCCAACTATGAAAAAGCTATCTATTTCTATTTTGATCAGCTCAAGGTGTTAACCGATACATTTGAAACACTCTTTGATGGCGATGCACTTACTGACCCCAATTTCATGAAAGAAACCTGGGGCTCACAGACCGAAGGCAAAAAATAAGGAGCTGTTATGAAAAAGATTCGATATATTGCACTCTTAGCAGTAGTGTTCTTGGTGCCTGTATTCCTTTTTGTACAGGAAACTGTAGGTAACCCTGATCCAAATGCAGTTGGTGTTGATACTGCCCAACAAAAACTGCAGGTGGTTTCACTTGATAAATTTGAAAATGCTGGTTTCTGGAGCGTATATATTTCTCCTGATGAAGGCATTGCTTATGGACGCCTATTTGAAGGTGGACCTAAAGGTAAGGAAAACGAACCAAAAGCAGAAGAACGCTATACAGGAATTGATCCAAAAATTGCGGACAGGTTTGTATATGGTATGCGCGTTGATTTTTATCGCCGTGGCTACAACGAAATCTATATACTTGCACAAAAACCAATACCTATAGAAGGCATAACTAAAATTATCAGTGTCTGGGTTGCAGGACGTAACTATAATCATACCTTAAAAGTTATTATTCTTGACTTCTTTAACAATAAATTTGAACTGACACTTGGCAAGCTTAATTTCCAGGGCTGGAAAAAGATGCAGGTAGCGATACCTCCACAGAATCCTGATGGAACTTCCGGTATTATCCAGCGCAATTATCACTATAACAACTACATGGGTATCAAGATTATCGGCTTTAAAATAGAATGCGATCTCATGGAATCCTATGGTACATACTACATGTATCTCGATGATCTCCGGGCTGTTACTGACCTTTTTGCCGAAGACTATCGTGATGAAGACGATATGGCTGACGGCTGGTAATCGTTAGCGCTTACTAATTGATTTATAGAGGCTGTTCTGTGCAACCAGAACAGCCTTTTTTTAAAAAAATCTATCAAAATTCATTTAATATTGCTTTGATAGTTTTGGTCACACGCTCCTGCCAAAATGTCATCGGTTTGTGTGTAATTGTACTTACAGCTTCATAGGTACGCACAATATCAAAAGGACTTGATGGTTTACCGCGATATGGTTCAGGATTTTGGTAAGGTGTATCAGTTTCTAGTAATAGTAAATCTTCTGGTATTTGCGGTATTTCAAGTAAAACCTGTTTCATTCGTTTATAGGTGATATTACCTGAAAACGATACATACAGATTATTTTTTATTAATATTTTAAGTTCATCTAATCCATAACTAAAGCAATGAAAAATAATTGGCACTTTGTTTAAAAAAGGACTAAGACAATTCATGGTATCCTGCCATGCATCTCGTGAATGAACTATTACTGGTTTTTGATACGAGAAAGCTAATTCCAGCTGAGCAGTAAAAAGCTTTTGCTGCACTGCAGGTTCGGCTTTCATCCAGTAGTAATCAAGCCCGCACTCACCTACTAGCTTGCATGCAGGATGCTTGAGCACTGAATCTAATGTATCTAATACCTGTTTCTGATTGTGCAACGGATACTCATCAGGCCAGATGCCGGCAGCGAGTCTTACCCAACTGTACTTACTCAAGAGTGCATACCGTTTGTTAAAGTCATCAAACTCTACGCCAGGATCAAGAATAATCGCCGAAGAAGCTGCATAGAGCTCATGTAGCCTTGAAAGCAGGTCTGCATCGTCACTGTACGTGAGATGCGCATGAGTATCGGTATACACATTATTCATTACGTTTAACCATGAATGTTATCGTATTATCCTTGCAATCAACAAACAGCTTTTGCCCATCCTTCACTTCTCCTGAAAGCAGCAACCGTGCCAAGGGATTTTGTATGAGATTTTGAATAACACGTTTTAATGGACGAGCTCCAAACTGTTCATCAAAACCCTGCTCTGCAATATAGGCTTTTGCTTGGTCACTGATGGTTAAGGAAATATTTCGCTCTTGCAGCCGCTGGATGAGATATCCGAGCTGAATATCTATTATTGCAAATATATGCGATTTCTTTAAGCGCTCAAAGATAACAGTTTCATCTATACGGTTTAAGAATTCAGGTTTAAACGATGCTTTGAGCACTCGTTGTATCTTTTCGCGAATTACTGCGCTGTCTGTCTCTTCAAGAATTATCTCTGAACCAAGGTTGCTGGTCATAATGATAATAGTGTTTCTAAAATCAACCACCCTTCCCTGACTATCGGTGAGCCTTCCGTCATCAAGCACCTGTAAGAGCACATTGAACACTTCAGGATGAGCTTTTTCTATTTCATCAAATAGCACTACGCTGTATGGACGCCGGCGTACAGCCTCAGTAAGCTGTCCTCCTTCATCATATCCTACATACCCAGGAGGAGCACCAATCAAGCGGCTTACGGAAAATTTTTCCATATACTCACTCATATCGATACGCGTAAGAGCTTTTTCATCATCAAAGAGAAACTCTGCAAGAGTTTTAGCGAGCTCGGTTTTACCAACACCAGTCGGACCGATAAACAAGAAACTGCCTAATGGACGGCGGGGATCGTTAAGCCCTGTTCTATTTCTGCGAATAGCATTAGCTACTGCGGTAATTGCTTCTTTTTGTCCGACAACTCGTTTTGCAAGTATCGATTCAAGCTGTAAATATTTTTGAATTTCACTTTCCATCATTTTAGAAACTGGAATACCTGTCCAGCTCGAAACTATCCGTGCAATATCCTCTTCGGATACTTCTTCTCGAAGCACGCGATTTTCGGCTTTTTGCACAGAAGCGATTGCTGTTTCTAATTTCTTTTGAGCCTCCAGCAAGGTGCCGTATTTAATCTCTGCAGCTTTATTAAAGTTGCCTTCTCGTTCATAGCGCTGTTCTTCTAATTTTAAATTCTCTATCTCTTCATTAAGTTTACGAATAGCTATAATCTGATCTTTTTCCTTTTGCCACTGTGCTTTAAGGTGATCGCGCTGTTCAGAAAGCACTTTAAGCTCATGTTCAACTTTTGCTTTTCGTTCTTTGCTCGCATCATCCTGTTCTTTATCAAGCGCTTGTTTTTCAATTGTAAGCTGAATTATTTTACGTTCAATTTGATCGAGTTCGGTCGGCTGACTCTCGATTTCCATTTTTATGCGGCTTGCTGCCTCATCAACAAGATCAATCGCTTTATCCGGCAAAAATCTGCTTGTGATATATCTATCTGAGAGTGTTGCTGCAGCAACCAATGCTTCATCCTTAATGCGCACTCCATGATGCACTTCATACCGTTCCTTAAGCCCGCGAAGAATTGCAATGGTATCTGCAACTGACGGTTCATTGCAATACACTGGCTGGAATCGACGTTCAAGAGCAGCATCTTTTTCAATATGCTTGCGATATTCATCGAGTGTCGTTGCACCAATAGCTCTGAGTTCACCGCGAGCAAGGGCCGGTTTAAGCAGGTTGGAAGCATCCATTGCGCCTTCTGCGGCACCTGCTCCTACGAGTGTATGGAGTTCATCGATAAATAGAATTATTTTACCATTTGATTTTTGTATCTCTTCGATTACTGCTTTAAGCCGTTCTTCAAACTCACCCCTGAATTTTGCACCAGCAACAAGTGATCCTAAATCCAATGCTAAGAGCTTTTTGTCTTTGAGGCTGTCAGGTACATCACGAGCAACAATGCGCCGAGCAAGTCCTTCCACAATTGCTGTTTTTCCAACGCCTGGTTCACCAATAAGGACTGGATTGTTTTTAGTTTTTCGCTGAAGCACTTGCATTACCCGGCGTATTTCCTCATCTCTACCAATGACCGGATCAAGCTTATCCTGGCGTGCAAGCGCTGTTAAGTCCTTGCAGTATTTTTCCAGCACACGATATTTTTCTTCTGCTTCCTGATCCGAAACGCTGCGATTGCCTCGAATCTTCTTTAAGGCTTCAAGTATACCTGTTTTAGTAACTCCAAATGTTTTTAGCAGGTTTCCCGTTTCGCCTTCATCATAGAGCATCGCTAAAAGTATATGTTCGCCGGCAATGTATTCATCTTTTAGCGTCTGGGCTTCATGCTCTGCTTTCGCAAGGATTTTTGAAGCCGCCGGCGATAAATATACTTGAGCATTGCTGCCATATACCTTTGGTTTGTTTTTAAGCAGTTTATCGTTTTCTGTTTCTAGCGCAGATACAGGAATTCCAATTAGTTCGAATACATCACGCGCAACCGAATTATCTACATCGAGCAAACCCTTTAAGAGATGGCAGGGTTCTATTTGGCTGTGATCAAGTTTTTGAGCCGTCGCATTTGCAATCTGTATAGCTTCTTGTGCTTTAACGGTAAGTTTATCGTAATCCATTTTACACCTCGTTTTTATTGCATATATTTTAATCACAAAAAAAATACTATTTTTTTTGCAATTTGACAAACACTGCAGTACACAAACCAGCAGGTTTAGAGTATAGTATGAAGTATGACAACAGATTCAACAAACGGGAAGATGATCTTATTTCATGGTTTATCTCATGATGAAATTAAAGCTATACTTAGCTTTATTCGCTCATCGATTGACCCTGAACGAACAATTGCGTGTTCCATGACAGTGGATAATATTATGGAGTGGCCTGTAAAAGAACTCGTTGCGCATGTACTCGAAGAACATGCCTCCATGAAGACTCAAGAATCACAGCGCAAATAAAATTAGTCTATTTCTGGAATGAGCGATTTGAGCTCTTCTATAAACTGCTCTCCAGAGCTACCCTTTTTTAGCGCTACAAGCACATTATTGTCTTCGCCTGCAATGGTACCAATGACACTCGGAAGCCGCATATTATCAATTGCAAGCGCTACCGGGGCTGCATGACCTGAATAGGTTTTTATAATTACCATGCAATCGTTCCATTCAATTGATACAAATCCCCGTAAAAAATCCTGCTTGTAAACTTCTTCGCGTCGCTGAAGCTCATCCTCTGAAGGCAGTGCATAAAAATACCCGCTGTCTCCGGCATTCACTTTGCTCGCTTTTAAAATTTTTAAATCTCGGGAAAGTGTTGCCTGAGTCAGGAAATAACCATGATCTTCTAGAATTCTAATGAGCTCTTCTTGTGATTCAATTTTTCGTTCGCGAAGTATTCGTGTTATAACTTTGAGTCGTTCCTGCCGATAATCATCATAGGCCAAGCGCATAGCACTATTATTGCAGAAATTTAATTCTTAAGCAATAATTGTTAGCAAAAATACAAATGTGTATTCAGGGCAATGGAATCGCAGGGCGATATACTATATTACCAAACCCAGAATCCTCAAGGACCGCGGTTAGAACTACTCATTGCAAAAGATGAGCTATCTGCTGAATTAAAAATCTATCCTGGACAGAGCAAGTCAATTATACTTGATCCTGCTGAAATATTTGATTTCCTGGCAAAATCTGGAATATCATTTGGTATTAAAACAGACACCATCACAAATACAATTCTAGATTTTAACATAAATCATAAGCCTACAACACTGATAATTGCGGAAGGACAAAAACCGGTTCCGGCAATTGCTGAACACATTGAACTTGTTTCGGATCTCTTTTCGGCAAAACAGAACCCAGAACAGATTACTGGCTCCATTGATTGGAAAGAGCAAAAATCCTATACAATTGTGGAAAAAGACATAGTATTGGCGCGTATCGTTCCAGAAGTCATGGGAGTAAACGGTAAAACCATTACCGGTAAAGAAATTCCCTT
>CAZVTR010000035.1:0-25024 GCA_964630305.1 uncultured Treponemataceae bacterium | reverse complement strand
TAACAGCAGCTAATTCTTCTTTACCATCATCGGCATTACGATATACAATAGCAATTTTTTTTGCTTTCTTTTGTTCGATTAAGTATTTTGCTGCAAGAGCGCCTTCTGTAGTATAGTTAGGCTGTACACCAAACACATACCGGCGGGGTGGAATAGTAAGCGCACCGGCACCAGCTGCTTGATACACATACGGTACCTTTTGTGCTTCAAGATAATCTACCACAGCAAGATTTCCAGGAGCACCCAAACCGCAAACCATTGCAAATACTTTATCCGATTCAACAAGGCGTTTAACTTCCACCACCGTATTCGATGGATTAAAAGCATCATCGGCAACAATTAGTTTAATCATTCTTCCATTAATACCGCCGTTAGCATTGACCCAGTTAAAATATGCATCGAGGCCCTTTTTCACTGGAACACCAATAGCTGCAACAGGGCCAGACAAAGCTTGGAAAGAACCTATTTTAATTTCTGTTGCAGTGAGCCCATTTGTATCACCAGGATTGGCCTGTGCAAATAGCAATCCTGCAAGCATGATCAGTGTCAGGATCATTGACAATTTTTTCATACCACAACCTCCGTAATGCGGAATTATTCCGCAGTTTATTCGGGCACAAAGTGTCCGGCACAATGATAAAAGCATTGCTATAAATTCTAGCCATTTGCTTTTATCACTATTTCCTTATCAAAAACGCTGCTTTCAAGATTACAAGCAAAATAGTCTATAATAACCTATTTTGCTTGTATCCAGTCTTACAGTACAAGTCCCCCGTCAACACGGAGAACCTGTCCGGTTATGAATGATGATTCATCGCATGCAAGAAATAACACTGCATGAGCAATATCATCAATTTCACCCAGCCTGCCGAGAGGCGTCTTAGCAATGATCGGTTCAAGCACTTTTTCGGGAACAGTTTCTATCATCGGTGTTCGTGTATAACCTGGTGAAACTGCATTAACCCGCACCTTAGCACCTTTCCTAGCAAACTCTTTTGCCCAGCCTTTCGTCATAGCAACCACTCCGCCTTTTGTTGCTGCATAATTGCTCTGTCCAATATTGCCATCAAGTCCCACAACGCTGGAGATGGAAACAATTGCACCCGAACCAGATTCCATCATGAGCGGAGCAATATATTTTGTCATTAAAAAAACACCTTTAAGATTAACATTAATTACAGCATCCCAATCTTCTTCGGTCATTTTTTGTATGAGTGCATCACGAGTAATACCTGCATTGTTAACAAGTACATCGATGCGGCCATATTCAGCTTTGGCTTTTTCAACAAATGCTTCTACAGCTTTTGCATCAGTCACATTAACTACCATACCCTTTAAAGCAGGATACGCAGCTTCCATTGCAGGAAATTCCTTGTCGTTCATATCAAGAACCCAAACCCGTTTTGCACCCTCTTTTGCAAAAAGCTCAGCTATTCCTCTGCCTATACCGCGTGCTGCACCCGTAACAACACACACTTTTCCCTGCATTCTGTTCATGGTTTATTCCTCCAAACTTCATTGATAAACATTTGTTCTGGGGTCGGTCCCCAAACTATAACGGTTGCCGCCCAGACAAATCCAAGTCCTGCGCCTACCATTACTACTATGTCACCATCATGTATTTTTCCTGCTTGAAGCCCAAGTTCTAATGATAACACCTGATCGTTTTGACCAATATGTCCGTACTCATCAAGATAGGTGGTCTGTTCGTGTGAGAGCTGCAGTTCAGCTAGAATTGTCTCATGAGCGCTGCGCTTAAAGTGAAGAATAGCGAGGTAGTCAATATCAGTGCGAGAAAGCCCTCCTGATTTTTTTAACGCCTCATCAATCACTGCATAAAAATTAGGAAGCGTGCGCTCTGTAAGCTTAGCCTTGAATGCTTCTTCATCCTGAACACGAAAATAGGCGTCACGTGCATCAGCTTCACGAGGAGGCCATTTAACCGAACCAAGCACTGGCACAATACAGTCAAGACTAAATGAACCATCGCCTTTAAATGCTGAACCGAGCACACAATTTTTCCCGGCATTCTTTTTGAGCAAAATTGCTGAACCTCCGGAACCGATATCCAGCATAAATCGTGTTGTTGGTTCTTCTAGGTTTATTAAGTCGTTATTCCTGTATCCAGAAACTAAAAGCACATAGTTAAGTTCTTCATGTGCAAACATCAAGGCCTTTGCAACATCCAGTGCAGTCATCATTGAACCGCACATAGCTTCCATATCAAAACTCCATGCTTTACTGGCTCCTAGTTCATGTGCCACATGGAGACCTGCAAGCCAGCACGGATAATCTTTATGCTGCGCTCCGCACCAAATCACCAGACCAACTGCATCTGCATTGATTCCTGCCTGCGCAAGAGCCTTTTCTGCGGCTTTGATACCCATAAACGATGTTGTTTCATGTATGCCTGCGACTGGTTTTGAATGCACACCAAATTTTTCTCTAATCACTGACTCTGGTATTCCTGTGGCCAGCGATAGTTCATGAGCAGTAATCCTTTTTTGAGGGATATATGTCCCTATACCAACTATTCCAACATGCATTACAGATCCTTACCAACTTAATAGTGAATCATCTCTCAATTATTTTTATACCCATATTGTATATTTGTCAAGAAAAAAATTCGTTTCTTATCATGTAGTACACTAAATATGGTAAAACCAATTAAATAGCAAAAAATTGTATAATTACTTGTTTTATATATATTTATAAAACAATTACCATTTATGGTTCTATTTTCACAAATTTCGAGACACTACAACTTTTTGTTGCAAACTTATCAATATAATGATATACTAAATTTGATAGATGATTCACTTCTTACTAAAGGTAGTATATGAAGCAAGCAGTAAGCAAACTTGAACAAGCTGCTATAAAACTTTTTTCTCAATCATGGTATGCATCAATCTCTGTTGCAGAGATCTGCCGTAAAGCCGGACTCTCAAATGGTATCTTTTACCATTACTTTAAGGATAAAGACGAACTCATTACCAAAATTCTGGAAAAGACAATTCATGGAATCAGCGAAGAACTTGCACAGATATCAGGGAATTCACCACATGAACGTTTACAGTCAATGATCAACCATCTCTTTGCATTTGCAAAAAACAATCCTGACCTTGTTCGCGTTTTCAGGGAAGGCCAATACCGATTCATTGCCTATGAACGAAAGCTAGTAGAGCTGTATAAAAAAACATTAGAAACAGTTTTAGCACGGCAAGTTACCCTAGCTGATTATGTCTTTGTTTTTGGCGGTATTCGCTTCACAAGTATCCGCAATGCGCTTCATGCTAAGCCAATGTCCATTCCGACTCTATTACAGTGTCTTGAACACGGAGTTTTCAAAGAACAGTCATTTGATCCCAAAAAAGTATTTGCTCTTAAAGCTGTTCAACAACCTATTTCCTTTCCAGATGCCAGCAGAGAAAAGCTTATTGCTACCGGAAAAATGCTGTTCGGAACTGCTAATTTTTCTGAAGTGAGCATTTATAAAATTGCTGAACTAGCAAACCTATCTGTTGGAGCTTTTTACAAGTACTTTGACAGCAAAGAAAGTTTTTTTGCAGAGCTCATCGAACAGTCGGGCAAAGAAATACGCCATTTTATTACCGCGAACCTTTCGAGCGGTATTTCCAGATTAGAACGTGAAATTCAGGGAATTCTTTTGTTTGGAACATTTCTTTCTTTAGACAGAAGCTGTTATAACATCGTGCGCGAAGGTGAATTTATAGTACCAGAGAAAGTACTGGACTATTATCAGGCATTTGAAGACGGATACAGGAAACTTGGCAGTGAAGGCATTGCTAGCAGCCTTTTGGCTTCTGATCCACATGCTATGGATACAATCATTAATTTTCTTCTTGGTATTTCCCATTATTATGGAATAGAACTCGTATTTGATGAATCAATAAAAAACAGCAGAAACTTACTCGAATCGCTCGCTTTTAGGCTCCAGCATGGCATTTACCAGAATCAACCATAAAAGATAAAAGGAGGAAATAAAAATGGCTGTCATTTTAGGTACAGGCATCTATGTGCCAGGCACACCCATTGATAATGCTACGCTCAAGCAACTCACCGGAGTGGATTTTGATAGCGAAAAAATTGAACAGGTCATTGGCATAAAAACACGATACATCGCACGCCTCCAGGGTATTAATGAAACCACGCTCGATTTTGCGGAAAAAGCAGGAAAAAACGCAATTGCCGATGCTGGTATTGATCCAGAATCCATCGATGCTTTCATTGTCGCTACCGATACTCCTGAGTTTATCAGCCCCGCTACTGCGATAATGCTCCAGGGCAGAATTCAAAAAGGCCAGCGTTACCATAGAGCCTTTGATGTAGGAGCATCATGTGCAAGCTTTGTAACAGCTTTTGATATTGCTTCCCGTCTTGTCGATAGTGATCCCGATATTTCGCATGTACTGGTGGTCGGTGTTTATAACATGCCTGCATATATTCGCAGCGGAGATGTTTTCGGATGGTCACTCTTCGCAGATGGTGCTGGAGCAATGGTTATAGGAAAATCACACAAAGAGATGCCTTCACGATACATAGGCGGTAAATTTGTAGCAGATGGCACACAGTGGGACTATGTAGGTGTCTATGCCGGCGGCACACGAAAACCTGTTACCCATGAACTCCTGGATGCCGGAACATTTGGCCTCGAATTATTACAGCGTTTGCCCGGTGACAGAAACATCAAACTATGGCCGCCCCTCATTGCTGCGCTCTGTGAACGCTGGTCTGTCCCTCTCTCTGAAGTTCAAGCCTTTGTCCTTACACAGATAAACCGCAGTGTTATCGAAGAAGTCATGAACATACTAGGAGAACCAGTTTCAAAAGCTCCAATGGTGATGGATCGATATGGATACACAGGCTCCGCTTGCGTGCCTATAGCATTTCATGAAGCAGTCAAAGCAGGAAACATTGTGAGAGGAAAACCTGTTGTATTTTGCGCCTCCGGTGCAGGCCTTGCTGTAGGTGCGAATGTCTTTTTGTATTAATCCTTCTCGTAATATAAAGGAGAAAACGATGAACAAATGGAAAGAAATCTATCAATCAAAACTGATGCCTATAGAAGAAGCAATTAGGTGTATTAAGAGCGGGTACGATGTTGTAGTTGCTCAATGCGCAAGCGAGCCACAAGGAACCATGTCAAAACTGCACCTTCTTGCACCTCATGTCGAACAGGTTCGTGTTTTTTCCGTTTTGACACTGAAGCCCTATGATTTTTACATGAAACCAGAAATGAAAGGACATTTTGAGCTTGCAAGCTGGTTTCATGCACCTGGCTCGCGCAGTGCTATCAAAGCTGGCGCAGGTACTGTGACCTATGTTCCTAACATGCTCCATCGAGCTGCAACAGACAGAATCCATGCCCGACCGCCGGAAGTATTTATTGGAACATGCACTCCGCCCGATAAAAATGGATTTGTCAGCTTGTCTCTCGGAATAACATATGAGAAGGATATTCTTGAACATGCACAGCATGTCATTCTTGAGGTAAATCCGCGGCTTCCAAGAACTTTCGGAGATACCCACGTCCATATTAACCAGGTAACAGCGTTTGTTGAACATGATCAAGAAGTGCCAACATTGCCAGCACCAGAGCCATCGACAACCGATCTTGTTATTGGCAAGTACATTGCAGAGCTTGTTGAAAATGGCTCAACAATTCAGCTTGGTATTGGCGGAATACCAAATGCAGCAGCGCTGGCACTCAAAGACAAACATGATCTTGGTGTTCATACAGAAATGTTTGTAGACAGCATGATGGAACTGTATGAACTTGGAGTTATTACCAATGCAAAAAAAGCACTAAAAAAAGATAAGTTTATTGCAACATTTGCAATGGGTTCCCGTAAATTGTATGATTGGCTCGATGACAATGTAGCTGTTGAATTTCAGCGAGGCAGATGGGTTAACGACCCTGCTATTGTTGCGCAAAACTCAAAAATGGTTTCCATAAATACCTGTCTTATGGTAGACTTAACCGGACAGGTAGCAAGTGAATCCATTGGACCAGCACAATACTCTGGAACAGGAGGTCAATCCGATACTGCTCAGGGTGCTGTTGCAGGCTTTGATGGCAAAGGAAAATCAATTATTGCTTGCTATGCTACAGCAAAAGAAGGAACAGTGAGCACGATTGTTCCAATGCTGCCAGAAGGCAGTGCTGTAACGCTGCACCGGTCGTTTGTAGACCATATTGTTACGGAATATGGTATTGCAAAACTTCGCGGCAGAACAGTTAGGGAGCGTGCACAGGCACTCATTGCTGTAGCTGCACCGGAGTTCCGTGAAGAACTCACTTATAAAGCTAAAGCACTTGGATACATATAAAAGGAGGTTTCAATGTCCAATGTTATGATGATTGGTGCCTATAACACCAAATTTGGAAGCTTTGTTCAAAAAAATAAAGAAACTGGTGAGGTCACCGATCTTAAAAGCATTTATGAACTGATGCTTGAAGCAGGGCAAGGAGCTCTCAAAGATGCAGGCATCGATCCAGGAGCAATAGGCGGCGTTTGGGTTGGCTCCTGCGCACCTGGTCTTTTTGCTAATCAGGAACACCTTGCATCGTATGCCGCAGAAATTGATCCTGTCAATTTCCGCTTTAAACGCATGACGAGGTGTGAAGATGCATGTGCATCTGGTTCAGTTGCGCTCTATGATGCAGTCTATGCAATTGAATCGGGCCGAGTAGATGCTGCACTCGTTGTAGGTGTTGAAAAAATGAATCTACTTGACACCAAAGGTGTTACCCATGCGCTCGCAACCTGCTCCTATTGGCCGGAAGAAGGAGCAAAAGCTATGACTTTCCCCGGCTTATTTGCTGAATATGCAAAAGGTTACAGTGCTCATTATAAAATCAGTCCAGAAATGCTTGCAAAAATGCTTGCTCATGTTTCTGCACTGTGCTATAGGAATGGTCTTGAAAATCCCCTTGCACATTTTGGAAAAGGCGGTCCATCTGATAAGCTCCAGCTCATAACTGCAGATGCTGTACTCAATCTTCCTCCGGAAAAAAATCCGATAATTGCAGAACCGCTCAGGCTTCATGACTGTTCACTCGTAACAGACGGTGCTGCGGCAGTTGTTCTTGTCCGTAAAGATCATCCCGCAATTAAAAAAGAACGCGCAGTACGCATTGCCGGTATCGGGCACACAGCGGAACGGCTTCCGATTTCAGTGCGGCCGAATATGTATGAACTCATGGCTGCAAAAGAAGCAGTGAAACTTGCCTATAAAGAAGCAGGTGTTACTGCAAAAGACATTCAAGTTGCAGAAGTCCATGACTGTTTTACTATCAACCAGCTGCTCTGTACTGAAGCATTGGGCTTTTCTGCCGACGGCCGCGCAGGCTACGATTATATGGAAGGCAGGTTCACTGCTGACGACACAATCGCTATCAATCTTTCTGGCGGACTTAAAGCTAAAGGTCATCCAGTAGGCGCTACCGGCGTGTCAATGCACGCACTCCTCTACAAACAACTCGTTGGCGAGCCAATTGGAGCTGCACCTAAGAAACAGCCGACAGTGGCAGTAACTCTCAATGTTGGCGGCAGCGCTGTCACAAATTGTGTTACGGTACTGAAAAAAGAATAAAATAAATCTAGACTACTAGCAGATTTTAAGACAGCAGTTACTGCTAACTGCTGTCTTTTATTTATTTGACATTTTCTCCCCCTTTGTAAACATTACAGAGTATGGTATACTCCATGATGATTTTTCATAAAACCAGGAGGACACCATGGGTCTGAATATTGTGGTCCTTGTTAAACAAGTACCCGATACCAAAAATGTCACCGGCAAAGCCATGAACGATGACGGCACAGTCAATCGAGCGGCTTTACCTGCCATTTTCAATCCAGAAGATTTGCACGCTCTTGAAGCAGCATTAACGATTAAAGATGCATATCCCGATACACGTATTAATGTTTTAACGATGGGACCGCCATCAGCCACTCAGGTCCTGAAAGACGCGCTGTATCGAGGAGCAGATTTTGTCACACTGATATCCGACAGACGGTTTGCCGGTGCTGATACACTCGCTACATCATATGCACTAAAATGCGCAATAGAAAAAATTGGTTCCGTTGATTTTGTTTTCTGCGGGCGCCAGGCGATTGACGGTGATACCGCTCAGGTTGGTCCGCAAACAGCAGAAAAATTAGGCATGAATCAGATAACCTGTGTATCGGCTTTTGAAGCAGTTAACATTGGACATAAAGAATTAACTGTGCGGCGTTCTATCGAAGGCGGTTATGAAATTCTTAAAGCAAAAGCTCCATTGCTTTTAACCTTTACCAATGAAGGCTTTGCACCCCGTCCGCCTTCAGCCCGCCGTGTCATGATGTATAAAAATGCTGTTGCAACAGCAACAAATGATAAGAGCTATGAAGAATGCTACATGAACATGAGCTCCTGTCAGGACAATGAAATAATTGCTTTGTGGGATCTTGCATCTATCAATGCAGATCCGCAAAACTGCGGGCTTGCAGGCTCACCCACAAAAGTAAAGAAAATTGATTCTGTGGTGCTTGCAGCACGGGAAATTAAAATGATTCCTGCCTCAAAAGAAGGAATTGGTGCCCTTGTGCAGGAACTTGTTGCAGATCACACCATAGGTTAGGAGCTTTATTATGCAAACAAAAAATAACGTAATGGTTTTTATACAGCAGGACGACGGAACTATTGCAGATGTCAGTATCGAGCTCGTTTCAAAGGCACGAGAACTTGCCGATACACTTGGCGTAGGTGTTGATGCGCTTGTTATAGGAAATGGAATGAAAGAAAAAGCCCAATCACTCTGGGGATATGGTGCAGATACTATTTACTGCTATGAACATGAAAAACTTGCACATTTTCTTTCACTCCCGTATGCAGAAGTGGCCATTCAGGCAATAAAAACATACGAACCGCAAATTGTGCTTTTTGGCGCAACAACAACGGGCCGTGACCTTGCACCTCGCGTAGCAAGCGCACTCAAAGTTGGTCTTACTGCAGATTGCACAGACTTGCAAATTGGTGATCATGAAATACAGGGCAAAGTATATAAAAATATTCTCTATCAAATACGTCCGGCTTTTGGCGGTAACATTATTGCAACCATTGTATCACCAGAAAAGAAACCGCAAATGGCTACGGTTCGTGAAGGCGTTATGAAAATTAGCAAATATGACTCTAAACGCAAAGGTCACATTGAAGTACTAACACCTGAACTTAGAGATTCACTTTTTATAACAGAACTTGTAAAGCTTGTACGAGAAGAAAAAACTGTTAACCTAAAAGGTGCTCAAATTATCGTAGCAGGCGGAGCTGGTGTAGGAAGCAAAGAAGACTTTGAACTCATCAAACAGCTCGCACATGTCCTTGGTGGTGAAGTCGGAGCAAGCCGTGCAGCAGTTGATGCCGGATGGATTTCCAAAGCACATCAAGTTGGGCAAACAGGCACGACCGTTAGGCCAAAATTGTATATTGCCTGCGGTATTTCAGGTTCAATCCAGCACCGTGCCGGAATGGCAGAATCGAGCAGAATTATCGCTATCAACACAGATCCGCAAGCACCTATATTCCAGGTAGCACATTATGGCATAGTGGGTGACCTTAAAGAAGTGATTCCCATGTTTATCAATGCCTATAAAAATAAGGAGTAACCAGTATGGAAAATTTTTTCCTTGATAATAAAGATGTGCTTTTTCATTTTGATACAATGGATATCGATAGAATCATCAAACTGTATGAAGATGATTTTAGAGAAGCGCAAACCTATCCAGAAGCACCTAAAAATACTGAAGATGCGCGGGATAGTTATAAACGAGTTATGGAGATTGTCGGAAGCATTGCGGCAGAGTATATGGCGCCATATGCAGCAGAAGTTGATGAACAGGGAGTAGTGCTTGAAAACGGAGAAGTTCGACTTGCTCAGGCAACAGCACGAGCCTGGGATATGCTTTCTAAAGCAGAGCTTACCGGTATGGCTATGTCACGGAAATATGGCGGGTTAAACATGCCCATGACATTGCTCACCATGGCCGGTGAAGTACTCTCCAGAGCCGACGCTTCATTCTTAAATCTCGGCTTACAGCAGGATATCGGTCTCACGCTGGAGAATTTTGGCAATGAAGACCAAAAACAGCGAGTGATTCCACTTCTTGCTAAAGGCAAAGAAACCAGCGCAATGATTCTCACAGAACCCGATGCTGGTTCTGACTTACAAGCAGTAAGCCTCAAAGCAACACAAGCTCCCGATGGAACTTGGAGGCTCAATGGTGTTAAACGATTTATCACCAATGGCTGCGGACGCATCGGGCTTGTACTTGCGCGGAGTGAGGATCGTGAAGGCGCCCGCGGTCTTTCATTATTCCTCTATCACCGCGATAAGCATACGAAAATCCGCAGAGTTGAAGAAAAACTCGGAATACACGGCTCCCCTACCTGTGAAATGCAATTTGACAATGCTCCAGCTGAGCTTGTCGGCGAACGAGGCTGGGGGTTAATCAAATATACCATGTGGCTTATGAATAGCGCCAGGCTTTCAGTCGCATCACAAGGTGTAGGTATTGCAGAAGCGGCATACCGCGAAGCAGAAAAATATGCCCGCGAACGCATCCAATTCGGGGCACCCATTATCAATCTTCCGCCTGTTTTTGAAATGCTTACCAATATGCGAGTCTCTATTGAAGCCGCGAGAAGTCTCCTCTATGAAACTGCTCGAGCCGTTGATATGAAAGAAGGCCTTGAACGCTATTCGCAGAAGCATCCCGAGCAAGCAGATGCGCTTAAAGCCGATATTAAAAAGTACACCAAACTTGCCGCGCTCTATACGCCAATGGCTAAACTCTTTAATACAGAAATGGCCAACAAAGTAACCTATGATGCCATCCAAATTCATGGCGGTACTGGCTACATGAAAGATTTTAGCGTAGAACGTCATTACCGCGATGCACGCATTACCAACATCTATGAAGGAACATCACAGCTCCAGGTAGTCGCAGCAATTGGCGGTGTTATGTCTGGCGTTGCCGCATCGATTATGGATGAGTTTGAAAACGAAGACTGGTCCGAACTTCCGCGAGAACTCATTGATTCAGTAAAAAACATGCGCACAAAGTTTGAAAAAGCACAGCTTGCAGTGCGAGAAGCTGGTAATGAACAATATACCAATTTTCACGCTCGAAGACTCGTAGAAATGGCAACGGATATAATTGTCAGCTGGCTTATGCTGCGAGATGGCAAGCATTCAGAACGTAAACTTAAGGCTGCTGAAATTTTTATTACTCTAGCTCGTCCAAGAATCGAAGCACACAGCACATTTGTGCTCAATAATCATGATTGTTATCTTAAAAATTATCAGGCTATTATAGAAGAATTTTAATTTTTCAAATAGCTCTAAATCTTTGGAGTTTTAAACACAAGATGTGCACCTAGTAAGGCGTGCTAAAAAAGGGGATGTATGTGAATACTTCTTATACATCCCCTTTTCTTTGCATTATTGGTTATTTCTTCTTTGCTGGAGCTGATTTCTTTGTTGGTTTAGAAGTTTTTGCAGCTGTTTTGGCAGGTGCCTTTGCTGCTGTTTTTGAAGCAGCTTTTGTTTTTAGCGCAGTTTTTCCAGCGGGCTTTGCTGATTTTGCCGCTCCTTTTTTTGCAGCTGATTTTGCGGGCTTTTCAGTTTCTGCTTCATTAGCTTTTCCGTATGGTTTTGCTTGAAGCGGTGTATGCTGAGCTGACGGAGCATCACTCTTTGCAATGAGAGATCGGAAGCTTTTCCAAAGCTTTTGAGCTTCTTTTGCCGGGTTAAACGAACTCCAGTTTTTCATCCATTCATTAAATATACTCTGTTCAAAACCGCTGTACAAAAGCACAGCAAAATCAGGATCAACTGATGCAAGCAATTGTCCTTTTGATTTTGCATCTTTTAATGCAGTGGTAATTAATTTTGTTTCATCCGCACGGATTGATGCGATTTTTTTCTTGAGTTCAGGATAATCTGCGAAAAGCGGTTCTGGAAGACCAATAAATGCTGAGAATTCCTTATCAGCAGCAAGTGTTTCCATTTTGCTTAAAAAATATTCCTCAAGCAGTGCTAAACCTGTGTTCTTTGAAGCTTTAGCCTGATTAATTAGATAGGCAATATACATAGAAGTAACTTGGCAGAGAGCTTCAAAAAGCCCATCTACACCATCAAAATGCCGGAAAATTGCAGGCTCAGTGACATCAGCAAGCTTGGCAATATTTTTTAATGTTGCACCGCGCGGACCCATCATTCTGACAACTTCGCCAGTTGCCGCCAACAAATTTGTTTTTGCCCTTGTATGTGGCCAGGACTCGCCTAAAATAAGTGTTGTCTTGTTCATAAGGATAATATAACACTAATTTTTTTTTATGTAAAGAGATTTTTTCTTTTTACCAGGTGACTGTGTCACCATCTTTTTTATATTGAGTTTTTATTTCAGGAACTCCTATCCAGCTAATAAAAATACTATACGAGTTTTTAAATTCATACTGCAATGTTTTTGTGTTATAAAATGGCGCGCTGCTAAGTTCAAATGTTAAATTCCAATCATGCATATAATGTACAAGTTTTAAATTTAAAGATTTCAATTTAAAAAGCGATGTTTTTCGTATTGTAGGATCGTCAAATCTAAATCCATTAAAAATATCAATAAAAAAATTAACTGGCTCGGACAAAGAGGCTAACTCTTCTGGCAGAGGAAACAAATTTGCATAATACCGCCACAAACTCTGATTACGTGAAGTAAACGATAAAGAAATATCTGCAAATTCATAAATTTTCAGGGTTAGACTACCGGTAATTCCAGCACTTGCCTCATTAAAACGAATAAAGTTTTGAACCGCATCGAGAGCGATCTGGGATTCAAAACTAATTCTATTTTTCCAGACTGGTACTGGTTTCCAATTAAGTTTATATGACATCGATGCTGAATATAATGAAAACGATTCTGCTCCATCAACCCAGCCCTGCCCAAATATAAAAGATGATGCAGGAGTTTTTTTTGCAAGTATCTGCATAGAAAAAGTTTCCCATTGCAGTGATGTTTGCAAAGATTTGAGTTCGGTTGCTTCGATATCATATACACCTTGAAAAGTGATGGATGGAAACTTTTCATATTTCAATAGTAAGACAGCGTTAAAAGGATCCCAGATAAATGGTTCAGCTTCAGTTTTCTGATAGTATTTAGTTTGACCAGAAAAATTACCAAAAAACCAGGATAGTTGCAGATTAAAGCCATATGAAGGCAGTAAAGGCGGTAAATTGCCAGAAAACTTTAGAGACTCTGTGTACGTATCCAACTTCACACCCACTACAGCGCTGAGAGAATTTCCTTTAACTCCAGTTTTTGTCCAATCAAAAGTATAAGTCTCATATAATGGCACACCTTGAGATATGCTTTTAAATTTATACTCATAGAGCATTACATCATAATTCCAAGCTACTAGTATTGGAGATAAGAAATCATTTGTAATAAATGGATTAACTGCAATTCCCAATTTTGCTGTTATTGTATCATATCTATACTGAGCATCCTGTCTCTGCCATGCTTCAAGCATTACTGGCGTTACATATAATGGATCTGTCAGGTAAGATGGACGTATTTGGAATTTGGCAGAACCAGCAATAGTTGAATTTGCTGTAATCAATGAATTAAAAAACTTAAAAATAGGCTGAATATTTGCAGAAATTCCATATGAAATTACTTCATATAGTTTTTGGAAATCAACATCTTGAGGATTTTTCCATGCACTCGTATTAAACCTTTGAGACCAATTTATTGACGGAATAATCTGATAGTTCATACTTGCTGTAAAAATATCACTATCATTTTTTATTAGTTCCGGGCTATAAAGTTTGGGTAAAATAAAAAAATCTGTGCTTAAAGATGATTTTGTTGCAACATCAGGAACTAAACTATCAGTCCATGGGGGAATTATTCCTGGAATTTCTTGCGATTGCTGCGGTTTATTTTTAATTACAGGTATTGGATACTGAAATATAGTTCCGCCAATTGAAATACTTCCTTCCAATATTTTATATGTATCAGGCACAAAAAACTCAGATGTTGGGGAGTACAAAAAAAGATAATATAAATCAGCTTCAGCTGGAGCTGGTTTTGTTTTGAGCATCCAGGAAAGTGATGATGAAAAAGTATTAACTGTAATAGTTTTAACAAATGGCTCTAAAAATGGAAGCGGTATTGAACCAGAAAAACTTAATGTGCTTTGGAGAGCTGTTTTTTTCTCAGCACTAGCCTGCTGATTTTTTTCCTGTTCCTTCATAAATTGCAGCCAATCCATGTATTCGGAACGCTGTAAAAAATCTCGTGAAACATACGGATCAGTAGCAAAATCAAATGCATAGGAACCTGTGAAAGCTCCAGCAGAAATAGTTCCGCTCGCTGTAAATAAAAAACGAATTGGAAGTTCCTGTCCAAAATAATACACTGTATCCCAGGTGCTGGTATAATCGTTCTGAGGAACAAGCGGCGAATAAGTTTTTACCCCTATTGGGAATATGGTTCTTGTTAAACCTAACCCTAAAAAAGCTTTAAAATTTTTAACAGGCCCAAGTATTGGGAATACCGCATCAGCTCCAACAAAGAATCCTAAGTTCACATAATAGTCAGCAAGAACTTTTAATACATTTTCTTCTTTTTTCTCTTTTTTGGTCTTTTGAGTGCGTAAAAAAACGCCTTCGACTTTACGATCATACCCAGTACCGCTTTCGGTAAGCTTAAAAAGACTGATGCTCTGATCCTTTGGTGCCCGCTCTCCCAAAATATAGGTTGTAGTTTGAACAAATCGACCCTCTCTGTCCTTATAACCGAAAACAGGATGAAACACAATTTCTTCACCAGGATAGTAAAAGAAAGGCAGATAAAGAACTGGAATTTCTCCGACATAGAGCATCGCATTGAAAACAGCCCATTCATTACTGCCAAGAATCCAGAGTTTAGATGCACGGAGTGAATAATGCTTATCATCAGTATCACAAGAACTTATGACTGCATTTTTAAAAATCAATACAGTATCACTTTTTTTTATAATATCCTCAGCCTGAAATATGAGCTTGGTTTGAGTTTCATCGCCTTCGCGGCGATTCTCTCCATACCTGAATGAGCCCTGCCAGGTATCAAGATCGATATCTATCGCTTCCCCTAAAAAAATTTCTGTTGTACTCCCTGTCTTTTTCTCGTACCGAATATTCCCTCGTGCGGATAGGAGCTGTTTGGTTTTATTATAGATGAGCTCATCAGCATGGATGGTATGAACTTCCCCCGTTTTTGTATCATTGATTGTTATTACTACATTTCCAGAAAACCT
The DNA here is from genome assembly GCA_964630305.1 of uncultured Treponemataceae bacterium. Lineage (GTDB taxonomy): Bacteria > Spirochaetota > Spirochaetia > Treponematales > UBA12059 > JAKPPT01. The sequence continues at coordinate 9,667 of CAZVTR010000035.1, read as the reverse complement.
AATAATTACATGTGGCTGCGGTTCATCAAGTGTAACGTATTCTGTTTTTTTAGCATTTTCTATGGTAATAATTCTTGTTGTCTGTGTTTCACTTTTTTGAGGAGAACTTACATTGTAATAAGCATATAACCTAGCACGTAAATCATCATCAGTGCCGGTTGTTGCAAGTCCTAGCAGAGTACACCACTCAATGAGCGCATCATGACTGCTTGTTGCAATATCGAGAGCAACAGTTTCAAGAAACAAATCCTCATTTGCTGTATCAGCAGTCTGCTCAGCAGGTTCGGTTCCAGGGGCAGGACTTTTAATATCATCGCTGCTCTCAGTTGCGGTTTCAGCTGGTACCTGTTCTTGGAGAGACGGTAAATGTTCTATAGGCTGATTATTTGCATGTATGATAAAACTATTATCATTACTACAAAATTGCTGAATTTTTATGTGTGGAATTGCATATGCATTGAGACTGTTCAAAACACCTAAGTATAGAAATATAACAGCGCAAAAATAACGTTTCATGCTGTTCCCATACTATCCTGTTTTTGCTTTACGGTAAAGATATATCAGCTATGATTTAGTCATATAATGCAATGAAACAGAAGTATCATTTCTTAAGGTACGGTTTGAGATACTGTGCAGTCCAGGAATGTTTATTAGTAATAATCGTTTCGGGTGTACCTTGAGCAATAATTTCTCCTCCGCGCACACCGCCTTCGGGTCCTAGGTCTATAATCCAATCGGCTTGCTTGATAACATCGAGATTATGTTCAATCATGACAACGGTATTACCGTTATCAACAAGCTTTTGAATGCTCTCCATGAGCTGTTTAACATCGGCAAAGTGGAGACCCGTTGTAGGCTCATCTAAAAAATAAACCGTTTTTCCTGTTGCTCGTTTTGCAAGCTCAAACGCAAGCTTGACACGCTGTGCCTCACCGCCGGAAAGCGTGAGCGCTGACTGTCCAAGTTTTATATACCCCAGCCCAACATCAAGGAGCGCTCGCAGTTTACGCTCAATTTGAGGAATTTTTTCAAAAAATGTGTATGCTTCTTCAATCGTCATATCGAGAACATCTGCAATGTTTTTACCTTTATAGAGAATATCAAGTGTTTCTTTATTAAAGCGTTTGCCATTGCAAACCTCACAGGTAACATACACATCGGACAAAAATTGCATTTCAATTTTTATTGTACCATCACCCTGACAGTGTTCACAGCGGCCTCCGCGCACATTAAAACTAAAGCGTCCAGGCTTATAGCCTCGCGCTCTCGATTCTGGAAGACTTGCAAATAAATCACGAATATGGGTAAAAACTTCAACATAGGTCGCCGGGTTAGATCGGGGAGTCCTTCCGATCGGACTCTGATCAATATTGATAATTTTATCGATATTCTCAATACCCTCTATGCTGTCATAATCGCCCTCGGGTAATCGAAGCCAGGTGCGCCTATTAACAATTGCAGGATAGAGAATATCCGACAATAATGTGCTCTTGCCCGAACCCGATACTCCAGTGATACAGGTAAAACACCCGAGCGGTATGCTCACATCGATATTTTTAAGGTTGTGCTCTCTGCAGCCCTTTACGGTAATCCAGGTACCATTACCAGGACGCCGCTCTTGCGGTACGGGTATTTCAAGCTTGCCTGCAAGATACTGCCCCGTTATGCTCTCGGGTATCTTCATAACCTCTTCTGGAGTACCGGCAGCAATAACGTGGCCACCATGCACACCAGCTCCCGGCCCAAGATCGACAACATAGTCTGCTGTACGAATCATCTGCTCATCATGCTCCACAACGATTATCGTGTTGCCAATATCACGGAGGTATGTCATGGTATCGATGAGCCGCTGATTATCTCGCTGATGCAGACCGATTGACGGCTCATCAAGAATATAGAGTACACCAACAAGTCCCGAGCCAATCTGCGTCGCAAGGCGTATGCGCTGTGCTTCGCCTCCAGACAGTGTTCCTGCTCGTCTATCCATGGTAAGGTAATCGAGACCGACATTTTTTAGGAACGTGAGCCGTGCCTTAATTTCTTTAAGTATTTGCTGGCTAATATGCTCTTCCGTCTTTGTAAGCTTAAGTTTGTTAAAAAAATCAAGCGAAGTTTCTACGGTTTGTGTTATGAGTTCATAAATAGAAATTCCGCCAACGGTTACTGCTAATGCCTCGGGCCTAAGCCGTTTCCCCTGACAGGTTTCACACACCCGCTCGGTCATAAAACTCTCGAGCCACTGCTTTATCTCTTCACTGGAAGTTTCATTGTAGCGCCGCTTAAGCTCCTCAAGCACGCCTGGCCATCTGCTTTCATACTCAAAGTGGCCTGTCCCCTTTGCATTGTCATACCGGACACGAACCGCTTCATCGTTCCCATATAAAATGATGTTTTGTATATTCTTTGGCAGTTTGCCAAATGGTGTTGCAAGATCAAACTTGTAAGCATTTGCAAGCGCTTCAAACCGAGATCGATACCATGCAGAATCCGGATTATACGGCAGAATGCCTCCATCTTCAAACGAACGGGTTTTATCGGGGATAATTTTATCAGGATCAAACTCCAGCTTGATGCCTAAACCCGTGCATGCAGGACAAGCGCCTTGCGGGTTATTAAAACTGAAGAGTCGCGGCTCAAGCTCCGGAATGCTGATATTGCAGACAGGACAGGCACCATGCTGGCTAAAGAGAATTTCTTCTGTTTTAGATTGTTCCGGAATATCTATGAGCACTACCAGAATGCCATCGGCGAGGCGCAGTGCAGTTTCAGCCGATTCTGCAAGCCGCTGATAGTTATCGGCAGTGAGCAGCATACGATCGACCACAATTTCGATAGTATGCTTTTTCTGTTTTTCTAATACGATTGAATCTTCCAGGCTCCGGAACTCTCCATCGATACGACAGCGCACAAAGCCAGCGTTTCTTGCGTCTTCCAGCACTTTCTGATGCTCACCCTTTTTAGCACGCACAACTGGCGCAAGCAGCTGCAGCTTTGAATCTTCCGGATACGATTTTATGCTGTCGAGTATCTGATCGATGCTCTGTTCCCGTATTTCCCTGCCGCACTGCGGACAGTGCGGGATACCAATGCGCGCATAGAGCAGCCTGTAATAATCATAAATTTCTGTAACCGTACCAACTATGGACCGGGGGTTTCGGTGTGTCGTTTTTTGTTCGATTGCAATTGCCGGAGAAAGTCCTTCGATATAGTCGACATCTGGCTTTTGCATTTGCCCTAAAAATTGCCTGGCATAAGCAGAGAGCGATTCGACATAGCGGCGCTGTCCCTCAGCATAGAGCGTATCGAATGCAAGCGAGCTTTTCCCTGAACCGGAAAGTCCTGATATCACAACAAGCTTGTCTCGTGGAAGCTCCAGATCGATGTTTTTTAGATTGTGCTCCCGTGCTCCGCGAATGATTATTTTATCCATAGTATTTATAAATTACTCAAAGTGATTGATTTTGGCTAGAGGAAGCAATACTAATAATTTTCTAACAAATTTGATATAATTTTCACTCTAAAAGAATGTATTTTGCTATATTAAAATTCTTTGTGAATCGAAATAACACTTGACTGTTAACTTGCGTATTGTTAATATATTAACAATATGAGCATATGCTCATTTCAGCTTTCAAGAGGATACTATGCCCCGACCCCACTGCCCAAGAAAAATAGCCAGAGCAACCGCTCAGGAATGCGCACAAAAACAGCGATACTGTAGTCCGGAAACAGTCACCCTGACCCTCGATCAAGCTGAAGCGCTCCGCCTTGCAGATATCGAAGGGCTCTACCAGGAAGCTGCTGCACGCGCAATGGGTGTCTCACGGCAGACGTTCGGGAGAATTCTTGATAGTGCACACCGCATTGTTGCCGATGCGGTTCTCAATAATAAGACAGTTACAATAGAAGGCGGAACTTACACTATTAAGGAGGAACAAACTATGCCAAACAAAATTGCTGTACCAACAAAAAATGGATTTATCGATGCCCACTTTGGACACTGCGAATATTTTACCGTATTTGAAATTGATAATGGTTCCATTATCGCTGAAAAACGCATCGATAGCCCCAATGGTTGCGGCTGCAAGAGTGATATAGCTTCAAAGCTTGCACAGGATGGTGTAACGCTCATGCTTGCAGGCAATATCGGCGATGGAGCAATTAGAATACTCAAAGCACATGGTATCGATGTTATTCGCGGTGCATCGGGCAATGTACGTTCTGTTGTGGAACAATGGATTGCTGGCACGCTTAAAGACTCAGGTGAAACCTGCCATGAACATGGCGAATACGAATGTCACCATTAAAAAAAAGCGCAGTACAGCAGCTATTTTCTCTGTACTGCGCTTGCTCTGTTAGTGTCTATTCAGGCTAATTTATTTTACCGCATTCATACCCGCTTCTATTGCTTTAATATTCATGGGTATATACTTGTGCTTGTTCTCAGGGAAAAAGCTCTTGAGTACTTCTTCCAGTTTTGCAAGCTTTACCGCCCCTGTCACTCGGGAAAGTGCTCCCATCATCACCATATTAGCAATTTTTACATCGCCAATTGATTCAGCAAGCTCATTGCAGGGGATTTTTACAACCTTAACATCTTTGCGTTTAGGTTCAACTTTTACGAGGCTTGAGTTTATGAGCAGCGTTCCATTGGGCTTTACGATTTCCTCGCATATAGGGAGAGAATCCATGTTCATAACGATTGCCGAATCTGGTTTAGTAACAAGCGGACTAGCAATTTCTCTATCGGAAACGATGACATTTGCACGTGCGATACCGCCGCGTTTTTCAGCACCGTAAAATGGGAAAAACGTAACATTGAGCCCTTCTTTCATGCCGCAATATACCCAGAGCTGTCCCAAACTGATAATACCCTGTCCGCCAAAACCTGCCATAAATGTCTTTTCTGTCATTTTTGTGCCTCCCCTTCCAGTGTATTTTTAATTTCCCCGAGCTTATAGAAGGGAATCATGTTTTGTTCGAGCCACTCAACGCTTTCTTTTGCCTGCATACCCCAGTTTGTAGGACACTGAGAAAGAATTTCTACCATGGTAAAACCTTCACCGCGGAGCTGTGCTTCAAACGCTTTCTTGATATACTGTTTTGTTTTCTTAACATTAACAGCATTATTAACAGCGCCGCGTGCAAGATACTTTGTGCCTCCAAGTGTTGCAAGCAATTCACAAACCTGAATTGGGTACCCCATACCAGCTCCCACAGGATCGCGGCCATAGGGGGCAGTCGTGGCTTTTTGTCCAACTAGTGTCGTCGGAGCCATTTGGCCGCCTGTCATACCATAGATTGCATTGTTAACAAATATTGTTGTAAATTTTTCACCGCGGTTTGCTGCATGGATAATCTCTGCCGTACCAATCGCAGCAAGGTCTCCATCACCCTGATAACAAATTACAAGATGATCAGGAAGCATACGCTTAATTCCTGTCGATGCCGCAGGAGTTCTTCCATGAGGCGGCTGCACGGAATCAAAATCAAAGTACAAATCTGCCCAGATAGAACAGCCAACCGGATTGGTTATAATAGCTTTACCTTGCATGCCCAGTTCATCTACAACCTCAGCTATAAGGCGATGTATAACGCCATGGCCGCAGCCAGGACAATATTTTGTTTGTATCGGCTTAAGGCTTTTAGGATGCCCGTATAGTAATTCCATAGGATTCTCCTTATTTCTTAAGAATGCGGCGGATTTCCGCATACACTTCATCTTCTGTCGGTATCATGCCGCCAGTACGTCCATAAAAATCAACCTGAGCTCTTCCGTTAACGGCAAGGCGCACATCTTCCACCATCTGTCCCATACTCATTTCTACAACGAGGAAGCGCTTACCCTTTTGCGCAAGTTCTGCAATTCGCTTTTCTGGATAGGGCCAGAGTGTTATTGGACGCAAAAGTCCAACTTCAATGCCATCGGCTTTTGCCAGTTCGAGTGCGCCAAGTGCAACACGTGAAGCTGTGCCATACGCTACAAGCACGAGATCTGATTTATCTGTATTTACCTCTTCATAACGCTGGAGTGATGCTTTAATTTTTGCATAGCGTTCAAAACGTGCTTTAACGGTCGCTTCGAGTTCCTGTGGCACAAGGTTAATAGAAGTTACATGATTGATAGGGCGTTTTAATTCTCCCTGATGACCGACAGCCCAGGGCTTTTTCGGAAGCTTTGCAAGGTCGCGTTTTTCCGGGAGCACGACACCTTCCATCATCTGGCCAATTAAACCGTCTGCAAGTATCATTGCGGGCATACGCCATTCATCAGCAAGATCAAAAGCTTCATAGGTTAAGTCAGCTGCTTCTTGAACGCTCTTAGGAGCTAGCACGAAATGATAATAGTCACCATGGCCGCCGCCGCGGGTTGACTGGAAATAATCCGCCTGGCTCGGCACGATGCCGCCAAGACCGGGGCCTGACCGCATTACATTGACAACGACGAGCGGAAGATCGGCACCGCAGGCATACGAAATGCCTTCCTGTTTAAGACTGATACCGGGGCTCGAGGAGCTTGTCATTGCGCGCGCACCGGTTGATGCAGCGCCATATACCATATTGATAGCAGCAACTTCACTCTCTGCCTGTATAAAGGTGCGCTTGTTATCAATCATATTTTTTGCCATATAGGCAGTAAGTTCGTTCTGAGGGGTTATTGGATAGCCAAAATATGCGGTGCATCCTGCTCGAATGGCAGCTTCACCAATTGCCTCATTGCCCTTCATCAGGCGTTTTTCTTCAGCCATGCTCTGCCTCCTTATTCTTTATAAACCGTAATTGCAACATCAGGGCATACAGTATAACAATTACCGCATGCAATACATTTTTCGATGGCTACTGCCTTTGCAGGATAGTAGCCCCATGAGTTGGGGTCTGAATCGACATCGAGCACCTTAGTCGGACAGGCTCGAACACAGAGCAAACAGCCTTTACAGCGTTCCCTGTCTATTTTTGGTTGACCTTTATTAGCCATATACAGCTCCTTATGGTAAGAACATATAGTTTACGCAATGCCGGCAGTGAGTGCTGCGAGGGCAATGCTTGCCAGTTTCGTATCTGCAGTATCCGCGCGGCTTGTAAGCACTACCGGTTTTGCTGCGCCTACAACAATGCCTGCACCGCGAGCCTGAGCAAGATCGAGTAAACATTTATAGAGTACATTGCCGGCTTCGATATCTGGTGTCATAAGAATATCAGCATCTCCCGCTACATCGGATACTATCTTTTTAATGCGTGCGCTCTCTTTGCTTACAGCATTATCAAGTGCAAGCGGTCCATCAATAATACAGCCTTTAATCTGTCCGCGGCGGTTCATCTGGGTGAGCACTGCAGCATCGGTTGTACAGGGCATCTTATCGGGGTTTACTTTTTCAACAGCCGCGAGCAGAGCTACTTTAGGATTATCCACGCCAATTGCTTTTGCAACCTGCACCGCATTGGTAATCATATCAATTTTGCCTGCAAGGTCTGGAGCAATATTGATTGCAGCATCGGTAACAAGCAAGAGCTTATGGTAAGTCGGCACCTGCATGACAGCGACATGGCTTGTGAGCCTGCCTGCATTAAGCCCGTTTTCTTTGTTGAGAACGGCCTTGAGCAGAATTGAAGTATCAAGTATGCCCTTCATGACCATATCGGCCTCTCCAGCTTTTACAAGCTCAACAGCTTTTTGAGCAGCCTTTGCATAATCCTTTTCTTCAATGAGCTTGAATGGGCTGATATCGAGATTCAATTCCTGCGCTACTTGTTTTACTGCAGCGCTGTCACCAATGAGTATTGGCTCAGCAATGCCATGCTTCCATGCATCTACTGCTGCCTCGAGAGCAGAGTGTTCCTGCGCAGCAGCAACAGCTATTCTTTTTTTTCCAGCTTTTCGTGCCGCTTCGATAATTTCATCAATTGACTTCATTATATAAACTCCTGAGCAATAGTTTATTTATATTCCTGAGGCACAACCTCTTTTGTTAAGACACTATAACCTGCGAGAGCTAGAGCTTCGAGTTCTCCCTCTCCGGGATACACGGTAACCGGAGCAATCCAGCCAGTCATTGCAATAAGCTCCTCCTGTACTGGTTTACCATATGCTATACCGCCAGTAAGAATGATACCATCAACCTTGCCTCGCGCGGCTGCTGCAAGCGCTCCAATGGCTTTTCCTACATTATATATAAAGGCATTGTAAACAAGCAATGCTTCAGGATTTTTTTCTTCTTTTGCTGCCTTTTCAAGGACGCGCATATCATTGGTATTAAATAGACTCACCATACCGCCCTGTCCGGTAATCATTTTGAGTACTTCTTTTTCTGTGTATTTCCCAGAGAAACAGAGTTTGGCAAGATCTGCTGCAGGGAGAGTTCCTGCACGTTCCGGACTAAAAGGACCTTCTCCATTGAGCGCGTTGTTTACATCAACTACTTTGCCATGGCGATGCAGTCCAACCGATACACCGCCGCCCATGTGTGCCACAATGAGATTGACATCGGTATATTTTTTACCATGCTCTTTGCACCAACGGCGGCATACTGCCTTTTGGTTTAAAGCATGGAAAATACTGCGTTTCTTAAAAAGCTTGTGTCCATAGATACGTGCCACATCATCAAGCTCATCAACAACAACAGGATCTGCAATAAAGGATGGAATACCCAGTTCTTTAGCCAATCTATCTGCAATGAGTGCGCCAAGATTAGACGCATGTTCGCCATTGCGAGCCTCGAGCAGTTCTTGCTTCATAGCATCATTCACAGTATATACCCCGCCAGGTATTGGCTTTAAGAGGCCGCCGCGCCCAACAATGCAGGAAAGGGACTTAAGGTCAAAACCGCGTTTTTCCAGCGCCTCACGAATATGCTTTTCTCTAAACTCATATTGCGATGCTATTGTCGGAAATTGTCCGATTTCTTCTGCCGAATGTGCCACATTTTCTGTAAAAAGTTCCTTCAAATCTTCAAAAACACCTATTTTCGTTGATGTAGAACCAGGGTTGATGACAAGAATTTTGAATCCCATGCCGACTCCTTGTTTCAAAGCCCGATGAATGAGGGCCGTTTCTGTCCTGATTATATACCAGTCACCAGTTCTGTGACAAGTTAAAATTTGCAATTTTTGAAATGATGTTTTAATTGTCAAAACAACAAACTGCTATTTTTATCGTGTAATAACTGGTAGACTGAGTATGCTCATACTGTTGAGTCCATATTTTCGTTACAAGTAAAAGATACTGATTGCGGTAAAATGGATACTATATGCGATTAAACAAGTCGATATTTTTAGAATCATTTGCAGCCACTGTAAAATCCAGCAGAAATTTTCATCACTATACAATTTCCGATCTTGCTGACCTTGCTGGTATTCACAGAAACTCGCTCAGTGCCATTGAAAATTGCACACACGATGTCTCCTCACTCACTAGTGCAAGACTCTGTTTAGCGCTCAATATTCAGCATATCGAGCTTTCGCGCGATAGCACAATTGAGCTATATCCAGCCATACTAGCAAGCAGAAAGCAAATACCGCCGCGAATGCCTAGAGATGCTTACATAGTAGAAAAAATTGGGAATGCAATCTGTGCAAGACGACAGATCTGCGGTCTCACTCAGCAAGAGCTGGCTCATGCTGCTGGCGTTCATAAAAATACTGTTTGGTCAATTGAACACGGGTTGAGCAT
>CAZVTR010000034.1:0-25858 GCA_964630305.1 uncultured Treponemataceae bacterium | reverse complement strand
GCCGATGGTACTGCCTCAGGGCGGGAGAGTAGGTCGTCGCCGGGCTTTTTTTATTATAAAAAATGTAAATAAATAATATTAAAAATTTAGAATAATTATAATGAACGTTAATGTTAATAATATTTAATTATAAAAAGCATTGTAATGTCTTTAAAAGGCTTTAATAAAAAGATTTACTGCTATAATACTTTTCAAAATAAAATATTTTAACTATACTGTTTGCAATTATATGCTCAATGAACGAACTGTTGTTGTAAGCTATTTTTCTTTTTTAATACTTATTGGCACGGTATTGCTCTTGCTGCCTGGAATGTGGCAGGGTGCTAACAAGCTTACCTTTGTAGACGCATTATTTACTGCAACGAGTGCAGTTTGTGTAACAGGTTTAATAGTTGTAGATACCGCGCAATTTTCAATTTTTGGGAAAGTAGTCTTGATACTGCTTATAGAAGCGGGAGGTTTGGGACTAGTAACCTTTTTTGCTTTTTTTCTTGCAACGCCAATAAGAAAATTTTCAATTGTGAGCAGTTCAATTATTAAGGACTTATTTATTACCGAATTAGGCACAAAACCTTCAAAAATTATACGTAATATAGTGTTTACAGCGTTAATTATTGAAACATTAGGCGCTATTTTTTTATTCATTGCTTTTAAGAATAATGGTATTACTGATCAGCTGGTGCTTAATTCCATTTTTCATGCTGTATCTGCATTTTGCAATGCTGGATTCTCTACATTTTCGAATAGTCTTGAGCAATTTACTGGCGTTTTTTCAGTTAACATTATTATACTGTTACTTATTATATTAGGCGGTATAGGATTTGTAGTAATTCAAGATGTTATACAATCGTTAAAAAACAAAACACATCTCCTTACCATGCATACAAAAATTGTATTGTTCATGACAGTTTTATTAATCATAGGCAGCGCTCTATTCTTTTTTGTAGAAGAATGGTATGGTGCTTTTAAGAATTTGTCAGTTCCTCAAAAGATTCTGGCTGCATTGTTCCAATCGGTTACCTGCCGAACAGCAGGATTTGATACGGTACCAACTGTTAATTTTTCAACATCTTCTATACTGTTGTCAATCTTATTAATGTTTATCGGCGCATCTCCGGGATCTACCGGAGGTGGAATTAAAACGACAACGTTTTTTATTCTCACAGTTATGCTGCTTCGCAGAACGTATGCGGATGGCTCACTGAATGTAGGCAATAGAAAAGTGAGCGCAGAGATGTTAACTCGAGTATTTGTGCTGTTTTTACGTGCACTCTTAATAATCAGCGTAAGTTTTATACTGCTTGTTTTTATCGAGCATAAGCAACATGGTTTGAGCATTGTTCAGCTATTTTTTGAAATAATTTCGGCATTTGGCACAGTGGGCTTATCATTAAATACAACCAGTTTATTGTCCACTATGGGCAAACTGGTCGTTATATGCACAATGTTTATGGGCAGAATAGGAATATTTACCATGATAATCAACAATGCAAAAGATCATCCGGCAAAAATATTCGATGTGCCTGATGCCAATATTTTAATTGGGTAAAGGAGCGGCTATGGCAAATCAGTTTGCGATAATCGGTCTAGGGAAATTTGGGATTTCAGTATTGGAAAAACTCCATACGATTACTAATGAAATAATTATTATTGATAAAGATGCATCTGTAATAGAAAGATTTAAGAATTGGGCTAGAAAAGCACATATCGTTAACCTTCGCAGTAGTGATATCATAGAACAGTCACTCGGGGAGACTGTAGATACAGCTATTATTGATGTAGGGAATGATATTGAAGCTGCTGTAATTATTATTAGCACATTAAAGAGGCTTAATGTCAAAAAAATAATTGTCAGCTGCGATAGCCAGGAACAGGGACAGATTTACACCATTGTTGGGGCAACGCAAATCGTAATTCCTGCTATTGAAGCTGCTGAAAGAATAGTCCCGTTGCTTTTATCAGGAAACCTTCTAAATTTTTCACCAATCAGCGGTTCTCTGGTAATAGCAGAAATAAAAGTTCCTGAACAGTATGCTGGAAAAACACTCATTGAAGCAAATTTTCGTCAATTATATGGCATAAACGTGATTGCTATACGCAAAAATGGAAGCGAAAATTATTTTTATTTTGAGCCGACCTATAAGCTCGAAGGAGAAGATATAATTCTCTGCGTTGGTATGATTGAAAATATTGAAAAATTTGCTGGAATCTCACTGTCAGGTCACCAAAATCTCTTGAACAATTTCTTAAATATTTTCCTGAAAAAAAGAAATTAGTTTGGTGTACTAGATTTTTTTTATTCATTGAAATACTATAGCACGGATGAATGAGTAACATTCACGTGCATTTATTGTGGAGGCTTTAGAGCATGGATATTTTTAAGAAATGTTATGATTACGATCTCGACAAGCAGGCCATGGAGAAAGGTTATTATCCTTATTTTCAGCCGCTTGATGCTTCTGAGGGAACAGAAGTGACCCTGAATGGGCGAAGAATTCTCATGATTGGTTCAAATAACTATCTTGGTTTGACTACACATCCCAAGGTTATAGAAGCTGCAAAAAATGCTGTCGTAAAGTATGGTCCAAGCTGTACAGGAAGCAGGTTTTTGAATGGCACGCTGAAGATACACCAGGAGTTAGAAGAGCGGCTTGCTGCATTTGCCGGAAAAGAAGCAGCTCTCGTTTTTTCTACTGGTATGCAGGCTAACCTCGGTGCTATATCAGCATTGATAACACGGAATGATATCGTATTTGTAGATAAAGATGACCATGCATCAATTGTTGACGGATGCAGACTTGGTCTTGGAGAGATAAAGCGGTTTGTCCATGGCGATTTAGATCAGCTCGATAGAATGCTTGCTAAAACACCAAACGATAAGGGCAAACTTGTTGTTGTTGATGGTGTTTTCTCAATGGGCGGCGATATTGTAGATCTTCCAAAGCTTGTATCAATATGTAAGAAACATGAAGCACGACTGTATGTTGATGATGCTCACTCTTTTGGTGTTTTAGGTGGAGGACGAGGTACTGCTCATCATTTTAATCTTGTTAAAGATGTTGATATTACCATGGGAACCTTCTCAAAAAGCTTTGCCTCGCTGGGCGGTTTTGTTGTAGGTGATAAAGAAGTAATCAACTATATTAAACATACTGCTCGTTCGTTTATTTTTTCCGCTTCACTGCCTGCATCAAATCTCATGGCTGCAATGGCTGCACTTGATGTCATGGAAACTGAACCAGAGCATGTGCAGCGCTTGTGGGAAAATACAAAATATATCACTGAAGGTTTTAGAAAACTTGGTTTTAATATTGGTAATACACAAACTCCAATTGTTCCTGTATTTATTGGTGAAGATGAAAAATGCTTCCTCGTATGGAAGGAGCTTTTTGAAAAAGGCCTTTACACTAATCCTGTTATTGCTCCGGCTGCACCAGCAGGCCATGCTTTACTGCGAACGAGCTATATGGCAACACATACAAAGCAACAGCTTGACCGTGTATTGAATATTTTTGAAGAAGTAGGGAGAAAGTTTAAGATAATTCATTAAAAATATTCAGCAAATAAGCATAATGTGCTTCGTGTGTTTTTGATGATTTTGCTTAGTTTTGATGTGAGGTGTATGGTATGAAAAAAATAATTTCTGTGATGCTAGTAGCACTGGTATTTGTAGCGTGCAATTCTGGAGGACTGCGCGGCACTTTTGTCGATGAGAGCGGTTTATCACATCTAATTTTTAAATCAGGGAATAAGGTGGTTTATTCTACAGCGGATGTCGAAATTGAGATGGAATACACCATAAAGGATAAAAAAGTTATAATCACTGAACCAAATGGTACTGTAACCGAATTGGATTATGACGGAACAGGTGCGCTTACCGGTCCGTATGGTTTGCTGTATACGAGGAAAAAGCACTAATCTCAGCACAGAAGTAATTATGAGCAAGGACGAGCAGTTTCTGAAGGAACTGCTCGTTTTTTTTAGGTGAATTTATGGTAACAAACACTCGGTAAGTTGCCCTGTTAATGTTTTATAGGCCTGGCAGATATCCTTGTTCTTTAAGACTGATATAATTGCTTTCTGAAAAAATGATGTGATCAAGCAGCGGAATGCCAACGAGTTCGCCGGTTTGTTTGATTCGTTTAGTAATTTCAATGTCTTCTAGAGAAGCCTCAAGCCGGCCTGATGGGTGATTATGGGCTACAATAATGGCACAAGCTCTGTCTTTAAGCGCTTCGGCAAAGATTTCACGAGGATGTACAATTGTTTTATTGATTATGCCTATTGAAATAATATGAACCTGAATGAGTGCCTGTGCGCCATTTAATGTACAGAGGATAAATTGCTCTCGGTAACGGTCAGCAAGATGCTTAATTGCATCCCAGATATCGCAAGGGCCAGCAATTTTTTTGTGAGCTATTCCAAACAATCGTTTGCCTAGTTCGTATGCAGCAAGCACTCTGCAGCTCTGAGCTGGTCCTATACCTTGAATTGAGGTGATAGCAGCTAGCTCGGGGTTTTCTTTGGATGTATCCAGAACTTCAAGTATTTGTTGTGCGAGGCTCATAACGGAATTTTTCTTTGTTCCATTGCCGATAATTGCAGCTACTAATTCGATATCCGATACAGCATGGCAGCCTTTTTCGAGTATTTTTTCTCGTATGGCAAGTTTGCCTTGAGGTAACTCTTTTGCATACATAAAATTATAGCTCATAGCTTGTAACTCCTTTGGGCTTACTATAAGGTGCATTGGTGATCATAGTATTGTCATCGAAAAACCTGAGGTTTGCATGCAGGTTTTACTCGATTTTCAGTGCAGAGTGCCGATAAATTGTTCAGGGAGTAATCAAGGTATGGTAAGAAGTTTATGGACAGCGGCAAGCGGCATGATAGGCCAGCAGGGTAATATCGATACTATTTCAAATAACCTGGCAAACGTAAATACAAGCGGTTATAAACGTCAGCGTGCAGAGTTCGAAGATCTTATTTATCAGACAGTAAAGATTGCTGGAACACCTGCAACTGAAGATACGGTAGTACCTGTCCCCATTCAGATGGGACATGGCGTTAAGCTGGCTGCTACCCAGCGGCAATTTACCCAGGGTGCACTGCAAAACACTGAAAACTTTTCGGATATAGCAATTGCAGGAGACGGATTTTTCCGCGTTATGCTTTATGACGGATCTTTTGCTTACACGAGGGACGGATCCTTTAAAGTTGATGCCAACGGTCAGCTAGTTACCAGCCAGGGGTACAAGGTGATTCCAGAAGTCATCTTGCCTGAAGGTTTTATTCCTGAGACACTGGCAATCAGCAGAGACGGAAGAATAACCGTAAAAATACCAGGCTTGGATGATCCTATTGATGTTGGTCAGATAGAACTGTACCGTTTCCCGAATCCAGCAGGCTTAAGTGCAATAGGTGAGAATCTTTTTAAAATTAGCAATGCTTCCGGGAACCCCATTGCTGGGCGTCCCGGGTTTGATGGAATGGGTCAGACTATTCATCGATTTTTGGAAATGTCCAATGTGTCTGTTGTGCGTGAGATGGTAAATATGATTGTTGCTCAGCGGGCATACGAGTTTAACTCTAAAGCAATTCAGACAAGCGATAACATGCTGGGTACGGCAACAAACCTAAAACGATAGCTAGCACGTTTATAAGGCTGATACTTGGCATAACCTGAGGAGTAACCAATGAATGTGACTGATATTGCAGGATTGCAGACACCGCTTATTCTTGAGCAGATGAAGCAGAAACAATCGGCGACGCTCTCTACTGCCATGATTGTTCCCAAGCAGACTATCGATAAAAAATCGACGCTGTATGAACAGTGCATCGAGTTTGAATCGTTGTTCGTAGAGATGATGCTCAAAACAATGCGTGAAACGCTCAATAAAGAAGATAACCTGCTCTATGGGGGACAGGCAGAGGATATTTTTTCCGATATGCTCTACTCAGAGTATGCTAAGAGTATCAGTAAAAACTCACAGCTTGGCCTTGCTGATGCTGTGTATCTGGAACTGGTACGCGGCTCCGGGGGTCACGCGAGCTAATCTGCTCAAGCTGAATCTGCTATCACAGAAATCAGAGGGATAATAGAACAAAAAAGGCTGCGTCATGCAGCCTTTTTTATTGGTCATAACAATGTGCCATGTTTCACGAGCCTTCTTGATGCTTATTACTTAAGGTAAAAAGGGCATGGCGCAAAAAATTAGAATTGGTGTCCGCCAAGCATCAGGTTAAAGAATTTTACCTGGTTTTCGAGGATTGAATAGCTTACATACACACCCACATCAAATTGGAAACCGCCAAGATTAAGATTGAGTGCAAAACCGGCTCCGGTAGAAAGCAGCGTGGTGTTATTTGCTCCCAAAACATAGTGCAAATCATCGATTATACCTGCATCAAAGAATGCGAAAAATTCGGGGATGAGCAGATTGTTAAAGAGCGGCAGGAATGGGGCGCGGACATCAAAGTTATTGATGAGTTTGATGTAGCTGTCATATCGTCCGCTTTCGATACCGCGTACTGCACCGCCAGCGCCGCTATATGTTGAAAAACCGCCAATTTGGCGCATAGCGAGCGATGGTATTTTCGCTCCGCCAAGGATATCGGCAATAATGCGGTCTCCGAGATAGAGTGAGAATGTATCACTTTCGATGAGTGGATAAAAGCCTTTTAGTGTTAGATTACCATGAATATAATCACTGTCTCCAAATACATTGTTAGCAAAGAAACCTGGCACCCATTCGCCGCTTGCTTCGGCATAGAATCCTGAAGCAGTCTGCAGGTCGTTATTATATTTTACTCTGTCATAATATAAACCTAAAAATACCGAATTCTGCCAGAGCCCTTCTTTGTCAGGGAAGGTTGTAAAGTAGAGGTTAGGTTCGACATTATTTTTTATGTAATGTTTTTGATAGGTTGTTTTAATAAAAATAAGTGAATAGAGCCAGTTCTTTTTAAGGGTTTCATCGTATGCAATGCCCAGGTTAAGACCGAGTTTGCCATTAACAATAAATTTATCAAAACCTGTGCCATAATAATCACCAGTTGGATCAAACATCACAGTGTTATTGAGCTCACGGTAATAGGCATCTCCTACCCATCCAATACCGGGATAGAGCAAAACCTGGCTGTCTGCTCCGGGAATAATTGATAAGCCTTTAAGTCCCACATATGGTTCGGCATACCACATGCCAAAGCCGCCTATACCAAAGGTAAATTCCTGAGCGCTCAAAGCAGTCAGCGCCAGAATTGTTAAAAGCACTACTAAAAATTTCTTCATGGTATAACCTCGTCAAAATGAATTGCAGGTACATTGCAGTACCTGTCCCTATTGTATGATTAGTGTGAAAAATTTTCAATAAAAAAGTAATTTGGTTTGGAAAGTCAGTAAAAAGTATGGCTTTTACTAAGCCCTTTGCAAAAGCATTGTTCTACTTATTACAATAATTATTTACAAAAACAAAATAGTGCCATACAATGCTCTATTATGTATACACCAATTCGATCTTCAGATATTCGAGAGCATAATGAAAAGCTTGTACTTCGAATGATTCTTATGGCAGGGGCAGACGGTATTGCCCAGTCTGATGTTGTTACGAAAACAGGACTTAAAGCGCCGACGGTATTCCGCATCTTTAATAATTTAGAACGATTAAATTATATCGAAATGAGCGGTAAACCGGACGATGTGCCTGCAAGTGTTAAAAAGAAAGGCAGAAAGCCGGTACTGTATCAAATACGGCCCAATACATTTTTTACAATTGGAGTTGATTTTTGGGAAAATCACCTCTATGCAGGGCTTTTCGATTTGACGGGTGAAAAAAAACAGGTGCTCGCACAGAATTTTACCGCTCATACCGTAGAGCATGTATTAGAAACTATTGTTGCTTCTATCAAAAAGCTCATTAGAGATGCTGGTATCGCAAATGAGCAGGTGTTAGGTATTGGTATTGGAGCTCCCGGCCAGGTTGATTTAGAGTCGCGCAGCATTACACACTACCCCGGAATTACCGGAATCAATAATTTCCCGCTCTGTGAGCAAATTGAAACAGCATGTTCAATACCTGCCTTCATTCATAATAATTGCGCTGTTCTTGGAATGCAAGCTGCTGAACAGTACCCTGTTAATGAGTCGTTGTTCCTCATGATAGTGCGCCGCGGTATTAATGGCGTGTTTGTTCAAAATCGAACACCATTTGTGTTCAAAAACAATAAAACAATTGAGTTTGGGCATATTCCTATTTTTTCAAATACAGAACGGTGTTCATGCGGCGCTCAAGGATGTCTCGAAGCTGTAATCAGCAGACTAGATAAGCATTCTGGCAACGATTGGCTTTTTGAACCGTATTACCATAATGTGGCAGGACTTAAAGAAAACACAGAGCTGTTTAATGAACTCATCGATGTTTTTGCCTCTGCAGTCCAATCAATACGGCGCTTGTTTGATCCGCATCTATTTTTATTGATGACTGGCAACATACAGTTTTCTGAATTGCTATGCACTGCAGTACAAAAGAAGCTGCAGGAATGCACATCGGTGTTTGATGATGGAGATTTTATTTTAAAAGCTGCAGCGTATGATCCTGAGCATGCACTGCTTGGGGCGGCAAAGCTGGTTATAGAACATCTCTTATCCTAGAATTTTTATTTTTACTCAATTTATTTCTCATGGTTTTAAACGTATCGCAAGTCTTTGGCATGCGGAAATAAGCAATGAATTATTAAAAATATCTTGACTAATCGTGAAAATAGGTATTTACTTACTTTGTGAAAATAATAGGAGGTGCCATGAAATACCCGGTAAAACTTGGTCTTGTATGTTTAGCTCGTGAAACGTTTGATTTTAACGCAGCAAAATCGATATATGCGGCAATCAAAGAGAAGGTTCAAAAGATACCAGCAGTCACCTGGGTGATTGTACCAGAGTTAGTTATCAGCATTTCGGATGGGAAAAGAGCAGCAGAAACGTTAGCGCGAGAAAACATCGATGGACTTGTCTGTATTTCTGGCACGTTCCATCTGGGACACCTGGCACTCGAACTTTATAAAGCGGTTAGAGTTCCGATACTGCTCTGGGGTATGAATGAACTTCCGTATGATGGAGGAAAAATTCGGCTCAATTCAGTATGCGGGGTTAACCTGAATGCATCTAATTTATATAAAGCAGGTGTTGATGAGTACCATGCTGTTGTTGGAGATGATATCGATGAGGATTGGATTGATGCTATCCGTGTGCTAGCACGGCTCAAACAAACCAGGCTTGGCATTGCAGGGTATCGTGCGCATGGATTTTTTAATCTCACCGTATCTGATCCGCAGCTCTTTGCACAAACTGGTATTTTAATTGACCATTATGAGCTTTCAGAAGTGTACAATGAGCCGGCATCGCCTGCAGAAGTAAACCGGAGAAAAGAACAGCTCAAATCAGCCTTTGATGTTCGCGATATATCAGAAGCACAGCTCGATAAGGTGGCTGGACTGGCTGCGAGTATTGATGCGTTTTGCAAACGGACGGGGACAGACTCGCTCGCAATACGCTGTTGGCCGGAATTTGCGCGGGATTACGGAATATCGCCCTGCGCCGCAATGTCATTGCTCCAGTCTGAAGGAAGAATCCTCGCATGTGAGGGTGATATTGAAGGCGCAATATCTATGCTGATGCATCAAGCTGTAGGCGGAGAAACTCCCTTCCTATTTGATTTTTCTCAGGTTGATTTAAAAGAAAACACAGCATTGCTCTGGCACTGCGGTGTAGCACCGTGTAATCTCTGGGATAAGTCATCGAGATGCAGGCTTGACAGCTATTTTGCGGGCGGTAAGGGTGTAACTGCAGATTTTGTACTCCGGACTGGAGATTTTTCTGTGGTACGGCTCGATGCAGCACGCGGGGTATGGCGGCTTTTTTTACAGGAAGGCACGGCTGTACCAATGCAGCAGCTCCTTAAGGGTTCCTATGTAAAGGCAGTTTTTAAAAAGCCGGTTGCTGATGTTTTACAGATTGTAATTGACAATGGCATTGCTCATCACGCTTCTATGGTATACGGTCATTACATAAGACCGCTCAAGCTTCTTGCAAAAATCAAGAAGTGGGAGATTATAGAATGAGCAATCTAACACTGGTACATGACGGCAGTGATTCGTGCACATTTTCTGTGGTTTATAATGGGCTTCCGCTTATAAAAAATTCGCAAAAGAAGCCGTTCTTGTTTGCAGGAACAGGCGCAGCACACTATTCAATATCACATGGCATGTTTACAATAAAAGAACAGAGCCGTGTGGTGCATTCAATTACTGACTGGGCAGCAAGTAAAAAAAATGAAACTGTAATTGAACTTGTATCAAAACAGTTTGGAACACTCCTTATTGAAGACACCGATGATATGCTTGTCATATCGTTTAATTCCAATGCGGCATTTAATCGTGTTGTGCTAAATTTAGAAGCACTACCTGATGAATATGTATATGGATGCGGTGAACAGTATAGTTATTTTAACCTTCGCAGGAAAAAGGTGCCTATATGGGTGCAGGAACAGGGTGTTGGCCGAGGCTGTAATGCAATGAAGTATGCTGCTGATATTGCAGCGCATGGAGCTGGTGGTAATAAATTTACTACGTATTACGCTATGCCCGTTTTTATTTCTTCACGGCATTATGCGGTTATAGCAGACACCGATGCATATAGCTTATTCGATTTTAGTCATAAAAAAGTTACTCGATTGGAATTCTGGCAGGTGCCGCGCACAATAAAAATTATTGCAAAAAAACAAATGAGTGAACTTGTTTCTGCTGTTGCAAAAACGTGCGGTATACAACCAAAACTCCCAGATTGGGTATTTGATGGATTTATCCTGGGAGCGCAGGGGGGCACCGAAAAGGCGCTGGATAAACTTGCAAAGCTAGAAAAAGCACAGGCAGCGCTCGCAGGACTGTGGATACAAGATTGGGAAGGCAAGCGAGTTACTTCTTTTGGATCACAGCTTTTCTGGAATTGGATACAAAATGAAGAACTTTATCCGCATCTTGAAAAAACAATTGCACAGCTTAAGCAAAAGGGAATCCGGGTGCTGGGGTACATCAATACTTTTCTTGCTCTGGAGGGAAGTTTTTATAAAGAAGCATCTCAAAAGGGTTACTGTATTAAAAAGAAAGACGGGAGTGATTATTTAGTAACAATTACCACTTTTCCGGCAGCTCTCCTGGATTTAACAAACCCTGCTGCAGTTTCCTGGATTAAGGAAGTTATAAAAAAATACATGATTGGTATAGGACTTTCTGGCTGGATGGCAGATTTTGGTGAGTATATGCCAACCGATGCTGTACTCCATTCGGGAGAATCTCCAGAACTTGTCCATAACAGATATCCTGCACTGTGGGCACAAGTAAACTATGAGGCGGTACAGGAATCTGGAAAAGCTGATGAAGTGTTCTTTTTTTGCAGGTCGGGGTACCTTGAGAGCCAGCGCTATGCACCGGCATTTTGGGCAGGGGATCAGCTTGTAAACTGGTACAAAGATGACGGCCTTCCGAGCATTATTCCTGCGGCGCTATCGCTTGGTATGTGCGGCGCCGGACAATTCCATGCTGATATCGGAGGTTATACGACCGTTGGATGGGTAAAGCGTTCGCGCGAGCTGCTCAAACGATGGACAGAGCTCGGAATGTTTATGCCGGTTATGCGTTCGCATGAAGGCAATCGCCCTGCTGTGAATGTGCAGCCATACTCAGATGATGATTTAGCAGTATTTACGAGCCGATGTTCAAAAATATACAAAACATTAAAATCATATGCGACTGCATTGCGTGATGAATACCAAAATACAGGGCTGCCGTATATTCGGCCGCTCTTTATGCATTATCCGCTTGAAAAAAGAAATTGGCTTTTGGGTTATGAATATCTGTATGGTAGGGATCTTCTTGTGGCTCCCGTGATACGCAAAGGAAAAAAACGAATGCGCATTTGGCTGCCGGATGACACCTGGGTGCATCTCTGGACAGGGAAGGTTTATAAAGGCGGTTTTGTGTTAGTAGATGCTCCGTTAGGATATCCTCCAGTATTTTTCCGCGAAGGAACATCCTGGCGGGCATTGTTTGAACAGGTTAGCAAATTATAACACTGTATTGTTGATAACAAGCATATACGAGAAGGAGTTTGTATGACTTCAGAAGAAAAAAAGCATCTTGAAGATGCAGCGTGCGATATACGAATATTGACTATCGACGCAATTGGTAATCTTGGTGTCGGGCATATTGGCGGGGCAATGTCAATTGTAGAAGTGCTTACTGTACTGTACATGAAGCATCTTAAACATGATCCAAAGCAGCCGCGCTGGGACGGAAGAGATAGATTGGTGCTTTCAAAAGGACACGCGGGACCGGCTTTATATAGCACGCTTGCATACCGAGGATTCTTTTCTAAAGATATGTTATATACGCTTAATCGCGGTGGCACCAATCTTCCAAGCCACTGTGACAGAAACCGAACACCTGGTATCGATATGACGACAGGTTCGCTGGGACAGGGGCTGTCTGCTGCCGCAGGCATTGCACTGGCTTTGCGTATGAACAAGAATCCCGCTAAAGTGTTTGCGATTATTGGCGATGGGGAATCGAATGAGGGACAGGTCTGGGAAGCAGCTATGTTTGCGGCACAGCAAAAATTGGATTCACTCATTGCATTTACCGATTACAATAAAATGCAAATCGATGGTATGACGCATGAGATTAATGATCTTGGCGATATTGAGGGAAAATGGAAAAGCTTTGGCTGGTATGTGCTCCGTGTAAACGGTCATGATGTGGAAGCAATTGACAATGCAATTACAACAGCAAAGCAGAACACAGGAAAACCAACCATGATCATTCTTGATACTATCAAGGGTAAAGGTGCCAGTTTTTGTGAAGGCAGCTTAGGAAGCCACAATATGACGTTTGATGCTGCAAAAGCAGCAGAAGCTATTGCTAAACTAAAGGAGGCACGCTGATGGCAACACCAGAAATGCGCGCAGTGTATGCAGAAACACTTATAGAGCTTGCTGAAAAAAATCCTGATATAGTTATTCTTGAAGCAGACCTCATGAAGGCTACTGGCACCGGTGTGTTCAAAGAAAAATTTCCTGAGCGCGCTATCAATGTGGGAGTAGCTGAATCGAACATGCTCAGCGTTGCAGGGGGATTATCAGCAGAGGGGAAAATACCGTTTGCAGCAACCTTTGGCTGTTTTGCAGCACGAAGAGCACTCGATCAATTTTTTATTTCCTGCGCATACGCAAGACTCAACGTAAAACTGGTAGGGACAGACCCTGGTGTTTCAGCTGCTTTCAATGGCGGTACCCACATGCCGTTTGAAGACCTTGCTATTATGCGTGCTGTTCCGCAGATTGATATTGTTGAGCCTTCGGATCCGGTTTCTTTAAAAGCGCTCGTTAAGAAACTTGCAGAGCGAAAAAACAGTGCATATCTCCGCTTGTACCGTAAAGCGCTCGACCCAATTTATGACGCTTCAGAACAGTTTGAGGTTGGCAAAGCAAAAGTGCTTAAAACTGGCAAGGATGTTTGTATTGTAGCGCTTGGCGGCCTTATGGTACGTGAAAGCCTCCGAGCGCATGCTCTGCTTGCCGAGCAGGGAATTGATGCTGCTGTAATTGATGCATTATCGCTTAAGCCATTTGACCGTGAAACCATAGTAACTGCGATGAGCGGGAAAAAGCTCGTTGTGACAGTTGAGAACCATCAGATTAACGGAGCGCTGGGCTCTGCCGTTGCAGAGATAATTGCAGAAGAGGGCGGCCCTCAATTAGTTCGCATCGGCATCAATGATGAATTTGGCGAAGTTGGAACCGAAGCATATTTTCTCGAACGATTTAAGCTTCGCGGTGAGGATATTGCACAGCGAATACGAGAGGTTTATAAAAAATAACTGTTACAGTAATACGAACATAACAGGCAATTAATGAGAAATTGCCTGTTTGTGTACCTAACACACTATAAGGAGTATAGGCAATGAAAATAGCAATAGCATCAGATTTATCGGGATTTCCGCTTAAAAAGGAGCTTGTAGCACACCTCCAGTCTAAGCCGGACATTGAAGTGCTTGATTTTGGTATACCTTCAGAAGATCAGCCAAAGCCTTATTTTGAGCAGGCACCGCTTGTGGCTCGTGCAATTCAGGAAGGCAGAGCAGAAAAAGGTATTCTTATTTGCGGAACGGGTCAGGGTATGGCTATTGTTGCAAATAAGCATAAAGGTATTTATGCATGCGTGGTGACCGATATTTTTTCTGGCGAACGAGCAAAAATTATTAACAATGCCAATGTCATCACCATGGGTGGCTGGGTGACAGCACCGTTTTTTGCAAAAGAAATAGTTGATGCATGGCTCGCAATGTCCTTTACGCAAAAGATGGAATTTAAAAAAGAATTCCTTACGAATGCGTTTAATCAGGTTGTAGCGCTCGAAGAGAAAAACTTTAAATAACTATTTGCTGTATTGAATACAGCTTCGTGAGTATCAGTGCGTACCGGGCACTGTAATGCTATATTACAAATTGCAGAAAGGGGTAATGGTATGGACCTATCAGTGCAAAATCTCATGTCGCCTGTTCGTGTGGTTTCAATGAAAACCATAGATATTGGTGTCTTGAAGGATGTTCTTTTATTTACGGCTAAGAAGCCTGTAGAACGAATCTGTATTATTAGTGATCCATACCAGGTACCGGCACGGGAAAAACTTATAGAACAATTGCGCGGTTATTATGAACTTACTGTATTAACAAATGTACAGCCGGATCCGCTAACCGAGGATATAATCAGCATGCTGCCTCAGTGCGGGAATCCTGACATATTCCTGGGTATTGGCGGGGGCAGCGTGCTCGATAGCGCTAAGGCAGTTTCCATGCTCTATGGTAACACTGTTGACCATGCTGATTTTTTCTCCGGGAAAGCCGGAAGTGCAGCACTTGTACGAAAAGTGCCGCTTGTGCTAATACCGACTACTGCGGGGACAGGTTCTGAAGTTACAAAAGTCGGCGTCTATAGAGACACAGGTAACAGAAAGCATACAGTAGGTTCACCCCCGCTTTTTGCTGATACGGCTGTGCTCATTGGAGAGCTTACCGCTGGGATGCCGCCTGCGCTCTGCGCTGCAACAGGGTTCGATGCGCTTTCTCATGTGCTTGAATCGGTATGGAACAAGAATGCTACACCCGCAACGCTCAGAGCATCTGCACGTGCCGCACGTGCTGTGCTTGAAAATCTTGAACCTCTCTATGATGCACTGACGGGTGCTGTAAAACTTTCTCCCGATGCATTGTATGAGCGGGCACTTAAAATGACAGAAGCTGCATGTATGGCTGGAATGGCATTTAGTATAACCGGTACAGCTATGGGACATGCACTGTCTTTTATTTTGGGTGAAGAGTGGCATGTGCCGCACGGTAAGGCATGTGCGTTTACACTTGAAGACTGTTTTACCTATGTTTTAAACAATAATGAAGTAAAAGAGCGGCTCATCGCACTGGGAGAATTCGTTTACCCTAATAAAAAGGGTGAAAGTGCATGTACCATGCTCTATGACACCTTAATACAAGCAAAGAAAAAAATGAATCTTCCTTTTACTTTTAAGGAAATGAATATTACGCTAACACGAAATGATATAGAAAAGCTCTTTGCGCGGTCGTTTGATGATCCTAAAATGAAAAACACGCTGCCATTGCCTGATGAGAAAACGGTCTATGATCTTTTGGAGAAAAAATTATGATAGAGCTCATTTTGAGCGGTATTGTTGTACTGATTACGCATGCTCTTGAAGCAGTGACCGGGTTTGGCTGTACTGTGCTTGCGCTTCCCTTTGTGACAGCGCTCCTTGGAATGACAAGAGGTATCTTGCTCTTAACAATTTTAGCCTGGATTTTGGCATTGTACATTGTATTAAAAAATTTAAAAGACATTGCATGGAAAGAGCTTGCGGTGATATTACTTTTTGTGCTCCTCGGGCTCCCGGTTGGTATTTATCTTTTTAATGTTATTGATGCTTTTGTTATAAAAAAAATACTAGCTGGATTTATTATTGTTTCAGCGGCTATTCAGCTTATAAAATTGCTGCTCCTCAAAACCGATAAGACAATACTCCCCCGCTGGGCTGGTTACATCCTGCTTTTTGGAGGCGGAATTGTGCATGGCATGTTTTCATCGGGCGGACCTTTTGTTGTACTGTATGCGTCAGGAGCAATTAAAGAAAAATCACAGTTTAGAGCATCGCTTTGCGTGTTATGGTCAACACTCAATACGATTATTATTGTGACTTATATTCTCAAAGGTCGTTTTTCTATGCAGAGTTTTATTGATTTGGGTTCTGCAATTCCTTTTTTAATTGGCGGTATTATAGTGGGTGAAGCTCTGCACCATAAAGTGAATGCAAGAACATTCAGTATCATTGTGTTTAGCATGCTGCTTACGACCGGTGTTATTATGATTTTATAATTTTGATACCACATTTGATGAGTTTAGCAAGAAAGGATTTTTATGAGCTACCATGCGATAAAGGCAAAAAATAGTCATCTGGAATTTTTGAATGAGAATACTATGCTGGCGCACTATGGTAAGTTCCTCGCTATTGCAGGCATAAAGAGTTTAATTGAATGTGCTGATCGGCATATTGTTATCAACACAGAACAGAATACATATGTCGCAAGTGATCTGGTGCTCGATACAGAAGAAAACAGAAAGTTATTCGCAAGTTACTTTGGCGGAATCGATATCCAAATTGGATGGGTTGCCGGTCCTAACAGCACAATGAATGGCATGGAATATCACAAGTCTAATGAGGTTATTGTAGCAGTGACAGACCAGGTGCTGCTTTTAGGGTTGCAAACCGATATTGATGAAAAATATCAGTTTGAAAGCAAAAAAGCAAAGGCTTTGTATCTAAAACGAGGTGATTGTTTTGAACTCATGCCAGGGACTTTGCATTTGAGCCCATGTAAAATAAACGATAGCGGATTTAAGGCGCTGATAATTTTACCAAAAGGAACAAATCTTCCGCTTGAGAGTTTTGAATATCAAAAGTCTGCAAACGATGCTGTAACGGAGAATCGTCTTTTATTTATGAAAAACAAATGGCTCATCGCTCATCCGGAACGGAAGCTGCTCATCGAAAAAGGCGCCTACCCTGGAATTATCGGAGAAAACATCAGGGTCTGGTATTAGATCAAATCTATTTTTTCTCCGGATTAAAAATCGAACCCAGAACATTACCAAGTTCGACGCCAAAATTAATTAGCTTATCGCCAATCTCTTCTATTGCGGATTCAATGACAGGTGAGACTTTCTGCGTTTCTTCTTTATAAAAATCAAAACCGCCTTTAATTTCTTCGCCTGTGTCGGCTTTGTGAATGCCGCGCCGGAGATATACGCCATCAATAATGGATTGGTAACTGCCGCCCTGTACCCACTCATGGAGTTCTTTAAGCCGCATAACAGCAAAAGGGTGAGTTGCATCGAGCAGGTTGATAAACTTATGCACCTGATCAATAACTCCCGACGCGGCTTCATATTCCTGCGCCTGTTTGAAAAATTCATTGATATTGACTTCCCCGGGTTTGGTGCCGCCTGCCAGTTTGATGAGGAGTTCGTAGGATGGTTCTGGATTTTGAAGTGCTAAAACTTCGACCCGGTCTGCTGAGAGTTCACTTTTTCGATCCCACTCACGAAGTGCGAGAATTATTGGCACTATGAGCATCTGCGAAACGGGGAGCAGGTTAAATGTTATGTTGAGCAGTAAATAGAGCAATGTTTTATATGCTGCATGGCCGCTCATAATGTGGCCAAGCTCATGTGCAAGGAGGCACGTTAGTTCATCATCATCGAGCGCATGCAGCACCGATGAATTAATAATAATCATTGGTTTGTCAACGCCCAATGTGCCTCCGTTGAGAAAAGGGCTCTGTGTGACAAATACAGTTGGCTGTGCAGGCCAATCAAACGTTGCACATAAGCGCTTCATAATAGTCCACAGTTTGAAGTATTGTGTTTCAGAAACTCGTATTGAATTAGCAAGAAACATAAGTTCAAGTTTACGGTCAGAAATTATGCCGAGGATTTTTTTTATAAACTCATCAAAACCAGGGATTGATTTTAATGCTGCAAGTGCAGCTCGATCTGCGGGATGTTCCCATGATCGTGAATCGATTGCTTCATAAGTGATTACTTTGCCTGGCAGCATAACGTTACCCCTCTATAGGTTATTTGTTTAAATAACACTGTGGAATTAGACTATTTACACTATAAAGGATATAATTTATCTTGTAAACAATAAGTATAACTACTTGAAAGGTAAGTAAAGGAGTGATGCATGGTTGATTTTTTAATTAAGGGTGGTGTTATTCTCTGGGTTATCCTTGGTTTGTCAATAGTTGGTATTGCAATAATCATCGAACGACTGCTCTATCTAAAAAAGATTCAGGTAGATGAGGAAAAATTGTTTAATAGGGTAAAAGGCGCTTTGCAGAAACAGCATTATGATGAAGCTCTGGCTATTTGTGATACTAGTATTTCGCCGCTTGCAAAGTTAATTAAAGTAGGTATTGAGTATCGTGAGCATCCGCAGACGATGCAAAAAGAAGTTTTGCGTGACGCTGCAAATCAAGAAATCCCTGAATTGGAAAAACATATTTCATCACTGGGAACAATCGCTCATATTGCTCCGCTGTTAGGACTTTTGGGTACTGTGACTGGAACAATGAAAGCTTTTGGCGTACTGGGGACTTTTGGCGCTGTGTCAGATCCGTCTGTGCTTGCGAAAGGTGTTTCTGAAGCATTGATTACTACAGTGGGAGGAATTATCGTTGCTGTCCCTGCGGTAATATTTTATAACTATCTTGTCACAAGAGTAAATAATATTCTTATAAAAATGGAAAACCAAGTGAATGCGCTCATTGCGATTCTTTCTCCGCAGGCAAAGGCAGAAGATACTCATAAATCTCTTGCAGCAAAACTTGATGCAAAGCGAGAGGAGAAGCGATTATGATTATAGAACGTCGCTTAAAGCCAAATGTTAATGTGGATCTCACACCGCTTATCGATGTTATCTTCCAGCTTGTCATTTTTTTTATGATTACTACGACATTTAAGACTAATCCAGCAATGACACTTGATCTCCCTGAAGCAGGAACATCGGAACCAGTTGTAATGAATCAGCTTACGATTACAGCGCTTTCAAAAGATGAAGTATATATCAATGAGATTCGTACTACTTTAGAGGGTGCTGCAAAAGTAATCAAAAATGAAATCGAAGCAAAAAAACTGGATATTAAACAGGTAAATTTGCTTGCCGAAAAAGCGGTCTCTTATGATGTTATTATTTCCTTACTTGATGCATGCAGGGCGAATGGCATTAATAATGTAGCGCTCAATACTACACTGCCAAAAGGAAAACAGTGATGAAAGCAGGCCTCATAGAAAACAGGCATAGCCGCACTGGTTTTGCATTTGTACTTTCGCTATTGGGGCATATTTGTATTATTGGCGTTTTTATGGTGTTGCGGGTTTGCAATGTGTCCAACGTTGGTGCTATAAGCGGTCCCATGTTAATAAGAATCGGCAAAGAATCTGCACAAGAGGATATGCTCAAGGCAGCGCAATCTGAAACTGTACAAGAAACATCGGGACAGGTTATTCCGCAAGAGGAGCAGACAAATACGGCAGCGCTGGCAGCAGAAACTCAAGCACCTGCATCAGTACTGCAACCTCAATCAGTAAATCCAGTTCCGGGTAAAACTGCACAGCAAACAACACCTCAGACAAATAAACCTTCCAGCAAGGAAACAGCTGCTGCACAATCATCTTCAACAAAACCATCAGAACAAACAAAGCCAGCAGAACCACAGCTTACCAGTATTAAAGGCTCTGAGACTGGCAATTCGTACGAAATACAGTATCTTGGCGCATCTGGTGAAGTTCGCAGATCGCTCTATGTTCCTATCATGCTCTATATGCCTGTCCCCAATATTCTGCCTGCCTCGCTTGTAGACAGCATAAGTGATAGAGTAATCAATGGCACAACTTTTGCTACAGCTGATGAGCTAAAAAAAATTATACTTAGATATTATCAGCTCAAAGAAGGAACATACCAGCTCAAAGGTTTTATTCAGCCTGCTTTTTCTGAACGCCCCGATATCTGGTCAATTTTAGAAGCAAATGGTTATGATATGCTCAATGCTGAATACAAAACAGGTAAAAATCTCAGGCCTGTGCAGATACGATTTACCGTGCTGCCGCCAAAGGGCAATGAAGGGGGTATGCTGGTAAATATCAAATTAATAAAAAGTTCTGGATATTCAGATATTGATGAAGCAGTCTTATATGGGTTTATGCAGGGACGATTTTCGAATAGCAGTAACCGAGAGATCGATGCAGTGTTTACTTATTGGTTCTAGTGCGCTTTGCTTCCTGCAAAAAACATAGTATATTTTTAATATATTCTATGTGAAAAGGAGATGTATATGATTTCGCAGAAAGTAATTGCCAGAATAAACCTTCAGATTGAAAGGGAAATGTACTCAGCGTTTCTGTATATGGCAATGTCAGCAGAAATGTCAAAGCAGGGGTATGCTGGTGCAGCAAAATGGCTGATGGTGCAATACCATGAGGAAATGTTTCATGCAATGAAGCTGTATAAATACCTCATTGAGCAAGGAGCAAAACCTGCAGTACCAGCAATTAAGGAAGCACCGGTAAAGAGCGGCATAGGAATAAAAGAGCTTTTTACAGAAGTGCTTAAACATGAAAGGACCGTAACAGCTTCTATTAGAGAACTCTTAGAACTTGCAATAGCGGAAAAGGATTATGCAACTGAAAATGTCGTGCGCTGGTATGTTGACGAGCAGGTTGAAGAAGAGAAAAATGCTGAAGAAATTTTACAAAATATCGAACTTGTCGGTGAAAATAAACAAGGTTTGTTCTTGTTAAATGTTGAACTTGGTAAACGAGAACTGAGTGTTGCTTCTAACTTTGTTTCTTTTACATAAACTCCCTCCTCCTTAACCCTATGCTGTTAAGTATAGGGACTGGCCATGCAGAACACACTGCATGGCCTTTTTTATTATGTCAGAACAATTTGATATATATTGGCTTTTCACTATAATTAAATTATAAGAAAAGTATTGAGGAGCATCATGACAGCTGCGAAGCTTAACAGAAAACACTGGTTACCGTTTCTTGTGGGTGGTCTTACACTAATTGTGTTTCTTATAAACAGTAAAATTGTTATTTATAATATTGAAAAACGGCAAGAGGAGGAGTATAAGGCACAGATTCTTTCAAAAATAGGCGAACTCAGAGCTAAATTGGAAAGCGCGCTCAATACGCGGTTGTATATTGGATATGGTTTAGTGAGTTATATCACAATCAATAAAGGTATAACGCAGAGCAAATTTGAAGAATTTGCAAAGTTGCTTATCAAAGAACCTGATCCGGTTATTCGAAATATTTCAATCTTAAGAAACACAACGATTACATATGTATACCCCTACTCCAGCAACAAAGAAGCAATAGGAAGAGATTTGCTCACAATTCCTGAACAGCGTGAGAGTGTTTTACAAGCAATACAAACAAAAAAAGCAATAATTACAGGTCTTGTAAATCTTGTACAGGGGGGAAGCGGTATCATCAGTAGAATTCCGGTTTTTATCGACGAAAAATACTGGGGACAGGTGAGTGTGGTGCTCATGCAGGATGCGCTGTTTGAAGCAGCAGGATTCAACGCTTTAACCAGTGATTTTGAAATTGCAATACGAGATGCAGCCTCAGGTTCAATGATTTACGGAAATCCTGATTTGATTACTCAGAAAGTGATACGGTCTGAAGTAACACTTCCCATTGGTGTCTGGGAATTAGGTGCTCGATCAATACAGATCATGAAGAAAATGAGTAGGTATATAGTTTTCCATTGGTTATTGTGGGGAAGTATTTCTGTGCTGTTCGGATTCTTTGCATTTATTATTGCTAAAACACAATTACTGCTAGATGAAAAAGCATCGCATGATTATCTCACTGGTCTTCCTAATCGGGCATATTTACTAGATCGTATGAATGCTAGTATCAGTATTGCAGAACGACACAATGAGCGGTTTATAGTTGCTATGCTTGATCTTAATGGCTTCAAGCAAATAAATGATAAATTTGGTCATACTGCCGGTGATGAAGTGCTTAAAGAATTAGGGATACGACTCGTGCCTCATTTCCGTAAAAGCGACATTGTAGCACGTTTTGGCGGTGATGAATTTGCTTTGCTGCTCAATAATGTTGGCACTGGTTTTACTAGCGAAGAATTGCTTCAAAAAGTATATAAGCTTGTCAATGAACCATTTGTTTATAAATCAACAGAAATGCATATAAGTGTGAGTATCGGTATAGCAGCGTATCCGGAAGATGGAGTTACCTGCGAAAAATTACTTTCAGTGGCTGATACGCGCATGTATCAGGAAAAACAGAAATATTTAGAGCACTTGTAATAACGCGCAAGAAAATATTATTATGCAGTCAGGCGGATCATATAAGTTATAAGAGTTGTGCTTTATTGATACAATTGAAACAACAAATACAACCGGTGAGTAAGGGTTACTGTGTTATGGAAACACCTGATATAAGAAACATTGAAGAATTTATCAAAACTCTCGATGAAAAAGAATTGCTTTACCTCAACAGGTTGGTTGTGGAACGGTTAAAACTTTTAGCACAGCAAAAAAGTACTACACAAATGTCAAGGTTCAATATTGGTGAGCGGGTATGCTTTATTGATACATTTGGTAAAGAACAAAAGGGTATAATAGTCAAGCTCAATAAAAAGACTATATCTGTAAAAACTGATAACGGAGAAAATTGGAACGTAGCGCCTGCTTTTCTTAAGCATGTATAGTAACAAATAATAATGCCGATGATACAAGATAACGAACCTTTATATCAAGCAAAAAAAGAACTCAGAAAGTCTATTAGAGCCTCACTTAAATCTTTTTGGGCTTCATGTTCGTCAGCAGACAAAAATCGTTTGGGGTCATTGCTTGCAAAAAAAGTTCAGGAAATTCCAGTATGGAAATCGAGCATTCATATTTGTGCCTTTTTATCGATGCCAGATGAGCTTGATACCACGCCGCTCATAACAGAAGCGCTAAAACAAAATAAGAACGTGTATGTGCCTCGTATTGATGGCTCTGATATTGAATTTGTTTTAATCCAAACTGATTGGACTACATGGCCCAAAGATGCATGGAACATACCTGTCCCCCCAAGCGAGCTTGTGCCTGTAAGACCTGAGCTGTTTATTCAGGAACCATCCCTCATTGTTGTACCAGGTTTAGCGTATGATAAAATGGGACGAAGGCTCGGCAGGGGAAAAGGGTTTTATGACCGCTATCTCGGAAAACTATTAGTAATAGCACAGCAGCTGCAAAAACCTATGCCGTTTTTAGCTGGGGTAGGTTTAGAGCTTCAGCTTGTTGATACTGTTCCTGCAGAGGAGCATGATATTAAGGTTTGCACCATTGTTGTAATTTAATTTGGCTGACTTACTGTATATGGTTTGTAAAAAGATAAGTTTGTAATAACAAAGTTATACAGAAAATAATTAGCCAATCAGCGCAAGGTAAATATCATTGACATTAGTCCCTGTTGCCCCGCTTATATATAAACTTTTACAGTTTTTAAAAAATGAATAAGAATCGTTATGTTTAATAAACTGAATTGGTTCAAGGCCGATTTGCTTCATTGTTTTTATTGTGCTGCTGTCTGCAAAAGCGCCTGCGGCATCAGTTATCCCGTCAATGCCGTCAGTTGCTACGGTAAGGAGGCTTATTTTATTAACGAGTTCTTCTGGCGCTGAAACCATCTCGTTAAGAAATGTTAGTGCGAACTCCTGCGCCCGGCCACCTTTCCCAGTTCCTGTCACTTCGACAGTTGGTTCACCGCCTGCAATTATACAAAGCGGCTGTGTCTCATGTCCTATCTGTTTTGCATACTGCACCACTATGCGCCAGAATGCTCGCGCTTCTTTGTGTACATCTCCCGAAATTCTCGAACCAAGGTAGAGCGTTCGGTAGCCGAGCTGTTTTGCAGTGTCAATGGCATATGTGCAGGCAAGCCGGTTAGAGCCAATAATAAAGTTTGTGTTTTTTGAAAAAATTATATCACCTTCTTTGGGCGTGTCTGGAACAAGGCCCCTTAATCCATGATGGAAGAGCCGAATAATCGATTGAGGCGTTTCGGGTATGAGTTCATATTTTTGAAGTATTCCGAATGCGTCTACCCATGTTGTGGGATCGGGCGCTGTCGGTCCTGACGCAATAGTGCTGATATCATCGCCTATAACATCAGAAATAATGAGTGAGAGCACTTCTGCTGGATAGAAGACCTTTGCCAGATTCCCGCCTTTTATCATTGAGAGATGTTTGCGCACGGCATTTATCTCTTTAATAGTAGCCCCGCATGAGAGTAATTTTTTTGTAATAAACGCTTTTTCTTCAAGCGTGATGCGATGCATTGCATCAGTGTAAGGCGCACATAATATTGATGAGCCGCCTCCTGAGATAAGATTGATAACAAGAGTGTTTTCATTGCATTGTCGTGCAAAATTGAGCAGTGCTTTCGATGCTTCAATACTGGAAAGATCTGGAATTGGATGAGAGCCGTAAACACAGTGTATTTTGCTAAGCGGAACAGCGTTAGGTTTGTTTACTGCAACAAGCCCTCCAGATACATAGTCTCCTAAGAGTGATTCAATAATATTTGCTGAAGCAGCGCTGGCTTTCCCGAAACCGGTAACGAGCAACCGCTGGTACCTCGTTAGATCGTATGCTTTGGTAAGCTGTTCTGTGGTAGCACAAAGTTTACCGTTTTGGATATAGAGACTGCGCTTGAGAAGGTTTGATGGTTTTGCCTGCTGTACAGCAGCTTCAATTATCGCTGCTGTATGGTCTCTTCGTTTTTGAGGTTCCACAGTAGTATTGTAAATATAATATGAATTTTGGACAAGCTCATGTATTGACCTTCATTTGGCTAATGCATACTATATCTCTTATGGAATTCTTAAAATTGGTTAAAAGACGCTGTAGTGTGCGCAAATTCAGTGCACAGCCTGTTTCTCGAAAAGAACTCGAGGCATGTCTTGAAGCTGCGCGGCTTGCGCCATCGGCATGTAACTCTCAACCCTGGCATTTTGTAGTTGTTGATGAAGAAAGGCTCCTCGCTGAAATGCGGGAAGCTGCAGTGGGGAATCCTGTCCCAATCAATGTTTTTGTGCGGCAAGCCCCCGTTATTATTGCTGTAGTAGAGGAAACGGCTAAACTAGCTGCAAGTATTGGCGGCTTTATAAAAGGACATGGCTATAAGCATCTTGATATTGGAATGGCTGTAGAAAATTTTTGCCTTGCAGCTGTTGAACGAGGCATCGGAACATGTATACTGGGCTGGTTCGATGAAAAGCGCGCAAAAAAGGCACTTGGTGTTCCAAAAGCAAAGCAGATTCCATTACTGATTGCTGTTGGGTATCCTGTAGAGAATTTTCAGATACCCGAAAAAAAACGCCGTGAACTTTCTGCTATTGTCTCGTATAATGGATATACTCGAACAGAATCTGATGCTAGCTCAAACGAACAAGCCTGTAGATAAGTAGCGTTCACCTGTATCGCAAATAATTGTTACAATGGTTTTACCACTTAGCTCGGGGCAGGATGCAAGTTTTCGTGCTGCCCACACATTTGCTCCGCTGCTAATTCCTGCGGTAATTGATTCATTTCGCGCAAGACTTCTTGCTGTTTCTTTTGCGTCTTCATTGGTTACGGTAAGTACTTCATTAAGTATCG